>NZ_OY762614.1:4931745-5628160 GCF_963666145.1 uncultured Desulfobacter sp. | reverse complement strand
CTGAAGGCCGGGCGCTTCCCTCATTTCATTTTTTGGTTTCAGGCAACCCCGAAGCGGTTCATGAGTCCGGCGCATCCGTTCAATATACGGCCATATCCGAAAACGATGTTGATTCCAGCGACCTGGAACCTTATGTGATGGACTAGGCGTCTTGAGGTCTGGCAAACGATAAAAGAAATGACAGCATAACGTGTTATCAGTTTAAACAAGGAGGCATTAAATGAAAATCAAATCAGTTCGTTGTCTATGCTTCTCGCCAACCGGGACAACAAAGACAATTGCAGAAAATATTACCCAGGGCATTCATCCTGAATTCTTTGAGATAATTGATATAACTAAAAGGTCGCAACGCGGGGAACAACCATCATTTAGCGAAGATGATATTGTTATTCTTGCAACGCCCGTATATTACGGTCGTGTACCAGAGGAAATTTTACCCTACTTAACTTCATTGAACGCCGCGCAGACACCTGTTGTGCTAGTTGCAGTATATGGAAACAGGGCATTTGAAGATGCCCTCAAAGAATTACATGATATATCCGTTGATGCTGAATTTATTCCCATAGCCGGCGGCGCCTTTGTCGCCGAGCATTCATATTCATCAACGACTTATCCGATTGCACCAAATCGCCCTGATGACAGTGATATCCGAAAAGCGCAGGAATTTGGTGTCGCGATTCGAAAAAAACTGCAACATGTGGAATCATCTGGGCATTTAACAGCTATTACAATTCCCGGTCAGTCTCCATATATCGAGCCTGTACATCTGAATATGATCAAAGAAGCACGATCAATGGTAGCCCTAACCCCTGAAACAGACGTATCAAAATGCACAAGGTGCGGACAATGTGCCGATGTGTGTCCCACTGGAGCAATTTCCTCTGAAGATCTAACTCAGACAGATAGGTGGCAATGTCTTATATGCTTTGCATGTGTGAGGATCTGTCCGGAAGAAGCAAGGCAAATGAACGAACCGAATTTTCAATCCGCTATTCAAGCGCTACATCAAAACTGCCAGGATAGAAAAGAGCCGGAAATATTTTTATAACGGCCGTGGGCCGACCTGGTCTATCAGCACCCAGGCTCGCCCCACAACAAAGCATAAAAGAACATTAGCAACTCATTGGTATTTTCATATAAAAAAAAATTTAGCGGACCTAAAGGAAGACTTAAATCGCCATTTATTACTTGACTTTCACTGGTATTCCAATCTATAGCTATAAAATCTTTGTTTCAAGTAAAGCACAAGTATTTAAAATGCAATTCCCCGAATAGGATCAGAATAGCTTGAAACTCATTTTATTTATTTCCAATACAGGAGATCGCCAATATGGCTACAGGCACAGTGAAATGGTTTAATGACTCAAAAGGTTTTGGATTTATCGAACAAGATGATGGAGGAAAAGATGTCTTCGTGCATCATTCTGCCATCAATAAATCAGGCTTTAAATCCTTGAAAGAAGGGGAGCGTGTTTCATTCGATATTGAACAAGGCAAGAAAGGGCCTTCTGCAGTAAATGTAACCGCTTTATAGTCAGCGGTATAATTTGTTAGAAAGTTCCCGGACGAGAAATTGTTTGGGAACTTCTTCCTTTACGAAATCCATCCCTTGATATGTGGTGATGTATGGTGATTTGATCCTTTTGGGTTCAACAATCCCCGGCAAAATTGAACCAACCCATACAACAAATTTGTATTACGCTGCAATATGTATTAGAATGAATTTTCGCTTGAACCGAAATTATGGGATCAATATTTTATCACCTTGATTCCCATCAAAGACATTCAAAGAATGTATAATCAAATCCATAGTAACTGAATGAGTGTGGGTTTCTCTTTCGCTTTTAGTTATCTCCTTTTGCTGTAAAGTTAAATGTTAACTTCTATAACAGACAGGATGGAAATATGGAAAAATGTGATTGGAAAATCGTTGATGCCAATGAAAATCATTACGAATCAGAATGCGGCGGGGATTGGTTCTTTTTTGAGGGAACCATAGAAGATAATCAAATGAAAATATGCCCATTTTGCGGTGAACCGATAAATGAGCTGGAATCGGCATTATAAACAGCGTTTAAGCACAATGATGTCAACTATTGATGGCCTTTTTGACCGTGGTCTCAATGCCCAGGTCTGTTTTATGTCCCCTTCTGCAACATTAAAATGCTTGCTAAACAACCTTAATCTGGAGTGCGCTGGATGAATGTGCAACGGTTACTATTGCAACCAACTCATTCACGGCTCTGGCAAAGAATAACTATCTAACGTTTTAAAATTTCCGCGATATAGATCCCACGAAGTTGAAAAATACCTATATCTCCCTTTCTGACCGGTTTCAGTCCTAAAACCCTCCCCATCTGAAAAGCCTATCTGATAACTAAGCAGCAGACTTTTTCTAAAGCTTTCAAAATATTCCGTCTATCCAAAAATAAACACGAACCAAATAAAACCCTGGTATTTTACGCCAGGGATAAAAGCGGAACCATCAAATTTTACAAGAAATTAAAACTGGTCCCGCAGAAGAGCGTACCCTTCTGCGGGACTAAATTATTTTAACCATAGAATAAAAAGGAAGAAAATTATGTTCCCGCGTCTGTTCGCTGTTTTGATAACAGCCGTTCTTCTGCTCGGAGCGCCTTCGGTCAAGGCATTTGCTGCCGTCCGGTTTGCGGTTTTTTCCGATCCGCATTATTATGATACGGATCTTGGCACCGAAGGCACGGCCTTTGAAACGTACCTGGCCCAGGACCGCAAGCTGATCCGTGAAAGTGAGGCATTGACCAAGGCTGTGATAGAAAAAATCATTGCAGCAAATACCGAAAGCCCCATTGATTTTGTTATCGTTCCGGGCGACCTGACCAAAGATGGCGCCTTAATTAGCCACCAGGAATTTGCCGCGTATTTAAAACAATTGGAAGATGCCGGAATAGCTGTATTTGTGGCACCCGGCAACCACGATATCAACAATCCCCACGCCGCATCCTACGATGGTGAAGTCGCAACGGCCGTTAATAATGTGTCTGCCGCACAATTTGCAGCCATCTATGCTGATTTTGGTTATCGTGAAGCTACCATGCATGACTCTGACTCGTTGAGTTATGCGGTTGAGGCAGTGCCCGGGGTGGTTTTGATCTCCCTGGACTCCTGCAAATATGATGACAACCTGGTCCAAGGCTCTCCTGAAACCAGCGGTGCTTTCAGCCAGACCACGTTGGCCTGGGCTGCCGGTGTGGTTGAACGGGCTAAAGCTGCCGGCAAACAAGTAGTCGCATTCCAGCATCACGGCATGACCGAGCACTACGCTGGCCAGGCCACAGCTTTTGCAGACTATGTGATTGACGATTATGAAACCGTGGCCGGCACCTTGGCCGATGCCGGACTTAAAATCGTATTCACAGGCCATTACCATGCCAATGACATCACCAAAACAACAGGCACCACCGATGACGCGGTACTCTATGATATCGAAACAGGCTCCCTTGTCACCGCCCCCTGCCCCTACCGCATTGTAACCCTGCACGGGAACAATGCCGCCCAGATAGAGACCCGTCACATTACAGACATTGATTATGACTATAACGCCGGCCTTGATGATGAAGCGCAGTTTGACTCATTTGCTGAATATGCCAACAACTACCTCTACGAAGGGCTGATAAACCTTGCCCAAAGCTTTCTGGCCTCCTCATACGGGGTGGATGCTGCAACGGCACAAGCTCTATCCCCTTACGTGGCCGACGCATTTGCTGCCCACTACACAGGGGATGAAAAACCTGACCAAGCAACTTTAGCGCTGATTCACGGGTATATGGGCAGCAGCGACGCCTCTGTACAGTATCTGGGACAAATGCTCTATGCGCTGTGGACCGATCTTGAACCCACAGACAACCGTGCGCTTATCAGCCTTGATCCGAAAATCAAATTAAATGTTCTGGGCACTTACGCAAGTGGCGAGTTTGACGAAGGGGCCGCAGAGATCGTGGCCTTTGACGCACAGACCGGCCTTTTATTTGTGACCAATGCGCTGGACAACACCATTGATGCCCTGGATATCACCACAGCCCCAGAAAATCCATCCAAAGCCTTCACCATTGATCTGGCGTCTTACGGCGGTGGTGTAAACAGCGTGGCGGTTCATAACGGCCTTTTGGCCGCCGCTGTTCAGGCGAAAGTAAAACAGGATAATGGTGTGGTGGTTTTCTTTAACACAGCCGGCACCTTCCTCAAAAAAGTCACGGTGGGTGCCCTGCCCGACATGGTGACCTTTACCCCGAACGGCAAAAAAGTCCTTGTGGCCAATGAAGGTGAACCCAGCGACGATTATGATATAGACCCTGAAGGTTCCGTCTCCATTATTGATATATCCAGAGGTGTTCAACGTGCCCGGGTTAAAACCGCAGAATTTAAACGATTCAACTACCAGAAACGTCAGTTAACAGCCAAAGGCGTTCGCATTTTCGGCCCTGATGCCACTGTGGCCCAGGACCTGGAACCCGAATACATTACCGTATCCGCCAACAGTGCCCTTGCATGGGTGACCCTGCAGGAGAACAATGCCGTGGCTGTGCTCAATGTAAACAGCGGTCAGATTATCGGTATTTATCCCATGGAGTTTAAAGCGCACAACATTTCAGGCAACGGCCTGGATGCCTCCAACAAGGATGATGCCATCAATATTACCACCTATGACAACCTGTTCGGCATGTACCAGCCCGACGCCATTGGTGCGTATCAGGTCCGGGGACACCAGTTCCTGGTGACGGCCAATGAAGGAGACTCCCGTGATTATGATGGATTCAGTGAAGAGACCACCGTTGCAGATATTGAGCTTGACCCGGATCAATTCCCGAATGCCGAAACACTCCAGAAAAAAGAGAAGCTGGGCAAACTTAAAATCACATCGACTTTAGGCGACTGGGATGGTGACGGTGACTATGACGGATTATATGCGTATGGTGCCCGGTCTTTCAGCATTTTATCCGCCACGGGCAACAGGCTTGCCATGGTGTTTGACAGCGGGGACCAGCTGGAACAGCTCACAGCTACCGCCCTGCCCTTTGATTTTAACAGCAACAATGATGAGAATGACTCCTTTGACAGCCGAAGTGATGACAAAGGCCCCGAACCCGAGGGTTTGACGATTGGCACCATCAATGGCCGAACCTTTTTGTTCCTGGGTCTTGAGCGGGTTTCCGGCATCATGGTGTATGATATCACCGACCCCAAGGCGCCTGAATTTGTCCAGTACCTCAATAACCGCAATTTTGACGGTGTTGCCGAAGAAGGCACAGCAGGAGATCTGGGCCCCGAGGGCTTGACCTTTATCCCGGCTGCCCAGAGTCCCACCGGACAAAATATGCTGGCCGTGGCCAACGAAATCAGCGGAACAACCACCGTATATCAGATTGATGCGGATGAAACGGCATTTGAAAAGAAAAATAAATTCCACGGCTTTAACTGGAAGCATTGCCCAAGAAAAGTCTCAGCATGGCATCGTTAAATTTATTTATTCATAACCCATAACCCGTAAAGGCAGGGCGTAAATCGCCCTGCCCTTGTCCAGAGCATTTTCGCCCCTCCCCTGTACATTGAACAACGCCAGCTCAACCATATTCATGATGTGAGATATGGATATAATTTAAAACACAAGACCATGCACAATTCTTTTCGGCCCCGATATCAAATCAAAACAACCGTTTCTCACCCGCTTAAAAAGCGGCTTCAAGCATGGCAGAGTAAGTCCTTCTCGGGTAGGGGTGGCTGTTGTGGTAAAGTTCATCTGTTATGTTATCCACGCCCAATGACATTTTCCAGTTCTTCAAAAAGGTATATACGATCTTGGTATCAAATACCAAATAGCTGTCATAGGAGCCGTATACGCCTTCGACAGTATCCGAGTTATCCAGGTCCCCGTACGGCTTGCTGGCATACCGGCCGCCCACAACAATGGACAAATCCTGTATGGGAGAATAGGATAGAACCGTATTGACCGTCCATTCAGGGACACGTGGAAAGGACTTTCCTTCAGACTCGGGGTAGTTTGTATTTTTGACGATCTCAGCATCGGTGTATGTAATGCTGCCCATTGCCCCAAGCCCTTCAATTAAGAAATTTTTCTTTTCTACGCTGAATTCAACACCTATTTTTCTGACCTCATCAATGTTCTGGTAATTTTTGACCAGGGTATAGATGTTGGTCTGGCTGAAAATAGAATCTTTTTCCTTGTTGTGGAAAAAACTGAGCCTGGCTCTGCCATCATTACCCAACGCTCGGGTAATGGTAAAATCCATGGAAAAGACATCTTCGCATTTAAGGTCGGGATTACTGTTCACCACATATCCGTCGGCGTCCATACTCCCATAAAAAAGCTCTCTTACACTGGGAAATCGATAGGCCTTTGCAGCAGAAAGCCTGAAACTCCAGTTGTCTCCATACAGATAGGTAATCGCAGCCTTTGGGGAAAAATAATCTTCTGACCTTTCATCCAGGTTATTTGTAACCATTGATCCGCTCACCTCGGTTGTCTTGGCGCCGTCAAAGGCCTTCCACCATTCATAGCGGCCGCCCAGATAAAGAATCCAGTTGTCGGCAATTTCCCATTCGTCCTGGAAGAAAATGGCATGGGTTGATGTTTTTCCTTCATCATCCAGAGAGAGGCTCGTTCTTATGTCTTTTTTCCAGTCCGAGGTAATCCATGTTTCACTGTCCGTGTAATACCAGTCATAGCGGTACCCCGCTGTAAAGGTGTGTTTTGACAAAATCGGTAATTTTGACGGATTGTAACTTGCCCGTAGGTCAAAATTATACCAGCCGGTTTCGGCATCGGTGGTTTGTCCGGCTCCCCCGGAAGATGAGGCAGGTGGCGCTTCCGTCGACCGCAGAGTTGTCTCTTTTGGCATATCATAAAGGCTAAAGGTGGCCCAGGTCTTGATCCCCTCATCCGGCTCGCTTTTAAAAGAGATAGATGTCATATATTCTTCGTGCTCTATCTCCTGGTAATAAAACTGGGAATCGGAAATCGTGTAGCTTTGACCGTCAATATCCACCGTACCGCTGTACACCTTGTTTCCTGCGCTGTCGGTCAAATAGGTTTCTGGATCGCCAATGTTTCTCTCCCCGGTCAGATATCCGAAATTGATTTCCGCCTGGGTGTAGCTGTTGAAATCATAGGCGAGCCTTAACTTCAACAGGTCCGTGGTGACCTCGCTGTAGCCATAGGAACCTAGGATATACCGGCCCGCCCCGGATCGATCCTGGTCCTGATCCCACCCGTAAACGGTGTTGCCCGAAGGCGCGCCGCCAGCGCTTTTGAGTTGTGTGGCAAAGGAAACCGGGTAGGCTTCACTTTCCAGTCGATCGTATAAACCGAAAATATGAAATTTGCCGAACTTGTCACCATAGGAAAGGTGGGTCGTATATGCACCAAGATCATCATCGGTTTTATACTGTCTGTAATTTTGAAATATATAGGATGTATTGGCGGTGATTTCAGTCTCGTCAGGCAGTTCTGTTGTTAGCAAGACAACGCCGCCGATGGCATTGCCGCCATATAACGCGGAATACGGCCCATAAATAATATCAACCCGCTCGATTTCTTCGGGTGCCACCATGACCCATTTGGTGTCCCTGCCCGAAGGGTTGCTGAGCATGATCCCGTCGGCAAAAACCATGGTTCTTGGCGTAAAAATATACGTCCCCCGGATGGTCGGCGAATCGCCGTGGGAACGGCTGCCCGGAAAGAGCCTCCTCATTTGTACATTTGGCTGGTACTTAACAATATCTTCGGTCCCCACCATATTAATGCACTCAATTGTGTCCTTTGTGATTGATTCCACGGCTGCTGGAACCTTGGCTCCTGCAGGTAGCGCGTCTCTGCGGGGAGCCGTTACAACAACTTCTTGGAGATCGACCGTTTCACTGGCCTGGTTTTCGTCTGTTTTTTCAGTTTTCTGGGTTTCCTCTGCTGTTACTGCTGCACAGGAAATGAACATCATGACCACAACACATAGAACCCTTGCAACAACTCTCATCAATCTCTCCTCACGAAAAACAAAATGCGGTTAATGAATCTATCCCGAAAAAATCGTTACCGGGACAGCAGCCTGGCCATTCTTGACGGGAAACCAACTCTCTTCCCCATCATTTTTCTACCCCTTAAGCCCTGATCACCCCCTCCCAAAATAAAAAAAGCCACGAGACTTATTTCTTTTTCAAAAGAAACAAGGTCTTCGTGACTTGTTAAATTGATTCAATTTTTTACGGTTACAGCTTGGTGCAGTTCAGCGCATATACCTTTTTAATGTGTTTTCATAACACGATTGAATTAAAAAAATTCTGCGCTGACTGGGGGGATAGCTATCAGCTGGTAACGATCGTGTCAATGCTTTCCGGCGGTTAATTGAAATACCGCTTCTTACCGAAATTTCTTGAGGATTAATCAAAAAAAAATGCAATCTGAAACTGCCAGCACCGGCTGTATCCAAATTCAAGCGGTTTCAAAATCACTCCTAACCGGGATCGGTACAATGTTGCAACATTTTTATTACGAATAGTAAAATTATTATTACTTATACATCTATTTTCAGTTCAAGAATCAAAATATCAGGTCTGAACACACATACTGCATCAGGCTTTAACTTTCACGTTAAAACACCATAATCATAATCATATTTTGTGATAGTTAATAAAATTATTTTTAACATTTTAGGGGTTGCATCGAATCCGAGTTTGCTATATGGTCTCAGCAATGGTAATACTTTTTTATAAAAACGTAATAATACATCAGGAGACCCCATGAAATTAAAATCCAAAGTAGTGCTTATCTTAACGTGTTTGTTTGTTGCTTTGGGCAGCGCCAATGCAGCCCCCTTGAAAATCGCTTACAGTGACTGGCCGGGCTGGATTGCCTGGGATATTGGTGTCAGGCAGGGCTTTTTTGAAAAACACGGGGTGGAAGTGGAACTCAAATGGTTTGAGTACATGGCTTCAATGGATGCGTTTGCAGCCGGAAAAGTTGATGCTGTCTGCGTAACCAACGGTGACGCCCTGATCCTGAATGCCACTGGTTCCCGCAATATCATGATCCTGGTCAATGATATCAGCAATGGGAATGATAAAATCGTGGCTGCCCCGGGACTTGATTCCGTTAAAGATTTGAAAGGTAAAAAAATCGGGGTTGAGATAGGTTGTGTCAGCCATCTGCTGTTAATCAACGCCCTTAAAGACAACGGATTGACGGAAAAAGATGTGACCCTGGTGAACATCCCCACCCATCAGACAGCACAGGTTCTGGCCTCCGGCGACGTGGATGCCATTGTTGCATGGCAGCCCAATTCAGGCCAGGCCCTAAAATCCGTGCACGGCTCAGCACAGGTCTATACCAGTGCCGACGCCCCCGGCCTGATTTACGACACCCTGGCCGTATCCCTCAACTCTCTTATAGAACGTCGGGCAGACTGGCAGAACATCGTTGCCGCCTGGTACGACATCGTTTCTTATATGAAAGATCCGGCCAACAGCAAGCAGATGCTTGAAATTCTCTCTTCCCGTGTTGCCCTGCCCCCCGAAGAGTACGAGCCGTTTCTTAAAGGAACCAAGATTTTCACCTTACAGGAAGCGGCGGCCGCCTTTAAACCCGGCGATGGATTTTCAAGCCTGTACGGCTCCAGTGAAATTTCAAACAAGTTCATGATTGAAAATAAAGTATACGACAAGCCTGTGAATACCAAAAAGGTCATTGACCCGTCATTCACCAACACGCTGCTGAAATAAGGAAACAAAGCCATGACCTGGTTTTCAATTCAAAAGCCGCTTCCGGCAAGGAAAAAAGCAGTGTTGATACTGCTCTCCTTTATACTCCCCCTGCTGGTGTGGTCGGCGGTCAGTTACCTGCCCTTTTTATGGCATCCCATGATGGAGATTCAGTCTGCCGGAGACAGTATCTATTTTGAAGAAGGCCAGCGGGTAAAGCGCAATCTCTTTGAGGAAGAAAACAGACGGCTTGCCCAAAGCGAAAGCCAACTTGCAACCGGAAAACGCGTGAACCCTGTTTATCTTCCGCCGCCGCATAAGGTGCTGACAGCTGTCTATACCTCATTTAAAACCGAACCCCGAAGACCGGGAGACCCGTGGCTCCATGAAAGTCTGGCCCACAGTATCCGGGTGGTGTTTTACGGTTTTTTACTCTCTTCCATCATCGGCGTGCCTTTGGGGATCATCTGCGGGGTGTTTGATTTTTTCTCCAAGCTGACCGAGCCCTTTATGGAATTTTTCAGGTACATGCCGGCACCGGTATTCGGGGCCCTCGCCGTGGCGATTTTAGGGATTAACGATGCGCCCAAAATTGCCATTATTTTCATCGGTACTTTTTTTCAGCAGGTGCTTGTCATTGCCAACACCACCCGTCTGATGCCGTCCTCCCTGCTGGAGGCGGCCCAGACACTTGGCGCAAGCGGCGGCACCCTGTTTAAGAAAGTCGTGCTGCCGGCCATTGCCCCCCATGTTTTCCTGGATCTTCGGATTCTTCTGGGCTGGGCATGGACCTACCTCATTGTGGCCGAAGTGGTCGGCACCAGCACCGGCATCACCTGGTTCATCAACCAGCAGGCCAAGTACCGAATTTATGAAAATGTCTATGCGGCCATTCTGATCATCGGGTTTATCGGGCTCTCCACGGATATGGTGCTGGCCTGGATCGGACGCAATGTCTTTGTATGGACCGGCGGGCGGCGCAATACCTTTTTCCAGATTGTTTTTGAAACCTTTACCGGCTCAAGGGACACCACATTTACCTTTTTAAAGAACAGGGACACGAGATATGAGTATACTGACACTGCCCAGTTATAAGGAACAGAGTCCAAAGGTTGCCGACCGGTTTAAGCGTTTAAAAGAGCGGGATGTCATCCTTGAGGCGGAAAATATCACCAAGGTATTCCACGCTGAAATGGGAAATATCACCGCCCTTGAATCGGTATCCTTTAAAGCGTACCGCCGGGAATTCCTTTCGGTAATCGGTGCCTCGGGGTGTGGCAAATCAACTTTGATCCGTATTTTATCCGGCCTTGAGACCGCCACATCCGGCCAGGTGCTGCTGGACGGCAACAAAGTTGAAAAACCTGGTCCTGAAAGGGGGATGGTTTTCCAGGGCTATACCCTGTTCCCCTGGTTGACGGTTAAAAAAAATGTAATGTTCGGCCTGGAGGTTGCCGGAAAAAGCCAGGCAGAAGCCGAAGCCATGCAGTGGATAGACATGGTAGGGCTGGATCAGTTCGCAGACCACTACCCCCATCAACTCTCCGGCGGCATGCAGCAGCGGGTGGCCATTGCCCGGGCCCTGGCCAACCAGCCCAGGGTGTTGTTGATGGATGAGCCCTTTGGCGCACTGGATGCCCAGACACGGGCAAAGATGCAGGCCTATCTGCTCCAGATCTGGCAGAATGTGGATATCACCATCATTTTCATTACCCATGACCTGGATGAGGCTGTCTATCTGTCGGACCGGATCCTGGTGCTGGACGCCCGTCCGGGACGGGTCCGGGAAATCATTGAGGTGCCGGTGGAACAGCCCCGTTCCGTCAAACAGCATCTGAACCCGGAATTTCTGGCCACCAAGGCCCATATCGAAAGACTGATTCACCCCCATAATGATGACGAGGACCGTCTTCCCATCATCCGCCTGACCCAGGTCAATGACGACATATTGTAACCGGCATGAAAAAGGAAAAACAAGAATGAGCAATTCAAACAACGATAAAACCCAGAGAATAAGCGTGTCTCTGCCGGTACAGCTGACAGAGGAACTGGACAAGATGGTTGGCGATGGCGGATATCGCAACCGCAGCCAGGCCGTTGCCCAGATGATTCGCAACACCATTCTGGACCATTATGAACAAAGCGGCAGCCGCATCATGGCAGGCACCATCACCCTTCTTTACAACGAGGCCCAGGCGGACCTGAAAACCCGTCTGGTCACCATTCAACGCAATCATATCGATTCGGTAATCTCCTGCCTCAATGTGCTGCTTGAAAAGGACTACTCCCTTGAAGTGCTCCTGGTGCAGGGTCCTGTGGACACACTGAACAAAATCGTCAAAGAGATCCGGGCATGCAAAGGCGTTGAAAACTGTAAACTTGTGCTGTCATCTGTCCTGATGCCGCCAATCCATGAAAAAAAAAGGAACGAAAAATGAATAATACACTACCTCAAAACAATGAAATTGTTGGAAAACTGCGCTTTGAAACGATTGTTCCAGGCGGGTGGAACTGGTCTCATATTATCAAGAAAGGATCCGCCGTACAGCTCACGGATCTTGAAGGCGGGGCCAATGCATCGGCGCTTTTCTACAATGCCGCCAACCCCAGCGAGCGCTACAATATGGGAGATACGCTTAAAATCCAGCATATTTCATATATTACCCAGGGCCACTGCATCTATTCGGATATGGGCCGGATTCTCATGTCTGTCATCGCGGATACCTGCGGCTGGAACGATGTCATCTGCGGGGTGTCCAATGCCGACATGATCCAGGCCTGTTTTGGTGGCAAAAGTTACCAGGACCACCACAATGACTTTCATCGCAACGGTTACGACTCCTTAATGGTGGAACTTGCCAAACACGCCCTTGGCCCAAGAGATTTTACCGAAACCATCAATTTCTTCTCAAAAGTGGGGGTATCGGACAATGGGGATCTCTTCTTTGTTGAAAATTTTTCAAAACCGGGCAGCAGCGTGACCCTAAGAGCGGAGATGGATACCCTGATGGTGCTGGACACCGGCATGCATCCCCTTAATCCCTCAAGTCAATATCTAAGAAAACCGGTAAAAATAGCCGTCATGGATTGTCCCCCTGCGCATGAGGATGATGCTTGTCGCACATTCTGCCCCGAAAACGCGCGGGGCTTTGTCAATACAGAACAATATCATTTGTAATATGGCGGCATCACGATCTGATTTATAAATTTTGATTTGATTCGTTTGCATATGAAAGGAACCATAATGACCATTTCATTGACCCAAAGTCCTCTGGATACCTCAAATGCTGTATTTACACAGAAAGTTTCGGCCGGAGACGGCTGGATGCATCTTGTAAAAAAAAGGCAGACCCTTAGAATCACCGATCTTCACGGCAACCAGGCCGTGGACACTATATTTTTTAACGCGGACAACACCCATGAGCGTTACCACGCCGCAAACACCATGAGGGAACAAAAAAACGTCTATATCTCCACGGGTACGGACATTCGCTCCAATGAGAATAATATCATGCTCACGGTCACGGCCGACACCTGCGGCCGCCATGACACCCTGGGCAGCGCCTGCTCATGCGAAAGTAATACCGCCCGGTATGACTTTGACAAACGGTATATGCACTCGTGCAGGGATATCTTTTTAAAAACCCTTCTGGACTGGGGCAACGGCATGAACAAACGCGACCAGGTCTGCAACATCAACTTTTTCATGAACGTACCGGTAAACCCGGAAGGCGGGTCCAATTTTGAGGACGGCATTTCCCAGCCCATGAAATATGTGGAGATGACAGCCAAAATGAACGTCCTGGTGCTGGTCTCCAATTGCCCCCAGCTCAACAACCCTTGCAATGCATATAACCCCACGCCCGTGGAAATGACCATCTGGGATCCGGCCTGAAAGGGAAAGCAATCATGTTCACAAAAGTACTGGTGGCCAACCGGGGTGAGATTGCAGTAAGAATCGTCCGCACCCTGAAAAAAATGAATATTGCCTCGGTGGCAGTTTACTCCGAGGCCGATGCCCATGCCATGCATGTGCTGGAAGCCGACGAAAGCATCCTGATCGGGCCGCCTGCCGCCGCGCAGAGCTACCTGGACACAACAGGTATTTTAGCCGCCGCCCGGCAATGCGGGGCCCAGGCCATCCACCCGGGTTACGGATTTTTAAGCGAAAATGCCGATTTTGCCGACCAGTGCGCAAAGGCCGGTATCAGCTTCATTGGGCCAAGCGGCGCCCATATCCGGGAATTCGGCCTGAAACATCGCGCCAGGCAACTGGCAGAAAAATTCGATGTGCCGCTGGTGCCGGGCTCACAACTTCTGCCGTCCATGGAAGACGCCCTTGTGGCGGCCATGGACATCGGCTACCCCGTCATGCTTAAAAGCACCTCGGGCGGCGGCGGTATCGGCATGGCCCTTTGCCAATCAGACCATGAACTCTCCCAGGCCTGGGACCGAATCAAACGCTTAAGTGAAAACAATTTCAACGATGGTGGCCTGTTCCTGGAAAAATATATTGCCGCGGCCCGGCACATTGAGGTTCAGATATTCGGGGACGGCCGGGGCAACGCGCTGATTTTAGGAGACCGGGACTGTTCGGTCCAGCGAAGAAACCAGAAAGTAATCGAAGAGACCCCTGCCCCGGGTCTGTCTGACGGACTTAGAAGCAGTCTTCATGAAGCTGCCCGGCGTCTGGCCCAGGGCGTTGGCTATGCATCTGCGGGCACCGTGGAGTTTGTTTACGACACCCGGGCCGACCGGTTTTATTTTCTGGAGGTGAACACCAGGCTTCAGGTGGAGCATTGCGTCACCGAAGCGGTTTTCGGTATTGATCTGGTGGAATGGATGGTACAGATAGCAGCAAACGACCTGCCGCCCTTGGCCGGTCTGGCGCCAAAGCCTTCGGGGGCTGCCATTGAGGTGCGCATTTATGCCGAGGATCCCGGAAAAGCGTTCCAGCCCAGCACCGGACTTTTGACCCAGGTCGTTTTTCCTGAATCTGTGCGCGTGGACAGCTGGGTTGCCACCGGCACCTTTGTCTCCGCCTTTTACGACCCGCTTTTATCCAAACTCATAGTTCACGGCCCAACCCGTGAAGAGGCGGTCCTCGCGCTGAAAAATGCGCTGGCAGAAACCCGGCTTAAAGGCATTGAAACCAATCTTCATCTTTTGCGCAGCATCTGTGAGTTTCCCGCCTTTCAAAAGGGGAACTATACCACCCGGATTCTGGACAACTATACCTACCAGGCCCCCACCATCTGCGTGGATGCGCCGGGCATGCAGACCACTGTGCAGGACTTTCCTGGCCGGGTCGGGTACTGGTCTGTGGGTGTGCCGCCTTCGGGCCCCATGGATATGTTTAACCACCGTCTGGCCAACCGCATTGCCGGAAATCCGCCGGAAGCCGCGGCCCTTGAAATTACCGTCAAAGGTCCGGATCTGACCTTCAATGCGGAAACGATTTTTGTGCTCACCGGCGCTGACATCCAGGCCAGCTTGGACGGCGTCCCGGTCCCCCGGTACACGCCGATGACGGCACCGGCCGGGGGCAAGCTGAAAAGCGGCATTGCCGTTGACGGTCAACGGGCCTGCCTTGCGGTGCGCGGCGGCATTGATGTCCCGCTGTACATGGGCAGTCGCTCCACATTTACCCTGGGGCAGTTCGGTGGCCATGGCGGCCGCAGCCTCCAGACCGGAGATGTCCTCTGGGCAGGGAATTTGAAACAATCAGCGCCCCGTGCCCTGGAACCGTCCCAATGGCCCAGCCTCACAGATCAATGGGAAATCGGCGTATTATACGGCCCCCACGGTGCCCCGGATTTTTTCATCCCCAAGGATATGGAGACCTTTTTCAGCACGGCGTGGGAGGTCCATTACAACTCCTCACGCACCGGTGTCCGCCTGATCGGGCCGGGACCGGAATGGGCCAGGCAGGATGGCGGAGAAGCCGGACTTCACCCGTCCAATATCCATGATACTCCCTATGCCGTGGGTGCGGTGGATTATACCGGCGACATGCCGGTGATCCTGGGACCGGACGGCCCAAGTCTCGGCGGCTTTGTATGTCCTGTGACCATTGTACAGGCTGAATTGTGGAAAATGGGACAGCTTAAGGCCGGCAGCCGGGTCCGGTTTCGGTTGCTTACCCCGGAAGAGGCACGGATACTTGAAAAGAATCAGGAAACATTAATTCAAAACCTGGCGCTTTCTGAACCTGTGGTGCCGTTAAAACACAGAGCGTTTACAGCTTCGGAAACCCCCATTATTCATCAGTTTCCCATTGACGGCGACATCCAGGTGGTGTGCCGAAGATCAGGCGACAAAAACCTGCTCATTGAATTTGGAGAGCCTGTCCTGGATCTGACCCTTCGCTTCCATGTCCACGCCCTGATGCTGGCTCTGGAGAAAAAGCAACTTGACGGCATACTGGACTTAACCCCCGGTATAAGGTCTTTGCAGATCCATTACGACAACCGGATGCAGCCCCTGGACACATTGCTGGAAACCATTGAATCGGTTCAAAAGACCCTTGCAGGAAGTCAGAACCGCAAGGTTCCGGCCCGAATTGTCCATCTGCCCCTGAGCTGGGACGACCCGGCCACCCACAAGGCCATTGAACGCTATACCCAGTCGGTCCGGCCCGATGCGCCCTGGTGTCCGTCCAATATCGAATTTATCCGCCGCATCAACGGCCTTGACAGTATTGAGGATGTGAAAAATGTGCTGTTCAATGCCAGTTACCTGGTGATGGGCCTGGGTGATGTCTATTTAGGCGCCCCCGTGGCCACGCCCCTGGACCCAAGATACCGGCTGGTCACCACCAAATATAATCCCGCCCGGACCTGGACCCCGGAAAATGCCGTGGGCATCGGCGGGGCATACCTGTGCGTCTACGGCATGGAAGGACCCGGCGGCTACCAGTTTGTGGGCCGCACCGTTCAGATGTGGAACCGCTATAATGTGACAAAAGAATTCAAACCTGGAAAACCCTGGCTGTTGCGTTTCTTTGACCAGATCCGCTTCTATCCGGTGGACCACGACACCCTGATGGAGATGAGAAAAAATCTGCCCTACGGCCTGGCCGGCATCCGCATTGAGGAGAGCGAATTCGACCTTGATAAGTACGAGGCCTTTCTGGCAGAAAATGAAGATAGTATTCATCAGTTTAAAGACAAACAACAGACCGCCTTTGAGGCCGAACGCCAACAGTGGATAGAGAACGGCCAGCTCAATTTCAGCAATGAAATTCCCGAACATACCGAAGATACCGATGCAGTAGCGGTGATGCCGGGATGTCAGACCATTGACAGTGCCATTTCAGGAAGCCTTTGGAAAATGCAGGTCAAGGAAGGCGATGTTGTAGAAGACGGCCAGACCATTGCCATTTTTGAATGCATGAAAATGGAGGTCGATCTTAAATCCTGCTGCGCCGGTGAAGTTTGCCAGATTTTTTGTTCCCCCGGAGACCTGGTCTCTTCGGGCCAGCACCTGGTTTCCATTAAACCCTGCCAAGAGATGCCTGATGAATCTGACCATTGAACATTTGCACCACTGTTATAAAGACGGAACCCTGACCCCTGAAGATCTGATCGGCAGCCTGATGGAACTATGCCGTACAGATCAGAACAATGTCTGGATCCGACTGTTAAGCCAAGATGAAATAGCACCTTACCTGAACCGACTGGAAGGCGAAACACCCGAGACACTTCCCTTGTACGGCATCCCCTTTGCCATTAAGGACAATATTGATCTGGCAGGGATTCCCACCACCGCCGGGTGCCCGCAATATTGTTATACGCCGGAAAAATCGGCGTTTGTGGTGGAACAGCTGATCAATGCCGGTGCCATCCCCATGGGCAAAACCAATCTGGATCAATTTGCCACGGGCCTTGTGGGCACACGATCTCCGCATGGTGCCTGCAAAAACAGCTTCGATCCCGATTATATTTCCGGCGGTTCCAGCAGCGGCTCGGCCGTTGCCCTGGCAAAGGGAATGTGCAGCTTTTCCCTGGGAACGGATACCGCAGGCTCAGGACGGGTGCCGGCGGCCTTTAACAATATCCTGGGCGTGAAACCCAGCAAAGGTCTGCTCAGCACCACCGGCGTAGTCCCTGCCTGCCGCAGCCTGGATTGTGTATCGATCTTTGCCCTGTGTGCCGTGGATGCCGAAAAAGTGTTTCAAACTGCCGCGATTTTTGATCCCCAGGATCCCTTTTCCCGCAAGGCCCAAAACGCTACGAAACCAACCTTTAATAAGTCTGAGTTCACCTTTGGGATTCCGGCGGCTAAGGATCTTAATTTTTTCGGCAATTCGGACTATGAAGATTGTTTTCAAAACAGCATTGACCTGCTCACGGATATGGGCGGCACCTGCATTGAAATTGATTTTTCACCCTTTCTTGATGCAGCCAAATTGCTTTATCAGGGTCCATGGGTGGCAGAACGCACCGCTGCGGTCGGAGATTTTTTACTGGAAAACCCGGATGCCGGCGTTCCCGTAACCCGTCAAATCATCTGCGACGGCAAACCATGGACAGCCCGGGAGGTTTTCGCCTGTATGTATGAGCTTCAGGCGCTTAAGAAAAAAACAGATGCCGTATTGGAGACCGTTGATTTTCTTGTCACCCCCACAGCCGGCACCTGTTATACCATTGATGCGGTGAATGCGGATCCCATCCAGCTGAACAGCAATCTGGGATATTACACCAACTATATGAATCTGCTGGATTACTGTAGCCTGGCCGTTCCCACCGGCCTGACACCGACCGTTCCCGTTGGCGTCACCCTTGTGGGACAGGCCTTTGAGGACTTAAAACTACTCCAGGCAGGGGCTTTTTTTCACGCCCAGACGAACCTTCCCATGGGATGCGGCTCGGATATGCCGCCGCGGCCTGTAGAAACTTTATCCAGTGACACCCTGCAGCTTGCCGTCTGTGGCGCCCATCTTAAAGGATTAGCCCTTCACCATCAATTAACCGGCCTGGGTGCGTCCCTGGTACAAACAACCCAAACAGCTGATGCCTATCGCATGTTTGCCCTGGAAAGCGCCCCGCCAAAGCCTGGATTGATCCGTGATGAGAAGGCCGGCGCAGCCATTGAAGTTGAAATTTATGCGCTTTCTGCATCGGCATTTGGCCGGTTTGTCCAACAGATCCCCCACCCCCTGGGTATTGGAAAATTGGAATTATCCGACGGCTCTTGGGTTTCGGGGTTTATCGCCGAGCCGATTGTAGCAGAATCCGGCCATGAAATCACAAAATTTGGCGGCTGGCGAAACTATCTTCAAAGCTGTTGATAATATTAAATGGACTGGCTGTTAGAGGATGATGTTCGCAGATTCAATTTGTATGTAAAAAAAATAAGGCATTGAAAAAGGCTGAGACCTTTTTCAATGCCGATTTATTGATCATTATAAAAGAGATGATCATAAATACTCTTTCTTCTCTGGTTATAACGGATTTGGGGGACCCGTCCGTAAGCCTCCCAATGAAGCTGAAATCAAAAGGTTCTGAAGCCAATTCTCGTGGTATTGGAATCCGTTCACTCTTTCAAAAGAACTCACATGGCCCTTTTGCTTTACCGTCCACGGATTGAGTGGAGCAAAATTTTGGATAAGAGCCCAGGCACGTATACTGAGATTGGCCGATTTCATAGTGCCATGAAAATACTTGGTGCTGAATAAATGACGGTCCATCCGTTGCATCAGCCGGTCAACCATGTTGCTTGTTCTATGTGCACCAGGAAAATCATAAGCTTCGGAAAACTGTGGAAGATTATCCTTGAGCTTCTTGATCTTGGCTGAAATTACGTCTGGGATTTCGTTCTGCGTATTTTGACAATGTTCGGAAAGCCTCCGAACTCTCTGTGAGAATGCCCCTTAGCCCAAGTTTTCGATTATAAATTTTAACTTACTGTAATCACGGAAATTATTGTTTTTCATCCATTGATTATGGCACTACTTTTGTTTAAAAATATTTTTAATCACCGGTCCTGGATATAGACTTATCTCCAAAGCTTTATAAATTTCTTGTTGTCTGGGTTCTGGCCGTGTGCTTTTTCTGATATGAACGGTTTGACCATCCTTGCATTGCATTGAAACTGTCACCCGGTTTTGGCCTTCGAGCTGATTTCTCAATTGAGACCAACTACTGTTAATCTGTGATTGTTTCAGTCGATATCGAACGCTATGAACCAAATGGTACGCCAGAACACTTATAAAAAGATGCCCGGTGACACGTTCGGTCACCTGATGGAATACCGGCCGAATGCCCAATTCCGATTTCAATGAACGAAATACGGCTTCCAGGTCAGTCAACATTGTGTACGTCTGCCACAGCGTTTTCTCGTCCAAATCTTTATGGGATGTTCTCAAACAATATACGCCCGGCAGATCATTGCGGTTATCCTGGTCGGTTTGGCGTTGCCAGGTTAGTTTAGTAGCGTTGTCGGTTTGCTCATCTTTGACGACATTGATTTGGTATTGACCGGAGACCCTTGAATACCGTTGCTTAAGGCGTCCAATTTTTTCCAACACCTTATGGTATTTTTTCATGCGTCGTGGGATATGAAGACCTGAGGCCAAATACGTGAGTGCCTCCTCAAAGCCTGATGTAAAACGGTCCTGGATGGCCCGCTCTTTTGCTTCACGCTTTTCAGAGTGGCAGAACAACTGCACCTCATTGCTTTCAGGGTCAATCACCTTTTGCACCTTTACGGTACCGTTTTTATCCTGTTTGACCACTACCGACTCTTCCTCGGCAAATTCCCTGTGCCGTCGTCGGCTGACAACGATATATGGATATTCCTTTTCATTAATCCACTTGATATTCTCTTCGGATGCAATCCCTGCATCCATAACAATTGTGGCTTTGGAAGCATCAAACATGTCATGTGATTTTCGTCCGGCGTCCATAGTACTGATTATGTTAGCCAGGGTACCGGCTTCACTGATATTGCCCTCAAATACTTTGCTGCATTTTGGGAAACCACTGCTGTCCAACACCAGGGCTAAGGTTACCAGCGGGCAATCTGATCGCTTTTCTTTCGAATGACCACGCTTTCCAAGCTTGTTACGCTTACTTTGACCTTCGAAATAGGTATTGGTCAAATCATACAACGTGATGGTCTCCTGGAACCCAAACAGCTTCTTCTCCTGTAAATATAGATGCCTCTCTATTGCATCCTTATTTTTTAGAAGTTGATCAGATGCTGAATACATTTTGTATAAATTCATCTTGCCGAAATCATACTCTATTAACTCGCCCAACCCTGAAATATCCTGAAGCCAATGAAGCGTTGCCCGTTCACTGGCCGGTCGGCACATACGGCCAATAATGCTACCGGTAGCCGCAGCTAACTGTGGGCCATTGAACCCAAACTTTTTTAGATGCTCTCCCAAGCCCAGGGCGTTAAACGCTTCTAATGCCACATGCTCACAGCTGATGCTACGAGGCCGGATTACTTCCATGCTGTCAATATCCACCTGGCAATAATCAGGCTCTGTCGGCTCAGAAGTTTTCTTCTTAGCCTGTATAAGTTGAGCAGCATAGTTTTGCGCCAGTTCCTCAACTTCTTGAGGCGCCTCAAATAGTGGCTCTTGACCGCTTATTATTTCTTGAATCCGTGAGGCCAGTTCCGACCACTGTTCTCTTGGCAATGAGAAGGCCGAACCCAGATTAAGCAGGGTATGCTGGCGTACCCCTTTGACGGTACGTTCAGACTCAACCAGCCTGTAGGTATAATATTGTGTGCCGTCTTTCCGGCTTTTGATAGTCGTCCTTCGTATATACATGGAACTGATTATGCGCACATTTACAATGGGAAAGCAACTATTATTTAATTTTATGGCACTACATTCATGGTGATCAAAAACTCTTCGGGTAACATGCTGTATTTATAGAAACCAATTTTTCGTAGGGCCATAAAAACTAAAGATTAATAGGCGTTTTGTCATTTTTTTTCGAAAAGATGGGTTAGACTCTGCCCGAAAGCAGTCCCATAACCTGGTCGCCATATCCAGGAAATGCTCCTTATATTTTTTGCGTGAGCGATCACGTATGCCAATATATATGTGTAAGAAGCAGGATAACACAGTTATCTTGGGGAACAATTTTCTCCAGGCTTTCTGCGTTGACCGCCATCCGTCGGTATTGACAGTTTCTGGCTGATATCCCGGATTAATACATTCAGCCTCCTCTTTAAATACCCCGTAAGCTTTTTGGAGGTCTTTGCCGGAGGCCGTTTCGGAAACACTGGCTCCTAAAATACAGTTTTTCCCAGCCGTCGTTGCAATATAGGTCTTTTCTCCCAAAAGACGAGTATGCTTTTCATCAGCAGAAACATGTTGGGGTAATGTATCTGGGGATTTAATCGTGGTTCCCACAAGACTATGTCGGCCAAGGGATGCTTCAAGGCGATACCAATACATGGAATTTTTACCGAAGCAGTAACTCAAAGCCCAAAACGGGACTGCAAACTTCCGCAAAAATAACGGTTTCTCAACATCTTTTACAAGACCACTCATATAGGGCATGGCAAACGAAGGTCGTATGGTATAACTGACACCTGCTATTACAATTGACGAGCTTCAAATACTGTAACGGTGTTGAGGCTTGCCCCACCAAACAAGAAGCATATATTTTCAATGTGATTTAAGTGAGTTAGACGAAAGTGCCATCAAAAACGAAGTTACAAAATAATGTAACGGTACACTAAAAAATCAAAAATGATCTGTGGTTTCAAAATTTTAAAGATAGACCAAGCATCAAGTGGCACCATTATATAATGAACAGATACAGCAAGGCCGCCCTTGGTGCTAACACAAGGTGGCCTGTTAATGCAGATAAATTGTGATAAGGATTACTGGGGAGGGAGATCGGATATAAATTCCAGAGCAAGGTTGATATCAACAAAGTTGTGATTCAACTCCTTTGCCCTGTCCTGGCAGTCTGTACATATTTCTTTAAATTTTCTCATGTCGCCTTTGACGGCCATATAAATTTGTTCAACGGCTTCCTGCTGGATATCTTTGTATTTTTCGATGAAGTCTTCGACCTCTATGGGGTATAAAATCAGAGTTTTGAGCCGGCTGAGTATATCGGGATGATTCCGGCTCAGATGGGTTCTGACCTTTGGGAGCCCTGCAAATACGATGGGAACACCGGCATCAATAATTCGTTTGAGATATGGCCAGACCCGGGAGTCCAGATCATTGGCTTCATCTATGATGATAAAACAATTGGATAGGTTGCAGATCGTTTTCAGGTACTGGGGAGTCCGGCGGTAGGTGGCGGTGGCCTCATAATTCAATTCCTTGAGTATGGATGCCAGGGTTTCATGGATGTTGAACAGAGACTCGACCCATACGGCATGGAGCTTTTTAGGCCGCAGCAGTTTTAAAAACCGAGTTTTTCCTGCGCCAAAATTTCCTTCAATGAGTACGCTTTGGCCCCTGTATATCCTATTATAAGTGGCAGACAGGTATGAGACTCTTCGTTTATCACTGATAAAATCCTCTTTCATGTCATATCTCCGAGGGATGCATAAGTCGCCACTCGATTCGTAGTTAACGATTTTTGGCAATCAAGCATAAATGCATTGAACAAAGCCTGTTTTTTACGTTCCTCAGGCTGGTCCATTTTTTTCATGTAATCTGCGTACCTTGATTGATTATGATGAAGTACTTGCTCCGCCCGGGATAGGGAAAGGCCCTTATGGTAAACTTCGATTAAAATAGGCCGGTCAACGGCCATATTGTGCTTTTCCAAAAGAGCGATAATGGTGTCGAGTTCATCGGGCACAGGATCAGGCGCTGGTGCAGGTGGCCTGTCAAACGGCTTTTTTGCAATGGCTTCGCCCAGAAGTATTCCGTCTTCACTGGGCTCAAAGATAAAAAGTTTGTCCCTGTATCTGGATATCTTTACCGGTGTACTTTTATGCTTGCTGAACCGGTCTGCACCACTGGTCACATAAAAATCGCGTTTGTCATGGCGGATAGTTCTGTTCTTGGATACGGTGGCTTTGATTTTTCTGTAACCATATTTCATATATTCTTGAACCTGCTCCGGGATAAAATTCAGGGTGTCTGCCTGGTTTGACAAAAAATCATCAAACTTCTGTGCCGGCACCCAGGCACTGACCACGCCGTCTTCAGTAAAATAATGTTGTGTATGATTATGTTCGTCACGGTATTGGCGGAGCACAGTGCTGCTTCTCAATTCATCAAGGGTGATATCAAGTAGGGTTACAGTGACTTTTTCCTTTCTTCCCCGTTTGAAGTTATACTCGGTAACGGTTTTCACAATCCTGTCCTCAAAGGCTTTGATAATCCGTATTTCAAAATTATGCAGGCTCCGGTGTGAAGATTCCAGATGCGCCTTATCTTTTGGTGAATGCGCCCTTGAAAAATCCGGCGCCAAATAAAAACCGCCTGGCGTAGAATGCGCAAGGTTAATGGCATTAATGGGACGCTTTAAATTTAAAAATCCCTTTGCCTGGTCGGGCCTGATGCCGATTGTTTTCAAAGGAAAAGGGGTGCATAACAAAAAACGGGTAAGGCACAATATCAGAATAAAATACCCCAAAATATCAATCAACATAGAAAGGTATGTCAACAGCCCATTGCTCAATTCCTTTGATTCGGAAAATTTGATTTTCTATGATTTGCATGGCCTGCTTTGTCAGCCTTACGCCTTTTTTATAAGTTTTTTCCACAAAGGTCACAACTGGACGCCAGCCTTTCCAGGTCATTGTTCTTGCTAATCCTAAAATTTTTTCAACCTTGTCCAAAAGTTCTCCATTCCAATGTTGTTCCAATCTACCCCAAATTCTTTCTACAGGATTGTATTTACTGTGATATGGAGGATAATAAGCTAAGCTAATGCTCACGGAATTTTCTTGAGAAAAAGTAACCAAACGATTCATAAATTGACTTCTTCGGCTGCTATTTTCTGGTCCATTATCTAAATTCAGAACCAAGGTATGTGGATCATATGCTTCCTTAAGAGTCGGCCATAATTGTTCTAACGCATCGACTATAAAATCTGCTGTAATATGACTTTCGCTGAAATAAAAGAAGGTTTCATCTGTTGCCGGAATGAATATGCCAAAAAGCTTTAAAAGCGTATCTGGCTGGAAATCATGATCACAGGCTCGTAAGCCATAACGATTGTATCCGCCTCGTGAAAATGGTCCCACTTTTATGACGGCTTTTGCATCCATTGACAATCTTATTATCCCCGGATTCGAATCTGCTATCCTGTTGATATTATGAACATAGTCAAATATCAAATTCACTTCAGGGATTTTTTTTTAGGCTTACATTTGGTCACTTTTTTCAAACGATAATTTAACTGGTTCATTTTCCGGTTAATCGTTATGACCGATGGGAGATCATCCGGTTGATATCCTTTCAATTCAATTAATTTTCTATGCACCTCTTTTGCTGTAATCGGTGAATACAATTTGGTCGAATGAAATGTTGGGTCCGTTTGGCAAATAGGTTCTACAATATTTTTGATATCTTCAAGTAATAAAGGATATTTTTCTTCAGCGGGTTTCCGCCCCCTTCCTGAAAAATTATCGACACAAACAAAACCGCTTTGCAGTTCTTTCATCCCTTTTCTAATTGTATGACGGTCCCATCCAAGCTCTTTTTCTGCTTTTCTTTGGCCACCTTTCCCCATAAGAGATACTACATGGGCCATAAATTGCCTTCTATCAGTCCCTTTTAATTTTTCTCTCGTTTGGTTTAACAAACACTTTACCGCAGGCGTGATTTCAGATAACTGCTCTTCTGTGAATTCAATATGGTTTGTCATGAAAAGTCCATTTAAATGTTATTTTTCATGAGGACCATATCTATTACATTCAGTTTTGTACAGGCATGCTTGGTTTTCTCCAGGCAGGGTATTTATTTTTGATCTTGTGCCTAAAAAGGTCCACAGAGTTCAGATTACTTTCGGTAAAATAGAATTCCAGGATGAACAGCTTCCTGGAACCGGTATCAAATATTTCAATCACCTGCGGTTTCTGCCAGTTTCCACGTTCATCTCTGATTCTTAAATATTGGAACTTGCAACCGTCAACCTGGATCAAGGCAAACACCGGAACCGATTTGAAGCTATAACGTGCCGGTGACGGCTCCTGATCGTCCTCTTTTTCCAGATAAAATTTGAGATTCTCCCTTTTGGCGCATCGCCGAAGTGCCGGAAGGCTGATTGTTTTACCCAACTCTTCCTCGAGCCAGCAGTGGTAATTTTTAATGGTCCTGGCTCTTCGGGTGATAAAAATGAACCCCTGAGATGACGGATCGCATGACGCCTTGACCATTTCAATAAACCGCCTTTTTGTTTGCTCGTCTATAACCTTGGGGCGCCAGCTGCACTTGCGGCCATCCATAATTCCTTTTTCAACCAGCAAAAGGGGTACCGGGATAATCCCGGTTTTCTTGTACTGGTCCTTGTAATATTTTTTGGATCTTCTCTTGGCAGATCCGATTTTATTCATGATTTTTTTATGCAGCAGTAAATGGAAGCGGTCGTCAATGCTCAGGTCATCCATTATCTGCCCCCGTTGATACAATCTTTTCGTGTATGACCCGATGCCACAACAATGCAGCCGGGCGAGAGGTCTGCTGCCAATGATCATGCTGTGCCACACGGACCTGTTCAAGCATTGCCTTTACAACAGCCATGTATTCATTCGAAATTTGAT
This sequence comes from uncultured Desulfobacter sp., assembly GCF_963666145.1. Classification (NCBI taxonomy): domain Bacteria; kingdom Pseudomonadati; phylum Thermodesulfobacteriota; class Desulfobacteria; order Desulfobacterales; family Desulfobacteraceae; genus Desulfobacter; species uncultured Desulfobacter sp. Next base: position 5,601,703 of record NZ_OY762614.1, on the reverse strand, counting down.
CCGTCAGATCCGGTTTGGTTACCGATGCCGTTTTTCGGGAGTCGATAAATTTTTTGATGTTACGCGCGGTTAACTCCATGCCGCTTTCTATAATCTCCTTCCAAAGTTGGCGCTGTTCTATGGAATCCAGTTGAGTAAGAGGCCGTGCCTGGGATTCGTTGGCCGGTAATCTGTCCCCAATTGGGGACAGATTATAGATGACTTCATAAAATTTGATCAGGCGGTAAGCATGGGATTTTCCCATATCCCATCGCGCCCTGGTATATGTTTCGAATGATTCAAACAGAGCCTGCTTATACAAACGATTGTCACGAATTTCTTTCAAGGCCTTGCCGATTTTGGAAAAACACTCCTGATTCCGGGCAATCAGGGTTTCAAGCTTGGCCAACCGTTTCATACTCATTGCCCTCCCGGCATGGGTTTGCCGATTGCAGCGACCAAGGCAGCTATCTTTGATGCCGGAACCTGGTGGGCAGTATTTATCTGCTTCAAAAACAGGACGCTGTCCCGGAATCCATATCCCTTGATTTTCATGACAAGGTCGATGGTGTTAAAGTTTTTTTCGCACCGGAAGCACCTGGCCAGGTTCGTGGTTGAATTTACAGCCGTTTGAAATTCATTGCACAGAGGGCATAGAAAACGGAAATAGCCATCCCTGATTTTAGATGGAATCTGTAAATGATCCCTGATCAGCATATCCACAGGGATATTGTTCCTCAGTTCAAATAATTCCCGTGATGAAAACCTGTGCGCCATGAGACATCTCCTTATTTTTAGAATTTCAGATGCCTTTTTATATCACCGGCCAGGGTCGGTTGTCAGTTGCCTCTTGAACTGGGATGCTGATTACTCTGTTTGTATCCATATATATTATCAATAACTTACGCACATGATGTCTCTTAGAATCAAAATCCGATTAGTATGTTCATATATCCTAATATTACAAGAAGTTACTCCAATCATGTCTCTTGAAATCAATATTCGATTAGTCAGAGGCGTTTATGGGAATTCTCGAATTTTTTCTTTGGTGTGGCTGATAACCTGGGTGACCAGGTATTGGGCGATAATTGCCGGCTTGATACCGTATTCTATTTCAATAACTTCCAATGGTAGAACAGGCAATTTTCCGGATGTTTGAAGGTTCTCTGCCTCTTCAAGCTTTTTTGCCAGATAATTATTTTTGGAGACAGCTTTATTTTTCCTGTTCCAATTTTCACATTGCCTGCGATGAAGCTCATTTTGGCAAGCCGGGCTACATGTTCTCTGCCTGCCTTTTTGTCTTACATCAGGAGCAAACCATTTTCGGCAAATAGAACAAGGGCGTTTTCCACGAGAATTCTTTGCCATCATTTTTCTCCAAGATTCGAATCAGGGAGATTATATGTAGCAAATTTTGAATGAATCAACGGCGGGGTCTATCGGCGGGATAGGCATGCGGGGTATGATTTTATGATTTTCTTGGCGGGGTATGGCGGCGGGGTATCTGGCCGTTACATTATTTCGTTATGAATATCGGGGATAAGCGTTACACTTTTTGAAGCTGGTCATACAATTCTCCTGATTTTCAATTTCAGTTTTTTGGAGAATCGGATCTCCTTCATTTTGTATCCGTTAGTGATTTCAACGGGGAAAAGCTCGGGATATTTCATGATTACCATGTCTAATACCATCCGGAATTGGGCTGCCTGCTGGATAATGATGTAATATTGTGCTTGACAAACATTCATACAAATAGTTCGATTCAGTCGGGGAGCGGTGGTAGAGGAGGAACTCATCATTTTCCTTATTTGTTATCGTTGCTGTTGGCGCTTCAACCATAACTCAGGAAATAATTTTTTTCAGTCTATTTCATCGCTCTCCGGCTCTATCCCCCAAATCCGTTATAATCAGAAAAAATCATCTGTCTTATCCGGTGTCATATCATCAAAAAAACCGTCATCCTTATCCGGTTCCGGATCGGGTGTCACAGGATCCGGGTTCATCATCTTTTTAATGGCCTCCTGCAGTTTGGATTCTGAATCCAGTAAAAACTGGCCTGACCTGACCACCCGGTCTCCCGGGGCAAGGCCTTCAAGGATATGGATCTGGTTATCATCCAGATACCGGCCAAGCTTTACGACTCTGGGCGTAAATTTACCTGTTTCCCGGGTGACAAATACCAGATTGCGCTCCCCGGATCTGATAATAGATTCGGCAGGTACGACAAGACCTTCTCCCGGGTCTCTGGTATGGATCATGACATCCCCGTACATTTCGGGCTTTAACTTGAGATCCGGGTTTTCAAATTCCAGGCGGATGATAATGTCCCGGGTTTTAGGCTGAAGATAAGGATAGATAAAGGTCACCTTTCCCTCATATGTTTCCCCGGGAAGATAGGGAAGGACCATGGTAACATCCTGGCCTGTTTTGATCCGGTCCAGTTCATATTCGTAAATATGGGCCTCCACCCAGGTTTTTGAAAGATCGGCAATGGTGAATAGTTTGGTTCCGGATTTTACAAAACTGCCCTGAACCGCGCTTTTGAATGTCACCACGCCTGTAAAAGGCGAACGGATCAGCACCGTTTTTTTAACTTTGCCACTGGCTTCCAGCGCATTGATCTCTTCGGTACCCACATCAAAGTACTGGAGACGAAGACGCGCGGACTCGAGCATTTCATTTTCTCTGCCTCCCCGATTGCCCAGGCGCCTGAAAAGAGAAAGATACTCCTCCTGGGCTGAAAGCAGTTCCGGGGAATAAATTTCCAGCAGGGGATCGCCTTTTTGAACCTGGCTGCCGGTATAATCCACATAAAGGGTTTCGATCCATCCGTTGACTTTGGGGCTGATCTCGGCAGTCCGGGTCTCATCGGGTGTGATATGTCCGTAGGTCCGAATGGTGCTGACCAGAGGCGAATTTTTAGCGACCTGGGTTCTTAACCCCATATTCTGAACCGTTACCGGATCAATGGAAACATCGACACCGCCGATAATCTCATCCTTGTACACCGGAACAAGATCCATGCCCATCTTACTTTTACCCGGCGCATTGTAGATCTCCATGGGATCCATTTGGGCCTTCCAATAGACGATTTCCCTTTCAGATGATCCTTTGTCTTCGGGGGTATCCCGTTTTGGGATCAACTCCATATTGCAGATGGGGCAAAGCCCCGGCTCTTTGGTGATCACCATGGGGTGCATGCCGCAGGTCCAAAGGCCTGTTTCGCCTTCATGGTCGTGATCCGGATCTGTCTGCGCTGTAATCTTTTGGGAATCTTGAAATCCTGCAAGGTGCAAACCGCCTGCCACCAGGGCAGCGGTGATCAGGGCGGTGAGGATAATTGGTAGTATGGGTAACTTTTTTATGGATGGGATCATGGGGGAATATCCTTTGAATCGTATTTAGAATGTGAATCCGACTGTTTTTTCTAGGTCTGAACGAAATACGCCGGCATCTTTGGCGGCATTGGCCCGTGAAAGTCTGGCATTAAGCCAGCTGTCATAGGCTGCGGCAGTCTGGGCAAAGGAAATGCGTCCGGATTCATATTCCTTTGTGGAGACATCCAGAGCCGAAGATGACATATCAACAATTTCATCGGCATAGAGCCGAAAGGTTCGGACGGCATTGTCCAGGCGGACCCAGCCGGACTGAACTGCAGAACGGGTTTCAAGCACAAGGTTTTGGCGCTGGTGCCGCAATGCGGTAAGTTTTTTCCGGGTCTGGGAGAGCCAGGAAGATGTGGTGCCGTACCATGGATTTTTGGGTTTTCCCGCCCCCATGTATGCCGACGGTCCCTGGTCGGTAAATGCCGCTTTTTTGGCCCAGGTGCCTGTGGTGTTGATCTGATCCATATTGTTGTTTGACAACCCCATATCCCGGGACGGCAGAACCATCTTTTCTGACATCTCAATCATCAGTTCCATCTTTTGAATGGCGTGGCCCATTTTCAGGATCTCCTGACGCTGCGCCAGGGCCCGGTCAATGAGAAGGTCGGCTTTGGGCAGGTTCAATTTAGGCGAACCTGTGGCCGGACGCCCTACCCTGCTCGTGTCCGGAAGATCCAAAAGGGTCAGCATTTTTATTTGTGCCGCCTTTTTGTCGTGTTTCAGGGTGATAATCTGGTTGTTGAGTATCTTGGTTTTTATGGAAATCTGAATCACATCCTGGTAACTGGTTTTTCCGATCTCATACATGGTGGATGCCGTATCGTGAAGATGTTCGTATAGCCGAAGGGTTTCTCCCAGGATATTTAGCTTTTCATGGATCAGGGCCAGATCCCAATAGCTCTTTTTGATCGACGTGACGGTCTCTTTGACTTTGATATGGTAATCCAGGGCCGCGACGGCTGCATTTTCCATGATTACCCTGGTTTTCAGGGAATTTTGCCCGGGAAACGGAAAGGTTTTGGACATACCTGCCGCCTGATTCATGGGGCCGACGCCTGTCATGATGCCCTGGGTAAACGCGGTGTAGCGGCTGAGAACGGCATTAAGATCCGCCACCTGGCCAAACCCTTCCAGCTCTGCCTGAAAGGCGGCTTTGGCTGCAAGGATTTTTGGGTTGCGGGCAAGACTGATGCATTCGATCGCCTGGGGAGATAGAACCGCCTGAATCTCATTCTGGGCTGAATCAATCGTCCACAGGGCTTGTTGTTCGAAATTTGCTGCGGGCTGAATAAACTGCCCCTGATTTAGGAGCTGGGAGACGTTGGCGTTCCAAATTTGGTGACCGGATTGTGACGGATGGGTCTGTCTCGGTGATTTGCACTTATGCTGTTGGCCGTCCTCACTTTCTTGGTGCTGTTTAACGTCACCATTGTCAGAATAGGCAGGCGGAGACCAATTGTCCCACTCGGTGGCCAGTTCCTTGTATTTGCAATAGCCTAAATTTGCGGTAAAAAGCAGGAGCAGCACCATACCCATGGAATAGGCGTATTTCATTGTGCAGCCTCCTTGCTCTCAGTCCCGGTTCTGTCGGGATCAACATTCTCAAAATCCATTGGATTAATCTCTGACATGGCGGCCCCGATCAGCGGTTCAATTTCAGCCAAGTATTTACCCCTGTCGGACTGTGCCCTGGCCAGGGATAATTGGAAGTTGTAGACGGCGGCCTGGCTTTCGAGGATATCGCTGAAAGGCCCCTGCCCTTCCCTGAACCATGTTTCCGACACGTCAAGGGCCCTCAATGCCTGGGGAAGCAGATCTTTTTGGTACAATTCCTCCTGGCGAATTGCGTTTCTGGCCTTGTAATAAAGTGTGCGGATACGGGTTTGGGTCTGGTTGATCATCGCCGGCATTATCAGGCGGCGATGCGACATCCGGCTCACCGATGCCGGACCAGGTAACGCCCAGTTTAAAATCCGGGTATTTTGCATACCCTGCAAGTTTTTCTTCCTCTTTTGCTTTTTGAACGGCTTTATCTGCCATGGCAATCAACTCACGGCGCGCTTTGGCAGTTTCAAAAAGCAGCTCAAGCCCGGGAAGCGCCGAAACCGCATCTGTCTGAACAAGCGTTCCGATTGGGGTTTGCGGGGGACGGTTTAATAATGCATTGAGAACCGTCACCTGGGTCTCTTCCAGATCCTGGAGAAGCAGCAGGTCATACTGAACCTGACCTGTCTGGGCCTGGGCTTTCACCACTTCGGCAAATACGGCCCTGTTCTGGCCATAGGTGCTTTGGGCCATCTCTGGAACTGACTTAACAGGGCCATATTTTTTTCTGCAATTTGTCTGGCTTTCCTGATGTAGAGCAGTTCGTAAAACGCGGTTTTGACATCGGCCACAACCTTGCGAAAAACTTCATCTGTTTTAAGCTGGGCCACAGAAACCTCTATACCCGCGATCTGTCTTTTCGTGGTCAGCTTTTTGGGAAATGGAATCTGCTGGGAGATCATGGCATTCCAGTCATGGGGCCCCAGACGGGTTTCAATGGGTGCGGGAAACCAGGTGACTGACGCCTGGGGATCAGGAAGTGCGCCTGCTATCCGAACATTTTCAAGATCAGCTTTCCAGGCTGCCCGGGCAGCTTTAATGGCCGTGTTCTGATCCCGGGCAACTGCAATCAGATCAAAAAGAGTTGCACTGTGCGAAATCCCAGGCGCTTCAAATTGCGCCTGGGCCCGATGATCAGACGCCCACAAGGGCTGTACGGCGAATATAAGGAAGGATTACCATTGAAACCAAAAGTCTGGGTCGCATAAGAGATTTCGGCCGGTTAGTGGTCGCCTCCCATATATTTAAATTCGTCCAGCAACATTTTGTCACCTGCCTTCATTTTGGCTTTTACCTTGTAATGGTGTCCCTTGTTCAAGGTGACATCGGCACCAAATCCATCGTTCATGCCCATGGCCATTTTTTTCTGGGTGGCACCCGATCCTTCTTCTTCAATGAGGTAGCCCACTTTTGCATTTTTCACATGGGCACCATGGGGATTTTTGATGAAAACCATCATATGATGGGTATCTTTCATCTGGGGCATGTTTTTCATGCCCTTCATTTTTTCTTTCATATCGATGAGGCGGTACTCAATGGTGTATCCATCCTGGACTGAGGTGTGGATTTTCATACCCGATCCATTGTCTCCATGATCCATGGCCATATCATGACCGGCGGTCATCTCATGATTCATTTTGCCGTGGTCGGCATCATGGGAAGCGGCATACACCTGGGGGGTAAGGATAAGAGCAATAATTGCCAGAAAAGCGGTTAAATTTAATTTATTCATGATTGTTCTCCAATTGGGTTAGTGTTGGACGGGGATAACAATCCCCCTGTTATGCAACCCTAAATTGCAAAAACATGGCCACCAAATAATTTATTTTAAATTATCAGCTAAGTACCCCGTCGTTACGGCACAAATAAATTTTTCCATGCGAAACAAATCTATTTTTAATTTTGAAGATGTAGAATATTCTACAATTGATTGCAGAATATTATTCACGCCCAGAGATAGGATCTTCCAGAAAAAGAAAACTTATGAATTTGAGGTTAATCCGTATTTTTCCAGACGGTAAAGCAATATGTGTCTGGGAATTTTCAGCAGCCGGGCAGCTTTTGAACGATTCTGGTCTGCCTTTTTAAGTGCGTTTAGTACATATGCTTTTTCAACCTCTTCCAGAGAAATACCCTCGTCCGGTATCACAGGATTTAATCCGTCCGGTAACGTATCTTTTCCGGACAGATCCAGGTCGTCCATGTGAATAACGGAGCCTTTTCTTAGAATCATGCACCGCTCCACAATATTTTGCATCTCCCTGATATTACCGGGCCAGGTGTAAGACTTCATGACATCAAGGGCATCTTCGTAAAATTTAACATCTGCAGGGGCGTTGAATTTTTTTAAAAAATGAGCGGCCAAAGCTGGAATATCTTCGGGACGTTCCCGCAAGGGGGGATGAACAAAGGGATCACGCTGAGCCGATAAAACAGATCTTTTCTGAATTCTTCTCGTAAAATCCGTTCCTGGAGATCCAGATTGGTCGCTGCGATGATTCGAATGTCCACATCCTGGCTTTTTTCCGCACCAACCGGCTGGATCTGGCGTTCCTGAATTGCCCTGAGCAGTTTCACCTGGACATCCATGGCCAAATCCCCGATTTCATCTAAAAACAGCGTCCCCCCGGATGCGGTCATAAAATGCCCTTTCCGGTCCTTTACCGCACCGGTAAAGGCCCCCCGGACATGGCCGAACAACTCGGATTCCAGCAACGTGGCTGGAATTGCCGCACAATTGACGGCGGCCATCGGACCATTATTTCTCGGACTGTTCTGATGAATCAGCCTTGCCAGCACCTCTTTGCCCGTACCCGATTCTCCTGAAATGAGTACAGTGGCCTCGCTGCCTGCGGCACGGGAGGCGGTGTCCAATAATTCTTTCATCACTGAACTGGCAGATACGATGCCTTCGGTGCCGGTAAGCCGGTTCACCTCATGGGTCAGCATCCGGGTTCTTGAACGAAGCCCCCTGAGCTCCAGGGCCTTTTCGCAGGATCGAATCAGGGTTTCCCTGTCAAAGGGTTTGGCAATAAAATTGAAAGCACCGTTATTCATGGCTTTAACGGCCATCTCAATTGAACCAAAGGCGGTGATGATGATCACCGGTATATCCGGTGAGATCTTCTTTATTGTTTCCAATACGTCCAGACCGCTGATATCGCCGAGTTTGACGTCGGACACCACAAGATCCGGCTCCCGGGTTTCAAAAATGTCTAAGCCCGCTTGACCCGAATCCGCCGTCAACACATGAAAGCCGCTGGAGGTCAGGTTGTATTCGGTCACCCGCCTGAGACTTGGATCATCATCAATAACCAAAATGGTCTTATTCATTTTACGTCCTTAATAGGTCTTTTTACCCGGCAGACAAATCTTAAAGCATGCGCCACCCATATCCGAGGCCGTAATCTCAATGGTTCCCCCTAAACGCTCAACGATACGTTTGCTGATGGAAAGGCCAAGCCCGGTTCCGCCTTGTTTAAAGGTCTTAAAAGGGTGAAATATCTCTTGGGCCATGTCAGGAGAAACGCCCGGGCCATCGTCCGAGATTTCAATGCAGACCCCTTTGTCGCCGGCCGATTTATGGGAAATGTGAATCCGGCCATTTTCCGCCACAGCATCCATCGCATTGATCAGTATGTTCATCAACACCTGGGTCATGGCCTGGTCCGGCACAGGGGTGTTCCCTGTTTCCTTTGTCTCATCCACAACCAGGTGTATTGATTTGTCCTCAATCCCCTGGTTCAGAATTTGACACACTTTGTTAATCACCGTTCCAAGTGGTGCATCTTTATCCACTATGGGCGTATTCTGGCTTCTGCAAAGGTTTAACACCTTCTCAACTGAATGGTTAAGCCTGGAAATTTCACTTCGCATAATTTCAACAAATTCATACTTGGGATTTTTTTCATTCACTTCGTCGGCCAGAATTTCAGCAGCCCCCTTAATGGCAGCCAATGGATTTTTAATTTCATGGGCCAAAGAGGCGGATAACTGCCCGAGCACTGACAGCTCTTTGGCCTTGCCCAACGCTTCTTCTGCTTGAACCAGTTGAATGGACTGATCGTGGAGACGATCGTATGAAGTTTGTAATTGTTCGGAAATTTTACGGTATTTTTCCCGAAGTCTGTTTTCCCGGCTGGAAATCAATCCGATCACAAGCCCTGCAAACAGATAAAAAATAATTTCAGAAAGCTCTGAGTAATAGGCGACCGAGCCTTGGAACCGATACATGAAAAGGTGGGGGATATATGCCAAACAGGATAAGATAGCAAGGCCCATCCCTCCGCCCAGGCCATACAGGATGGCACCTATAGCGATGGGAATATAGGCCAGCCGTCTGTATGTATGTATCATGAAAAAGCGTCAAATTCCCCGGTGTGGTGTGGTGCAATATGCCGATGGCCGCGATCATCACCACGAGACCGATAAATACAATTTTTTTAATGTTAGGATTCATTTGAAAACGTTGGTTACATTCATCCAATGATCTTTTTGACAATATCCATTCTATTGAAAAATGGATTTGAAGGCAAACGGGCGCATTCCCATTTTCCCGGTCATGCCGCCGGCATTGGATTGTGCGTGGTTGCCATGAGTTTCAAACAATCCCAACGCCCTGCTTTAAAGTATGATCGTAGCATAATCATTTTTTCTGCATTTTCCCGATACCAAAAAGTGCATGGACCTTTCAGACGTAAATTCACCACCCTACGAATTGAACTTTCAATAGCACCGCTGCCAATAGGTAAATTCAACGCTTTTACAGTTGGGAAATCAAGCCGTCTTTCATTGCGCACAAAATAATCCCGTTCCGTCTTAATAGCCTTACTGTTTCTGCCTCGACAAAGTGTCTGGACGGCCTGTACTACGTCAGCGGCTTTTCCTTTCAGCAGGAAGCCCCGCTGTTTTGACACCCAGCGTTTGCGCTCCTTGGATGACCAGGTCTTCTTTAGGGCTGATACTTTACCCAAATGCTCCACGGCATGGTAAAAATCAAGAAGTTCATATACTCGCTGAGGAGCCAAACCCAATGCTTTGATCAGTCCGGGGATCCGGTTCCAAATCCAATGTGCTCCATCTGCAACAAACAGTATTTTATCGGACTTCTGGATATGAAGGGCGTTCAAATACCCCTTTAACAGGAGGAATATGCCATCCGGACCGCTGAAACTGCCATCAATAAATGGTGAGAAGCTTTTTTCTTGTTTTCCCTGGGCATCCACCACATAAATAATCAAAAGTTTGGGTTCTCGCCACGCCCCACGAAATCGGGTTCTATTTTTTGGGGTTTTGGGACCTCTTTTCTTCTCTCTTAACCGTGTGCGTCCACCATCGGTGCTTATAACCACCCGTCGCCCTTCAAGTGAATCTCTCTCATTTAGTGGGATTCGCCCCGCTTGTTGCTCGGCTCGGGCCCGTTCTGCGTAACGATAGGTGAGTTTACGGATAACCTTTATATCCAACACCATACCATGATCACAAAGCACTTGACGGACTTCTTCAAAAGAACTCAATAAGGCCGACCAGGCACTCACCATAGAAGCCAAAGCTGGTGAGCAGCGATCATGGATTCCAAGAAGGATTAAACCGGCGTAGGCACCTTTATATCTTTTTCGATTTCGACGGTCACAGGATCGCCGATAATATCGAACACGAACATCAACAGAACTACCTGTACAACACTGAATCGAAACGGTCTCAAGCCCTTCGCTTTTCATCCGGCCCGGCCAGCTGGACATCAATTCTTTTTCTTGATCGACCTGATCATAGGAATTTAATGAGCCCTGGATGCTTTTTTTAAAAGCAAGGCACTCAGTCGATTCGTATACCCAAGTATTTCACGTTCTACCTGCTCCAATTCTTGAGCATTGCGAACCAACCTCGGATCGTCTTCCAGTTCTTTCAGGCAAGCATAGACTTCCTCAACAGTATTGCAATCTTCAGCTTTTTTCATCAGCACAGTCCATTTTTATAGTCGTCTCAGCGAACAGAAACTATCACGTTTTTTGTTCTCAAAGATAGGCTTTTTTCAAACCGGGAAAATGGGAATGCGCCCAGGCAAACAGTCTGAGAATTCGATTTGAAAAACGCTTATAAATGTCAGTCCACAGTCCCCCATTTCCTATCCTGGATCTAAAAGGAGAACCATGCACCACTATGTTTTTAGACAGAATCGACTCGGGGTGGATGCCTCATCATGGCAGAAAGCCCCATGGAATGGAGTTCCGATCCAGAAACTGAACTGTCATATGGGAGCGTATCTGCTCCATTTTCCGGACACCCGGGTGAAGCTGGCCTATACGACCAGGCCATTTACCTGATGTTCCGTGTCCAGGACCGGTATGTCCGGGCTCTGACTCAGACTGATCAGGATCGGGTATACCAGGACAGTAAAAATTGAATTCACCAGGGAGAACGCTGTAAGGGCAGTACGCCTATGGAAATATTTATTCAGGGAAAAGAATTGTACAAACAGAAAGATATTGAAAAAATGAAGACAGCAGTGTAAACGACATACAAGCATCCTGAGTGGAAGTTGCGCTTCCTTCGCCGTCATTAATTCTTTGCACAGCATGGGCCACCAGATGTGTCAAAGATGCGAGGAACGAGCACCCGCAGGGCGTGTCCCTGATAGATTGGATCGCCCATGCTACCAGCAACCTCCGACTGCGAAGGTAAAAGGGAGACGTGACCACTGTCAAGTTTCGTTCAGGATACCTGAAATTATAGATTTTGTAACAACGGCATCTTCAATAAAGCGCTGGATCGGTCTTATGACCAACGGGAGCCTGTTGAACAAATCCATTTTTAATGGTACTGCTTAAATCCGGGTTCGGGAAGTGATATAAAGATTGTCTGCTACTGCCTCCGGATCAGCTTTTCCATCGTTTTCCAAAACGACAATATTGTTTTTCCCCATGGCAGACAGTTCCTCTTGACGTGAGCAGAAATTTCGCTTTGTGCGACTACCTGCCTAAAAACAGGATTAGCAATATTATATCCGAGCCTTTCAGCCAGATATGGACAGGAGGAAAGATGATGGAATACAAAAAAAAGAATGCTCCGTAACGATCCACCTAAAGCCTGCAGGATATGTCCTATGTTTTGATACTACTGTAGATGCAAAATTAAGCTTTGAGGTCGAATATTTTGTATTTTTATAAGAAATTTTCAATAACTTACTGAATTACTTAACTCACTTGCTCATTTAATTATTGGCGAAGTCTGGCAATTGATATGTCCGGCTCCGCCCATGGCCGTTATTGAACAGAATCTTTTGTGAAATAAGCCTATGCCAAAATTGAACCACAAGCTATCCCAGTCAGATCACCCTTCACTCGAGGCAGCCGATTCAATACACGATCATCGTGTTGAAATAGGCCCGAGGACGCCATTTCAGACTCACATACCCCGAATCGAAAAGCGTCGGATGAATGTCAGAACAGGACGCAATCAGGTGTGGAGCATCGTTCGAAGGATTTTTATATTTCTGTTGATCCTGGTGGTAAGCTCTGGGGTGGTTCATGAGCTTCGCACCTCTGCCTTGCAGGCTTATTGCTTCAGCAAGTTGGCTGCAATGATCCGTGTACAGGTTGTTCCCGGAAAAAGTCCGTCCATTGAGTTCCCCAAGGCAGGTCCCTATGATACGCGGCTTGGGTATGTAGAATTGCCGACTTTTCTTCGAAATCTCGACGTCTCCGGTTACAATATCGAAGAGCAGGCCTGTTTTTCTCCATTTCTGAGTCAATACACCCAGGCGGGATTTTACCCCGCGTACCGGGAAAAATCCCAGGCCGGTCTTCATATCGAAGACCGTTCGGGGCGTCTTATCTATGCCGCAGCCTATCCTGAACATATTTTTTCAAATTACAGCCAAATCCCGGACATCATTGCAGAGATCTTACTCTACATCGAAAACCGGGAACTTCTAGACGCACGCTATCCCTTTAAAAACCCCGCCGTGGAATGGAAACGTCTCGCCGGTGCCGTGTTGGAGATAGGGATCAAAGCGGTGGACAGCAGCCGAAATGTTCCGGGTGGAAGCACCCTGGCGACCCAGATCGAAAAATTCCGCCATTCGCCCCAAGGCCTGACACTGTCTGTAAAGGACAAATTTCAACAGATGGTATCCGCCAGCATGCGCGCCTATCTGGACGGACCGGAAACCTTGAAGGCCCGATACGGTATTCTATGCGATTTCATTAACTCCATGCCCCTGGGTGCAATTCCCGGGCACGGGGAAGTCATGGGGCTTGGTGATGGGTTGTATGCCTGGTACGGGGCCGACTTTAACGAAACCATACGCCTGCTGGCAGAGCAACCCTCGAAGTTGACCGGTTTAGCCAGGGAGGCCAGGGCCGCTGCCTTGAAGGAGGTGGTCAGCCTTTTTGTAGCCCAACGCCGTCCATCGTATTTTCTTTCGGAAGACCCTGCCGCCCTTGAAGCCAAAACCAACAGTTACCTTCGCCTGCTGGCCCAGGACGGTATCATCACACCGGAGGAAAGGGATGCGTCGATAGCGGCACCTGTCGTCCTTCAGAAGCGGCTGGCGGTCCCCGGGACAGAATCATTTCTTTCTCGAAAGGCACTCAATGCGATCAGAGTCCAGTTGCTGCACCTGCTGGATGTCGACCGCTTGTATCGGCTGGATCGTTTCGATCTCTGCGTTACCAGCACTGTGGATCAATCGGTACAACAGGAAGTGACCAGTCTGCTCAAAAGCTTCAGTGATCCCTCAACAGCCCGGAAGAACGGCCTTTACGGCTATCACCTCCTCGGAGATGGAGATCCGTCCAATATCGTTTACAGCCTCACCTTGTATGAGCGGTCTGAAGGGGCCAATGTAATGCGCCTCCAGACCGACACGCTTGATCAGCCGCTCAATATCAATTCGGGCACCAAGCTGGAGCTCGGCTCATCGGCCAAATTTCGGACATTGGCGACCTATCTTGGGATCATTGCTGCCCTGCATGAACAATATCATTCGCTCTCACGGGCAGAATTAGCCGCAGTGGAGGTGGACTCGGCGGACAACCTGAGCTGCTGGGTGATCTCTTACCTGAGCAGCGCCAAAGACAGGGCTCTTTCAACCATGCTGACCGCCGCCATGCAGCGTCGCTATTCGGCAAGTCCCCACGAGCAATTTTTCACCGGCGGCGGTGTTCACACCTTTTCCAATTTTGATCACCAGGATGATACACGCATCTTTTCCATGCAGGATGCCTTTAATCAATCCATCAACCTGGTATTCATCCGGTTAATGCGGGACATTGCCCAGTACTACAAATATCAGATTCCAGGTGTTCGGCAGCTTCTGTCAGACGCCAAGGCCCCCCGGCGACATGATTACCTGGCCAAATTTGCGGATCAGGAGGGACGCATTTTTCTACGGCGGTTTTACCGCAAATACGCAGGAAAACCCTTTGGAGAGGCCTTTGACATCCTGCTGGAGGGAATGCGCAAAAATCAGAAAACCCTGGCGGCTGTTTTTCGTTATATCAACCCGGAGGCTGGTCTGAACGAATTTACGACGTTTCTTGCACGGCATTCAAAAAGCGCACAAGGTGTCGGTGGCACCCTGTCAGGGCTTTTCGAAAAGTCTGCCCCTGATGCCTATTCGCTTGTAGATCTCGGCTACATTGCCAGGATACATCCCCTGGAATTGTGGACCCTGGCCTATCTGAACCGGCACCCGGATGCCAGGCAAGGCGAGGTGATTCAAAACAGCGCGGCGGAACGCCAGGAAGTCTATACATGGCTGTTTAAAACCTCCAGAAAAAACAAACAGGATGTACGTATCCGAGCTCTTCTTGAGGTGGAAGCGTTCAGCGAAATTTTTTCGGAATGGAAGCGTTTGAAATATCCGTTTAACAGCCTGGTGCCTTCCTACGCCACCGCCATCGGCAGCTCTGCAGATCGGCCGGACTCCCTGGCCGAACTTGTGGGCATTGTTTTGAACAAGGGCAGGTGGTATCCCACCTTTCAGATTCAAGGACTTAATTTTGGAAAAAAAACGCCCTATGAAACCAGACTGACATATCAAAAAAGCCAGGGGGAGCAGGTGATGCATTCGGAAGTGGCCGAGGCCCTGCGCCATGCGCTCTCCGAGGTGGTTGAAAACGGTACGGCACAGCGGATTCGCAGCGCATTTTTACTTTCAGACGAAACAGCTTTGCCCATAGGCGGTAAAACAGGCACTGGCGACAACCGCCACAATATCTACAGTTCCGGGGGGCAACTCATTTCCTCCAGAGCAATAAACCGCACCGCCGTTTTTGTCTTTTTCATCGGTGACCGGTTTTACGGCGTCGTCACCGCCTATGTGGGTGGCCAGAATGCCGATGACTATACTTTCACAAGCGGTCTTGCAGTACAGGTCCTTAAGGTCGCAGCGCCCAAGTTGATGCCGTTGTTGACAGCCGGCGGGTAGCAGTGGTAGCGAGGGGGTGAGCAAAAAAAAATTTGGACATGATATTTGCGGTGGTGGCACCACCTGACCCCTAAACACGATTTTTGATCATTACTGCGTCTTCACAAGCGATGGCGATATGGATTTTTCTGGTGTTGCGCGCCACATGGAATGCGCCTAGCCTAAATTACCCAAGGTTGAGAACGATTTTAACGGTATCACCGACTTTCAAATCAGTGGGCCGTTTCAGCATGTTGAGCTGGATCAATCTTTCTACTGATATTCCATTATATTTTTTAGAAATCTTCCAAAGCGTATCACCGGGCAGGACTTTGTAGTAAATAACGGTTGTCTCCGCGGGTCGAGGCATTAAGGTATAAATTGCGTCGGAATTTTTATGTATGCACAAGTTCTGACCCAGATGGATCTGACTTCCTCGAAGGCCGTTCCAACTTTTCAATTGTTTAATCGAACATCCATACTGTTTTGCAATACCATAGAGGGTATCTCCCTTTCGTACCCGATGGCAAGTCTGTGCGTCGAGAGCAGAATTGGTCTCTCTGGGTTTGATAGCTATGGCTGACTTGGTTTTTGAATGAAGAGATCCCATGCCTAAAGCGATATAAGATTGGGAAAGTATACTGCCGACAAATCGATTTCTCACGGACTTGCTCGCAACACCCAATGCAATGGCGATCATCCGTCGGCCGTTTTTTTCTGAAGTGGCCGCTATGCAGAATTTCGCATTATTGGTGAACCCTGTTTTTAATCCGTCCACCTCTTCGTAGGTCTTCACAAGTTGGTTATGATTTCTCAGCCGTATGAGGTTTCCACCTTGCGAGATCACGGATTCACCCCTGCGGGTGATTTGCAGCAATTTATCATAGTTGAGCATTTCCCTGCAAAGCAGAAGAAGATCCGAAGGACTGGAATAATTGTCATTACAACTGTTCGGCGCGGGCATGCCAGTGGCGTTGGAAAAAACCGTTGACGCCATGCCCAGTTGTTTTGCGCGCTGGTTCATTCGACACACGAAGTTTTGTTCGGTACCACCCAAATACTGGGATAAAAGATAGGTCGCGTCATTGCCCGAGGATATAAGGGCGGCTTTCATTAGATCCTCCACACAAAGAAAGAGGCCTGGTTTCAGCCCGACCATGGAGCCTCCCACACGGGTCGCTTCCGGGGTGACCCTAATGGGCGTATCCCAGGATATTTTCCCCGCACGAATATCTTCAAAGACCAACAGCCCCACCATCATTTTGGTCAGGGATGCAATGGGATAAGTGTGATGCATATTTTTATTCCAGACAACGGTGCCTGTCGAAAGATCGTACAAAAGTCCGGCCCGGACCGCCTGGTCGTTAATTAGAACCGTCGGGGGGCGTAAATCCGATTTAAATTGTGCGGCAGAAGCGGCATGTCCTTGAGATAAAAGTAATATAAATGTAAGGAAAAGAAAAAAAGACCGTTTTAAACTGCGTGATTTTTCTGTTTGCGGCATTATCTCAAGATACTTAAGGTTGAATAAAGAATAGCGTTTCTATTTGACAAAATATAGGCGGATCAATCTTTCGTGTCAAGTGTTAAGCCGGCATGCAACAGGGCTAACGCACGTAAATAGTCCAAAGTGCCTATCGCCTTGATATTTAGGGTTGTCAACCAAACATCACCTCTTTGAGATATTCCTGGTCCATTGCAGCATTTAAACGCTTTGATTTGATGCTGCCTTTAAGGCACAATATCAGAATAAAATACCCCAAAATATCAATCAACATAGAAAGGTATGTCAACAGCCCATTGCTCAATTCCTTTGATTCGGAAAATTTGATTTTCTATGATTTGCATGGCCTGCTTTGTCAGCCTTACGCCTTTTTTATAAGTTTTTTCCACAAAGGTCACAACTGGACGCCAGCCTTTCCAGGTCATTGTTCTTGCTAATCCTAAAATTTTTTCAACCTTGTCCAAAAGTTCTCCATTCCAATGTTGTTCCAATCTACCCCAAATTCTTTCTACAGGATTGTATTTACTGTGATATGGAGGATAATAAGCTAAGCTAATGCTCACGGAATTTTCTTGAGAAAAAGTAACCAAACGATTCATAAATTGACTTCTTCGGCTGCTATTTTCTGGTCCATTATCTAAATTCAGAACCAAGGTATGTGGATCATATGCTTCCTTAAGAGTCGGCCATAATTGTTCTAACGCATCGACTATAAAATCTGCTGTAATATGACTTTCGCTGAAATAAAAGAAGGTTTCATCTGTTGCCGGAATGAATATGCCAAAAAGCTTTAAAAGCGTATCTGGCTGGAAATCATGATCACAGGCTCGTAAGCCATAACGATTGTATCCGCCTCGTGAAAATGGTCCCACTTTTATGACGGCTTTTGCATCCATTGACAATCTTATTATCCCCGGATTCGAATCTGCTATCCTGTTGATATTATGAACATAGTCAAATATCAAATTCACTTCAGGGATTTTTTTTTAGGCTTACATTTGGTCACTTTTTTCAAACGATAATTTAACTGGTTCATTTTCCGGTTAATCGTTATGACCGATGGGAGATCATCCGGTTGATATCCTTTCAATTCAATTAATTTTCTATGCACCTCTTTTGCTGTAATCGGTGAATACAATTTGGTCGAATGAAATGTTGGGTCCGTTTGGCAAATAGGTTCTACAATATTTTTGATATCTTCAAGTAATAAAGGATATTTTTCTTCAGCGGGTTTCCGCCCCCTTCCTGAAAAATTATCGACACAAACAAAACCGCTTTGCAGTTCTTTCATCCCTTTTCTAATTGTATGACGGTCCCATCCAAGCTCTTTTTCTGCTTTTCTTTGGCCACCTTTCCCCATAAGAGATACTACATGGGCCATAAATTGCCTTCTATCAGTCCCTTTTAATTTTTCTCTCGTTTGGTTTAACAAACACTTTACCGCAGGCGTGATTTCAGATAACTGCTCTTCTGTGAATTCAATATGGTTTGTCATGAAAAGTCCATTTAAATGTTATTTTTCATGAGGACCATATCTATTACATTCAGTTTTGTACAGGCATGCTTGGTTTTCTCCAGGCAGGGTATTTATTTTTGATCTTGTGCCTAAATCCTTTATGCTCTCTAAGCAGATTTAAGGCAATGTGACGAATTGCTGCAAAATTTTCCGGTCCAAATCCTTTCCTGATCCTGCTTTCATCTTCTCGAAAGGCTATATCCAAAACCCAATGAACCGAATTTTCAATCCCCCAATGCTTTCTGACTGCGTCCCCAAATGTTTGCGCACAACAGTCAAGACTTGATATATAATAGCGTTTCTCATGGCTGACCTCTCCATTGATTTCTCTTGTGCTTTCAACCATCCCCAAAGATTTAAGTCCCGCCCAATTACCTTTGTCAGTAAGCCAATCTATATCTGATGTCATTACATGCCGACGAGTTTCAATTCGACCATGCTCGCCGTCCACTGTTGTATTTTCATCGAAAACATAGCCTGGTTTTTTCATGTCTATCATGTTTTCAAAAAATAGACTTGTATCATTATAAAGGGTTTTGTGGTTTTCTTTTAAAGCAAGTATATAATCATTTTTTTGCGCCATTATCACCTGTGCAATCTTTTTTTGTGTACCCATGGCGTCAATGGTGATGATACACCCAGATAAATCGAGCAATTTTAGAATCGACATTGGGCAGACCTATTCAAAAGAAATTTGATATATTTCTGATACGGTCTGTCCAATGTCGATTTGACATATGGTTTGCATAAAAAAGGGATTAAGGCCTGTGTTGAATTCTCTGGGCATTATGGGGTGGTGCCGTAACCCATGGGAAGCTGCTTGAACCGGCCGCCGTATATAATGGGATCACCTTTATATCCTAAAGATTTAAAGTTTATGTAATCGGTTTTGTTGATTAAATGCGCAACATCTCGGCCTTTGGATTTCATATAGGAAAAATCGGTACCCCTGTGGGCGATTTTTTTGAAATCCACATTGCGGTTGTCCTGGTGACACCGGTTACAGGTGGTCTCCCCTTTCAGGCTTTCATGGCACTGGGCGCAGGAAAGGGCCATATCCGCAGGCATTACTTCATGCTCAAGCCGCCAGTACATCCAGGTTTTTTTCCATTTGTATGATCCTGAATAGGGCAGGCCTGCCACGGACATACCTTCCTTAAACGCCTTATCCCAGTCCCGGTTCTTCCAGAATGCCGTTTTATCCTCTTTGTCTCTGGGAAATAGATGGGGCACCAGAACGGTGTCATGGTCCGCATCCACGGCCTGGATGCCCTTCATGATCTTGAACGGCGTAATTTTTGAGGAAGGATCTTTGATAGAGCCCACCGGCGTGGTCAAATTGATCACTTCGGCAATGATATCCACCTTGTCTCCCAAAAGTACCCGATGCATATATCCCGAATACCACCGGTAATCAGGCACCGCCGACTCTTCCCACTTAAAAAAGCCTTTTTTCCAGTTATAATCCGGCTTGCCGTACTTATCCATTTGGGGCTTTCGGTCTTTATCCCCGGCCTGGGACCAATCCCAGTATGTTTTAGTTGGCTTGCACTTGGCAAATACCGGAGAGTGGCACACATTGCACTCCAGGGTTTTACAGTGATTATCCAGATGATGGTCTAAAAGCCCGCCGCTGTAATGGGGATTTTCTCCATGGCAGTCCTGGCAGGCGACCTTGCCCTCGGCCACGGGAACCGAGGTGCTTCGGCCCGCAATCCGGTGGTTACGGGTTTTGTGGCATTCGGTACAGGAAAAATCATATCCACCCATGTGGACATCACAACTGCGTTCCGGGGTCAGCAACTGCCTGGACATGTCAGCATGTTTGATGGCATCGCCGCCCCCGCCGTTGAAATGACAAGCACCGCAGGTGGCGCGGCTGGCATGTCCGACCTTTTGGGCCACCATCTTCAGATCAACGTCTTTAGCGGGCATACCCGCCGCCGTGGGTTCTTTTTTGTAGGCACCCGTGGTGTCATGGCACACCAGACAGTCAATTTTTGACATGTCCGTAAAATCAAAATTTGCATCCTTCCAGCCATAACCTGCATGGCAACTGGTACAGCGCGGCTCGTTGCTGATGACATTGATACAATAGTTATTCAATGCCGTAGCTGCCTTGCCGTGCAGAATCTCTTTGCTGTGGCCGGTGGTATACGGGGACGGCCCCTTCCAGAGCCAATGGGCGGTTTTAATCATATCCTTGCCCTGGGTTTCGTGGCATCTCAAACATTCGGCGGTGACCTGGAACGGATCGGCATTGTCCGGCAGGTTCACCAGTTGAGAGTGGTCCGGCACATTTTTCAGGTGGCACCCGGTACAGGTCGTCGGTCCCTTGGCTTCTGCCTTATGGCATTCCATGCATTGCTGGTGATAGGCCGCTTTCAGGCCGATTCGTTCCGGGTAGTCACTGTTGAAGGCATCCTGGTGGCAGGCTGAACACCGGGTGGTTTCAAGCGCAGCCTCATCTTTGGGACGATAGTGGTGGCACCGGGTGCAGTCCTGGATCAGGGCCGCATGCCGTTTATGGGCAAACCTGACCGGGCCGTAATGGTCTTCGCGTTTTTTAATGATGGGGCTGTCCAAAAGGAAATAGACATCATGGATATCCGACAGGGACAATCCCTGGTCCAAAAGCCGCATTTTGCGTTCCGTATGCCCTTCGTCTTTGTACTCACTGACAAACGGAACGGTCTCTTTCGCCCTCTCTTTTGCCGCTTCCTGATCCGGAGCGGTCCATGTGTTGGCCGCCCGGCCGGGAGATGCCGCAATAAACAATACACCTGCCATAACAACAAAGGCCCTTATCCTTTTTATCATCTGGACACCTCCTGTGATCCCTGCAGTACCGGCAGATAGGTCACCGCGATCCTGTAGATGAACATAAGCGTGGCAATCAATCCAAAGGTCACCATCATTTCACCAATGGACGGGAAATACCCCGGGTCACTCAGCGGAGGTTTAAATCCGACAATAAATACGTTGATCCGGTTCAGGACGACCCCTGCCACAATAAGCGTTGCAGCCGTAAAAAGCCCTTTGCGCGAGGCCCTTATTGTGGGAGAAAGCAGCATAAGCCAGGGGACGATCACGCCCAAAACCAGCTCCGCCACAAAGGCATTGCTTTGGGCTGTACCGTCCAAAAGATATATATATGTGCCCCGGACCGCCATATCCCCAATTTTGAGTACTATGTAGAACCCCAGAAGAAAGATGGTGATCCGGGTTAAGGGCGTCAGAATATTCATTTCCGAATCCAGCTTGAACGAAGCGGTGGCAATGGTGGTTTCAAACACCACCATAGGATAGCCCACGGCAAACGCTGAAGTTAAAAACAACAGCGGCAGAATGGGTGTGTACCACAACGGATGCAGTTTGGTGGGGGCAATGAGCATCAACGACCCTAAACTTGACTGGTGCATACAGGAAAGCACCACACCCAGAATAATCAGAGCCCACATGATTTTGTCGATAACGGCATCCCCGATGTGCAAAATGCCATCCACAAGGCGGTTGAACAGGGCCAACGGGCCCGGCAAATTCACATTTCCTTTAAACTGTTCGGCCACAATGGGAAAGAACTCCAGGTAAAGCACATTGAGATAGCACATGACACACATGGCTACTTCAAATAAAACGGAGTTGGTATTCCAGTTGAACATGGGTTTCCAGATCGCCCAGGAACGCCCGATATCCACAATCAGCCCAAGGACCACAAAGGTGTACCCTAAAACAGCGGTGAGCAGTGCCGGCCGGGTGACAGGCTCATAGGCATGCCGGCCAAAGATATGCGCCACCGCCGCCGTGGTAAATCCACCGGCAGCCAGTGCCACGCCTGTAGCCACATCCACACCCACCCAAAGCCCCCAGGGGCGTGCCGTGCTTAAATTGGCTACATATCCGATTCCTCCGGTAAACCGGGCAAGAATGGTGAGTGCACCGGCAACCATAAAGGTCACTATCACCAGGACCCCGGGTGTCCAGAATGGTTTTTTTAAAGCCATGGGTTTATGCATCATGATCTCCTTTCTGCGAAGACGTCTCTTTGTTTTTTTGTACCTTGTGTGTGCCGAACATAATCGCTCCCAACAGGCTGAAAAGAGCAATGGGAGACCACAGATAACTGAACAGCGAGTGCTGGATGGTTTCCGATAGTTTTGGCATGGGTTTATCCGGCAGCGCCGGCAGGTTGACCGTTTCAAATGGCACCTCAGAGATATAAAGCCAGGAGGTGCCCCCCGCCTCTTTCTCCCCGTAGATGTGGTCGATATACTTGCCTGGATTCTGGGCCAGCCGTTTTTTGGCTACGTTAAGCAGGGTATTGCGTTTGCCGAATGTCAGCGCCTCGGTGGGGCAGATGGTGGCGCATCCGGGCAGTCCGCCATCCTTTGATATTCTGTCGTAGCAGAAGGTACATTTCATCACCCTGGGGGTGACAGGATCAAAATATTCGTATGCGGGAATCTCAAAGGGACAGGCCACCATACAGTAGCGGCAGCCGATGCATTTGTCTACATTGTACCGAACCGCACCGGTCTCGTCCTTGGTCAGTGCCCCCACAATGCAGGCCGACACACAGGCCGGATCCTGGCAGTGCATGCACTGGACCTTGGCATAGGTGGGAACCGGGGCGTCATTTTCATCCACAGTTCCTGTAAAATATCGATTGATCACCGTATAGGCCTTCTCGTCCGGACGCCGCTTTTTTTCAAAAACAGTACATTGACAGGCGGCCCGTTCCGGTGTCGGCAAATGGTTGACTTCGGCGCAGGCCTCTTCGCATTTGCGGCACCCCACACATCGGGTCAGGTCCACCAGGCATCCGAACGGATTAGGCGGGGATTTAGACTGCCAGGCGTCGGCGGCTGCCGGCGCAACGGTTGCCGTGGCCGTAGCCACGCCCATAATTTTAAAAAAATGCCTTCTGCTCAGCTGCATTGATCCTCCACAAAAATTGAAGCGTCATACTGCACTAATGGTTCATGCAAACGATTGGTTTTCTCTTTTCTTTGCCTATTTCGAACTTGATGGAATAATTGCAACGGTCATGCCGAATTCCTATGAAAATCACAACCTGCTATTTTTACGATATTTTTTGAAACCTATACTGGCAGACAAGCGCCCAAAGTGTTAAATTTGTTTAAACATGTGTTAAAATATTTAGTGTAAAGCTTAAACACATGTTTAACGCTTAAATAAAATAGCAATCATGAGGGACTTTATGCAGATACATGAACACGAAATGGATGCGTTCTGGGAGAAGATCGTGAACACGATCAACGATGGGCTGATGTTTATTGGGCCGGACGGGACCATCCAGATGGTTAACAAGGCGTTTGAGGCGCTGACCGGATATACATCGGCCCAGGCCGTGGGTATGTCCTGCCGTATGTTGGAATGTGACGCCTGTGAGCAGACCCTGACCCCCTTAGATAAGTCAGCCTGGTGTCGTCTGTTTGCCCCCAGGGAGGCGGAAATGAAGAAGTGCCGCTGCCTGATCAAGCGCAGAGACGGCAGCTATCTGCCTGTTTTAAAAAATGCCGCAGCATTTAGAGATGAACACCAGAATGTGGTAGGGGTGGTCGAGACCTTGACCGACATCTCGGAACTTGAGCGCCTGGATAAACAGGTGAATATGCTTGCCAGACAGCGCAGCCACGACAATGACTTTTTTGGCATGACAGGCAAATCACAGCAAATGGAAACCGTGTTTGACATGATCCGAAAGGCTTCGGACTCCAATGCCCCTGTAATAATTCTGGGAGAAAGCGGGGCCGGCAAGGAGTTGGTTGCCGATGCCATTCACCTGAATGGTGCCAGAAAACAGAAGCCCTTTATCCGGCTTAATTGCGCGGCCTTAAACCAGGCGGTCCTGGAAAGCGAGATGTTCGGTCATGTTAAAGGAGCATTCACCGGGGCCCACAGCAATCGTGTCGGCCGATTCGAGGCGGCACACCAGGGCAGTTTCTTTTTGGACGAAATCGGCGACATGCCCCTGCCGCTGCAAACCAAACTGTTGCGGGTGCTTGAGTCCGGGCAGTTTGAACGCGTGGGTGAGATCACCCCCGTCCGGGTGGATGTCAGAATCATCACTGCCACGAATAAAAATCTTGAAGCTCTCATTAAAAAAAATGAATTCCGTCAGGACCTGTTTTTTCGAATCAACGTTATTCCCATTTACCTGCCGCCGCTCAGGCAGCGCACCGAAGACATCCCGTTGCTTGTAAACACCTTTATCCGGCAGTGCAATAAAAGCACCGGCAAAACCATCTCCGGCGTCAGCCGGGACGTGATGGATCTGTTCATGTCATACCAATGGCCCGGCAACATCCGTGAACTTAAGAATGCCATGGATTACGCATTTGTCACGGCTGACGGCCCGATCATCCAGCTCGGACATATTCCCAAACGCATTGGTGATGATGCCAAACAATCCAGCAGACCCGAAAATGACGAGTGCCCGGATATTACAAACGATGAAAAACAGCAGTTAATTAATGCCTTAATTAAAGCCAACGGAAACAAAACTTGCGCGGCAAAACTTCTTAATATCAACCGTGTCACTGTGTGGAACAGAATGAACAAATATCAGATTGATTTGCAAAAAACGTTGACATTCAAGTGAATGTCAAAATTTTTATAATTCCTCTGGCATAAGGATAACAGAGAAACGCCACTGCATTTATTTGCCTGAAAAATTCATTTTATCAGACAATGAATACCACCAGTAAACTGGTGGTATTCATTCGTTGTTTTTTAACATTGATTTCTGTAAAATAAGTTCATGCTTAAAAACTAAACACCCACCGGCTACAAGCCGGTGGGTGTTTAGTTAAGAAAATGTATAATATAATCTTAAAATTTATACTATGCCAAGGAAAACAACTATTATAGAACGTTTTATCGCAAGTTCAATTGCATTAACCTTATTCTTTTTGTTTACCGGATTTAAACAGATTGAGGGCCATGAACAGACAAAGGTAAACGTCCTGGTTATTGCACTCTATGGCGTTGAAATCGCCAAGGTTGAATGGCAACCGACCATCGACCATCTCCAATCGTCTCTACCACAATATGAATTCAAGTTAATTCCTGTTCCGCCGATTGAACTTCACCGCATCAAGGAACTTGTTGCCGGCCAGGAAATAGATTTTGTTATCACCCAACCGGCAATCTATGTGGATCTCGAGTTGAACTTTGGCATATCCCGCATCCTCACAATGGTAAAAAAAGAAGGCCTGTCCGAGTTCGGCTCAACATTGATTACTCGTTCTGACAGTGGGATAAAAACAATAAAAGACTTACACGGAAAAACTATCTGTGGTGCTGCCAAGCTTGGTTTTGGCGGTTGGTTGGTCGGCTACAAGGAGATGCTGGATAATGGCTTTGATCCTTATAAAGATGCCAAAGAAGTGAAGTTTCTTGGCGACCAGACTAAGGAGATACAGGCTGTATTGGATGGAGTTATAGATGTCGCGGTTATTAGAACTGGTATGTTGGAGAAGTTCTCAGGATCGAACCGAATTAATCTTGATGATTTTCGTGTTTTAGCACCCAAGAAGTATCCTGACTTTCCCCTGGTGGTAAGCTCAGAGCTTTATCCGGAATGGGCTTTTGCGAAGACCCGCAATTCAACAAATGAGTTAAGCAAGGCTGTTGCTATAGCTCTGCTTTCGCTGAAAAAAGACAGCCCGGTAACTCAAAAGGCAGGGTTCCAGGAATGGACGCTGCCCTACGACTATCAACCGGTTCATAAGCTTTTAAAAGAATTGCACGTCGAGCCTTATAAGGATTACGGCATAATCACTGTACGTGGATTCATCGCCCAGCATATGACCGAGACCGTAATCATTTTTGTCCTTGCAACTTCAATCTTACTAATGTCATTAAAGATATATCTCTCAAACATAACTCTTTCTAAAGAAATTTCCGCACGTAAACAAGCAGAAGCGGAATTAAAAAAACATGTTAAAGAACTCCATAAAGCTTTTGATGAGATTAAAACATTACGCGGAATTATCCCTATTTGCAGTTATTGTAAGAAAATTCGTGATGATAAAGGAGCTTGGGATATATTAGAAGCTTATATATGCAATCACTCTGAAGCTCAATTTAGCCATGGGGTATGTCCAGAATGCTACAAAAAACAAATGGAGGATTTGGACAAAGAACAGAAGGAAACCGAACAATCGCGTTAACGCTACCCCGCAAGACCTGCCGGTCAATACATAAACGCTGTGATGCTTGGCATTGAAGACGTTGGCTACTTTTGTTATTCCCGCCTTGTTTACAAACTGGCGCAGCGAGCCTGAATACCAAATGAACGCTCTTGAACGATGGCGGCTAACCTGGACTATTTTTGAAAAGAACTGGAATCAAACAGTTTTAAAATATACTCCGTTGAATCCTTTAGATCCGATTTCAGCCATTTTTCCACCCCCTTCACATCCTTTTTTTTCAGGCAATTTACAATGGATTCATGATAATTGACACCGACTGTGGGCGATCTGTCCAGAGATTGCTTGAACATGAGGTGGTAATAGGGGCTGACCTTGTCCCAGAGTTGTTTAATGATATCCAACAAAATCGGGGTATTTGCCTGTTCGTAAATCAAAAAGTGAAATCTGCGGTTGGTCCGGAGCAATTTAATAGTTTCCGCCCCTTTCCTGGCCCGTGCATATGCAGCCTGTGCTTCTTCCAAGCGGAGGATGAAGGCATCGCTCACCTTCAGGGCCGCCTTTGTCCCGGCCTGGGGCTCTAACTGAATTCTTATTTCAAATATTTCTTTGAGATTGGCACGAGAAAGGGTGTTGACCACGCTACCCCACTTGGGCCGGGTAGAGATGAACCCCTTGGCCTCAAGCCGCCCCATGGCCTCTCTCACTGGAATCCGGCTAACATCCATCATCCTGGAAATTTCTTCGGTGACAAGTTTCTGCCCTGGAGGAATACGGCCTGATACAATGGCTTCTTCAAGCTCAGTATAGACAATCTCCTGGGCTGTCCGTGGCTGAACCCTGGGTAAAATAGCCCCAGGGGATGGCAAAGAATTTTTTTGAGGAGAATTCGTTTTTTTCAAAGTCTCCTGCTGGGCCTGGCGCAGGCTGGGTAGTCCTTTGTAGTGGGTGAATCCTGTCTTTTCCTTCCATCCCCGTATGATTCGGGAGACACTGGGAACAGAGAGAGGTCGGTTGCCCTTCCTGGATTTGAATAAATAATCGTCGTCCTTATTAGACACCTCCAGAAGCAGAGACCTCAAAGCCGTATATATCTCAGGCGTAACAACGGGACTTGGGGCAGCAATTTTTTCCTTGTCAAAAATTGGCAGGGGATCTCCAATATTCAGCTTTTTGACGTCCTTAATTTTAAGTTTTAGCAGATTCTTTACGGGAAGCCTTGTGTGTAGAATCATTTCAAATAACAACAAATCTCTATGGTTGGTGGACAGGTGTTCCCTGATGATATCAAACTCAGACGTCATGGTTGGTCTCTCATTATAAATTCACAATGGCGATATTTTTCACAGGGACGAGGCAAAAATCTCAGTCTTTGACAGCGGCTTTCTAATGGGCGACGGCATCTGGGAGAGTTTCCGGTTGCACAACGGGAAACTGGCCTTTGTAGATCAGCACCTCTACCGGTTAAGGGAAAGTGCTGCCGCCTTGGACATGGATTTGGGAATGACCAACCAGGAAATTGTTACGGCTATCTACGACACCTTGAATGCCAACCAGATGGAAACCAATGTTCACATCCGCCTGATTTTCAGCAGGGGGAAAAAGACCACCCCTTTTCAGGACCCCCGGGTCAACGTAGGGAGAAGTACCCTGGTCATCATTCCCGAATACAAGGTTTTGGGAGATACCAGCAAAGGCATTCGGTTGTATACGGTCTACAACCGGCGGGGAAGGCCGGATGTCCAGGATCCCAAACTCCACCCCTTGAGTAAACTAAACTGCGTTCTCTCCTGCATTCAGGTAACAAAGGCCGGGGCTGACGAAGCCCTGATGCTGGACCCCCATGGCTTTGTTTCTGCCTGTAACTCCACCAGCTTTTTCATTGTCCGTAGAGGAGAAATCTGGACTTCCACAGGGGACTATTGCCTCCATGGAATCACCAGAGAAAACGTCATAGAATTGTGCCGGGCAAACAATATCCCCGTAAGAGAAAAAAATTTCAGTCTGCTGGAAACCTATGTGGCTGAAGAATCCTTTGTCACCGGGACATTCGGCGGCCTGCGCCATGTTAGCGAAATCGACGGCCGTGCCATCGGCAACGGGACCTGCGGACCTGTCACCCAGAAACTACAGCAGTTATATGAAGAACACCTGAACAAAGATTGTGTCTAAGCCTTTCAGGGAGGGAATATGAAATCGATTGTCACCCCTAAAAATTTTGTGGCGCTTTTCTTTATCCTGGCCGGCGGATTTCTTTTAAAGGAGACCTACGCCGAACGGGTGGTTTTTTACGTATCTTCGGACGAACTGGGTCCCATGACCTATCCGAGATATCTGCTTTGGGCCTGGGTGGTTCTTTCGGTATTCTACCTTGTCATTCCCCGCAAACCCTTTGATCTGTCTTCCATCAAAGCAAGTTTCAAGGTTTTGGCAGGTTCGGCATTGGCCATGGTCCTTTACATGGTGATGTTTAAATACCTGGGACTGATTGCCTCCACGTTTTTTTTCTTCTGGTCTTTTTCTATATTCTGAACTACCGTCATCCCGGGCGGATGATTCTGCTTGCAACAGTTACAGCCGTATCTGTCTGGCTGATTTTTGAAATACTTCTGGAAGTTCCCATGCCGCCCAATATTTTCAGCATGCTTTCGGGCGGATAAGGAGATAGTCATGTTGGATAATATTCTGTCGGCCGCATCCATGTCTCTCTCGATTGAGGCTCTTATGATGCTGGCCATAGGGGTTCTTTTCGGAGCCGTGGTCGGAGCCCTGCCCGGCCTTGGAACGGCCGTTGCCATCACGGTCTGTATCCCATTCACCCTTGCCATGGACAATGTGCCTGCCATCGCACTTCTACTCGGAGTCTACGCATCTTCGGTTTACGGCGGCTCCATATCGGCGGTCCTGCTCAATACTCCCGGCACCCCCCAGTCTGCTGCTACCGGTATGGACGGTTATCCCATGGCGAGGGCCGGTCGGGCGGACAAGGCGCTTGGGTGGGTCACGATCTCTTCGGTGGTCGGTGGTCTGATCTCCTGCCTCTTTCTTATTGTTGCAGCTCCACAACTTGCCAAACTATCGGTTAAATACGGTGGCCCCTTAGAAATATCTGCGGCCTGATTTGCATGGGCCTTGCCTGCATCTCAAGTCTTTCCGAGGGCAACCAACTCAAGGGCATGCTTATGGGTGTGCTCGGGCTTTTCATCGCCACCGTTGGCTCTGATCCCATAAGCGGAGAAATCCGCTTTGCCTTTGGCAGCGACAACCTTGTGGCGGGCATTGCCCTGATGCCGGTCGTTGTGGGGGTATTTCCCCTTGCCGAAGTCTTCTTTCGGATCTATGAGCTAAAAACCAACAAAGAGGTTACGCCCATTAAATGTACCCAGATCCGCTTTCCGGGCCTCAAGGAATGGAAGGGCCGAATCCAGGGGCTTATCCGCTCTTCACTCATCGGAGTGGGCCTGGGAACCCTGCCGGGTACAGGGGCAACAGCCGCGACATTTATCGCCTACACCGTGGGGCGACGGTCATCGAAAAACGGAAACCGATTCGGCCAGGGGGAACCCGACGGTCTCATTGCCGCAGAGTCCAGCAACAACGCCGTGACAGGGGGCGCCCTGATTCCCACTTTGGCCTTAGGCATTCCCGGAGAGCCGGTTGCCGCCCTGATGCTGGCCACCCTGACCCTCCACGGCATCACCCCCGGGGTCAGGCTCATGGCCGACCATCCGGAAGTGGTCTATTCGGCCTTCATTAATCTAATCCTGGCCAACCTGCTGCTCATTCCTGCAGCTATTTTAACGGTAAAATGCTTCGGATACCTGATCAAGCTCTCCGCACCGGTGTTGCTGGGCCTGGTTGTGGTTTGCTCACTGGTCGGGGTCTACCTTCCCAGAGGAAATGTATTCGACATCCCGGTGGCCCTTGCCATTGGGATCTGCGCGTTTTCCCTGCGTATCGGCGGCTTTCCCATCACCCCACTGATTATCGGGTATGTTTTGGGACCGGAACTTGAGTACCGCCTGGGGCAGGCTGCGGTTTACAAGGGAGATATGTCCGTCATCCAATACATCGGCACCTCCCCCATCGCTATGGTCCTCTTTTCCGTCGCGTTGATTTTTTTGCTGATTCCCATAATCAGATCCTTGTCCCAAACCATAAAAGAAAAAAAGCAAAATCGTTTTTTTAATAATCCAAAGATAGAGGAGGAGTAATGGAAAAAAAAATATTATCTTCGGTACTTATTGTGCTGGTTGCCTTGGCAGCCCTTTTTACCCCCGCATTTGCAGGCTATCCCGAAAAACCAATTAAAATTATCGTCCCGTTTAACGCAGGTGGCGAAACCGATCTCAGTGCCCGGCTTCTGGCTGCGGAACTAAAAACGGTGATGGGGCAGAATGTAGTGGTCCAGAATATCGCAGGTGCTTCCGGCATGATCGGATGCAAGGAGTTGCTGGCGGCGAAACCCGACGGATACACCCTGGGCGTCATTCCCAGTGGCCCCCTTGCAATGCACCCTCATATGAGAAAGATTCCCTACACCATCGATTCCTTTTCCTATGTGGGCCGGATCATCAACTCGCCCTATCTGGTCTACGTTGCCAAAGACGCCCCCTGGAACACCTTCAGTGATATGATCAATGACATGAAGGCCTCACCTAAAAAATACTTTTGGGCATCCTCGGGTGTGGGTAGCGTTCCTTTTTTTGCCTACAAAGAACTGACCGACGCATACGGTGTCCAAGTCAGACACGTTCCCTTTAACGACGATACTGGTGCCTTTCAGGCCATTGCAGGCAACCGGGCCCAGGTATATACCACCACTGCCGGTGCCCTGACCAAATTTGATGTCAAGGCCCTGGCCCTTCTGGACAAAGATCGTTCTCCCCTGCTGCCGGACCTGCCCTCTATTTCCGAATCGGGGAAAGAAGTCTTTTACAGCCAGTGGATGGTTCTGGTGGCACCCAAAAAGGTCCCGGCTGATATCCTGAATGTCGTCAGCACGTCCATGAAAGAGGCAATGAAATCTTCGAGCTTCATTGAAAGCCTGAAACGGCTCAGCCTAGCCCCAGGCTACTTAGGGATGGACGAGACCAAAGCTTTTGTAAAACATGAATCTGATAAAAATGGAAAGAATATCAAAAGACTGATGTCCAAATAGCTTATATACATAAGTTTGCATATCATATTGCCCTGCGCCTTTTTCCTGGCGCAGGGCAGATCGTTTGCAGAAGGACAATCAATTTAATTGGCAGTTTGCGTGTTGACGAATTTCGCAAGGAAAGTAAAAGAAGAGGCGCAACAAGCCTGAGTGTTACCGTAACGGATCAAAGTTCAGGATTCTGAAAAAAACAGGGGTTTGAGGCTCTTCCTGTTTATTTAATGTTGCAGAATAAAATTTGATCCAAATAGTTGAAAAACAACTCGCTATCTCTCTACTGGAGAAAGATTAGGTTAGATGGGTTTGTATTGGTATGCAACAATCGATTAAACGCTCTTCCATTATTAAACCCCAAAGCAACTATTAAAGAGGCGTTAACTACTCTAAATATTGATGACAGCAGTTGAATTTAAACTACCGGACAAAAAAAGCCCTTCCAAAATTACGCCAAGCTGTTTAAATGTCATAAGAACATCCCGGCAACAGCGCCGGTCATGCATGTGGCCAAAGTTCCGGCAACAATGGACCGAAGTCCTAAGGCCACGATTTCATCCCTTCTTTCCGGTGCCATGCCCCCCATACCACCGATCATGATCCCCAGGCTGCCGGGATTTGCAAAACCGCACATGGCATAGGAAATAATGATGCGGCTGCGGTCACTGATGGCACCTTCGGGCAAACGGGTCAGATCAAGGTAAGCGATAAATTCGTTGAGAATGGTTTTGGTTCCCATCAAAGCGCCGGTGGCAGGGGCTTCGGCCCAGGGAATGCCCATCATCCATGTTGCAGGTGCCATGATCCAGCCTAAAATCCGCTGCAACGTAAACGGCTCCCCTTTGAACAGCGGCATAAGCCCAAGGGTCATGTTGATCAGACTCACCATAGCCACAAGAACAATGATCATGGCCACAATATTAATCATAAGATCAATGCCGGACACCGTGCCTTTGGTAACGGCGTCCATGACGTTCTTGTACACCGTTGGTGTGGACAGCTTGCCTTCGGTTACGTCCTTAGTTTCAGGGATCATGACCTTTGAAATTAAAATCGCAGCCGGTGCGCTGATAATGGAGGCGGTCAGGATATGACCTAAAATACCTGGGATCACAGGCTTGAGAATTGTGGCGTAAAGCACCATGACCGTGCCTGCAATGGTGGCCATGCCGCAGGTCATTAATGTAAACAGCTCACTGCGGGTCATGGTTGCTAAATACGGCTTGACCAGCAACGGTGCCTCCACCATGCCCACAAAAATATTGGCGGATATCCCGATGCCCTCGGCCCCGCCGGTGCCCAGGGTCTTATTTAAAACCACACTGAAAAAACGCACCACAAAAGGAATAATTTTCCAATAAAACAGCAACGCAGACAGCGCACTCATCACCAAAATTAACGGCAGGGATTGAAACGCAAGGATAAACGACGCGCCTGGATAGGATTCCTGGAAAGGCAGTGTGCCGCCGCCAATGTATCCGAATACCATGGCCGTCCCTTCGGCAGTGGCCTTTGAGAGCGCTGTCACCAATCCGTTTAAATACAGAAAACCATGGCGTATCCATGCAAATTTCAGCGTCACCGCGCCCAGCACAAGTTGCAGTAATATCGCCGAAACGACCAGCCTGACAGATATCTTTTTTCTATTCTCGCTCAATAAAACGGCGACACCTAAAAACACAAACAGACCCAGAACACTTTGAACCATATTAACTCCTTGGCAGCAGATGTAAAACCTTATACAAATATGATATCAGCCATTGCCCCGGATAGTACAAGTTTTTCTTTCAAAGATAAATATTATGGACAGAACTGTTTGGCAAAAAACAAAAGTGGAAAATATGACGCTTGATCAGGTGACAGCAAGGCAAACTTGTAAAAAAGTTCTTTCTCTAATCGTGATATTATTGTAACTATAAAAACTTATACTACGAACAAATGTCTGTTGAATAATGGTTTAGTTTTTAGGCTATTCTATTGTTTGGGCTATTCAGTTCACCCATGGGCCGACCTGGTTTAGCAACAACAAGGCCCAGCCTACAACGCATGTTGAAAATTCAGTATAGACCACACAAACGTTCTTAAAAACCAAAAATGAGCCAAAAAAAATGATATTCAACATGGGCCTTGCGGGCCGTATATATGTGTCCAGGGGCCGGAGATGAACCTGCTTTTGTTCCTGAACGTTTCAAAAGAGAAACCACTGCACAGACTCATGGGCTATGCTGCAGCGTCCGCCCTGGGCACGACTGTTGTCCTGGCGGTGATTACCTATGCGGCAAAAACCATCCACGACAAGAAAGAGGCGTTCGTAGACGTTCGCCTGGCCATGATCTTTGTGGCCGGCGCATTGATATACGTCACAGCAGAAAGTACCATGATCGCACGTCTGGCCGCAGACCTGGAGAAGGCTGTAAACCGGATCCGGATGGCCTTGATTCAACGTCTGAGACATGCAGATCTCTGGGAACTGGAACATTTTGGCCGAAGCCGGTTGTACGAAAGTATCACGCAAAACTGTAAAGTCATTTCCGCGAATTCCCAATACATTGCCCAGGCCCTGAGGTCCGTCATTCTGATCCTGATGATCCTGGTCTATATTGCC
This sequence comes from uncultured Desulfobacter sp., assembly GCF_963666145.1. Classification (NCBI taxonomy): domain Bacteria; kingdom Pseudomonadati; phylum Thermodesulfobacteriota; class Desulfobacteria; order Desulfobacterales; family Desulfobacteraceae; genus Desulfobacter; species uncultured Desulfobacter sp. The sequence continues at coordinate 5,567,365 of NZ_OY762614.1, read as the reverse complement.
ACCATTTCAATGGTCGCCTTCCTGCTTCTGTCCGGAATGATGATTGCCGCATCCCTGTTTTATTTCCACCTGGGAAAAACCCTGGAACATACGCGTGCCACCATGGGGAACCATGAAGCGCTGTTGTTCGACTACGTCTCGGATCTCTTTGATGGGTTCAAGGAACAGCGGTTGTGCAGCGTTCGCAGCAACGCCATCAACCAGGGCTTTGAAACCCAGTCTCTTGAAACAGCCAACGCCTGCAGCACAGTTCACCAGCACACCTGGCAGCAATTCGTCTTTGGAGAAACGACCTTTAACGTCATGCTGGGGGTGGTGCTTTTTATCGTACCCCTCTACGCGCCCACGGTCAGCTTGAACCTGGTTAAAATTTCAGCCGCCGTTCTTTTCCTGGCCACGCCGATTTTCGGACTTATGCAGTCCCTTGCGGTGCTGCGTGCCACAGAAGCTGCAGCCGGACGTATGCTGGCCCTGGACAAAGAGCTTGCCGCACTTGAGGAAAAAGGAAGTATAGACACCTTCGCCCCCCTGTCAGCCAATTTTTCAGATATCCGGATGGAAGGCATTGAATTCACCTTTCCAGCCCCACCGGGAGAACCCGCCTTTTCCATCGGCCCCATTGATATCTGTATCAAAAAGGGAGAGACGGCGTTCATCAGCGGGGGTAACGGCGCAGGTAAATCCACCTTTATCAAATTGCTGACAAGCCTCTATCACCCCGGACGGGGTAAATTATCCATTGACGGGCTTGCCATTACACCGGCCCGCCTGGCAGGATATCGCAGTTTAATTTCACCGGTTTTCTCGGACTTTCACCTTTTTTCAAGGCTTTACGGCCTGACAGATGATGAACTGGCAGAAGCAGATCGCCTGATGGATTGGATGGAGATGACACATGTTGCCGATGTCAGGGATCAGGGTTTTACCCGCACAGACCTGTCGACCGGACAGAGAAAACGCCTTGCGCTGGTGGCAGCGCTGCTTGAAAACACCCCCATTCTGGTTCTGGATGAATGGGCTGCAGACCAGGACGCCCCATTCAGAAAGAAATTCTATCGGGAAATCCTGCCTGCCCTTAGGGAAAAAGGACTCACCATCATTGCCGTAACCCATGATGACCGTTATTATGATGCAGCGGACCGCCGGTTTCATCTTGACGAAGGCAAATTGACACAAGTCTGCCAAGGTGATCCGACAAAAGGCAACGGTGCAATCGAGCCGGGAGGGTATGATGAAACTTCTTAGGCTGCTGGTTCGCGAAATTCCGGATAATTTTAACGCCACCCTGGCCATGAACGCCCTGATTCCGATTTCCACCCTCGTGCTCGTGGTCCTCATATCCAATGTATCCCAGACCACGGCCACGGATGGGGTCAACCCGAGGCTGATGTTCATGTTTGTCATCACCGTCATCGTATTTCATATCACCCATACGCACACGCTGGTGACAGCCTCCCGGGACGCCGAGCAACTGATTCACCGCCTTCGCATCCGTCTGTTTGATCTTGTCCGTCAAACCGACCTGATTACCATTGAAAAAATCGGCCACGCCAAACTCCAGGGCGTCCTGACCCAGGATACCCAGGTGCTTTCCCAGGTGCTTCCCGTACTGGTCATCGGCCTGCAGCAGTCGCTGATGCTGGTGTTTTTTGCGGCATACCTGGCCTGGCTCTCCCCGCTGGCCTGTGTTCTGGCGTTCAGCCTCGCCGGCATTGCCGTGGCCCTGCACTTTACCAGGGTAAAAGCCATGCGCCTGTTGATGCGGCAGGCAGACACGTCACAACGAACCGTGTTTAAAGGACTTTCAGAACTGATAAAAGGCTTTAAAGAGATCCGAATGAACGGTCCAAAGGCAGAGGGCGTTGTCGGTCACCTGGCCGGCGCCTCCAAAGATGCCGCAGAGAACAACGTGCAGCTCAAACAAAAGTGGGGGCGCAACTATGCCGTCACAGAAACCCTGCTCTATTCCCTGGCCGGACTGATCGTTTTTGTGGTACCGGTCTTTGCGCCGGATTTCCACAAGGTTGTGATGCCTGCCACCATTGTGGTACTTTTCATTTCAGGACCCGTATGCACGGTTGCCTTTGCCACCCCCATGGTGACCCAGGCCGAACTGGCCCTGGAACATATCGCCTCAATGGAAGAGATCCTGGCAGCGGCAGCCGCCGACAACGCCGCAGAAACCCGGGAAATACTCGAAGAAAGAATTGAATCCATCGGCCTGCGCCAAATCATCCATACCTATCACGATGATCAAGGAGATCCTTTATTTACCGCAGGCCCATTGGATGCGACATTTCAGGCTGGCCGGATCACCTTTATCACCGGCGGAAACGGATCGGGTAAATCCACCCTTCTCCGATTATTGACAGGACTTATCCCGGTAGATTCAGGGCAGATTCTTGTCAATGGTTCCCCCCTTGGTATTGAACAGCGTCAAAGCTACCGGGATAAAATCAGTGCCGTTTTCAGTGACTTTCATCTTTCCAGCCGGATTTACGCTATCAACAACCAGACCCCAGGGCGAATCGATGAACTGCTCCGTCGGCTGGAAATCTCCGCCAAGGTAAGGGTGGAAAACAATACTTTCAGCACCACAGATCTGTCCACGGGACAGCGTAAAAGACTGGCACTCATGGTGGCCGAACTTGAAGACAAGCCCGTGATCGTACTGGACGAATGGGCCGCCGATCAGGATCCCCACTTTCGGAGGGTCTTTTATGAAAAATTGTTACCGGATCTTAAAGACCGCGGGAAAATAGTTATCTGCGTGACCCATGACGACAGATGGTTTCATACGGCGGACCGGATATACCACATGGATGAAGGCAAAATGGAAATTACCGGAACCCCGTTTCAGACCGAGGGACAAAACAGCCCATAAGAACTTAATCAGGAATATCAGATGGCTTTGCAAACACTCAAGAAAAAAATCACCGATCTGCGGGATGAACACACCATAGGCATTACGGTCTCACTGCTGATCCTTGCGTTCCTGACTGCATTTTTCTGGAACAATATTGTGATTTCAGTCTATCCGGGGCAACAGGGGGTGCGATGGTCCAGGTTCAGTGGCACACAGCTCAATGAAATCAACAGGGAGGGCATGCACATCATCTTTCCATGGGATGTCATGTATATATACAATACCCGTGTGCAGACGATGAACAGCACGCTGCAGATTTTGACCACCGAAGGGCTGACCATCACCGTGGATTATGCCTTCAGATTTTATCCCATCAAGGACGGGATTCCCGTCATCCATAAAACCCTGGGGGAAAATTATGCCCAGACCTTTGTGGATCCGGAGGTCAAAGCCGCATCCATGTCCGTAATCGGAAATTATCCCCCGGAGCAGCTCTACAGAATTTCAACCCTCGTAATCCAGGCGTCCATAAAATACTATCTAAACAAAAAGATGCTCGCCCGAAATATCGTACTGGAAGATTATCTGATCAAGCGCATCATACTCCCGGAACCGGTTGCCGATTCCATTGAAAAAAAGATGGTTGCCGACCAGCTCAGCCAGGAATATGATTATAGACTGTCCATTGAAAAAAAAGAGAGGGAACGCAAGGCCATAGAAGCAGAAGGGATAAAAGCCTTTGAAGACATTGCAGGCATTCCCGTACTCAAATGGAAGGGTCTTGAGGTCACCGAGGACTTGGCCAAATCCCCCAACTCGAAAATTATTATCATGGGCAACGGGGACAAGGGACTTCCCCTGCTTCTCAATGCCGATGGGAAGCCATGATATGAACTGGTATCCCGGAACACAACGCGATTTCAAGATTGTTATGGGCCTTTTGGTCTGGATAATGATGCTCCTGGCATGTTCGCGCATACACGCAGGAGAGCTGAGAAAAGTCAACTTCATGCCCATGTGGCTTCCCCAACCCCAGTTCGCAGGCTTTTACATGGCCAGAGAGAAGGGCTTTTATGAAAAGTACGGACTGGATGTTACGATCCTGGAACGCGGTTACAATGAGGACGTTCTTACCGATCTGGTGCGGGGGAAAAGCCATTTCGGCATCATGAACCTGTTGACGGCCATTGAAAAAAGGGCATCCGGGGAAGATATCGTAAATGTCGGCCAGGTGTTCCAGAGAAGTGCCATTGAATTTGTCGCCCGTAAAACATCCGGGATCAATACCCCCCAGGATTTTAACGGCAGAAAAATCGCTGTCTGGCGTACTGTACTTAGGGCCCAGACTTTAGGATTTATCAAAACCCAAAATATCACGGCAAAAATCTTCTCGGTGGATGAAGGAATAAGCTTCTTTCTGAAGGGGGCTGTGGATATCATCCCGGTCATGCACTACAATGGATACAATACCCTGGTCAACCATGGTATTGATGCAGAGGAACTCACCGTGTTCCGGCTCAAAGATTTTGACATGGATTTTCCTGAAGATGGAATTTACTGCCTGGCCCGTACGTATAAAACGGCCCCAAAACTTGTGCAGCGCTTTGTCAATGCCTCCATGGAAGGCTGGCAATACGCAGTGACCCATCCCGATGAAGCCGTTGCCCTCATGGAAAAAATACGGCTGTCAGAGAACCTGATCACCAACCCTGTCCACCTGCAATGGATGATGAACGTCATGCCGGAAATGATACGGCCAAAGACACCGGAAAACCCCGACGCCCAGCTGGCCAGATCCGATTTTGAAAAAGCAGTTAATTTTCTGCTCAAAACCCAAACAATCTCCCGGAGGGTAAGTTACGATGAGTTCTATGTCAACCACTGATAACAGCCCAAAGGGATCTCAAAGCAACCTGAAAAAACGGATACTCACAAGGGTTGACGCAGTCCTTGCAATCGGCATCTGCATCATCATCGGGGTATTTACCGCCACCAACATGACCAAAGAAACCGGAAATCACGCAGCCAGAAACATTTCCGACGGCCAGATCCGCCAGATGCTGGAAAAAGATACGGAACGGATTAATCTTTTTGTGAAGTCCATAGAAAAAATTCCCAAAGAGGTTGCCACAATTCTTGAATTACAGCGGCTGAGAATAGAAGAAATAAAAATCGTGATGGATGCTATCATGCTGAACAGTTCTGAAATATTCGGTACATCCGTAGCCTTTGCCCCCGATTTATCAAAGGGAGCAACTCCCCCAAAACCATTGTACGCCTACAGAAAGGATGGTAAAGTCAAATTCAGCTTTCTGGATGCGCCCGGATATGACTTCTTCAACAAAGACTGGTATCTATTACCCAAAATACTTAACCGCCCGGTCTGGGTGGATCCCTATTTTGATAAAGGCGGCGGCGGGGTATTTATGACCACCTACTCCGTCCCCTTCTCCTTTTTTGACGGTGTTACAGGCACCTTCACCGGGGTGGTGACCGTGGACGTGTCCATTGACTGGTTGACCCGTTTTTTCAACACAGGGAAAAAATTGCCCGACAACGGATTTGTCATGCTGTTTTCAGAAGACGGCACCGTAATCAGTGCCCCCCAAAAAGAATGGGAAGTCAATCACACCCTGTTTTCACTGGCCGTTTTTTTGAAACTTCCCGAATTACGCAAGGTCGGACGCGATCTCCAGGTGGGCAATACCGGCACGACCAAGGTGACGGCGCCTGCCACCGGAAAAACCGTAAAGATTTTTTATGCGCCAGTGCCTGCCAATCATTGGGGCATCCTATATGTTATTCCTGAAAAAGAACAAAACAGCCGCCCTGACAACGAGAGCGGCTGACCTAAATTTCACTTAAAGGGGGGGCGCTTATGCCGGCTATTGTTGTTGTTTATTTGGTTTTTTCTCTGGTCATGGGTATTCTCGGTCGAAAAACCTTTATCGGCTTCTGGGGAAATTTTATCTTCTCGCTGTTCTTCTCTCCTGTCCCGTCAATGATCTATATCCTTGCAACCCGGGCCTACAACAAACTGATTACAACAAAGCAAACTGTTTAGCCTATAGAACCGGGGGGTCAAACAGCTTGCGCTGATACCCCAGACACTGATACCCGTTTTCATTGATGATGGGGATCATATCGGTATCAATCCCAAGCGCTTTGCGCACCCAGTAGCAGATGGACATGGATATTCCGTAATGGCGGCCGGTCTTTTGAAGTTGTTTGAATTTTTCCAGACAAAATTCGCGCTCCGGAGCCGTGCGCTGCCGTTGTTTTCGATGATCCTGATTCTCGGGGGCCAGGTAGAGGTTATAGAGGAGCCGGGCCTGATCCGGGTCAAAATATTCCAGCAGTTGGCCGATCCAGGCAAGGTTGGCCGGTGATACGGTCAGGAACTCGGGCTTGAAATTAACGATGCCGTTGTGGTGGAGCATTTCAAAAAATTCAGAGATCACCCCGTCGCTCAGATATGAAGGGAAAATGGGCTGGACCAGGGCAGATTCGGACAGAATGCCCCGTTCCTGACACGCCCGGACCGCAGCCATCCGCTCCGAAATCCTGGCGGCGAAAGGTTCAAGCACAAGACGCAAATGATCCGGCATGATGGAGATGCTGGTGTTAAACTGCATCTTTCCTTTAAGCTGCTCAAAAAGATCGATAATCCGCACCCCGTTCCAAGCATACATCAGATGTTTGATCCCGGCTTTGGAGGCGATAAAAAGCCGGGCCTTGGAATCTGGATACATCTCATAGTGGCGGACAAACGTGTTGAGTATACGGTGGGCGATACCGGTCTGAAGGGTAGCCTCCTGGAGGGCCTCGGTCTTTGCCGAATAATAATAGTAATGTTCCTCGTGCCGGTGTTTTTCCAAAATAGGTTCCAGGAGCCGGTCGTAATTTTCATAGGCGCTGAGGGTATGCTCATGGACCCCGTCAGTGACCAGGCAGTAGAGACAGCCCACCTGGCAGCCCTGCACCGGACTCACCTCATAGGTCAGAGTGGGACAGTGTGACGTATAGTTATGAATTTCAAGGTCACTGCCAAGATCAATCCGGGTTAATTCCACCCGGGACCGTGGGATGGCGGTACGTGCCTCCCAGCGGCCCATAAACGAACGGCACCCTGCGGCGAACAGATCCATGGTAGTCTCATCCGGTGTAACATTTACGCCTAAGGCGTTAAGATCATCTCTTCCCACTATCCTGGGTGCAAACCCTTTTAAGTTGTAAATGTCGGGCTGGTTATTGTAAATCGGTGTTAATTCCATCTATTTTCCTTTATGGGTATTCTCCAACCTTGGTGGGTCAGAGGAATTCTTTTTTGGACATGTGTCCCCGGTCAAAGCCGTCTCAAGGTGACAGGATTGGCCAGGGCGGCTCCGTCCACTTTGCCGTTAGCGTTCAAGGGCAGTCTGGTCAATTCTCCCATGCGTCCCGGGATCATCTGGACCGGCAGGGTGTTTTTCAAATAGTCCTTAATCGTATGGAAAAATGCATCTTCGTCCTCTTGTCCCTGGGCCCTGACCACATAGGCGGCAAGGCCAATCTCTCCACTTTTACGGGTAAAGGGCCGGACATGGGCATGCCGGATTTCCGGGTGGGTCAACAGGGCCGTTTCCACCTCCACGGTTTCAATGCGGTATCCCCTGATCTTTACCTGATGATCTTTTCTGCCTTTGAAATAGATCTGACCATCCTGGCCCAGCTGCCCCAGATCCCCGGTCCTGTATATACGGCTGAAAGCCGGATCATCCCTTTCCGGGTCATATAGCGGATTGGCCGTGAACCCTTCACTGGTCTTCAGGGGCCGGTTCAGGTATCCGGCACAGACCTGGTCACCCGAAATACAAACCTCACCGGTCCTGCCCGGCGAACAAGGGACAAGGTTTTCATCCAGCATCATCACGTTCATGCCGGGCAGCGGTTGTCCCAGGGGATAATCGGACAGGGCATGGGTAATCGGAAAAGCCGTCACATAGGCTGTGGTCTCAGTGGGGCCATAGATATTGAAGACCTCGTAACTTCTGGGTACAAATTCACGCAGCACCTCCCCGCCGGTAAGCAGCCGGCGTAAATGAGGATTGTCAAAGGTCCGCATATATGCCTCCCCCACCCGGGTGGTCAAAAAAGTAAGTTCGATTTTATGGCGCATATAATACCGGTGAAGGGCCACAAGGGAGATGCGCTCGGCTTCGCCCACCAGGTAAACCCGGGCACCTGCGATCAGGGGCGCGTAAAGGTCCATCACAAAGGCATCAAATGAAACCGTGGCAAAGGCTGCCACCCGGCTGTCTGCCGTGATATTGTTAAATGCGTTGTGCCGCCCGGCAAATCCCAGGACATTGGCATGGGTGACGACCACACCTTTGGGATTTCCCGTGGTGCCGGAGGTATAGTAGACCAGCATGGGGCTGTCTTTGGTCAACAAATTTTCCCTGACCGCCTGAGCCTGGTGCAAGGCTTCAGCCTGTCGTGCCCCAATCTGCCATGCGTCCGATTGCCATAAATCGGAAGCCACCGTTTTGCAGGGGCACCCCGGGAACCGGTCTGCCAGATCTTCATGGGTTAAAATAAAAGGAGCGCCCGTATCTTCTAAGATATACTTGGCACGGTTCAAAGGGACGTCTGCGGCCAACTGCACGGCTGCGGCCCCGGCCTTTATGATCCCCAGTGCCCAGACAATACAATCCAGTCCACGGTTCAGCACCACCGGGATGGACATGCCGCTTCTGCAGCCGGCTGCGATAAGCGTCTCCGCCGCCAGGTTGCTGTAAACATCCAGCTGCCGGCAGGTCAGTTTCTGGGCAGTCTCAGCCTTATAACAGAGCGCCGGGGTATCGGCGTCTTGCCCGGACAGGGCATGCAGCGCCCGGGTATAGGTCATTTGTTCCATATACTATCCTGTCCTTTTACCAACATGATTCATTTCAAGGCCCTCATCCAGGGTCAGAGCCCGCTTCAGAACAGATTCAGCCAGTTTCCGGGTCATTTTGGGCCAGGTAAATCCCAGATTCTCCAGCAGAGTAAGGGTCAATTCCATTCTTATCTCACCGCTAAAAATTTCGCCCTCTGCGATCTCCCTTTCCTGTTGCCCGATCCATGCCAGAAACTGCCGGGCAGCCTCTGCCCGATCCCCCGGTTCAGCCTGCCCCATGGTCTGAAGTTGCCCTTTCAGCGCTTTAACGGCAAGACGCCGAATGGATTTTGTCTTGGGCAAGGCCATGGAAAGCAGCTGGGACAGTGCAATTCGGTTAGGGTTGTCGATGTGGAAGACCCCCGGGTCGGGATCTGCCAGATCGGCAAGAAGGCGTATGGCCCGGGCGGCCTGATCCACAAAGGCCGGGCCGATCTTGCCGGTTCCGTCCAATGCCAGACCTGTCTTGGCGATCATCCGGGCCATACGCAGGAACATGTTCCTCGGGGCCGCCTGGGGGAACCGATGATTTACGGTATCAAGGATCAGGTTTCCCGTACGGAAAATCAGGCAGTCCAGTCCCCGGGCCCGGGCCCTGAGAACCCGTTTTTCTGCTGTCTGCTTTGTCCGGGCATAGAGGTTCCGGGCAATTGGCCCCATGTCTTGGGTAAGTTCACTAAACACCTGCAGATTCACGGCACTAAGTGTTGAAATATGGATGAACCGGCAGTATTTATATCGGCCGGCCAATTCCAGCAAATGTTCCGTGGCCGTGACGTTGGCCGCGGTCAGCAATTCCGGAGTACCGTAGTGATTAACGGCAGCCGCCGAGTGAAGGATCATATCCAGGCGGGGAAAATCAGTCGTCAAGGACGCCACATCCTGGGAACGGCTCAGGTCAGCCGTCACAGGAATAATCCGATTTTGGTCCAGCATACGATCCGCGTCTGCCCTGCCGAAATAAAAGGCAAGGCTTGCATGGAGCCTTTCCCGTGGATTTTTTTCGCCCCTCACCGGCACAAGAATTTCAGCGGTTGTTTGTTCCTGGTATTCTTTTAAAAGAAAGGCACCCAGATAACCTGTGGCCCCGGTGATCATAATTTTGTGCAACCCAAGGCGGCGGGGGTTGGAAAACCGGGCGGCGGCAGCCACAAGATGCTGGTAATGCTTATCTTCGCCGGGAGTTCCGCCAACGGAATCGGCATATCCAACGTTTTCCCCGTGGGCTGCTCCCTGCCCGACCGGTCTCATACGGGCCGCCAGGTCTGAGAGCTTCGGGGTTTTAAAAAAATCCTGCAGTTCGATGGAATGGGTGTCAGCCACGTGTCCCATAATGTTGAGCAACTGCAGGGAATGTCCCCCCAGGTCGAAAAAGTTATCTTCTCGACAAACGTTTGAAATACCCAGAACGGTCTGCCAGGAACGGGCCAGAATTTTTTCCGCCTCGGTTTGGGGCGGTGTGCCTGATACCGTTTCAAAATGCGGTTCCGGCAGACGGTCCCTGTCCAGCTTACCATGGGCGTTCAAGGGCCACTGCCGGACCGGTGTCAATGAGGACGGCACCATATATGCCGGCAGGCGGGACGTCAAAAAAGCCCGGATCTGTTCCCGGCTATCAGAGGTGTGCCGGGGGATATAATAGGCATCCAGTCGGCTGGGCTGACCGGTTTGGTCCCTTTGGACCAGCACATGGGCATCCCGAATACCTGGCGCGGCGATCAGCACCTGGCGGATCTCTTCAATTTCAATCCGGTATCCCCGAACCTTTATCTGGTCGTCTGCACGGCCCAAAAATTCCAGATTTCCATCCGTCAGCCAGCGAACCCGGTCACCTGTTTTATAAATCCGCTCAAATCCCGGCCGGTCAGAAAAGGGATTATCCAGAAAAACCCTTGCCGTCTCCCCGGGCATGCCCAGATATCCTGCCGCCAATTGGGGCCCGGAGATACAAAGTTCCCCGGCCACACCCACAGGACAAAGATCAATCGACTTGTCCACCACATACACCTGCACATTGGCCAAAGGACGCCCAATGATACGGCTGGGTCCGGAAATGGTTGAGACCTGACAAGTAACCACCTGAATACAGGTCTCTGTGGGACCATAGGCATTAATCACTTCAAAATCCACCGGCATAAGCCTTTGGGGGGATTCACCGCCCACAAACAAAGAGACCATGGATCGGGGAAAGCCGCTGCGTCCCCCGTCCGTTTCCTTTGAAATTTTTCGGGCGTGGTCAAAAAGCAGATCCCCCACCCGGGTGGGCAGGACCAAACGAGTGACGCCAAAGCGGTGGAGCGCAGCCATGAGGGCGGCACTGTCCACAAGCAGTTCCCCGGGAACGATGCGCAAACAAGCCCCCCCGGCCCAAAACGGAAAAAGCAACCACAAAGATGGATCAAAAGAAAAGGCAATGGTGTGAAGGACCTGGTCATGGGTGCACAGCCCGAATCTGTCCAGGCTCCAGGCAACCTGGTTGGCCAGCGCCCTGTGGGGCACCGCCGTTGCCTTGGGACGGCCTGTGGATCCCGAGGTACAGATGACATATGCCAGATCATTCGGGGACGGATCCGGCAAAAAAGAGCCTTTCTCTGCCGGTTCCAACACATCAAAATCCTTTGTCAGCACGAGGGTTGGCACAGAAATATCAGAAGCGTCCAGACAGTCCGTTACCAGGAGACTGGCATCGGTGACAGACAGCATGTCGTTGATCCGGGAGACCGGCCAGTCCGGTGCCAGGGGCAGGTACGCGGCCCCTGCCTTCATGATTGCTAAAGGTACGGCTGCTCCGGCAAGGCTCCGGGACATGACTGCTCCGATCACACATCCCCTGCCCGCCCCCATGGCAGTAAGCCGGCTGGCCAGGTCATCGGTTCGGGCATCAAGCGCCCCGTAGGTCAGGCTGATTTCCCCACAGGCCAGGGCAGGCAAATCCGTGTATCGTCCGGCAGCGGCGCGGAAGGCGTGAACCGCAGTGGGAAAATTTATGGGGAGATACCTGCCCCGGCCGAACTGTTCCGTAAGTTGCTGAACCGATTTTGCCGGAAGTCGGGAAATGATGCCGGCAGACAGATCAGGGGTCTTTACCACCCTTTTGACCATGACCCGGAACTGATCCCTGAGCATGTCCACCAGTTCAGCCGGTACGGCCCGGGGATTAAAACGGAATCCAGCGGCAGAATCAGCCCCGCCGTCCCGGAACAGGATCACCAGGTCGTAGCCGTCGCTGCCGTGAGCGGATAAGTGCCTGGGAAAATTTGCGTTATCCGTGCCAACCGCCTCAAAGGCAAAAAGATGCCGGGGCAGACGACCGACCATGGTGTCGGGCACGTCATACCGGGCCTGGACCTGATCCATCTGCTCCTGGACAACCGAGGCAAAGTCTGTGAAAGATTGATCGCCGGCCGGTGCGAGGGATACGGGAAGCGTCCTTGCGCACATGCCCACCAAAGACTCAATCCCGGGCAAAGGAGGTCGACCGGCAGAGACAAACCCAAGCATCATCGGCCCCTGATCCGGACAGTTTGCATATCGCCTCAAAATCAGGGCCCAAATAGCCATGAAAAATGCCCCAGGCGTGGTCCCGGCCTTGTGGGCAGTCATCTTGCAGGCCATGAATTCATCGCCAGAAAGCAATGCCAGACTCTGAATTCGCTCGGGATCCTCAAAGTCTGACTTGACAGTATGCCGGGCCGGAAAAACCGGCAGGTTTGCCGGTTGGGTATGGGCGGGAAATTTTTCATCCCAGAAATCGGGACGGGATTTCTGGGCATGCACCCATTGAAGGTAGTTTCTGAAAGGGAGCGCTGGCAACGAACTTGCGGGCACGTTGCCAAAAAGTTCGTCGAAAAGGATTCCCAGGCTCCAGCCATCCAGGATCAAATGGTGATAGTGGAGCAGCATCTCCAGATGCCCCGACGCCATCCTGAAAAGTTCCAGGCGGACCAGGGGGGGCTTAGCGGGATCCAGCCCTGCTGTTGTCGCTTCCAGCCGGTTTGTAAGCTGCAATTTTAGATCCTGGGGACTTTCCTTATCATGATAAATAAAGGGGATTTCCATCCTGGGCGGTACGACCATCCAGGCGGTTCCATCCCCATCCAGGGTAAAACAGGCCCGCAGGATATCATGACGTTCCATGGCAAGAGCCAGGCGGTTTCGGATCTCATCCGGGGACGGTGCCGTGTCCGGCAGCCTGTAATGTCCGGCCACGGCATAGGCGGCCGGCCCGGATATGGCGGCCTGGGTCAGCAACATTTTCTGGGTAGGTGTAGGCGGGAGGATGATGGTGCCCTCTCCCCAGGTCGCTTCCATTCGTCTGCAAAATCCGTCATCGGGAAGGGGAAGACGCACGGATTTATAATCACCCTCTTTGGCATCGGGTATGCTTACCGCATTCAACGCCGTCATTTTTCCCGCCAGCACCCTGAGAGTGGGACTGGCAATGATATCCAGGAGGGCAACCTGCCACCCCTGGCTCTCCAGGCGGGCGGCCAGACGGATGGCGTTGATGGAATCCCCGCCCGCTGCCAAAAAGCTTTGCAATACATTGACCGCCATTCCAGACAGCAGATCCGCCAGGACAGCCAAAAGAACCTTTTCGGCCGGGGTATCAGGAGCTGCAACAGGAATCTCTTTGGTCCTGCCATCCGGTTCAGGAAGAGAGCGAAGGTCTATCTTGCCGCCCGGGGTCAGGGGCAGCGCGTCTATCCGAATGAGCGCAGGGATCATATGCGCCGGTAATTTTTCCGAAAGAAAACCAAGAATATCCTCGTTACAAAACGTCTGGGAGGGACAGACCACCCATGCGGTCAATCGCTTCTCACCTCCGGATGTCGGCGTGTGCAAGGCTGCCACAGCCCTGTTGATCCCCGTATAGGACTGAAGCACGCTTTCAATTTCCCCGAGTTCAACCCTAAATCCCCTTACTTTGACCTGTTTGTCTATCCGGCCCAGGAAAACCAAATCCCCCCGATCACCATCCGGTGTTTCCTGCCAGCAGGCCCGGTCACCGGTACGGTAAAGCCGTTGGTGCTCAGAGCGGTCACGGTTCGGATCAAAAAAAGGGTTATCTATAAATTTTTCTGAGGTAAGCAGATCGTCCCCCAGATATCCCCGGGCCACTTGAATCCCTGAAAAACAAAGTTCTCCAGACACGCCCAATGGGGCAAGCCGGTCCATCCGGTCCAGAATGTGGGCTCGCATCCCGGGAAGGGGTTTGCCGATGGGGATGGCGGTTAAGTCCCTGGACAGGGTAAATGACGTACAGGTCACGGTACATTCAGTGGGGCCGTACTCGTTGACAACCGTGTAAGGCACACGGGTATAGCGGCCAAGGGCATCCCCGCCGGTTGCCAAAAAGCGCAGGGAAGGCGGAGCCTTGCTGCCGGGAAACCTGTCCATGAACTCCTCGGCCATGGCAACGGGCAGGTCCATGTGGGTAATACACCGCTCAATCAGGTAATCCCTTATCCGATGCAGGGTATGCCGGATCTTTTCTTCCAGGATATGGACCGTTGCCCCGCTGAACAGGGCCGGATAAAGCCCCCAAATAGCAACATCATAGGCGAACTCGGTCTGAATGGCGGCACGCCTGTCCGGCCCCCATTGATACCGGTCCATGGCCCAGGTGCAGAACGCCACGGCATTCCGGTGTTCCACGACGACCCCCTTGGGGCGTCCTGTGGTCCCGGAGGTCATGATGATATAGGCCGGATCTTCCGGCAAAACAGCTCGGTTTACCCGTTCATTACGCCTGGGAATCTGCACATGAGTGAACCGGTCAAAGGATGCTTCATCCAGCACCAGGTCCGGTCGGGTATCCGCCAGGACCTGCCGAATCCGGTCGTCCGGCCATTCCGGGGCAAGGGGCAGGTAGGCGGCTCCCGCTTTAAGTATGGCCAGGACAGCAATAACGATGCGGTGGGATCGATTTAGCTTTAAGGCCACCCGATTACCCGGCCCAAGGCCCCGATAAATCAGGACTTCAGCCAGCGAATCCACACGTTCCGCCAGCTCCTGGTAGGTCATGCGGGTGCTGCCGCAAACCAAGGCGATTTTCTCTAAATGGGCTGCAGCCGCGTTTTGCCAAAGCATTATCAGGGTGTTGCCGGCTGTCGGCAACGACGGATCGCAGTCCAACAGCAGGGCGCTTTCCTCATCCGGAAGAAAAGATATATCTTTTAAGGCAATATCCGGGTTCTCGATAACAGCGGCCAGGATGTTGCAAAAATGGACAGCTGTACGCGCCACAGCCCGCGACGTGTATTTTTGGGAATCATAGGAAAAACAGGCCTGAACCGTCCCTGCCAATTCAAAGCCGGCAGCAAAGCCTGCCACAGCCTCGCCATATCCCCGGACCCATTCTGGACCGTCGGCCGGACTTCCAGGATCAACCACAAAAAGAGAATCTGCATAATGGGGGATCATTTTGTTCAACGCGGTGGGTGAGACAAATCCATGGCGCTCATCCTCGGAGACCTGGGTATTCCATTCCCTGATCCAGGCGGAAAAAATTTTTTCTTCGGGCAGCTCCAAACTGGCTGGAATGGTGTTGACACACATCCCCACCATCTCCATCACTCCAGGCACCGTTCCCATACGGCCGGTAATCACATTACCGAACACGGTCCGTCCATCATTATACCGACACAACAGCACGGCCCACAATGCGTGAAGCAGACGCCCCGGGGAGATGCGCAACTGACGGGCCAGACCATAGAGTGCAGTGCTCTGCCGCAGCGAAAACCTGTGGTGTTCAGGGATCAAGCGTGTGCTGTCCGCTGCTTGATCCGCAATGGGGTTCGGGCCGGGAAGCCGGCAGTCCGCTTGAACGCCTTCAAGTCTGGCATGCCAATAGGCAAGATCCGAATGAATATCCCGTTTTGCTAAAAACCGGAGGTACCGGCTGAAGGGCACCCATTTGCCCACGGGGTTCTCCAGGGCCAGAAGCTGTTTCATCAGGATGGACAGGCTCCAACCGTCCAGCACGGCATGGTGGAATATAAACCCGATATCCCGAATCTCTGTTTCCAGCCCTCTCCTGTCAAACAGGACCAGACGGCACAGGGGCCCGGTAAACGGATCTATTCCTTCGATGCGAACCGCTTCAAGATAATGTTCAATGGCCTGTTCCTGATTTTCAGCGCAGGGGCCGGAGATATTTTTAATGTTGAATCCGGGCAGATGGTCTTTGGGAAAGGCCTGGGTCAAGCGCCCGTCATCATCCATAAAAAACCGGGTGCGCAGGGCAGGATGGATCTTGGCCAGACCATACCAGCGCTGATGAAGTTCATCAGAATCCCAGGGTTGGGGAAGCCTGAAATGAATCACTGACAGGTAACGGGGACCTGATTTGTGTCTTGATGCTGCGGACTGCTTAGAAGCGATGGAGTCAAAAATCATCCCCTCCTGCATGGGGGTCAGGGGAAGGCGTCCGTAGATATCAGACAAACTCATCTTCCTCGTCGTCAAAAATCTCCGCAGATTCTATCATCGGCATTAATTCACCCAGTCGGGCCAGTTCATAGATTGCAGTGGCGGGCAGATACCACCCGGCTTTAAAAAGTTCCGCTTCCAGGCGCATGGCAGTGATGGAATCCCCCCCCAACTCAAAAAAATCGTCATCCGGCCCGGCCGTGGAGACCCCCAAAACCATTTGCCAGGCAGTGACCAGTGCCTGGACGGCCATATCATCGCCGGCACTGGTCCCATCAGAGGCAGACTTAGGGACGTTCGGGGTCTTATCCATTCCTGCCGGTTTTATTTCAGGTTCAATTCGGCCTGAAGGCCAGGGCAACTGCTTTAGAGTGGTGTCGGGATCAGCGCAAACCATTCGGACAATTGATGCCAGGGATTCAGCCCAAACCGCCATCAGATCAGATGCAAACAGGTCCCGGGCATAGGTCAGTTCCAGAAAAATTTGATCCCTGCCCTCCCGGATCTCCAGGATCATGTCGAACATGGCCGTGGGACGATTGAATCCAGGCACGATCCTGGCGCGGACGTCCTGGTCATTTCCTTTGCATTCCGGGAAGGGCCGGGGCTGGGGAAGCCGGTTGATCATCACGTCGAACATGGGATTGCGCCCCTGAATCCGGGGGGGATTCACCACCTTAACAATCCGTTCAAGGGGACAGGCCTGGTGTTCCCAGGCATCCAAAAAACTTTCCCGAACCTCAAGAAGCCAATCAGAAAATGGCTGTACCCCGTCCGGCGTCGGCCGAAAAACCAGGGGCAATGTCCTTACGAACATGCCTTTGCAAAACTGGAGTGCCGGATGGTCCCTTCCGGCAAAAGGCACGCCCATCACGATTTTGTCAAACCCTTCTGTAACAGCTGCCTGGCGGGAAATAAATGCAGACCAGACCGCCAGCAGTATCTGGAATGCCGTCACCCTGTAACGATCGGCCAGTATTGCCAAGGCGTTTCGGTCCGCTTTCCCCAAGACGACACGGGCTACGGAACGGCCTTGTGTCAGGGCAAGGGGCCTGGGGGATGCCGCGCCGGAGAGATTTAGCGGAGAAGGAAGAGGGAGCAACTGTTTTTGCCAGAAATTTTCTGCCGTCTTAAGCCCCCGGCTGTCCTGCCGGACATGGTCCCAAAGGACATAGTCCGTCATGGGGACGGTCTGACCCTCGCCGGGATCATGGATTTCTCCAGCCGTGTACAAGTCCCACCAGGCATCCATCAGCAGACGGGACGAAGCCGCATCCACAAGGATATGATGGGTTGTCAGCCCCAGAAAACTGCACCGGGGATTGATTTCGATACAAACCACATAAAAAAGAGGCGCGCGGGACAGATCTATGGCCGGACGGGCAAGGCTGAGGTTCTCCCACAGCAGACGGGCCTGTTCCGGATCTTTCGCACGGTGTCTTACAAAATCATAGGTTACGGTATCGTCGATCACCCAGCCCGGCTCACCGTTATTCTCAACGAACCTGGAACGCAGGAGGGGCTCCAGCTCAACCAGTCGGGCAAAGGCCGCTTCCAGACCTTGATTGTCAACATCCCCTTCCACCATCATGCAGGTATCAACTTCGTATGCCCTTGGATCCTGGCCCAGTCGCCACAGCAGGTACATCTGCCGCATGGGCATGGTCAATGGGTATAGGTCCCGGGGCGGGGAGGCCGGAATTTGCGATACGTCTGCCGCATCTCCGGCCAGTTCCATCATCTCAAAAACTGCCGACGGCCACGGCCTGCGAAAAATTTCTCCATAGGAGAGATCCACTGAGAATTCGCTGCGCAGCATGAGCTGCAGACCTGCAAGCTTCAGGGAATCTCCTCCCAGGGCAAAAAAATTATCCAACGGGGCTACGCTGGGAACCTGTAGTTTTTTTGCGAAAATTTCACACAGACGATCCAGGCGGGGATTATGGATGTGCATAAGATCCTTTGGATCAGCATAGCCCTCGGAGGCTATGTTTTCCACCGGAATTTCAGGAAGCATGGAGCGTTCAATTTTGCCGTGAACGCCCCTGGGCAGGGCGTGCATAATTTTAATCCGGTCCGGTACCATATATGCCGGCACAAGGGTTGCCAGCCGTTCTTTTAAAACCTGGGCATCAAGGTTATCTCCGGCGGTCCAGGCGCACAAAACCACCCCGTTATCCGATGTTTTTTGGGCAGCAGCCACACATTCTCGTACACCCTCGCAGCCGGCCAATACCGCTTCCACATGGCCGGGATCCACCCGCATGCCCCGAATCTTGACAACAAAATCCCTGCGCCCGCAATGGACCAGCATTCCGTTTACATCCAGACGGGCAAGATCTCCGGACAGATAAAGACGGTTGTAGGCTGAACGATCCATGCGTGCTTCTTCCCCAGAAGGCGTAAACACCGAAGGCCGGACATCGGTATAGGGATTGACGATGAAACAATCGCGGGTTCTTTCGGGCATCCCCAGATAGCCTCTGGCCAGGGACGGGGAACTGATTGCCATTGTCCCTATTTCACCCGGCGAAACTATATTGTTTTGATCATCCACAAGATAGATCCGGGAAGGACCGAAAGCGCCGCCCAGGGGAATATTGGATTCATATGCCCTCTGAATGGATAAAAAAGTGACGGAACCACCATTTTCAGACATGCCAAGGGAATACAAAATTTCATAGGGGGTGCGGGAACAAGAGCGCAGGGGACCGCCGGCTACCCGGACGTACTTCAATGACTGTCCGCTGCAGTTGTGGCTGAACATCTCTGCCATATCCGGAGAGAGAAAAACGTACCGGATATTATGGCGCTCGAAATAGGCTTCCATGGCCAAGGGGTCCCGCCGGACCGTTTCACTTAAGATATGCAGAGTCATGCCCGAGGCCAAAGGGTAGAACAGCTCCCAGGGCGCCGCAATAAATCCCAAGGGCGCAAACGCCGCGGTGTGTGACCCGGGGGGAAGATCCATATATGATTTCTGCCAGGCCAGCATGGAAGAGATGGCTCGGTGCTCAAGTACCGCCCCCTTGGGCCGCCCGGTTGAGCCGGAGGTAAATATGGCGGTGGCCATATCCCGAGGATGGGGGATAAACCGATTTGAAGCGTCAAAGGCGTCTGATAATGCGCCGCTGTAAAGTCCCGGATCGATCAGGTCGGTCAGGTCAATACAGGGAACATTCTCGACGCCTTTATGACCGGGGCCGGAGGTCAGTATCGCCGTCACCTGACAGGTCTTGGCAATCTGACGGACATAGGCTTCGGGCGCGTCTGAAGGTACGCAGATATAGGCCCCCCCTGCCCTAAGCACCGAAAGAATGCCCAAGGCCGCATCAACGGTTCTGCCGGTCAATACTATAACCCAAGGGGACACCGCTGCTTTTTCCGGATAATCAATGTCGTAATTTTCAGGAATGGTGCTTTCCCCCAGACCCAAAGATCTGAGACGCTCTGCGACGAAGCACGAACGGCAATCCAACTCCTTAAAGGTTAATTGTTGGCGGTCATCCCTGACCGCAGGCCGGTCCGGGTATTTTGCCACACAGGCGCAAAACTGTTCCAGAAATGAAATTTTGGACAGAAACGTGGATGTCATTTCGTCAACACAGGAAGTCATTGGTTTGGTTTACCCAAGAATAAGCGAAATATCTCAGTAATACCAGACATAGGTCCGGTTTGCTAAGAAATCAGGTCTAATTTAAATTTCGGATCGAATTAAAAACAGCCAGGTTACAAAATACAGATCTATGCTGTTTCAGATGCACCCTGTTTTCCGGCGATCAGGTTTGCCATTTTTTGCCTGGCAACCTGAACAGCAGACTTAAAGCTGCCCGACAGTTCTCCGGCTGCCGTCCCGACAAGCGATCCGCCTTGGGCAAAATGCGTGGCAAACACATGCCCTAGTGCGTAGGTGCTTATTCCGTTCAATACCGGTGTTGTGGCGACGGCCAGCGGAAGCCCCACCAGGGGAATGACGATGGCAACGCCTTGGGCCGCTGGAGATGCCAAGGTAACGGCGCCGCTGGAAAGCAGGCCGGAGATGATATTTTTCGCGGCAGTTTCGCTGAATGTTTTGTCATACTTGGCGCAAAGGCTTTTCACCAGCCCGACTTGAATGACGGTAACACCGGCAAAATTAATAAAAGGTAATCCCAGCAGGCCAACGCCGGCAGCATAGTTGGCACGCCTGCGAATCAGTTTGGTGATTTCT
The DNA here is from genome assembly GCF_963666145.1 of uncultured Desulfobacter sp. Taxonomy (NCBI): domain Bacteria; kingdom Pseudomonadati; phylum Thermodesulfobacteriota; class Desulfobacteria; order Desulfobacterales; family Desulfobacteraceae; genus Desulfobacter; species uncultured Desulfobacter sp. The sequence continues at coordinate 5,546,935 of NZ_OY762614.1, read as the reverse complement.
TCCGATGCCGGATCAATCGGCATGGGGACTTCGGTGTTTTTTTGCTCTTCTTTTTCCTGCGTTTTTTCGGTCATATTCCCTCACATGGCAATGGGTTACTGTGAACGTCACGGCAGTGGAGTCTGTCCCGTTTATCAAACCTAAGGCTTTGGGATAGTCCAAAATAACTTCGCGGATATATGTTTAAGTTTTAAAACTATAATCAATTCATATTTGTTTCGCAAGGATAAATTCGCAGCCGACAAACCCAAGCCCTCCTGGATAATCGGTCAGTATTGGCATGCATCTTTTGACCGTGCTGTTGATGAAAATAATCCTGTCTAGCCACGCATCCAATATTTTAGGACAAACGCGTTATAAAATTTGCATTCCCAACAACTGTGGGATAGACTCAATTCATTGCTCAAGACAGACGCTTTTTTTGTAAGATTTGATGAATCCGTAAAAAAGTCCAGAGGAGATTATCATCTATCGTGTATTATTATATTGATGTTGTCGGTTCATGTAACTTACGCTGCCCATCATGTCCTGTGGGCTCACTCAAACATACAGGCCGACCAGAAGGCCTAATGGAACGGGCACGTTTCAATCAAATTCTGGACAAGATAGATCAGGCATACTTGGATCAAGAGGTTTCCATATGTCTGTTTAACTGGGGGGAGCCTTTGTTGCATCCCCAACTGCCGCATCTGATCGACGATGTACGTCACCGGGACTGGCCTTGCATCATTTCCAGCAATATGAACTGTAACATCGATTTTTCGTCAATTGTCGCTGCCGGCCCGACAAACTGGCGGATATCGATATCCGGTGCCAACCAGGAGACTTACGGGCGGACCCATAAAAAAGGACGGATAGACAAGGTCTTGAGGGCCATGAAAGGCTTAAGGGAACAGATGGACATTCATCCCAACAACATAGATGTCGAAATTTTTTATCACCTTTACCGCAGCAATCTGGGAGAAGAACTGGAAAGCATGCAGAACCTGTCCCGGGAAATGGGCTTTAGGTTCAACGCCCTTCCGGCCCACATGATGCCGATGGAAAACTATCTTCACTTCAAAAACGGAACCTTGGGTGAAAACGCAGCCAGCCTTCTTGATGAGTATCTGATTCCTCCAGAAGAACTATTGATGTTGACATCGGACTTTTTAAGCGATCAAGCATGCGAATTGCTTGACCATACAATTGCTATTGGCCATGACGGTTCTGTGGATCTTTGCTGCGCCACCTATGAACAGGGCCAAAAAGTTGCCAATGATTTTTGCACCTTAACGCCGGAAGAATTGAAGGCATGCAGGAAAGCATCCCCGGCCTGCCGGATGTGCAAGGAGCTGGGAATCCATAAGCTTTATGATGCCATCGCCCCCTCGAATCCTGCTCTCAAAGGCCTGTTGATGCCGCGTTTAAACCAGCTTGATCCATCAGGGCTTGCCTCGGCGATTATAGGCTTGACAGAATAACCCAGGCATAACCAACAGCAAAGCGTCAACAATTTGATTAACTTACCCTGACTTTCTTACAAAAAATGGAAGGCAACGATGCCGGATTTATTAATAAAACTGTATGAGTTGCAGTTCGAACAGTATAGAAAAGAACAATTTAATGGCGATTTTAAAATTGTCCGGCCCCTATCCGGCGACAAAGGCAAAGTCGTGGACTTTGTGCGGCAGGAATTTAATGAAAGCTGGGCCAATGAGTGTGAAAGAAGCTTTTCAAAATTACCGATTTCTTGTTTTATTGGTGTAAAAGACCGAAATATTATCGGATTCGCCTGTTACGATGCAACAGCAAAAGGATATTTTGGGCCCATTGGTATTAAACTGGAAGCAAGAGAAAAGGGCATTGGCACCCAACTTCTTTTTTCTTGTTTGAGTGACATGTGGGATAATGAATATGGCTATGCCATTGTTGGATGGGTTGATGAAGATCAAATGGAATTTTATAAAAAAAGCACCTTGGCCACAGAGATACCCGGTTCCAGCCCAGGAATTTATAAAAGAATGGTTGAAATAAGCGTTTAAATTAAAGCCCTTAAGACAAGAGATCAGCAGTGAGTCATCAGCTGACAACTCACTGCTTTAACAAAAATTTTTTTTAAAAAGTTTTCCGGACCAGGGTTGAAGTCAGACAATTGGCATCATCCTTTTCAGGATACCATAAATTGTAGTGCAACCCGCGGCTCTCCTTGCGCATTAATGCGGATTTAATAATCAATTCCGCCACATTGGCAAGGTTGCGCAGTTCAATTAGATCTGCCGTAATTTTAAAGTCCCAGTAGTACTCTTCAATTTCATTAAGAATCATTTCAATGCGGCGCAAGGCACGGTGAAGTCTCTTATCCGAACGAACAATGCCCACATAATTCCACATCAGACGCCGGATCTCATCCCAGTTGTGTGTCACCATGATGGCTTCATCCGCGTCCAGGGTATTTGTCTCATCCCAGGGGGCCAGCTCAACTTTGGATTTTTTGGCAGCCTGTTCAAACTCTCTTAATGAGGCCTGGGAGGCATTATGGGCATAGACCAAGGCTTCGAGAAGCGAATTGGAGGCCAGGCGGTTGGCACCGTGCAGGCCGGTGCAGGCAGTTTCCCCCACGGCATAAAGGCACTGGATGTCGGTTCGCCCGTTAAGATCCGTGGCGACGCCGCCGCACATATAATGGGCTGCCGGCACCACCGGGATGGGCTGTTTGGTGATATCAATGCCATAGTCCAGACATTTTGCATAAATATTTGGAAACCGTTTACGGACAAAATCAGCATCCTTGCGGGTGATATCCAGAAACACGGAATCCGCACCGGTTTTTTTCAATTCATTGTCAATGGCCCGGGCCACAACATCCCGGCAGGCAAGTTCCAGATCCGGTGAATATTTGCCCATGAACCGCTCACCCTTATTATCAATGAGATAAGCGCCCTCCCCTCTAACCGCCTCGGAAATAAGGAAATTTTTAGCTTCGGGGTGGAACAGACAGGTGGGATGGAACTGGACAAACTCCATATTTGCCACGGTGGCACCTGCCCGGTATGCCATGGCAATGCCGTCGCCTGTGGCCGTGTCAGGGTTTGACGTATACAAATAAACCTTTGAACCGCCGCCTGTGGCAAGCAGGGTCACTTTAGCGGAAACGGCCTCCACCTTACCTGTGTCATTATCCAGCACATAGGCCCCGCAGCAGATGTTTTCATGCTGGGTTCTCACCAGACCGCTGCGGACGCTTGTGGAATAGGTAATCAGGTTAACGGCAACACGATTTTCCAAAATGGTGATGTTTTCATGTTTTTCGACATTGGCCACCAGGACATCTTCAATCTCCTTGCCGGTGAGATCCTTGGCATGGATGATTCTGTTCTGGGAATGTCCCCCCTCCCGGCCCAGGGAAAAGTCATACTTGCCGTCGCCGTCCAGATTAAAGTGGGCCCCGAGATCAACCAGTTCCCGAATTCTTTCCGGTCCGTTTGTCACGACCATGTTGACCACATCTTCGGCACAAAGCCCGTCCCCTGCCGCCAGGGTATCCGCCACATGCTCCCTGAAGGAGTCCGTTTTGCTGAATACGGCGGCGACACCGCCCTGGGCCAGGGCCGTATTGGTCTTATTAATTTTTTTCTTAGTGATAATCGTTACCCGGCCAAACTGCGCAACCTTCAATGCATAGCTTAAACCGGCAACACCACTGCCAATGACCAGAAAATCGGTTTCAATCATTTCTCAATACTTCTTTACTATATTTATAAGGTGTTAAAAAACAGTAAGGCTAGATCAGGATAACAAGGAACCTCTCTTTTTCTTGCGAGTACTCATGCCGAAAATCAGCCCCACAATAAAAACACCGGCCCCGGAAAGCAGACCGAGTTTGACTTCACTTTTGATACTTTGCTCAAGATTTTGAATACGTTCTTCCTGTTCCCGGGACTGTTCCAAAAGCGCTTTATGTTCGGTCTCAAGCTTCAGGTAGCTTGCCGAAGCATCTTTGAGTTTTTTATATTTTTGCGCAATTTCCTTAAGCGACTTGTTCTCAATATCCAGGGTATTTGCAGTCTCTTCTGCTGCCGAAAGTTTTGATGCCAGTTGTTCATTTTCTTTTTTATACCGTTCAACCAAAAGGGCTTTGGGCACGTCATCGGTAAGAAAACGGGTCAGCACCCATCCGGTTTTCCCGGCAGAGTCCTGTACCATGGACCAGTCCTTGTTGTACTCCAGAATCTGCAGTTTTACCCCTGAGGTGACCATGGAAACAATTTTATGGGTGACATCTGGCCCCGTGCGCATGGTGATCCGGGTGACGCCGGATACATACATGGCCTTTGCGTAAACGCAGGTTGTTATAGCAAAAAAGAAAAAACAGGTAAGAATCAGGTACTTTGCTCTCATTTTTTATCCTCTTTCGTTAAGTTAGGTACAATTACCATTGCAACGGTCAATTATCAAGGGAAACCCGCCTTTAGGTCAGGGAATTCACCGTCTTCCCAGAACTATATCCAAGGGTAAACATAATGTATCAACACACAGGTTTACCCGCAACAAAATCAAACATTCATTTAAAAACAGGCCTGACCAATGTACCACGCTTCTCTTTTTAGCACGCTTTATTCTTTTAACTGAATGAGCAGTGAATTTTATTGACAATACAATTTTGTGAATGTAAAGAATACATAAAATGTAACTTTGAAATACAAAAAATATTTTAATACTAAAACTAAAATACCCTTTAAGGCGGACTCTTTTATATGGCAACCAGAAAAAACCGAAATGCAGAAACCAGGAAACCTGAAATTCTTGAAGGGTATTATAGGGTTTTAATTGAAAAGGGGTTTGAAGGCACGTCCATCGGAAAAATTGCAGAGTACATAGATATTCACCCGACCCTGATCCTTCACTATTTCAAAAACAAAGAAAACCTTCAGCGCGAACTCATAGAGCTGTTGATCTCCAAATACAAGGCGGAACATATGCTTGCGTTTGATCTGATAGCCGACAGTGACCGGCGGTTTGATGCACTGATGGACCTGGTCTTCAGCTTCAAGTGGAACCGTACCGTGGATCCAGGGGTCCATTTTGGATTTTATTACAAAAGCTTCAGGAATGAAGGTATTCGCAAGATCCTTAGAGACATGTTCAGCTGGTTTCGCGATTATCTGCAAGACGCGTTTATTGTGTTTAACAAAGAAGGGGTTATCAAGGTAAGCGACGAACGTAAAGCAGCGGACTATGTGCTGACCCTTATGGAAGGCCTGGAGTTTCACACCCATTTTTTAAACGAGGGCAAACCCTTTGAAGATTTTGCAGATACGGCAAAAGCTGCAACCATTGAAATCTTGAGGGGTGGAAATTTTTAATGAAAAGCACAATTGCCAAAAAGGAATCAGGGATGCGTCGCTTCATTATTTTCACTGACTATTCAGTAAAACAGGAAACTTGGGATTGCCTGGCATACAGGCACCCGGACTCCGCCTTGAACACGACACAAACTAAATTAACAACACATTGAAGATTAAACTTAAAAACTCAGGTGACAACATGGAATATTGTCTTGAAGCGTGTGGGTTACACAAAAATTACGGTGAAGTGAAAGCACTTAACAATGTAGATCTGCGCATCAACCAGGGAGAACTTTTTACACTTCTTGGTCCGTCAGGCTGCGGGAAAACCACCCTTTTAAGAATCATTGCAGGTCTTGAGACCGCATCCGACGGCAATCTTTTTTTAAACGGAAATCCCATTCTTGATATCCCGGCTAACAAACGTCCGGTGAATACGGTCTTTCAAAGTTATGCGCTTTTTCCCCACCTGAAGAACTACGACAATATTGCCTTTGGCCTGCGTTCACGAAAAGTACCGGAAACACAAATTGCCCCTAAAGTGGAAAAAATGCTGGCAATGCTGGAGATTGAACAATTTGCTGACCGCTATCCAGATCAGCTTTCCGGTGGCCAGCGCCAGCGGGTCTCCATGGCCAGGGCCTTGGTGTGCGAACCGGAAATCCTGCTGCTCGACGAACCCATGTCCGCCCTGGACGCCAAGTTAAGGGTTCAGCTTCAGGAGCAGCTTCGTCGACTGCAGCTGCGGCTTAAGAAAAATTTTATCCTGGTCACCCATGACCAGGAAGAGGCGTTGACGGTTTCCGACCGTATTGCCGTCATGAAAGACGGGCACATCCTGCAGTGTGGCACGCCTTCAGAAATTTACACCCAGCCCAACTGCCGGTTTGTGGCCGAATTCATCGGCACGGCAAATATCTTTGGCGTTGAGCGCCAGGGAAATGTTCTTCGGTCAAGTTTTGGTGAATTTGTGCCGAATATCATGCCTGAATGGGAAAAAGGCTCTCTTGTCATCCGCCCCGAGGGTGTCAGGCTGCGTGGAGAAAAGCCCGCCCAAAACGGAATCCGGTCCCGTGTCACTGAAAAATACTACCGGGGCACCTATCAGAACCTCACCCTTGAAACCGGCAACCTGCGCATACGAACTGCCCCCCACCGCAAAATTGAAATCGGCGATGAGATCTGGGTGGAATTGTTGCAAGAAGCGCTGGTAACCATAGACGATTAATCACAATAAAAATTCAAGGAGCTACAATCCTGTGAAAATTATAGATAAACCGGAAATACTCTACGGGGAGCTGTCTACACCCGGAAAAATAAGAACCAAAGGCCTTCTGCGCATTGCTCCGGGCATGCTTTGGATCATGCTTTTTCTTTCCATACCCGCACTGTCATTGATTGTAATCAGTTTTACCACCCGGGGTGCCTACGGTGAGATCGAATGGGTCGCCACCCTGGAAAACTACAAACGACTGGCAGGATACAGCCTGTTCGGCTGGAGCCCGGACTATTTGAAAATCCTGTTACGTTCGGTCATTGCCGGATTTATTACCACCATCGTGTGCATTATTCTGTCTTACCCTTTAGCCTTTTTTATCTCAACACGGGATAAGGCAACCCGGTATTTGTGGCTCACAGCACTGATCATCCCCTTCTGGACCAACCTGGTGATCCGGACCTATGCCTGGCAGATTGTTCTGGCACCGGGGCTGCCCATTGCAAAAATGGCATCCTGGCTGCACCTGGTGCCCCCGGACAGTCCGTTATACCCCAGTTCGTTTGCGGTATATATCGGCATGATCAGCGCGTTTCTGCCATTTGTGGCCCTGCCCTTGTATTCCAGTGTCGAAAAACTGGACTGGAGCCTGGTGGAAGCGGCGAACGATCTTTACTGCGGCAAATTGCGGGTGTTCCGTCAGGCCATTTTACCCCAGACCCTGCCGGGACTTTCCGTGGGCGCCATTCTGACCTTTGTACCGGCCATGGGCATGTTCCTTATTCCGGATCTTCTGGGCGGGGCCAAATATATGCTGGTGGGCAACCTGATCCAGCAGCAGTTCGGCAAAAGCCGTGACTGGCCGTTTGGTGCGGCGGTCAGCCTTGCGCTCATGTCTTTAACCCTTATTGCCCTGGTCATATTGAACCGCAAAGGCCAAAAAATGGAGATGGTATAATGTTGAAATTGGGAATGCGTTACAAACTTCTGGCCATTGCAACTTATCTGTTTCTCTACACGCCGTTGCTGGCCGTTATGGTTTACTCTTTCAATGCGTCGCGTTTCGGCATTCACTGGGGCGGGTTCAGCCTGGACTGGTATGCAAAACTGGTCCATGATGACCTGGTCATTGAAGCCTGCATCAACACCGTTATTTTGGCTGTGGTCTCCACCCTCATTGCCACAATCCTAGGCACCGCCCTTGCCATGGGCCTGGCCCGTTTTCCATGGTCCAAGAAAGTAATGACCTTTTTTGACATCAACCTCTATCTGCCGGTCATCACCCCGGAGATTGTTTTTGCCGGTGCCCTGGTCATTGCCTTTACTTGTCTGCGTTCGATCTCTTCCATATTCGAACCCGGACTTGTGACCATGATCATCGGACACGTCACCTTTCAGGTGGCCTTTGTGGCCCTGGTGGTCAAAAGCCGGCTTGCAGCCTTTAACAATGAAATCGAAGAGGCCTCAAGGGATCTGTATGCCTCCAACTGGTATACCTTTCGGCATGTGCTGCTGCCGTTAATGATGCCGGGCATCGTGTCCGGGGCTATGCTAGCTTTAACCCTCTCCCTTGATGACTTTATCATCAGCTTTTTTACGGCCGGGCCCACTTCTGTCACCCTGCCTCTGTATATTTACGGTGAAGTTCACCGGGGTATTACGCCCAAGATCCATGCCCTGTCGACCGTTGGCATTTTTGCAACCATTACGCTGGTTATTCTTTCACAGAAAATTTCCAGCAAAGATACCTAAATAATAAAAGGAGAAAAACATGAAAAAAATAACCTTAACCCTATTGCTGGTGTTTGCCGTATGTCTGCAGTTGCCGGCGGCCTCTTTTGCTGCGGACGAGCTTCGAGTCCTGATCTGGAGTGAATATATGCCCGAGAACTTTATGGACAACTTTAAAAAAGATACCGGCATCAAAAGCCGAGTAGAGCTTTACGAATCCACCGAAGAGCTTGTTGCCAAACTCCAGGCCGGTGGTGTCAATCAGTATGACGTGGTTGTTCCGTCCGACTACATCATCAACACCATGATCAAGCTGAACCTGCTTCAGAAGCTGGATCATTCAAAATTACCGAACCTGGCAAACCTGGAACCCTCTTTCCGGAACGCAGCTTATGATCCGGGCAACGTTTACACTGCACCCTATCAGTGGGGCACCGTGGGCATGCTCTATGATAAAAAGAAGCTGGGCGACGACTACGTGGCGTCCACATCTTTATTTTTTGATCCGGCCTCCCGCAAGGGTCCTGTGGTAATGATTGACTCCATCCGTGAAATGCTGGGCATTGCCCTGAAATATATGGGCAAAAGCGTTAACACCCTGGACAAGGGGGAGCTCAAAGCCCTTGCCGACATGATGATCGAGACCAAATCCAGCAAATACTTTGCCGGATTTGATGTGGGAACCGGCGGTCGTTCCAAGGTGGTTGCAGGCACTGCCGTTGCTGCCCTGGTTTATAACGGCGATGCCCTGCGGGCCGTGGCTGACCACCCTGACCAGGTTGTCTTTGCCAATCCCAAGGAAGGCGGCGTGATCTGGGCAGACAACATGACCATTCCTGCGGGTGCCCCCCATGTGGACTATGCACACACATTCATCAACTGGGTTCTGGATGCCCACAATGGCGCCGCACTTTCAAACTGGACCCAGTATGCCACACCCAACAAGGCTGCCAAGGAATTTATCACGCCTGAGGATCTGACCAATCCGGCGATTTATCCTAGTGAAGAGACCATGAAGACCCTTGAATTTATTACCGACCTTGGAAAGAATAACCGGTATTACGATGAGTTGTGGACAATGATCAAAACCAGATAGCGTTTGGACGGATATTCACCCATCTGCGGCATTGCTGCGGACCGTTGTAATCCTCACAACCATGAGGTTGCTCCGGTTACAACGGTCCTTGCGCCTTGCCTATGGGCAAATATCCATCCAAACCCGACGTTATCTTAGTGTTTTAACGTGAGATGATATGAAAACACTTTTTACCAATATAGAGGGTATTAGCCTGGATCAAACCCGGCCTCAATTTTCTGCCATGGTGGTGGATGGTGATATCATAGAGGCTATGGGCGATCATGATAAACTTGTGGCGCTTTACCCCGAGGGGTCTGTACAGGTTATGGATCTGGGCGGGAAAACGGTGCTGCCCGGATTTATTGATACCCATCAGCATTTAGAATGGACGGGTCAGGTGCTCGGCAGTGCGGATCTGAGCGGTTGCACCTGTTTTGCCGAGGCATTTGACCGTATTGCGGCACACCGTAAAACATTGGGAAAAGGCGAATGGGTGCTGGCCTACCGTTTAAACGACCAGCTGGTGCAGGAAAAACGAATGCCCGATACAGCCGAACTGGACGCGGTCTGTCCGGATGTTCCGCTGGCTGTGGTCCATACATCTCTTCACTTTTTATCCCTGAACACCTTGGCCATAAATGCCCTGGGTGTGACAGGTGAAATGGACGGAGTGGACACGGAAAACGGCCGGATGACCGGACTGGTCCGGGACCCGGCCTCCCTTGCCTTTGTAATGCCCCAGATTGACCGTATGATCTCCAAAGATACGATTGTCAGAGGCTATGAACTGGCAGCCCGCAAAGCATTGAAAAGTGGCATCACCTGTCTGCACTGCCTTGAGGGAAAGGACGGGGAGCCTGAATTTTCAACCTTTTTCCACCGGCATCACCAGGATCTGCCCCTCCATACTGTACACTGGAACCAGAACCGGGACGTGCAGTCAAGTCTGGATTTGGGGTTAACGCGCATCGGCGGATGTATTTTTGCCGACGGCGCCATTGACTGCTATACGGCAGCGTTATTCGAACCGTACACGAATCAGCCCGACAATTACGGCGCCTTAACCTTTACCCAGGCACAGATGGATGAATTTATCTGTGAAGCCCATGCCAAAGGCCTGCAGATTGCCGTGCACTGTGAAGCTGAAGCCGCCATTGAACAGGTGCTGCACGCCATGGAAAAGGCCCTGGCAAAATATCCCCGCACGGATCATCGCCACCGCATTGAACATTTTGAAATCCCCACCACCACCCAGATTGAACGCATGGCCAAAGCAGGAATTATTGCCGCCATGCAGCCGGCATTTTTCCCCTATCTTATGCAGAACCAGACGTTTTATGAGCAAATGCTCGGGCCGTCCCGCCACAAACGGCTGCACCCCTACCGAACCATCCTGGATGCAGGGGTGGTGATCTGCGGCGGATCCGACTCCCCAGTAACACCCTATACCCCCCTTGCAGGGATCCAGGCAGCGGTATGCCACCCCTATGCGCCGGAACGTACCACCCTGAACGAAGCGATTCAGATGTTCACTACCGCTGCCGCCTACAGCGTTTTTGAAGAGAATGAAAGGGGATCTCTTAAACCAGGCATGAAAGCTGAATTTATCGTCCTGGATCGCAACCCCGGGCAGGTAGCACCCCAGGATATCAGCAAAATCAACATTGAAAAAGTTTTTGCCAAAGGCAAACTGTACAATACAGAAACCCTGTAATTAAACAGACAAACAAGACAATAATAAACATCAACAGCTATAAAAATATTATTTACTGATCATTCAGTAAAAATAAGATAACATTATAAAAACTAAAACCTTAAAACACTTTTTACTTAAATGTAGGGAGAAAAGGAATAAAACAAAATGAGCAGGGATATTACCCAAGCGTTTAAAGAAGCAAACAAATACGTTGACCTGATTAAAAAAAATGATGCGGATATTACCCGGCAGGAAAGGGAAGCCGTGGCCAAAGAGACGGTGGCCAACTTCCGGAACCATGTCAACAAAGGGTTCCTGGAATACCGCAAATCGGTCACCGAAGAAGGAAGCTTTGCCGTCACGGAGTGGACGGGCCAGGGCTCTATCCTCAAAGACATTCTTGGACGTGAATATATTGATCTGCTTGGCGGTTTCGGTCTTTACTCCTTCGGCATCCGGCACCCCAAAATTGTGGAGGCGGTAAAAGCACAGTTAGGCAGAAGCCCCCAGTACAGCCAGGAAATGCTGGATCCTTTGCGGGCAAAGCTTGCACAAGTCATCGGCATGCTGACCCCCGGAGATATCCAGTACGGTTTTTTTGCCAACTCCGGCACGGAAGCAGTGGAAGGCGCCATGAAACTTGCAAAACTATACACCGGCAATAAGGGATTCATTGCCATGCTCAAAGGATTCCACGGGAAAACCCTGGGGTCGCTTTCGCTCATGGGTAAAAATGTCTTTCGTCAGCCGCTGCTGCCCCTGCTTGAGGGGGTTCAGCATACCCCATTTGGCGATGCCGATGAAGTTGAACGTCTGCTTAAAACCAGCAAACAGGTGGGTAACGGCATTGCTGCTGTTGTGGCCGAACCTATCCAGGGAGAGGCGGGTGCCATTGTACCTCCGGATGATTTCTGGCCCCGCCTACGCCAGCTTTGCGACCATTACGGCGTGCTGTTGATCGCTGATGAAGTTCAGACCGGATTCGGACGCACCGGCAAAATTTTCGGTGTGGACCACTGGGATGTAACCCCTGATATCATGTGCTTTGGCAAGGCCCTTGGCGGCGGAGTGGTCCCCATGTCTGGATTTTTCTCCACCCATGACATCTGGGAAGTAATGGAGCCCAACCCCTTCCTGCACACCACCACCACCGGCGGCAACCCACTGGCCTGCGCATCCGCCCTTGCAGCCATCACAGTACTCCAGGAAGAAGGTCTTGCCGAACAGGCTGCCGAAAAAGGGGTGTATGTCATGAAACGCCTTAATGAACTCAAAGATACCTATCCCGGTATTATGAACAAGGTCACAGGTAAAGGCCTTCTCATCGGCATGGAGTTTGTCTCCGACGAGATCGGCTACCACTTGGCCGCAGGGCTCTTTTCACGTGGTGTTATCACCTCCGGAACGCTGTCCAACGCCAAATGCATCCGGTTTGAACCGGCGCTGAACATTCCCATGGAAACCCTGGACCGGGCCCTTGAGATCATGGAAGAAGTGTTTAAAGAAATTAAAGATAATAATTAAAAACCCAAACAGAACCCCGTGTTTGAATGGGAATTTACCCAGATGCAAGGCGCATACAAATTTAATACCGGAGCAACCTAATGGTTGTGAGGATGTTAAATTTGTATGCAACGCCGCAGGTGGGTGAATCTTCATTCAAACACAAATAAAGGAGAATGGTATGAAACTTTGGATCAATGGCCAATGGTGTGATGGTTCAGAAGGTGTTCTGGACATAGAGAATCCTGCAACAGGAGAAATTATCGACCAGGTTGCCAAGGCCGGTGCCTCAGATGTGGCCAAAGCCGTTGCTGCCGCAAAAGCAGCCTTTCCGGCATGGAGCGCCATGCCCCCACGGGATCGCAGCATGCTGATGTGGAAACTGGCAGACCTCATGCAGGAAAACATCGAAGAACTGGCCAAAACAGAGAGCGAGGACACCGGCAAGCCCTATGAATTTTTAAGTCTTGGCGGGGATCTGCCCTTCTGCATCGACAATATGCGCTTTTTTGCAGGGGCGGCCCGGGACAACAGCGGTCATCACGCAGGGGAATACACAAGTGGATACACCACCATCTACCGCCGGGAACCCGTTGGCGTGGTGGGCCAGATTGCCCCCTGGAACTATCCGTTGCTCATGGCTGTGTGGAAGATCGGCCCGGCCCTTGCTGCCGGGTGTACCACTGTATTAAAACCGGCAAGTCTGACCCCTCGTACCTCGCTGATGCTGGGAGAGCTGTCCAAAAAAGCCGGTATTCCTGACGGGGTAGTCAATGTAATCACCGGAAATGTGGGTCCTGCCATTGTAAATCACAAAGATATCCGCATGATTTCCGTGACCGGTGCCACAAGCACTGGGGCCGCCATCATGCAAAGCTCTGCCGAATCCATCAAACGGGTTCATCTGGAACTGGGCGGCAAAGCCCCTCTCATGGTATTCCAGGATGCAGATCCTGACCTTGTGGCGGCCAAAGCTTCTGTTGGGGCATTTTGCAACTCCGGCCAGGACTGCACCGCAGCCACCCGGGTTATTTGCCATGAGTCCATTGTTAAAGAGGTTACCGCTAAACTTGTAGAGGCCATGAAGGCGGTAAAGGTGGGCAATCCCTTTGACAGCGACACCATGATGGGTTCCATGATCTCCAAAGAACATATGCTGGCGGTGGACGGGTTTGTCCAGCGGGCCAAGGCAGCCGGTGGCAACATCCTGTGCGGCGGCAAAATATTGGATGGTCCGGGTTATTTTTATACACCCACCGTCATTGACAACGTGGCCCAGGATTCGGAAATTGTACAAAAAGAGGTCTTTGGCCCTGTTATTACCATCCAGAGCTTTAAAGAAGAGTCTGAAGGCCTTGCCATGGCCAATGACACGGTATTCGGACTGGCCTCATCCGTATTTACCCGTGATGTGGCACGCGCCATGCGGGTGGCCAAGGCCCTTGAGTTCGGATGCGTGTGGGTGAACGACCACCTGCCCCTGGTTTCCGAAGCGCCCCACGGCGGGTTCAAACAGTCCGGATTCGGCAAGGATCTCTCCGCCGAGGCGGTTGGCGATTATCTGGTGACCAAACATGTAATGGTCAATACCACCGTTTAACAAACGTTAAAAACACAAGAAGATACATGACAAAATTAATACAGATTCAGGGGGACCATCCACTGGCCGGTCCCCCGGCAAACGGTTTTTTCTCAATCCCTGTACGCACCCCCCAAAGTGACGGGCTGACCATGCCGGCTGAATGGGAGCATCATGATGCCTGCTGGATGGTGTGGCCCTGCTCTGAACAATGTTTCAAGGGCGTGCTGCAAGAAGCCAAACAAACCTATGCAAAGGTGGCCCGGGCCATTGCCGATTTTGAACCGGTATATATGCTGGTCAATCCCGAGCAGCGAACTGAAGCTGAAAACCTGTTAGGCAAGTGCGTCACCCTGGTTGATGCCACATGTTTTGACTCCTGGGCCCGGGACAGTGCACCCACCTTTGTGAGGGATAAAAAAGGCAATGTGGCCGGGATCGACTGGGGCTTTACCGGATGGGGCCACTACCCCATCACAGGCCCCTGTGATGAGGCCATGGCCATCGACATCCTGCGCCACCTGTCCATGCGGCGGTACACGGCCCCTTTTATCCTGGAAGGCGGTTCCATCCATGTGGACGGCCAGGGCACACTGATCACCACCGAGCAATGTCTGCTGGACCCCAAACGTAACGTGGGATTCACAAAAGCTGATTTCGAAGCCATTTTTAAGACCTACCTGGGCATCGATAAAGTGTTGTGGCTGGCCAACGGCCTTGACGGGGATGAGACCACAGGCCATGTGGACATTCTGGCTAGCTTTGCGCGGCCTGGAGTGATTTTGTTAAACAACTGCATTGATCCGGATGACCCTAATTTCGCCGTGACACAGGATGCCAGACAAAGGCTCACCGGCGCTGTTGATGTTGCAGGCAATGTTATAGAAATCATGGATATCCCCCAGCCTGAACCCCAGAAATGGAACGGGGAGCGCATGGATCTGTCATATATTAATTTTTATATGCCCAACGGCGCCATTATAATGTCCGCATTTGATGATCCGGCAGATGAGCAGGCAAAAGAAATTATGCAGTCAATCTTCCCGGACCGCACCGTTATCCAGATACCGAGCCTGCCCATTTTTGCGGGCGGCGGAGGGATACACTGTATCACCCAGCAGCAGCCTTCGGGCATTGCCCTGCCACCATTTTAAGGGAAGGGAACATGGAAAAAATAAAGGTTGCAGTCACCCAGACGGCCTG
This sequence comes from uncultured Desulfobacter sp., assembly GCF_963666145.1. Lineage (NCBI taxonomy): Bacteria > Pseudomonadati > Thermodesulfobacteriota > Desulfobacteria > Desulfobacterales > Desulfobacteraceae > Desulfobacter > uncultured Desulfobacter sp. The sequence goes on along the minus strand of NZ_OY762614.1, from coordinate 5,531,602 downwards.
CAGCAACACCTATGAAACCAATGTAAAAAAGGCGGAAACGATTGTGCGCAAGGCTGCGGCCCAAGGCGCAAATATCATCCTGCTCCAGGAGCTGTTTTCAGGCCCCTATTTTTGCAAAGTAGAAGACTTCAGCTATTTTTCCCTGGCTCAGAACGCAGATGACAGTGATCTGATCAAACGGTTCAGCAGTCTGGCCAAAGAACTTGGGGTGGTGCTGCCCATCAGCTTTTTTGAGCAGGCCAACCAAGCCTATTTCAACAGTGTGGCCATGATTGACGCCGACGGTTCTGTCCTCGGGATCTACCGAAAAACCCATATTCCCCAGGGACCTGGCTATGAAGAAAAATATTATTTCAGCCCGGGAGACACAGGTTTTAAGGTGTGGAATACCCGATTCGGTAAGGTAGGGGTCGGCATCTGCTGGGACCAATGGTTTCCGGAAACCGCACGCAGCATGGCGCTCATGGGGGCGGATATTTTGCTGTACCCCACGGCCATCGGATCTGAACCCAAAATGCCGGGGTATGATTCCCAGCCCCACTGGCAGCGAGCCATGCAGGGTCATTCCGCGGCCAATGTGATGCCGGTGTGTGCCTCCAACCGAATCGGCACAGAAAGCGACCGGGATGTTGAAATCACCTTTTACGGCACCTCATTTATCACCGGCAACACCGGAGAGATTCTTGCCCAGTGTGACCGTGAAACCGAAGATATTAAAATCGTCTCTTTTGATTTCAAAGAAATTGAAAACATGCGGGCGGGCTGGGGGCTGTTCCGGGACCGGCGTCCGGACGAGTACGCAACGATTGGAACCCTTGACGGTGACATAAATTTGAAGTGATTGACTATGCCAGGCCTTTATTCGGGCGCATCAGGATAAGGTCTGGCATTTCTTAAATCCATTATGTTTATAAACACGAATCCTCAAATACTCACATCAACAACTGAGCCGCCATTCTCCCGGATTTTTTCGTCAATGGTTTCCAAGGTCTTTGCCAGGGTTTCATAGGATATGTCGGGCAATTTGCCTCCCCAGGCTTTTTCCGCGTCTTCAAATCCTTGAAGGACCCCTTCCCGTCCGGCTTTCAACTTTTCCATATCATCACCGGCACCCATGATTACAAAATCAGCAATGCGCTGGGATGTCTGATCCACGCCGAAATAGCCGTCTTCACTGACAAGCTCCCCAGCCTGCTCGGGAGACAATTCGGAAATGGGTTTACCGTTATAGGTCAAAGAGGCTTTCAGCTCAGGATCAAGCTGGTTAAACCGGGCAAGGGCATCCTGGGTCCCAATATTTTGCCGGGTACCGGTCCTAACCTCCAGGCTGAATTGAATAATTTTAGTCTCCATTGATACGTTTGAAACCGAATTATTTTCTGAAACCCTGTTGCGTGACTGAAATAATGTATATTCCATCCCGGTAAAGGAATTTATACTGCCAGGCGCATTTGTCATGGTCCATTCTCCCTGTTTAGTGGTTTTATTTATTATCGGCCATTCAAAGCAATCTCTGAACTTTTTTAAAATTACTGATTGCGCTTTGCAAAAGCGAAAATATTTTGTTATTTTATTACATCTCTGAAAAATTCTCCCCAATTTTGTCTAATCTTAAAAAGGATTAAAAATTATGGGAATTCGTGCAAAACTCAATTATTATTTGCTCATTCTTCTGTTCATCGCTTTTTTATGCCTTCTAAGAATGGTGAATTACGAAATCAGGCAAAAAGACGCCCATCTGACAGATGCCATTATCGAGAATGTAATCAAAAAGGATGAACGCTTGATTGAGTCCCTATCTATAAACTTTCAGGATATCCAGCAAAAACTTAATCAATCAACTGAAACAACCCAAAAAATCGTTACAAGCCTGTATATCTCATCGTATGGGACCCTGACCAAATCAATAGCCAACCAGATTTTCCCGCTTTTAATTAATTTTGAAATCGAAAAAGCGGAGAAAAACATTGAAACCCTGCTGGCTGAAAACCCTGCGATTTCATGGATACAATTTGTCACAGCTGAAAAACCTTCTGACGATGAAATATTTTCCCGGGGAACCCACCTCTCCGGTAACATGCAGAAAGAATTTGTGCACACCATCAAAGACGATTTTAATTATTTAACTGTAACGCTTCAGGTAAACCTTGAAAGCATGGAGGCAATATCCAGAATAGAGGAGATGTTTTCCGAAATCATTTCAAAAAACAATGAAGTGGTCACGGGTATAACGACCCAGCAAAAACAAGCGATTGACGATATAAATAAATCTTCGTCATCCCTTTCCTTAAAGGCCCAAAAAACTATGAATGTTAAATTGATTGTTATCATGTCTTTCACATTCATTATTGTGGGCTGCCTTGTATTTTTCATAGCCGGTTCCATTGTCAAACCCATTCTGCTCAGTGTTCAATTCGCCGAACAGATTGCAAAAGGAAATTTTACAGAAACAATCAAAAGTGACAGGAAAGATGAACTTGGCATACTTATACGGTCGTTGAATGAAATGGTTTCAAGTTTAAGCAAAATTTTCAACGAACTAAAAGAGAATGCTATGTTGTTATCCAGCTCTTCAAAAAAATTATCCGAAGTATCAGACAATCTGTCCTCAGTCTCAAAGAAAACAGATAACAACGCGAAAAGTGTTTACGATGCAGCCCAAACCATGAACGCTAACATCAATGATGTTAAACAGGCGACACAACTGGCAGCCACAAATATTAATGTTATCGTCAATTCTACGGATGAAATGAACGCGATCATTGCAACCTCTGTTAAGGCGTCAGAAGGTATGAAAAAAATCAGTTCCCAGGCATTCGGGTGCGGGCAAACCGTTTTGCAAACAACAAATGTACTTGGAGAAAGCGCAAAGAGCATCACCCAAATAACAGAAACGATTACCGACATTTCCGAGAGTACAAATCTGCTTGCGCTCAATGCCACCATTGAATCGGCCAGAGCGGGAGAAGCAGGAAAAGGGTTCGCCGTGGTTGCCAATGAGATCAAAGATCTGGCCCAGAAAACCACCGAGGCAACAATGGAGATTAAACAGCATGTGCAAGGCATTCAAAATTCCACAAAACAGGTCCTGGAAGAAATTTCTGAAATCACCCAGTTGATTGACAAAGTCGATAAACGAGCAGACAGTATGGTGGAATCCCTGGAAGTACAATCCGGCAAAACAAACGAAATTTCCGATAATATTTCATCGGTATTGATGGGCATCAAAGAGATCACAGATCGAATAACGCAAAATTCAGTTTTTTCCACCAGAATCACGGAGCAAAGCGGGATGCTCACCCAGGAGTCGGCTGTGACCTCCCAAGAGAGTCTAAATGTCAAAGGCAAAAGTGATGAATTAAATGAGATCGCATCAAAACTGTTTCATACAGTAGAACAGTTTCAACTATAAATTTTTAACTAAATTAAAACCTTAAAAAAGGAAAAAAAATGATTAAAAAAATCACCTGTTCAATCGTGTTTCTTTTCGTTGTTATGCCATCTCTTTTATGGGCCGCAGACTCCACCTGCAAGCTGGTCATCTACTGTGGCATCACCATGGTAAAACCCATGGTTGAAATTTCAAAAGATTTTGAAAAAGACACTGGATGCAAAGTGCAATTTGTCAAAGGGGGTTCAGGCAAATTAATGGAGCTGTTGTTAAAAAATAAAAACGGTGATCTTTTTTTGCCGGGTTCCGACTCTTATGTGAAAAAAATTGAAGCCGAGCATCCAGGCCTGGTCGTTGATAAATCGGAAGTAGGATATAACCAGGCCGCTATTTTTGTAAAAAAGGGGAATCCCAAAGGTATTCCGCCAGAGCTCTCGGCACTGACAGATGAACAGTACAAAGTAATAATCGGGTCTGCTGAAAGGGGAAGCATAGGAAAGGAAACACAAAAAATTCTAACAACTTATGGCAATTTTGACCAAGTAAAAGCCAGAGCCACAATCACACTTCATTCAGAAAGTCTGGTCAATGCCATTAAAGCAGATAAAGCAGATGTGAGTATTAACTGGTATGCGGTCTCAACCTGGCAGGAAAATGAAAAATTTGTGGACGGACTTCGCATAGATGAGGCCTTTGCCAACAAGAAAAAACTGGTCCTGGCCGTATTAAACGATTCAAAAAATCAGGAGCAGGCAAAGGCGTTTCTGGCAGCGGCAGCATCTAACAAAGGACACAGTATCTTTAAAAAATTTGGCCTGGCGGATTAATCCGGATACTTCAAAACATGTTGCTTCCATAAAATAGAGAAAAAGACTGAGCCTCCCATAGCTTAATTCATGGGGGGCATCTGCAACCATTTTCACACCGGGAAATGTGGTGAAATGTTTTCCTGCGACCCTACCTGACCTATGGAATCCTTATTTTTCAAGCGCTTCGCTTAAATGTCCGCCCTTGCTTTTTTCAGTTATCCATAAAAGCCTTGCAACAACAGCGTAAACAGTGCTTAAAAGATCCTGTTTAACGATAAAATATTATTTTTATACACTATTCAATCAATAATGACTTGATTAACTTGACAATAATATTTAGATAGCCCATGTTAATCGGCATTTTTTTCAGGATATATATAACATTTAACCTGATTGGTTAACGCCGACCCGAAATAAAGAATCACAGCTGTGGGAGATATAAATGAAAGGTTTTTTTAATCGGATCCTTTATGTGGATCTGTATAATCAGAAAGTTGAGATCAATACTGTAGATCAATCGGTTTATGAAAAATTTCTGGGAGGAAAGGGGCTGGCGACCTGGTTGCTGACTGAACTGAACCCACCGGGTGTCGATCCCCTTTCCCCGGAGAACCGGCTGATCTTTGCCACAGGCGCCGTAACCGGCACCGCCACCTGGGGCAGTTCCAGGTACGGTGTTTTCACAAAATCCCCGTTGACCGGTCTTTATGCCGAGTCCTATTCGGGCGGCAAAGTCCCCGAAGCCATAGCGGCTGCAGGCTTTGACGCCATTGTCATCCATGGTCGGGCAGATGGTCTGACCCTGATGGAAATTACCCCGGAAGGGGCCTTTTTCCATGATGCAGCCCACCTTGCCGGCAAAGATACCTTTGAGACCGAGTCAGCCGTAAAAGCCGAATTCAGCGGCAAATATCCCAAAGGCTGGAAAACCGGACTCAGCGTGATCGGCCCGGCGGCCGAGGCCGGTGTTAAATTTTCCATCATCAAAAACGATGGATGGCGGTGTGCAGGTCGCGCCGGTACCGGGACGGTGATGGGCTCAAAAAACATCAAGGCTATTTTTTTTGCCGGCAACATAAAACGCGACGTGTTTGATAAAAAAGGGGTGATTCAGCTGTCCAAAAAAATGGCCGCAGACGCCAAAGAGCATCCGGTGGTCCAGGCCTACAAATCAATGGGCACTTCCCAGATGGTCAAGGTCATGAACAATGCCGGTGCTTTTCCCACCCGGTACTGGACCAAAGGATACGCCCCCCATTGGGAAAAAATATCGGCAGACGCCCTGCACACTCAATGTGACGTCACGCCCCATGCCTGCGCCAAATGCTATCTCTCCTGCGGCCGGATGACAAAGGTTATGCAGGGCCCCCACAAGGGACTGGTGCTTGAGGGGCCCGAGTACGAAACCCTGTACACCTTTGGCGGCCTGTGCATGATAGAGGAGATCGAAGAGATTGTCCGCCTCAACCATGTTTGCGACAGTTTAGGCATCGACACCATTACGGCCGGAAATATGGCGTCCTTTGCCATGATGGCCTATGAACAGAGGAAATCAGACTATGCCATCCACTTTGGTGACGCCCAGGCCATCGAAGACCTGCTTGTCAAAATTGTGGCCAACGAACCGGGCATCGGCCAAACCCTGGCCCAGGGCATTCGCCACGCGGCAAAGGTTTATGGTTTAGAGCACGAGGCTGTTCATGTCAAGGGCATGGAGCCTGCGGGATACGAGCCCAGGGTGCTTAAGGGCATGGGCCTGGCATATGCATCTTCCGACCGTGGCGCTTGCCATCTTAGGGCGACCTTTTACAAACCGGAACTTGCCGGCATGATTGATCCCAAACAGACCGATGGCAAGGCAAAACTCTTTATTGATTTTGAAGACAGGCTCACCTTGTTTGACACCATGATCCTGTGCAAGTTTTACCGGGATCTGTACCCCTGGGAACTGCTTGGTGAGATGATCACGGCGGCAACAGGTATCGACGGATCAAAGGAGAACCTGTCTGCCATCGCCCTGAACGTGGCGACCCAGGCCCGGGAATTCAACCTGCGGGAAGGCATGACCCCGGAAGACGAGACCCTGACGCCTGCTTTTTTCAAGCCCCTTGAAGACTCCGGTGCCACCCTGACCCAGGATGAAATGAATTTTATGCTCAGTGACTACCAGAAACTGCGAAACTGGATTTAAATATTGCTGAAAATCAGCATTTTGCTGACCAGACATTTCGCAGCCCCTCCCCCTAAAGAAAACGTTAAGGGACCCGGAAAGCCCCACACAATTATGGCTTTCCGGGTTGCCCCAAAACACTCCTATCAATTCTATAACGCAAACCATTGAAAAAATCTGAAGGAAAGGTTGTAAACATCCTGACAGACGAATAAAATGATATTCACAATTTGACGCATCAAACGAAATTTTAATATCACAACCTCTAAACTTGAAATTGGAGACAAAGTGACTGAAATAGAACTTGTTGCCACTGAACAAATCACAGAAAAAATTTATCTTCTCCGGGGCACCAAAGTCATGTTGGACAGAGATCTTGCCGCCCTTTACAGAATTGAAACAAAATCTTTAAAACAGTCCGTCAGAAGAAATATAAACCGTTTCCCAGATGATTTTATGTTTGAATTGTCAAAAGAGGAATTTGCAGAATTGAAGTCACAAATTGTAGACTCCCATTCTAAAAACAAAAGTTTAAGATATTCGCCCATGGTCTTTACAGAACAAGGCGTCGCAATGCTTTCCAGCATATTGCGAAGTGACCGGGCCATACAAGTAAATATCCAAATCATGCGAACCTTTACCAAAATGCGCAACATGATCGCCGAAAACGAAGCATTGCGCAAAACCGTAGAAACATTGAAGCAGCAAACAGAAGAACGCTTTTGACACCGTGTTCTTCCCAGGGATATACTGACACCTTACGATCTTTTCAGACGAATCAGCACCACTTCTCCCCGGCAGCCGAACCGGACCGGAAGACCTGAAGTCCCTAACCCTGCACTGGTATACCCCATCATGGACTTAAAGCACCACTGGCCATAGACCATTTTACGGGGCACCCGGGCATGGGTGATCACAGGTCCAATTCCTGGGATCTGAACCTGGCCGGCATGCGTATGGCCGCAAAGATAGAGATTGGGACCAAATTTTTCTGCAGCCTTGAAAATCGCCGGGGTATGGGCAGCCAAAATGGAAAAATCCTTTTCCGGAATACCGATAAATGCTTCGTCAAGGTCATGACCTTCAAAGTAATAGGGATCATCCACCCCTGCGATCCAGATTCTTTCTCCAGACCTTTCAATGACAGCATTGTCATTCACCAGGAACCGTACTCCTTTTTTGCGCAGCGGTGTGACCATTTCCAGGCAGTCATGATTGCCCAGGATTGCAAAAATGCCGTCTTTGGGGTTGATATCGGCAAGCAGACGTTCAATATTTTCCAAAGCTAAGGAATAAGACCCCCATACTTCAGTCCGGTAATCCCCACCAAGGACACAGAGGTCCGGACTCAATTCAGACACAAGCGCCTTTGCCTTGTCAGTAATTCCCTCCATACAGTCCAGATGAAGGTCGGAAATAAATAAAACCGTATATTGATCAAAAACAGGGGGAAGATCGGGAAAAACAAAGTCCAGTTTTCTGCAATGGATATCCAAGGCATTCTGCTTTCCTCGTTCATAAAGCCCCAAGCCTTTGAACACCGTTTTCATGAAGGCATGGTAATACAGAGTCCGCTCGATGTTGATGATGGGATGAAAGGGATACTCGATGGTCTGGCACCCACGCCATTCCCGGAACCGGGTCCTGGATCTCAGTCTGCGCGTATATCCGGCAAAGGGTTCAGCTCTCAAAACCTGGGTCAGAAACTTGGCGCCGACATGGGCCGAGACAACGAAAATCAGAAGAAGGAATATGCCACCGGCCAGGGGTAACTGGGCACAAATGACCAAAACGCCCAAGGGCAATGCCCCTTCCAGGAGTTGGTCCATGACGAGGAATTCCTGACCCTCTGTTTTGGCCAAACGACGTTTGATAAAGCTGTTCAAAAGATCCCCGGCCATGCTGAGGATCCCGGTCCATACCCCAACCCATAGGGGAAGATTTAGGACCAGAGCGCCGACACCTCCGGCTACAATGCCTCCGACCACCCCCCGAACGGTTTTGTGGCTGCCTAAAAAAGGCCGGCCATCACGAAACATCAGCCCCCTGTCAACCGGGGCATCCCATTTTCCTTCCAGAAGATAAGCCAAAATGACCGGTGTCAGATTGATTACCCAAAGAAGAATTAAAATTTTTAAATTTACAATCAGTATCGGCCCTCCCCATTAAAAAATACATTTAATCAGATAAAATATTTATAATTTTATTTAGTGATATTGCTGAACGTAGCCATGAAGATTTTTCACAACAGCATATAACCATCATTTCCTAGGTCCCTCAATCATGGGGAAGAAAAGGTATCAGCCCGACACTAACAATAGACGCAATAAATACAATAACAAAAGCCAACGACACACCGTTTAAAACCGCGTCCTGGAGTATGCCTGTCATTCCGTCCGGGATCTGGGACTGAAATTCTTTCTGGAAAAGAATCGCCATGCTCTCCTGCAACCGGACAATCAGCGGTTGCGGCAGATGATGCCCGGCAGTCTTTAGACTGCTGATGAGTCTTGCCGTTACAATGCCGCCGCATAGACCGACCCCGATCGTCCCGCCCATGGTCCGGGCGAATTGATGAAAAGAGGTTGCCACGCCCAGATCTTTGGCTTCTACGCTGTTTTGAACAATAAGCAATGTGGACAGCGTGGTAAATCCCATGCCCAATCCAACTATCTGGAAGGCAAGAAAGCACTGGGATATGGTGGTTGAACGTGAAAAACCCAACGTCAGACCGGTGCCGATCACCATAAAAATTGCACCGATAAAAGTCGCTTTTTTCTGCCCGATCCAATGCATTTTTCGCCCGGCAATAATTGATCCCAAAGACCATCCCAGACTCAAAGAGAGCATTGCATAACCAACTTGAAGCGGTGTTTGGGAAAGTGTTCCCTGGAGAAATAAAGGGGCATAGGCAAACAATGCAAAAATAGAAAAACTCGCACAAAACACAATGCCGTTACCCAGGGCAAACGCCGGATATTTAAAAAATTTTAAGTCCAGGATGGGATCTTTCGCGTATTTTTCAGCCAGATAAAACCCTGCACCGCAGGCAGATGTCAAAGCTGCGATAATTATCATGGGAGATGAAACCCAGTCAAATTCACGCCCACCCACCATAATCAAAATTAAAAATCCAAGGATAAATCCGGACAACAGTGTTACACCGGCAAAATCCAAGTGCAATTGGACTGGTTTTTTGCGCAGTTCTTTAAAAAACAAGGCAATTCCAATAAAGGATGGGATACCAAGGGGAATATTTATAAAGAACACCCATCGCCATGAAAACCAAGTAACAACAAATCCGCCCAGTGTTGGGCCAACCAGGCTTGCAAGCCCCCAGATTGAGCTAGCAAGCGCAAGTGTTTTCGCCCGCTCCGCAGGCGTTGAAATATCAGATAAAACCACATAGACCAGCGCAAAGATACCGCCGCCCCCGATACCCTGGAAAACCCGCGCGGCCACCAGCAATCCCATTGATGGAGATGTCCCGGCTGCAATTGATGCAATCACAAACAACCCGATTGAAAACAAAAACAGCTTTTTTGTGGAATACAGGTCGGACAGCTTTCCAAAAACGGGGAGCGACACCGCCCGTGCAAGGAAAAAGGCTGTGTATGTCCAGGCGTAAAGATGAAGCCCGCCCAACTCCGCAATAATGGTCGGCATAGCTGCAGACATGACCAGCGCATCCAGGGCCCCCAAAAAAAGTGCTGAAAGGGCAGCCCCGATGATCAAAATTCTGCTTTTATTGGTGCCGGGCGAAAAATTCATGGTTCCGAGATTATGATTTGGATTTTTCCATTATTCTTGCAACATCTGACTCAAAATTAGACAAGCCTCTTGTTGTCCAAATTTGATTCTCCCATTTAAAAATAAATTATTATAATGGCTCTTTTTGTGAAAAAGCAAAATATTTAAGGCAAAAGACAAATACTGATCTGGATCGGGCCCGTGAATTGAAAAAGAGAACTATGACTCTCAAAAGGGATTCGAAAAAAAAAAATGAGAAGTACCAAATTTTTAAAATTAAGTCTGCTGTTGCCTTAATCAAATTTGCGCCCCTTGATACTCGGCAAGCCGGTTTTATAGTAATTAGGATGGTTTTTATTTACATAAAATTTATTCACCATAATCATAGTAAAGGAATATAGATTTGAAAGTTATCGGATTTAATGGAAGTTCAAGAAAAAAAGGGAATACGGCCTGTTCCATGAACACCGTCTTTGACCAACTTGAAAAGGCCGGTATTGAAACGGAAATGATCCTGGTGGGAAAAGAGAAAATCCAAGGCTGCATTGCCTGCCATGGCTGTGTCAAAAATCAGGATGAAGCCTGCGCAATTAAAGATGATCCAGTCAATGAATGGATCCAGAAAATCAAAGAGGCCGACGGCGTTTTACTTGGCTCTCCGGTTCATTTCAGCGGTGTTGCAGGGACAATGAAATCCTTTCTTGACAGGGCCTTTTTTGTGGCATCGGTCAACGGCGGGATGTTCAGGCAGAAAGTCGGGGCGACGGTTGCCGCAGTCAGACGCTCCGGGGGGATATCCACCCTGGAAACCCTCAACCATTATATAAACTATTCCGAAATGGTCATGCCCTCTTCAAACTATTGGAATGTGGCCCACGGCCTAACACCCGGACAGATGGAAGAAGATGCAGAAGGAAAGCAGATCATGGAGGTGCTGGGTCAAAATATGGCATGGATCATGAAACTCATCGCCCATGGTAAAGAACAGATTCCCGCCCCTGCCCCGGCACGAAAAATCATGACCAATTTTATCCGATAATTTAAATTCTTTACAATTACAAAACCTGCCCGAAAAGAGGGATTTCATTTCAGATGATCCCTCTTTTATAATTTAAGGCCAACGCCGTAATCGGCAAAATCTACGGTTTTCGTTCAAACACTATTTAGATTGTCCATCTTCCAGAAAAGATAGCAAGTCGGAAAAAGCATCAAATATAACGTCCGGATTCGATGACGTTATCTCTTCCCGGCTGCCATAACCATACGTGACACCTGCGGTCATGATTCCGTTCTGTTTGCCGCCTGCAATATCATAGACCCGGTCTCCGACAATGATGGTTTTTTTGGGGGCCAGGTTCTCGGTTTTGAGTATATGGGCGATCAGTTCACCTTTATCGGTCAGAGAACCATCCAGTAGACTGCCATAAGCCTTGGTGAAATATTGGGACAGATCAAAATGGTCAAGTATCTGTTTTGCATAAATTTCGGGTTTTGACGTGGCAAGAAAAATTTTGAACCCCGCCTTTTTAATCGCATCAAGGCTGTTATGAACATCCGGATAGACCTTATTTTCGTACAGCCCTTTTTTGGAAAAGCGTTTCCGGTAAGTGATATACGCAAGTTCAATCTTATCTTTATCGGTAGTTTTCAATATTTTTGCAAAAGAATCCCTGAGGGGCGGGCCGATACACCAGGTCAACGCATCCGCATGGGGCGTTTCCACGCCAAATGTTTCAAGCGTAAATTGTATGCAGCGCGTTATCCCCTCTTTAGGGTCCGTCAAGGTGCCGTCCAAATCAAAAAAGATATTTTCAATCATTGCTGCTCGCTTTATTAGTTGTGTCTGACGATCACGATTATAATGCACCGTAAAATCCAACGAAGAGGATCTATTTTTCAAACCCCGGAATCCGTTTCACCATCTCAAGCACCTCACCGTCAAGGGTGAGCGCTTTTTGTCGAATATCCGACACAACGAAAGTAATTTCAGCATCCGCACAGACCTGCCCGGTTGTTAAATTAAAAACCCGCTGGCAGACCACGGCACTTTTATTTCCGATCTTTCCCATTCCCGACCGGATTCGAATCACATCATTAACCCTGGCCTGGCTTTTGTATGAAATATTGATGTTCACCACAAAAAAGACAAAGCCTTTTTTCATAAACGACTCAAGGTCCGTATATTCCTCAAGAAGCTGCCATCTGGCTTCTTCAAGGAATTCAAGATACCGGGCATTATTTACATGCTGATACAGATCTGTATGGTATCCTCTGACTTTAATTTCGGTTTCCATTTCAGCTCCTTTTTAATTTATAATTGGCCAACAATAACAAATGTTGATACGTTGCTGTAGTTATTTGCCGAATAAAAAACATGTGCAGTCTTATCACAAGCAGGATGTACAAAAAAATGGCTAATAAAGATGAAACATCCATACTTAAATCAAGCAGAGTGAAAATAGCCTATACCGGCATCATCATTGGTTTTGTGTTTGTCTGTTTTTCCGCTTATATCGGCAATAACTACATGGGGGAAACCAAAGCCCAGAGACTGCTTCACTTAAAGCAGTCCGTTCAGATCGCCAAAAATTCCATTGAACCAATCCTAACGGACGTTCGCACCCAAAAGATATCCAAAGCCGCAGCCCTCACCCAAATTCGAAGTCTCATACGCAAGATGGTTTACGATGACCACATCGGCAAAAATTATATTTTCATGAGTTCCTATGACGGTATCATGCTGGTCCAGCCCTTTGAGCCGGAGAAAGAGATGACCTATGTGTGGGATCTCAAAGATTATTATGGCGTTTACATCGTCAGGGACCTGGTAAAGGCGGCAAGATCAAAGGCCGGCCAGGGGTATGTCTCCTATTATTATCAAAGGCCCGGGCAAAAAGTCGCCCAGGAAAAAATATCTTTTGCCATGGGGATTCCCGAGTTAGGGTGTTATATCGGAACCGGCCAGTATATGGGGGATCTTCGTAAATGCCAGACAGCCTTTATCATAAAAATCGTTTGCTTGACGCTTGTTCTCCTGACGCTTCTTTTTTTTCTGGTCCGGGCCTCTATGAAAGAACTTCACACCCAAAACACAATGCTCAAAAAGGCAGAGCGGCAGCTTGCGGCAATATTTCATAACACATACCAGTTTATAGGCACCTTGTCCGTTGACGGGAAATTAACCAAAATCAACCGGTCCGCCCTATATTTCATCGAACAGGACGAAATGTCGGTTATCGGAAAACCATACTGGGACACGCCATGGTGGATGGAAGATGAAGCCAAAGCACGTTTAAAAACAGCGATTCACAATTGCGCCAACGGTGAATTCAGCCGCTTTGAGGCCACCTTCACCCGGCCGAACCAAAACAAGCATTTTATAGACTTCAGTCTGACGCCTATTTTCGATGAAAAAGGAAATGTGACATTCCTTTTGGCGGAAGGCCGGGATATGACGGAACAGGTCAAAGCTAAAAAGGATCTAATCCTAGAAAAAAACTTTTCGGAAAACCTTATCAAAAGCCTGCCCGGACTTTTCTTTCTATACAGGCAGCAAGGAAGCCGGTTTTTCTTAACACAATGGAACCGGCAGCACGAAACGCTTTTAGGCTTTTCTTCGGATGAACTTGATCATGCCGACGTGACAACTTTTTTCCGAAAACAGGATCTGCCGGACCTTAACGATGCCCTGGCAAAACTGCAGGTGAATGGCCATGGAAACGCTGAGCTCAAGGTGAGGGATAAAGGTGGCCATTTAATCCCAGTTCTTTTCACAGCAAGGCGTTTCAAGCAGTCAGAGAAAACGTTCATCATCGGCACCGGCATAGAACTGACAGAACAAAAACAGGCCGAAGCAGATAAAGAAAAACTGGAAGCCATGCTCCACCAGTCCCAAAAAATGGAAGCCATCGGAACCTTGGCAGGCGGGATTGCCCATGATTTCAACAATATCCTGGGCGCCATTTTGGGCTATGCCGAACTGGTTAAGACAAAACTGTCACCGGATCATCCTGCCATGGGCATGCAGAATCAAATCATAAACGCATCAATCCGGGCAAAGGACCTTGTCCAGCAAATTCTATTGTTCAGCAGGCAGTCTAAACAGGAGATGAAACCCCTGCAGCCGGACGTGGTAATTAAAGAGGCCTTAGACCTGTTACGCTCAACAATTCCGACAACCATAGAGATCAAACAGGAGATACCACAAGGACTTGGGGCAATCCTTGCAGATTCGACACAAATCCACCAGATCATCATGAATCTATGCACCAATGCGTATCATGCCATGCGGGAAAAAGGCGGCGTCATCGGTATCTGTCTATCTGAAAAAAAGATCTTAAATGATGACTACCTTTTTTCCGAACTGACACTGACCCCGGGCAACTATCTGTTTCTTGAAATCAGTGACACCGGCCACGGCATGGATAAGGCAACCTTGGAAAAGGTATTTGACCCTTATTTCACCACAAAGAAAACTGGAGAAGGAACAGGATTAGGACTGTCGGTTGTCCATGGGATCGTAAAAAATTGCGGCGGAGAATTAAAAATATACAGCGAACCGGGCCGGGGGACCACTGTGCATATCTATTTTCCAAAGCTAAAGACCGATGATCACAATCCGGCGGACTGGGACGAAACAAAACTTCAAACCGGCACCGAACGTATATTGCTGGTGGATGATGACCCTGCAATTTTAGATATGCTCAAACAATCCATAGAGACCCTTGGATACCAGGTGACCGCTTTTCAAAGCAGCCGGAAAGCCTTAAACGAATTCAGAAACGCCCGGACAAATTATGACATGGTGATAACAGACATGACCATGCCTGAAATGACCGGATTTGAATTATCCAAACAGATACTTAAACAAGATCCCGGCATGCCCATTGTGTTGTGCACCGGATACAGCGAATTGATTACAAAAGAGAAGGCCGAGGCCATCGGGATCAAAGGATTTATCATGAAACCTGTCCCTCTCGGCGTTTTGGCCGGGACGATCCGGGAGGTCCTGGACAGTTAATAATGGAACAGCAGGAATATGCACATGAAAAAATATCCCTTTTTAGAAGAACTCGGCATTGAGGTTGTTTATGCAAAAGACGGCGAATCGGAACTGGCCATTGATCTGGCTCAAAAACACACAACATCCTGGGGCTCCATGCACGGCGGCGTGACAATGACATTACTGGATGTCTGTATGTCACGCGCCGCACGGTCATCTGATCCCGAAGAAAGCGGTGCCGCGACCATCGAAATGAAAGTCAGTTTCTTTCAACCGGGCGGTAAGGTCGGTCAGCGCGTGACTGCCAAGGGCCGTCTTTTACACCATTCAGGGCGGATGTTCTTCTGTGAAGGGGAGGTCTGGAACGATGAAAAACTGGTGGCCAAGGCGTTAGGTACATTTAAAATTTTTCATAAGGCAACGGCGTCTAAAAGCTAAAAGGGCCTGCCGGCGGCCACTTGTTCCCCAAGCTGCCGGGCATTTTGACAATCATCGCTGAAATGGGCGTCCCGGTATGCTTTTTTCTCCTCGGCGGTGGCGTTGGCCTCGTACAGACTATAATCCTTATACTGTGTGGTGTAGTTGGCCACGACCATCCGGCATGACCCAAACTCCCGTTCCAGGGTTGACCGGGTGCGTCCCAGGGTCACGTCATACCCCATGGTCTGCATCATGTCACCGGGGATATTCATGGTATAGATGAGCCCAACGGGAATTTTCTTTGGAAAATGGCTTTGGGTGTAATCGGCATAGTTAAGATAGGGAAAACACAGGCGTTCAATCAGCGCCCGGGTGGCAGCGGTTTCACTGCCGAAATAGACGGGGGTGGCAATGAGGAGGGCATCAATCCCGCGCACTTTTTCCAGCACCGGCTGCAGGTCATCTTTGACCGCACAGACGATGGGTCGCTCCCTGTCCAGGCGTTTGCATGAAAAACAGCTCACACAGCCAGAAAACTGCATTTTATACAGATTGAAGGTTTCCACATCCGCACCGTTTTCCCGTGCGCCGCTGACGGCGCTGTCAAGCATGGCTGCCGTATTCCCTTTAAGACGCGGGCTGCCGTTAAATGCTAAAATTTTCATATCATTCTCCTTTGTTTTTTTTGGGTGACGTACGTTTCACAAGGCCCTTTTGACCGGTTGGCAGCGAAGATAAACCGAGATAAAAATCGACAAAACAGCCGCCACGGCACTGATCATAAAAACGAACTCAAGTCCGAATTTTCCGGCCAGAAACCCCAGGCCCGGACTGCCGAACCCCAGGGTCACATCAAGAAAGGCATTGTAACACCCCATGGCAAGCCCACGGCGTTCCACAGGTGCCCGCTTGAGCGCCTCAATGCCGAGCCCCGGAAACACCAGGGAAAAGCCTGCGCCCGCAACGGCAGCGCCTATCATGGCCACAGTGCCGTTGGCGGTGGTGCCGATCATGACCAGCCCCGCAGCCTGGCAAACAAGACAGTAAATGGATACCGTTGCCCCGCCGAACCGGTCGGGAAGATGCCCGAAAAATATACGGGTCAAAATAAGCATGCATGCAAAAACCGCAAATGCCAAAGCGCCGTGGGGCCATTGATTGATCGAAAACAAAAGGGTTAAAAAGGTTGTTACGGCGCCAAAGGTAATTCCGCTGAGGGCAAATCCGATCCCCGGCCAGAACACGGCACCAAACACGGAACCCATGCCCGACTTTTCAGGGCTTGCCGCAGGCTTGACCGCGTGAATGGGTGCAATCATCAGCAACGCGGCAAAGGGTATGATGGAGGACGCCACAGCGATGCCCGAGAAGGACCATGTGTCAAACACAAAACTTCCGGCCGGCGCCCCGATGGCCAGGGCCGCAAACATGGACATGCCCACCCAGGCGATCATCTTGGCGGAGCGGCGCTCGTCCACCAGCTGAATGGCCCACAACCGGGAGATCAGTGCCGCAACAAACTGGCATCCGGCTACAATTCCCACAACAAATGGGCCGAACCCCAAAACGTTATGAACCTGCAGCGGCAGCACCGGAAGCGCAGCACCCACCACGGTAAAAAACAAAAACACGGCACCCATGATAAAGCGCTTCTTTGATAACAGCCGGGGTCTGAGCCCACGGCTGTCACCATAATTATTTCTACGAATACGAGAAATCGGGCAAAAAGCCGATGGTTGAATAAATACTATTTACCGCTATATACAGGAAACATGCTTGCTTCCCCGTAATCCCTGATCTGTTCCATGTTATTGAGCGTATCCATATCCTCGGCTGAAATCACAAAATTCACATCTGCATTATTTTTCATATGCTCAGGAGTCGCCGTCTTTGGCAGGGCAAGAAGGTCGAGTTGCAGCACATAGCGGATACTTAACTGCGGCACGGATACCCCATATTTTTTGGCCATCCCTGCAAGTTTCACGTTCTTGAGCAGTTCGGCATGGCCGATCAGGTAGCTGCTGCAGTTCACATAGCGTGTCGGTGCCATCAGGTGCGCTGAACCCTACCCGTCAGGCGTGTACATCAAAAAGCCAGTGCAATCCTCTCTAAATGAGTAATCAATTCTATATAATTTAAGAAAAAAATTTCTTAAATTATATAATGCTAAGCATCAAATTACCCAAAATAGCAATGAATAAAAATTAGTAATAAATTAACTTGCTTCAGCAAATGACATTCGTCTATATAAATGCCTCAATAACTTGTTCAATTAGTTTCATATTCGATAGGGCTGAACCTACGTATATAGTTCTGTTCAGCCTATAGTTCTATGGGATAATTCGATTTGAGCCCAGGATCAAAAATTGACTCTGTTCTTATAATCGAAAGGGCGGAGCTTTTTCTTAATGAATCTGCGTTCAATGAGATAATTACCAATTTATTTTCCATGCCGGTTTAAAACCTGAATTTTTAATCGAAATATAACTACAAAGGCGTTTATTTTATAACAGCTTGCGATTGAGAAAAGGATACAAGATGACACAATTAAAACCATTTTCGGCCTTGCTTGTGCTGATACTGACCACAGCGTCCATCATTGGATGCGTAACCACGACGCCTGCACCGACCCGGAATAAAGCAGCAATAAGCCCGGGCATGAGCAACCCCGCCCTCAACATTGAACAACTGGCTCAAAAGATGGTCGATGATCTGGATGATAAATTCCCTTTATCCGGAAAAAAGATTCAATTGAGCGAAAATAGTTTCTGGCAGCGCCGAACAAAATTAAACCTTCCGTTTTCATCGGTGTTAAACGATGCCGTCGGCGTGGCGTTGTCCAGGAAAGGCGCCGATGTCACCATGCAGGAGGTCGGAGACGAACCCCTGATTTTACTGGGCTCCTATGATGTTGAAAATGCAATGATAGTCACAACCATCAAGGTTCGCATGATGGGGGACACAGCAAGCAGCGACCTGGCGCTGGCCAGGGGTAAAATCCTTAAGTCAAAACTGAATGAATCATGGTTCAAGCCCGAATTCTCCAGGGTGGCCAGAAGTATCGTGAGAATGCTTGATGACAATTTTATGTCACATGGTTTTTACCAGCTTGATGTTACAGTTCCCGAACTGAAACCGGGTATGTATGGTCAGCCAAATCTCTGCCTGGAAAAAGAGTTCAGCCGTTTTCTGGAAAACGCCGTATCTGCATCACCGGTATTCAGACCTTCGGGCATCTCCTCCAATTCCATTATGAAAGCCGTTATCCAGGGCAAGTATATCGACCTTGGTGATAAAATGCGCTTTCATGTCAATGTCCGAAAGACTTCCGGGAAAACCATTACATCCGCCGTTTTTGACGTCGATAAAAAAACGATTCCTGCGGCCTTGTTAAAGCCCTGCGGAACGGAACAGCAGACGGTTTGCATTCAATATCAGCCCTCCCCGTCGGCCAACATTTCAAAGCGATCCCCAGCCGTATCGGCTTTAATCCAAAATACCAGCGAGGCCCTGGCCGATCATGGAATTATCACATCAACCTGCAGCGGTTCCGGCAAAAAAGGAGCCATGAGGGTCGTGCTTCAAATGACTGTGCGCACCCAAATGGAGTATGGACAAAAAGCTACCAAAGCCATCCTGAAATTTAAAATAATCAACAAACAGGGCCAGGTGATTGGTGCTTCCAGTGAAAGCGGGGTCACCTTTTTGCCTCAAATAGATGATGCTGCCGAAACAATAGTAAATCAGATTTTTCAGGATGAAAAGATCGGTAAGAATCTGGCCACGATCATCCTGGGGCGTGGATAATCCTTAATATCAATTATATTTTTTTATAAAATAACCACAAACATGGGAGATTAGAATGAAAAGAAATCTTTATCTTACATTAATTTGTCTGTCAACCACACTCATTTTTTCTTGTCAAACTATGAATATGCCAAGCCTTAACCCAAACTCGACAACCTGCCGGGGAACTAAAGTATCTGTCCGCCCCAAAATAAATTTTCCTTCCCCTGTTGCCGTACTCGAATTCCAGGGTTCGGAGCCTTATGCACATGAATTGACCAGCACAATAGAGGCCACTCTCACGGCCACCCAATGGCAGGATGAAAATCTGTACCAGGTGGTAGACCGCAACAATATCAATAAGGTTACCAAAGAACTGCAAAGAAGCAATTCATCCTGGCTGTTCAATCCCAGAACCGTAGCAAGAGCAGGTAAACGCATGGGAGCCAAAACCGTGATCGTGGGGAAAGTCACCCGGGCCAAAGTTGAAGATACCCTTTACACCGATAAAAAGAAGGTCTGCACAAAATGGAAAAAAGACACAGAGAAATGGAAACAAATGTTAGGCCTCGGTTGTCAACAAGAACAGATTCATTATATCCCCTGCGTTAAGCGGAAAGGATACTTCTCTTTTACCTATAGAGTCATTGATGTAGAAACGTCGAAAGTACTCTATGCACAAACCATTGATGAGCACTCCGGGGAATCCAAACAATGCAACCCGACCAGGACAATGAAGAACGATGTGAGTACGGGTGACGACACGACGGATATTGTTAAAGATATACTTAAGAACGGCAGTCTGGACGATCTCCAAGATGAAACTGAGGCTGTCAAGGAAGCCATGAAGGAAGCGGTTGCCGCCATTGAGTCCGATCTATCGGTCCAGTATATGTGCGCAGCCGTCAAAACCAAGTCGTCCGCAGCCGCCGCAGGAGGCAAATTCATTACCCCAAAAGCTCAGTTGTGGGACAAGGCCCGCCCTATCTGGGAGGAAGGTTATCAGCAGGATCCATCCGCCTATGACCTGGCATATAATTTAGGGCTTTGTGCGGAGGTCAATGGAAATCTTAAAGAGGCCTGTTACTATTACCAGGAGGCTTACGACCATATGAGCTGCGTGGATCAGGATGTTGTCGCTGCCAGGGAAAGGGTAAAATCCAACATGGCGAAATAAGTTTTCTTGTATGAAACATGAGGGCAGCGAAGATGTCGCTGCCCTCATGTTTTAGAAATTCACAACAATGCTTCGATAATACAATCATAGAGGGAATACTGGTGGACTTAGAGGATGAAGAATCTAAAGAAGAACTGAATATGGTTAAACGGATCGCCAATCACCTGTATCAAAAATACAATCTGTGGCAGATGAATGAAATGATAACCCGCGAGGATATTTACCACTACGGGGTAATCGGACTGCTGAATGCAAAAAAAAAATATGACCCGGAAAGAGGGGCGAGTTTTAGAGCCTATGCACCGGTAAGAATCAGTGGTGAAATCATCAGCGCATTGAGAAAATATCCCCTGGTGCGCCTGCCCCAGGAGAAACAAAAACAGGTCCGGCTGCTGAAAAATACCCGAAATGAACTGGCCTGTGAAAATCTGGACCCCAGTTTGGAAAATATCCAGGCAAAATTAGGATGGTCTTACGCCCAGATCCTTGCTGCCGAAAATTTAATGATGACCTTCAGCTCAACGGACGATGACGAGACAAGACTGGAGATTAAAAGCGAACGGAACATATCAAATCCTGAAACGATTGAAGAGGTTATTCAATGGTGTATGGAGGCATTGAAAAACAATGATGATAAGGGGCTGATGGGTATCTTTGAGGCCAGGGCACTTGGCAACGTGAAATTAAAGCAGCTTGCCCAACAGAACGGCTGTTCCATACAAACGATCTGCAACAGATATGACCAGGCAAAAAAACAAATGGGATCATGCCTTGAAGAGCATGGTTTTGATCCGGAAGAGAAGTGAATGCAATGAACAAACAAATAGATTTTAAAACCGCTGTTGATATTTTTTTACGGGAAGTGTCGCCGGACACCGGGCACCTGCCGTTGGAATTCATTTACAGGTTATCATTGGAAAACGGACTTAAAAACGCCTCAGAAGAAGAACTGCGTCACCTCTGGCAATGCCGAACCTGCCTGGAAAAGTGGGAAACCATTTCCATCGCCCTGGATACCAATCAAGACAATAACCAGGACGTCTTTGAAACAGAAGATCCGTATTTAAGTTTCGGCACCCTCAAGGCGGCAGCCACCGACACCATTGAACCCATGCATTTGAAGAGCAATTGCCGCAGATTTGAGTTGAGCATACATCCCTCCCCGGGAAATCCGGCAAAAGGACTGGTTACCCTGAATATTACCGAAGAACCCGCGTCCATGGATGGTATGCGAGTCCTTGTCAGGGATGCGGCAAATGAAACAGTTCTGGATAAAACCATCGTGGGCGGACGGGCCGCCGTAAAAAGAGAGGATTTGAATCAACTGGACCTCTCCTCCTGGACCATCTCCTTTACCAAAGGCCGGAACACCGATGCCGACACATAAAACCTGGCTTCTATTCGAAGACGGCAGCAGCTACTCAATTGTCTGCGACATCTGGCCGGAAAAAAGCGCCAATGCGCCCCACGCAGATGCCTATATTGTGACAGACCACTCCGAGGATTTTCTCATCGCAGCGAAAAGAGCGGTCAACAAGGTACACCTCTATTGCAATAAAGCCCGAATGAATCCCGGCAAAATTATAGCCGATTTTGACTTGTCCGAACGGGTGGGCCACCAGGGAAACCTTGCGGGACAAAGCTGCGGCTTAAGTTTTGCTGCGGCATTTGCCAGGAAGATGCTGGACAGGGACCTGCCGGAACTGGCTGCCACAGGAGAGGTCTGCTCGGACGGTCGGATCGGTGGAATCAAAGGGATCAAAACGAAAATAGAGACATCGATAACCCTTCTAAAAGAGGATGATTATCTATTTTTCCCCAAAGACAATTTAGGCGACATTCCCAAAACAACCCTTGACCGCGTCAACAAAAAGGGAATCAAGTGGTTTGCAGTATCTAATGTAGATGAATTCATGCAGATTTTATCCGGAAACAAGCCCCGGGAAAAAAGTAAAATCAAGAAGATCATCCTCTCTTTGGCCATTTTATTCGTCGCAACTGCCGTTGCCTTGGCCGTTGCCCGCTATAAGAATGTGTTTCAAGCACCACCGCCCCCAAAAAACAAACCGCTATTGGTCCCCCCGCCCCCCAAAAAGCCTGTTGAACCCAAAACACTGAAAATCTTTGATTGATCTCCTGAAAATTGTCCCATTGAACGCCCGTTTTCCATGGAAAGGCGATTTCAATATTTTTTTTGGAAAACACAAGATTTCCCTCGAAACTAATATTAAGGCCGAAAACATAACCGCTAAAAGAGCAAGTGAAATTACAAAAAAAGTTAAACACAAGGCAAAAGGAACGATGCAATGAATATAAGGATGGCCATAGGATTTATAGCAGGGGCGTTAGTTGTCGTCGGCTTATGGTGGATGCTTCAGCATAACGGAATCGAAGAAAAAGATATGGCTGCCGGTTCCATGAATCCTGAAACAACCCAGAACGAGAGCCAAACGGCGGTTTTTCCAATTCAGCCTGAACCACCAGGCACGGACTCTGAGAATGCCCAAAAGGATACACCTGAAGCATCTTCCATCGTCCCCAAAACAACTGAGCCGGCAGCGCCGGAAGAACCAGGCAACAGTACCGAATCAGATCTCGTGCAGGAAACCAGGGACGTAGAGAAACATTTTTTCTGGAAGCCTTTCTTCCTGAAATCAAAGGCAGAAAAATTCGCGGGGTTTATCTCAGATCAAAGCGGGGTTGACTGCCGGGTGGAAAAAACGGGAATGGCCAAATATCAGGTCTATTACCTCTATAATGATGAGACGGACCAAGCGGCCAAGACTGCACTGATAAAAAACACAGGGTTAAAGTTTTAGCCTTAAATTTATAACCAACACATAAATGAGGAGAAATCACATGACCAGAAAATCACTGCCCAGCTATCTTATAAAAATGATCACAACCGCCTTTTGTCTGGCTGTCCTGACAGTGCCCCAGGTCCAGGCCAAAACGGCCCCCAGACTGAACCTTTTTCCCAGTGACGTCACAGAACATCTCAGTAATACAGGTGCCGTTGCCGGGGCCATGGAAGAGAGCCTTAAAAGCGTAATCCAGGATCTGGAAACCCAGTCCCATCTTTACAATGAAACCGGCTGCCAGGGATCTGATGACCCCGGATGCAGTGCAATTGCCAATCAAATCAGCAGCAAGTATTCGGAAATGTTATCCATTATGGAAGAAAATCTTCCTGAAATGAAACAGGCGATCAAGGCGACCAATAACGGCATCGGGAAAAATTTAAGGAAAGAACTGGGGAAAAAAACAACACCTGCAGATATCCAGGCCCTTCTTTCAAACAAGGCGAAGCCCAAAGTTTTCAAGGGGCGTTACTCCCTGTCCAGTCGGTTTGCCAAATATCATCAAATGATCAGTTCCGGCAGCAAAAACACGCTGGCCACCCTGGCTGCGGAAATTTACCTGGACAGCCGCGAGGTGCTGAACATGATCGACATGATGGAGGCGGAGATTGCCCAGCAGCAGACACTGATCAAGCTCGGCTCAATGTACGGCACCCTGACACCTGAAATGATGTCCACCGTGGATGCTGTTAAAACCGTTATTTTCGGGGAACCCGAAGACGAGGGCGGCATTTTGCCGGCTGCCGGGGATGTTGGGACGGACACGTTTAAAAGCCCCCTTGAAATGGACTGAGGACCTTAGGCTGACCGGTTCTATCCCAGCCCTCTTTCAGCCGACAACAACACATGAAAGCAATTCAAAATTTATTTAAGGAGATAAAAAATGAAAACAAATAGAGCCCTTGTCTTTAAGCTGATCCTCTTTATCCTGGCAGTCTCCACCATGGCAGTGGGATGTGTTCAGACCAAAGCACAACCTGTATCAGAGTGCCCATTGCCGTCAGGAAACCTTGTGGACACAGCGTTTGTGACAGCGCGGACCACCCTGTCCAACCCGAACTGCCGGTATAAATTTGACGCAGTTTTTCAATCCCTTTTGTCCATTTGTGAAGGTGATCCCTGTGCTGAAAACAAAGAAAGATTCAGCCGGTTCCTGGTTTGGGCCAAAGATGAGGGAATCATCAGTAAAAAACAGGCCTCGGAATTGTACACCGCCTATTTTTCGCACCGCTTTGTATCCCTGCCAGATGATTATCAGACCTGCAGCCACTGCCCCCGGCTGAAGTCCATCCTGAACGACTGCAGAGACGAGTTGAAGAAAAAGGAACAAGGGCTGCTTAAAGTTGCCTCGGACAAGGCGACCTTTGCCAAGGCAAGCGATGATCTTAATAATATCGAGGTCATCCTGGAAGCAACCTGTAGTGCCTGCACAGAAGAATAAAGGGAAACGTATAAAAAATGAAAGGGAAACAAAATCCCCCGACTCTTTTTTCCTATGCAACAGGTGCGGCTGCCGGCATTATCTTCACCGCAGCCGCCCTGTACATGCTCAACATGGCAGGGGTGATCGCTGTAAGTTCGCCCAACGGCATCTCCCTTGTCCCTATGCTGAGGTGGTGTTACGAAAACCTGGGATTGTCTCTTGTCCCTTTTGTCCTGGTCACGGTTGCTTACTGTGTCTACCTAAGAAAATTATCCGTTCTTCTCAACACGCCGAATCCGGTTTCAAGCAAGGTGTTTGTACTGGAAGAAAAAATTGATTTGCTGACCACCATATTTTTCGGTATCGGCGTTATCTGGACGGCCATCGGCATGCGCAACGCCCTCTTGGCCGCCCTGGGCAATATGGATGCACAAACCGCAGCACAAAAAGGCGCATTTTATATCCTGACCCAACTGGTGGAAGGCGGCATTCTTCTCTCCTTGTCCACCACCATTGTCGGAGGAATCGGTGGGTATATCATGCGACTTATAAAATCATGGGTCACCGGTCCAAGACTCACGGCTTTTTTTGACTCCCAAACAGAGGCCCAGGCCCGGCAGGTGCTTGACCGTCTGGACAACATTGCCCGGCTGATCCAGGAAAAAAAGGGGAATCCATTTTGATGATTACCATGCGGCATAGAACCCAAGGCTCGGCGAGCAATGAAGCCGAAGCACTTCAAACGGATATCATGCGTTTTTTTGCCATCATCTGCCTTTGCCTGATGATCGTTTTTGCCTTGGTACAGTCCCTGCCAGTAAGTCAGACGGAAAACAAACCCCAAATGCTCGATAAGGAACTGCTTGAGCAGCAGATAAATAATCTGGAGCAAAAGGCCCGGGAATTAAATCAATTCCTGGGCGCTCTGGAAGCCCAGGTTGCGGATAAGAAAAAAGCCCTTGAAGCCAATACAAAGCAATTAAAAGAGAGCCTTGAACGGATAGAGGCCCTTGACAAAGCTTCCAATGAAAAAGCCCAGGCACTCAAAGAAAAAAAACAAATGTTTTCCGCTGTGAGCGCCCTGATTCATGAAGCGAAGGCCCAGGAGGAAAAATTCCGCACCCTGGCATCAAAGGCCCGGGAAGAACTGGTCCAAAAACAGGCAGACCTGGACCGGACATCCCAGATGGTCGCCCGGGGCAGAGACCGGTTGGACGCAATGGAAAAAGCCCTTGCCGAAACCCAACAGGCCGTCGCTGATATGGAAAAACAGCGTCCGGAACCTGCCCCCACAAAAGCCCAGGCAAAACCGGCAGAAACCACGGCACCGGATACACCTGAATCCAAACCGTTTCCTGTTCAGCCGGAGAAGGAAGGCTTTTCCCTGGGGTTCAAGTCCAACCAGGACCTGATGCACCTCCTAAAACAGGGGAAAAAAGTTAAATTTTACATGCTGTCCGGGGACAGGGCCTGGATGCTTTCGGTCTCTTCTTTGGGCAGTGTCTCATTTGTCTCAGCAAGCACACCTGAAAAAATATATAAAATGGTCAGGTCTACGGTTCCGGACCAGATTATCCAGGCCGGTAGAACGGTTGTGGCGGCCTTTAAAAAAAGCGAGGTCACCTATGGGGTGACCCTTTCCCCTGACATCACCGCCCAGTTCGACCGGCTGATGCAGGATAGAAAAGGCGGAGATCTTGTCATTTCGTCCCTGGGAAAAGTAAGCCTTGAATAACAGCCGTCGGCGGACGCAATCCATGGATACCCAGGCACAATTCACAACCAAGAGAGAAACTATGAACCAGCCCAGACTTTAGTTTGATACGTATTGCATCGCTTCATTCCCTCGTCTCCGGTTTATGGTTTCTTGCAAATACAGAAAGGACGCGCATGAGAGTTTCTATCGTCATCATAATGGTTTGGCTTCTATCAGGTTTTGGGAGTCTTTGGGCACCGAACACGGCCTGGGCCAGACTGGAAATCAAAAAGCTGGACTATGCCAAGGCCTGGAAAACCTATCTTGCCGACCAATCCGCTTTGGAACCGGTGAGTGAATACCCTTACGAAGCGTGCTTCAGACAGGCAGCCAAAAGATACGACCTTCCCCTAACCCTGCTGCTGGCCATGGCCCGGGGAGAGTCAGATTTCAACGCCAGGGCCGGATCATCCAAATCCTGTTATGGCATCATGCAGATCCAGTGGCCGGGAACGGCAGGGGACCTGGGCTTTACCGCCAAAGAACAGCTCTATGATCCCTGCCGCAACATCAGTGCCGGGGCAAAATATATCCGCATGATGCTGGATCGCTATAACGGAGACCTGCACCGGGCCGTTGCAGCCTACAATTACGGCCCGGGCCGGATTTCCAGAACCCGGGGCGCACCGATCCCAAAAGGTGCCGACTGGTATAGCGGTTATATCTATCACCACCTTCAGCAGGTACTGGCCGGGGCGGTAAAAGGCAAACCTTCACCCGCTAAAAAGAAAAAATACACACCCGGCACCAAGATCCCGGTGATCTTGTTCCATAATCCGTTGCGGGCCAGGGATTTTATGGCCTATTTCAAGGAAAGGGCGCCGAATCTGAAGCTGGACTGGTTCCGAACCTCCCTGGGAGAAACCTATATTGTCCTGCTCACAGAGACCAAAGATGAACAGGATAAGAGTGTCCAACAGATGAAAAAGCTTGGATACCATTTAAAGATAGACAAAGCATTTCAATAAAGGAGTCAGGCATCATGTTAAGATTTTTAATTTTACTCTGTTGTGCGGCGACCCTGACGGCATCGGGATGTGCAACCACGGGTAAATCATCTCCGGGCGCCCTGGGAAGCAGGCTCTCCCTTGAGCAATGGGTTGACAGGGAGGCGGTGCCTTACCTGATAAGGGAACTGGGGGAAAATCCCAGGTTCAAGGGTCAGCCCTTTTTGCTGGTGAGCATGAACCGGGACAATGTCGAGGCCAACATTGACGAATTAACCATGCAGATCCGGGAAACCATTACGGACGGACTGTTGACAAAACCCGGCATGGGTCTTGTCTGGCGCCCGTCAACAAAACCCTGGACGCAGCACACCCAGGTAAAACAAATGGACTGCACCGGTGGACAAAAAGAGGCGATCTATGTGGGAATTGACGCCTCCCTGTCCAGCCTGGACGGGGACCTTCACGTTACGATCAGAGCCCTGGATATCGCTGAAAAACAATGGATCACAGGCTTTGGCATCTCCTGGCAGGGGCATGCATCATCCATGCAGAAAAAAGCCCTTTCCAGCAAAACACCCGACGACTACTTGCTTGGCCTAAGACCCCTGCCCTTTAACAAAAACCAGGCCGACCTCCTGGCTGCCTATGTTTCAAGAAATTTAAGCTGTCTTTTCAGCAACATGGATCTTGACGAAGCCGTTGTTTATGTGGAAAAGGATAATCCCGGCAAGATCCGGTACTTTGATAATGCCTTTGGACTGATCGCCAATTATATCGCAAGCTATAAAGGGGTCACCGTTACCGATGATCCGTCAAAGGCCAATATCAGGTTGCTGGCCAGGGTCCACGAGATCCACCAGGGACTCTACCAGGTATGGGTCACCCCCCGGTACAAAATGGACAAACGCTATGTGCCCGGAAAGGAGACCCAGGCCTATGTCGCCCTTGACACCCTGGTGTCTGTGCAGCCCCCTGCCCCCGTAAAAAAGAGCCCTCCCCAAAAAAAGCCTGAGCCGCCGCAACGATCCGGCAACGTGCTGGCCGTCTGCTTTCTGGATTTTCAAAACAGCATTGAAAACAGATTCTACCCCATGCTGAAAACTTATCCCGGGGCAGTCCGGGTCCGACAAATTTATGACCGCTGTGACACATACGGGGCTTGTATCTGCTATGAATTGACTGTGAGAGACAGGCAGTTCCAACGGATGGAGGAAATGACAATGTGGATGAAAAAAAGCCTGATAGCCCAAGACATTACCCGGTTTAAGCTGGAGGCCCGGTCTCCGGAACAATTGCGGGTCACTTTCTTTACCGGATTTGATTAATCCATCTGCCGGGAAGGTAAAAAAGAACGTCTATTAGAAAAACTGTAAGTTTGTTCGATATTCAAAATTAGAAGGAAACGTTTGAGAAACCCGGCAAGAATGAAAACTTGAACCCTCAAAATACTAAATGTGTTACGAGGATTTTAATTTTCATCAGCCTTGAACGCAAATAAATTGACCGTTTTTTACCAAAAAAGACCAAAAGGAGTTCAAATGAAACAATCAAGTGCAAAAAAAATTGGAACGATTTTATGTTTAAGTTTCTGCCTTCTGCTGTCCGGCGTGTTGACGGCCCAAGCGAAAATAAGAACCAGGATTGTGGTGCTTCCGTTTTACGTGGAAGAAGGAAATGAGGTCGGCAAAAGTTCAGATAAACTGGTACTGCATTACAGGAGAATGTCCGGATTTATAGAGAATCAACTGGTAAGCCACGGGTTTGAGGTCATTGATCCCTTTGCAAAGGAAGCGTCCGAAAAAGAGCTAAACAGACTAATGGAAAGGGCCCGGGAAGATTCCATGCTGGTCTCCCAAAATATGTGTCAGAGATTTGGAACGGATGCGGTGTACATTGTCTGGTTGAATGTGAAAATGAAAAAGACCGCTGACGGCTATTACAAAGCAGCAGCCATGCTTGACGGCAAAGGCTATGACAGCGGCGGCCGCTCCCTGGGAGCCAATGTGATGAAAACCTTTAAAGTAACCAAAAGAGATGCTGATGAAGCCGTCGCCGTTGTTGAGAAAGAAGTCGGGGATGTGGTGGGAAGAACATTGACCAACTGGAGCCGGTCAGAGTATGCCAACACCGCCAGTAACGGTGGATCTACAAGCCAGGGAAAAGGCGTTCTGGCAAGGAATGCAGAGAAACAGGCGCAATATATCAACCTCAGGCTGGACCAAGCCAATGAATATGAAATCGTAGAGGTTTTTGGAAAAGTATTAAACACGGTGCGCGGTGTTATGGATACAAGACGGTACAACCAGAGAATTGTCAATGACAACCCCCAGGCCTGTGTAACGGAATGGGAGGTCGAAATTGATACCAACCAAACAGATCCGTTCCGCCTCCAGGCCAATATTATGAAAACAGTCAACGATATTCTGGATGCCGGGGGAGAGATCTATATCAACGGTGTACCTTACCGGTATTCTCCATCTGAAATGAAATTGATGATGGGTTTTGTTCCCGGAGACGCCACCTCCAGATCAATCCAGTTTGTAATAGACCGGGAAAGAATGAGGGACCGGGAATTTGCCGGACGGCATGATCCTGAGAATTCAAGCGGATCTGATAGAAGTTTTGAATAACGGCCATGGGCTGACCTGGTTTTCATCCAGGTTCAGCCCTCAACCAAAGTTTAAAAATCCAGCAGGGTAGGCAAACTTTCTTACATAAATCCAGAAGGGTATTCTCATGAAAAGATATGGCATTTTTTTCTCGCTGCTTGTTTTTTGCTTTTTCTTCCAGACACAGGCGTATGCATCTGAGTGGCAGACAGTTATCGGAATGGATAGTGTGCTTGAATCGCCCCAGGCCACAGGCAGCGGTGACAAGGAAAAGAGTGTGGGGCTCGTGGTTGTCTCTGCTCCCGGGTATCAGTCTGATCCCGTGGGAACAGCATGGTTGTACAAAACAGATGTGCTGGCGACAAATGCGCACGTTGCAGAGGGTGTCTCACATAGATTGAAAGCCCTAGCAGAACAAAAAATATCCGGCGTACCTTATTATCTGCCAAATAAAACAAAAGGCAAATTTGTGCGGATCATTGATTTGGCCATCCATCCAGGTTACAAGAGGA
The DNA here is from genome assembly GCF_963666145.1 of uncultured Desulfobacter sp. NCBI lineage: Bacteria > Pseudomonadati > Thermodesulfobacteriota > Desulfobacteria > Desulfobacterales > Desulfobacteraceae > Desulfobacter > uncultured Desulfobacter sp. The sequence continues at coordinate 5,500,986 of NZ_OY762614.1, read as the reverse complement.
CACCTGTTGACATGAATGGCAAGGTGCCTGTCAATGAACCAGATGTGGCTCTTTTGCGTATAGAAGAAAAATTACCTTCACCGCTCAGCGTGGCCGACACAGAAACCCTGAGAAGCCTTAAACCCGGGGATACCATCCAATATATCGGATTTCCAATGGAACAGCTTATTGGAGAGAATGTGAATTTAAATAATGTAATGGCTACAACAAAATCCGGCACTATCAATGCAATAAGCGACTGGTGGCTTGGAGATTCCGGGCCAGCAAAAAACAAATTGATCAGACATGATTTGGGTGCTGCAGGTGGTGCGTCAGGCAGTCCTATTTTCAATAAAAACAACCAGGTTATAGGACTGATAAATGCAGGAAACGTCGAACCATTATTCATAGGTATAAAAAACGGTAAACCTCAATTTGCCAGATCGCCTAACGCTGTTATGATAAATTTCGGTGTGCGTGCTGATTTGCTGGAAGCTGTTTCATTTAAGTAAAATCAGGATGTTTACTTCAAAAGCTCCCGGCGCAGCATCTCAAGGGCCATGGCGGCAAACAATTGTTTGTTACGCCCACGGTCGCCGCTGTCCAGCATAAACCTTTGGGAATGCGCCCGGGACGGTCCTGCCACCCCAATGCATACGGTTCCCACAGGTTTCTCTTCGCTGCCGCCGGTCGGGCCTGCAATACCTGTGGTGGAGACAGCCCAGTCGGATCCGCCGGCTGTTTTGACGCCGGTTGCCATCTCAAGGGCAGTGGTCTCATCCACCGCCCCATTATTTTCCAAGGTTTTACGGGAGACCTTAAGAATCGCTTCTTTTGCTGAATTGGCATAGGTGGTGGCTGAAAATAAAAAATAGTCGGAAGCTCCCGGCACATCGGTTACCAGGTTCGCCACAAGCCCGCCGGTACAGGATTCTGCCACACTAAGCGTCTGGCCCCGCGCTGATAGAAGCCGCCCGACTTCCTCGGCCAGGGTCAGTCCCTGGTCTGAAACAAGATTTGATCCAATCCTTGCCGTCACCCACTGCTTTGCCTGATTCATCCGGGTGTCATCCTCCGCATCCCCTTGGGCTTGGGAAACCGACTCTTTGGACAAGGATAATTTGACCTCAATCATCGGGAATATGATTCTAAACCCTAAATGAATTTCAGGAAAATGTTCGCTGAACCCTTCAAGTGCATCCCCGACCTTTGCTTCGTGCATGCCGAACACCGTCAGACGTATCACCTGTATTTCACCGGCATGCCCGGTTATTTGTTTCAACCGGGGTCTGACGTTCAGATCAAACATCCGCTCCATTTCCCTTGGAACACCAGGCATGCAAAAAAAACGGCAATTGCCGATAATTATGGAAAACCCTGGCGCGGTACCGTGAAGATTCTCCATAAACTTTGCGCCTTGGGGCAGTACAGCCTGTTTCTCATTGGCAGGGGTCAGATCATACCCGCGTTTATCAAAAAATTTTTTCATGGAGCGCATGGCGTCATCATCCATGGCAAGTTCAACGCCTGCGGCTTTGGCAAACGCCTGGGTCGTTAAATCATCGGAGGTGGGGCCAAGACCGCCGGTCATGACGCAGACATCTGCCGTGGATGCAATGCTTTTAATCTCCTGGACAAGGGCATCCATATCATCAGGCACAGTGCTTGCTTTGATTACGGTCACACCTGAACGTTTAAGCTGCCGACATAAAAAAGTGCTGTTGGTGTCTGCAATATCACCAAGCAATACCTCATTGCCTGTGGAAAAGACATGGCCTTTGATCATGGGAAAGTCCTTTTAAATTAATCTAAGTTATTGAAAAACATGGCATGGTTGGATGAAAAAAAGGCCGGATTTTTCCGGAACCTTGACCCCACGCCCAGCTGTTTTTTAAACTCTTTATCAATAAACGATTTCACTTTGCGGCGGGTCCAGTCCCAGGGGTGTTCAAAATTCAAATATAAGGAGAGGTCTCCATGGTAAAATTCATGGGTCACAAGCCCTTGGGCATCGTCACTGAACTTAGGCAAATTAAACACGGACAGATTCAGATAGTCAATATCTGATTTATGCTTCTTGATATACGCCAGTGTGCGATGGGCTGCAGCCTCATCTTCATAATGGGTGCCGAAAAGCAAATAGACAAAGGTCAAAATACCTGCAGCCTTCAGATTGGCAAGGGTGGCAGACACAAGTTCAAGATCCGTTCCCTTGCCCATATCATCCAACACCTTCTGGTCCCCGGATTCAAGGCCAAGTTTCAGCATCTCACATCCGCTTTGTTTAAGCGCTTTGCAAAATTCAGGATCAGCAAAATCCTTTTCAAACCGCACAAATCCGTACCATTTAAACGCACACTGCTGCCTGGAAAGCGCACGCAAAAATGCAGGCGTCACCGAATTATCTATAAAATGAACCACCTCAGGATTGTGATTTTCGGCCATGGCGTTAAGATCGCCAAGCACCCGATCCGCCCGCTGGGTTGAGTAAGGCCGGGTTTCCGCCTTTTCAGGACAAAAATTGCATTTGCTCCAGTAACAGCCGATGGATCCCCTGAACGGCAGAATTTTGGCCGGGGCAATGTAATGATGGTTGTCGGCGAATCCATAATCCGGCACATAGTGTTTTTTTTCGATACCCGGTTTCCCCAGCAGGGCCAGTAAAGGAATTTCCCCCTCCCCTTTAACCAGATGGTCAATGAGACTTGAAAAGGGATCATTAAAATCAGGACGGCTCATCCAGGAAGAGATCAATCCCCCGCCCATGACCAGTTTTTTGTCCGGAAAATTAGCTTTGATCCAGCCGGCCAGGGCAAAACTGACCAGGGCCTGGTTGAGATAACACAGGGAGATGCCGATCCAGGGATGGTCCCAGGATTCTATTACAGGACGAAGTCTTTGTTCAAAATAAGGAAAAAAGGGATTTTCCCGGTACACGGCTGCACTGTCGAGCAGGGCCTTTGAGTCCACCGAAGAGAGCTGATTGTCCGAATAATCAGATAAGCTGATTCTGAACCGTGACTGATCTACAGAGACGGCCACCAACCGGTTAAGGTCATAGACCCGCTGGTGGTAGCGGTCAAAATTGGTGTACAGATCCGGATTGCATAGATCCTTTAAAATGGCATCCCTGTTTTTCAGGGCCCGCCGGGTCCAGGAGTCCGTTGCTTTGTCCTGTCCCACGGAATTGATCAGCCATAACAGACCGTCCACATTAGCATCAACACATTTATAGTCGATACCGTTCTCTTTTAAAGCCGATGACAAAAGCGCAATGCCTGCGGGCGGTTCACACGGTTTTGCCACAGGCGGAAAAATTAAAAGCATTTAAATTCGATCCTAAGCCTTGATGGGGATAAAGGCTAAAAAAAATAATTGTTCAGGCACGTTATAAAGGCCGCTGTCCAATAGTGCCAGCTTTTTTTTCATCTTTGGCGGATCAAAGCCAATAAAAATGTTTCTACCCATAGAAACATTTTTATTGACAGCATAATTAAAACCATCTAATTTAGCCGTTAAAAAATCAACTTAGATAAGGGCACGTAATGAAAACTTTTGCAACCGACCAGACACAATCCCTATGGCGTTGGCGTTCCTGGCCAATATGGCAATGGCTGTTGCACCGGTTATCAAAGATGCTTTAATTTCTTGTGACATATCGCTGCAGCAGCTTTTATTAAAACCCATGGCTGTTGCGGACCCCAAGGCTGACAACACCCATGTCGGCCTTTTTTATTTTTATCAGCCTTGGACAAAATGAAACCAACAAGATTTTATTATAAAAGGATTCTTTAATGATACTAGACAGACTGCCGGATAAAGACCAATTTATCGAACTTGCCCAATCCGCCAATGTTATCCCTGTGGCCACCCGGGTACTTGCAGACAGTGATACACCCGTATCCATTCTGCAAAAATGCTATGAAAAGGAAAAGCCGTGCTTTCTTTTAGAAAGTGTTGAAGGCGGCGAGCGCTGGGGCCGTTACAGCTTTCTTGGGGTGTCCGCTTTCGGGCACATCAAAATTTATAAAACCCATGTGCTTGTGGAAACCCGCCACGACACCAAAAAAATTAACCATGACAATGACCCTTTAAATGTCATGCGCGATATTATCAAAAAATTCACCCCGGCAGATATCCCGGATTTACCCAGGTTCTGGAGCGGTATCACCGGATATTTTGCCTATGAGATCGTCTCTTTTTTCGAAAATATTGACGTCTCTCTGCCCGAAGGCACCCCCTACGGCCATTTTATCATCCCCGAGCAGATGATCATCTTTGACAATATCAAACAGACCCTCACCTGCCTGAATATCTGTTACCTGTCCGAGACCGATGATCCGGCAACGGTTTATGATGAAGCAAGAAATAATGTTGACTCGCTTGTCAAAGATTTAGGCAAACCCCTTGCTCCCAAAGCCGCCACCCATGTTGCCAACACGCAGCTTGTGCCTGAAACACCGGCCGAAGAGTACATGGCCGGGGTTAAAACCATCAAGGAGCATATTGTGGAAGGCGATATTTTCCAGGCGGTATATTCCCAGCCCTTTTCCTGCAAAACAGATGTTGACCCTGTGCTGATTTACCGGGCCCAGCGCTACATTAATCCGTCGCCTTACATGTTTTTCATGAATTTCACAGACCGGGTCATTGCAGGGTCGTCTCCTGAAACCATGGTACGCCTTGAAAACCGGGTGGCCACCCTGCGGCCCATTGCCGGCACAAGGCCCCGTGGCAAAAGTGAGCAGAAGGACCGGGCCCTGGCCGATGATCTGCTCAATGATGAAAAGGAAAAAGCAGAACACGTCATGCTCATTGACCTGGGCCGAAATGACCTTGGGCGAGTGGCCCAGGCCGGTACGGTCCAGGTGACCGACACCATGGTCATTGAACGCTATTCCCATGTCATGCACCTGGTCTCCAACATCACCTGTGATTTAAAAGAGGAGTGCGACGCCTTTGATCTGTTCAAGGCCACCTTTCCGGCCGGCACCTTGTCCGGTGCGCCCAAAATCCGGGCCATGGAGATCATCGGCAAGCTTGAAAACCGTCAACGGGGTATCTATGGCGGGGCGGCAGGCTACATCTCCTTTACCGGCAACATGGACTTTGCCATCACCATCCGCACGGCTGTGATGGAAAATGATAAATTGACCGTCCAGGCAGGAGCCGGTATTGTCTACGATTCTGACCCTGAAACCGAATTGAACGAATGTATCAACAAGGCCAAAAGCGTTGAGATGGCATTAAAACTTGCGCTTTCACAAAGCACAAAAGGATAGTACGATTATGAAAACAGCAATAATAGACAACTACGATTCCTTTACCTTTAACCTGGTGCATTATGTGCTGAACACCGGGGCGCAGGTGGAGGTTTTCAGAAATGATAAGATCAGCGTGGCCGAACTTGAGGGTTTAGGGTTTGATGCAGTTATCCTGTCACCCGGACCCGGCAGACCTGAGGACGCGGGCATCTGTCTTGAACTTGTACAAAAACTGTCTGGCAAATTGCCCATTCTGGGCGTATGTTTAGGGCACCAGACCATTGCCCAGAGTTTTGGCGGAACGATCATCCATGCAAAAACCATCATGCACGGTAAAACATCCATGGTGGAAGCAGACGGCAAACACATTTATACAGGCATCAACAAACCCTTTAATGTGATGCGTTACCACTCCCTGGCGGTTCAGGAATCGGACCTGCCCGACTGCCTGGAAGTGACGGCCAGGACCCTGGACGGAGAAATCATGGGGATAAGACACAAAGAGCACCCCACCCAGGGCGTTCAGTTCCATCCGGAATCTTTCATGACCACCGTGGGCAAACGGCTGATCAGAAACTTTATTAAAGGAGCGTGAGATGGATTTTACAGATTATCTGAATACCATAGTCAGCGGAAAAGATCTCAGCCAGGACCAGATGGCCGAAATGCTGGACTTCATTTTCTCAGGCCGGACCACCGAAGCCCAGGTTGGGGCATTCATGGCCGCCCTGGCAACAAAGGGGGAGACCTTTGAGGAACTTGCAGGAGCTGCCCGGGCCATGCGAACCAAGGCAGTTCGTGTCCAGACCCTGGCCAAGAAAGTCATTGATACCTGCGGTACCGGCGGTGACGCTTCAGGATCTTTTAATATTTCCACCACAACGGCATTTGTTATTGCAGGTGCAGGCGTCACCGTGGCAAAACACGGCAACCGATCTATTACCAGTAAATGCGGGTCTGCGGATGTTCTTGAACAACTTGGGGTCAATTTAAGTGTAGATCCTGAAATTGTGGAAGAGGCCATCAATGAAATCGGCATTGGTTTTATGTTTGCCCCCCTGTATCACGGATCCATGAAGTACGCCATGAAAGCCCGTACCGAATGCAAGATCAGAAGCATTTTCAACATGCTGGGTCCCTTGACCAACCCGGCCGCCGCCTCATGCCAGATTCTTGGGGTATATGCACCGGAATTAACCGAAATGTTCGGCAAAGCCTTGGATCTGCTGGGAGTGGAAAAAGCATTCGTGGTCCACGGCCATGATGGCATGGATGAGATGACCACCACGGACCTGACCCGGGTGACGGAACTCAATGACGGCATGATCAAAACCTATGATGTGGATCCTTTAAACTATTTTGGCGAATATGCTGATCCCAAGGACCTTCTGGGCGGAGACGCAAAGCATAATGCCGCCATCACCCGGGCCATTTTGTCCGGCGGCAAGGGCCCCAAACAAAATATTGTCCTTCTCAATGCAGGCGCAGGCCTTGTGGCAGCAGATGCCGCCCCCACCATTGAAAAAGGGATTGAGATGGCGCTAAGATCCATTGAGACCGGGGCCGCCATGGAAAAACTTGAGCTGTTGGCGGACTATACCAGAGAAAACGCTTAAACAGTGTTTGAACGAAAAGTCACTCATCTGCGGCGTTGCAAAAAAATTTAAAATCCTCACATACGATGGTATGCTTCGGTTTTAAATTTTTTTGCGCCTTGCATCTGTGTAACTTTTCCTCCAAACACAAATTTCCGCCAAGACACTAATCGCTGTTGGTCTGGATGGGAATCAAATTGAAAGGGACATGCATGAAAGGATTTCTCAACGCTGTTGTTGAAGTTAAAAATCAGGAAATAGACCAAGCCAAACGCAAAATCCCCTTAACTGCCGTTCGCCATGATGCCGAACACACGCCAGTCCCGGCTTCTTTTGCAGATGCCATGGCTGCGTCAACCAGTGAATCGGTGGGGATCATTTCCGAGGTAAAAAAAGCATCGCCTTCCAAAGGGGATATCAGAACAGATATTGACGTGGCCGCATATGCCAGGGCTTACACCAAAGGCGGGGCAAGGGCCATATCGGTTTTGACGGAATCCAAGTACTTTAAAGGCACGTTATCCGACCTTGAACTGGTGTGTCAAAATACGGACCTGCCCGTGCTTCGCAAAGATTTCATCTTCAGCGAATACCAGATTTACGAAGCCAAAAAGGCAGGGGCATCTGCTGTGCTTTTAATCACCACCATGCTTGATCACGCCCAGCAGGCTGAGCTGACCGCGCTAACCCGGGAGCTTGGCATGGAACCTTTGGTGGAGATCAATTCAGAGTTTGAATTTGAACAAGCATATAAAGCCCAGGCCCGTGTGGTGGGCATCAACAACAGAAATCTCACCACCCTGGAAGTGGACACCACTGTGGCAAAACGGGTGGCAAAAATTTTCCCCGATGAAATTATCCCCGTGGAGGCCTCGGGCATTTCCGGCCGAGCGGGTATTGAGGCCGGCATTGAAAACCGTATCTTCAATTTCCTTGTGGGCGAGAGCATTGTCCGCGCAGAGGACCCGGCCCAGTTTATTAAAATCCTGATCGGCATCAAAGACGAGGACGCCTGACAACCATGACTCAGTTTCCTGCCCCTAAATGGCAAATCCCAGAAACACAACAGAATGTGCTGGTAAAAATATGCGGCCTGACCCGTGTGGACAACGCCCTGGACTGTGTAAATGCAGGGGTTGACATCATCGGACTTGTTTTTTTTGAAAAAAGTCCCCGAAATGTAAGTATGGACACAGCCCGGGAAATTGCCCGGGCCCTTCCCAAAGAAGTGCCTGCCTGCGGGGTGTTTGTGGATGAAACCTTTGATGTAATCATGCAGACTGTTTCTGCCTGTGACCTTAAAATCGTGCAGTTGCACGGTGCAGAAACACCTGACCTTGCAGAACGCTTATCCGCCCGGAACCTGGTGGTGACCAAAGCATTTTTTGGTGCAAGGCCCCCGGGGCTCGGTGATACAGCCCAATACAAAGCTGCCGATTTTTGTCTGGCCGAATACGGCAAAGGCATCCTTCCCGGGGGCAATGCCGAAGCCTGGGATTACGACCAGGCCCTTGAAATGGCAAAAAAAGTGCGTTTGATGCTGGCAGGTGGCCTAACCTGTGAAAATGTTGCGGATGCGGTTGCAAGGATACACCCCCATGCCGTGGATGTATCGTCCGGCGTGGAAAAAACAAAGGGTATCAAGGACATTTCAAAAGTTAAACGCTTTATCAAGGCTGCAAAATCTATTCATTTGCAGCCTTGAAAGGCTGGCTTTTATTTAACCAATAAATTAGTACCTACATAAATTTTATCTTCGGGCGTCAAATTATTGAGCCTGCGGATTGCGGCCACATTGGTCTTATACTTCTGGGAAATCGACCACAGGGTTTCACCCTTTTGGACTGTATGAAACTGGCTGGTCTTATTGGGTTTTGCTGTTTGAGCTTTTTTCTTTACGACCTGGACTTTTTTCTCAGGCACAGGGGGCGTTGCCTGCACGTCAACCTTCTTTATTTCAGGCTTTGGTTTAACCACAGGTTTAGGGGCAGGCGTTGGGGCGGCAACAGCCAATTTGCTTAGTCGGCCTTCAAGATTGTTGACACGCTCAATTAAGGTATCAAGCTTTAAGTTAACAGCCGATTCAACACGTGTCACGCGTTCATCAAGATCGGATACGGCCCGTGATGCAGATTGGGTTTCATTCTGTCCTGACGCCGAGGCAATCTTTGCCAAAGAGATCTCAAGGGCAGAGATACGATCTTCAAAACCAGGCGCCACAGGCGCTTGCCCTTTGGTCGCAATGGGGCCTGATTTATTGCTCTCGTGTGTAGATGATCCCGTGAAAAAAAAGAAAAAAACCAGAGCCGTGACCACGAGGGCTGCGACGAGAATCATGGTAAATTCATTTTTTTTCAGCAGCGATGAGCCCTGGGCCATGGCAGATTCCCCGGGAACATTTTTTTGCGGACTCGTTTCTTTACCGGAATTATAAATTGGGGGTTCAGCAGGGGGATTTGTTTTCATTTGTCGACTCCTGAAAAAAGAGATTCTAATGCCTCTTAATAGCATTTCAGATAGTTATTTCAAGCCTAAACAATAATTTTAAGAGCACCGACCTAAGAAATGTGTTAAGGTCATCATTATTATTCACTTAACCGAATCCAGAACAAGACAAGAAATCAGGAAATTTTTTATGAGGTTGAAATCCTTGTCCGGCCCAGCGTCTTTTCTTTTGATTTTCCTAATGATTTATGGGTCTATTATTTCGCAAGTCCTAGCCCAGGACTCTTTTGTCAATAAAATAGGAATGAAATTTATTTTGATTCCGGCAGGCGCTTTTACCATGGGAAGTCCTGACTCCGAAAAAGGCCGGCAAAACGACGAAAAACAACACCGGGTGGTCATCACCAAAAGCTTTTACATGTCCGAGACAGAAGTCACCCAGGGCCAATGGGACCGTCTTGTAGCGCCGAACCCCTCATCCTTTAAACTGGGCAGATACTACCCCGTGGATACCGTATCCTGGGACGATGCCATTCAATTTATACAATTTTTAAACAAAAGAGAAGGCACCGACAAATACCGTTTGCCAACGGAAGCTGAATGGGAATATGCCTGCCGGGCCGGCAGTCAAACTGCATTTAGCTCCGGGGACATAACCACCTTTTCCTGCAAGGAACAGGAACCTGCGCTGGTTAATCATGCCTGGTACTGCTTTAATTCCGGGGGCTTTTCGCCGATCGGGGATTTTAAACCCCATCCGGTCAAGCTGCTGAAGCCCAATAACTGGGGGCTTTACGACATGCACGGCAATGTTCAGGAATGGGTCCAGGATGCCTGCGAATGGCGCACCATCTGGAGCGCCGGAACCGGAACCCTCACACGGACCTATGTAGACGGCATTAAGGATCCTCTGGAAACAAAAGGGGTGCATCGGGTGGTCAGGGGCGGCGGATGGTTCCAGAACAGCAAATACCAGCGAAGCGCCTACCGAACCAATTACAAACCTGTGGCCCGCCGCAACAGCCTTGGATTCCGACTCGTCCGGGAGCAGTAAACCGGCATATTCAATTTTAGATCTTGTCTCTTTGGTTAAATAGCCTGAAAAGATACCCCCCCGCCCCAAGCATCACAACATCCCTGACAAGCAGCCAGACCGAGGACCAGGTTCCCTTGGTCTCTCCCAAGGAAAAACATCCGCAGTCGAATTCATGGCCACGTATCAGGTTGAAAGCGATCAAAAAAATAAAACAAACCAACATGACGTTGATTAACAAAAGACCCGAGCGTTTCAACAGGCCGGTGATAAGACTGATGCCGCAGACAAGCTCCACAAAAGGCATGACAATGGCTAATACGTTGATCATATGGTGGGGAAAAACATCATAGCCGTATAAAATTGTGGCAAACTGATCCGGCGACACGATTTTATGCCAGGATGCAAAAATGAAAGTGCACCCCAGAAACAGCCGCAAGGCCCATTCAATGATGCCTGCCTGACGCCCCAAAACCATGGACGTCCGCTCACCACACCGATTAAAAGACAATAAATTGCTCATGGGTTAGTTCCCTGGGAAGCCACATCAAATCCCATCTCCTCCCACTCGGCAAATCCGCCGGCGTAAACCGTCACATGGGCAAAGCCCATTTTAACCAGATGGGTTGCAAATGTATGGGAATCATGGCAGGTCACACCGGCACAGTAGACAAGGATATCATCTTCAGGGGTTATCGTTGACAACAACTTTTTTTTCTCTTCTTCAAAATATTCCAAGGGAAAGTTCAATGCCCCCGGAATATGTCCCAATTCATAAATATCGGGCCAGCGGACATCAAGAACAATGATTTTTCCGGATTCCACCAGTCGTTTCACTTGAAGGGGATTGCTGATCTGCATAACGTTAACAGCATGGGCCTTGTTCGCTCCTGCCATGAGCACGCCCTCCCCCCGATCCCATTGACCTTGAAGGGCAATGCCGTTGGGGGAAATCGCGTTAATGCCAAAGCTTAATATCATGCAGATACCCAACAAAAGAAAACAGCCGAGAATGTCTTGCTTGAGGATCATAGCCGGGCTCTAATGGCTTTAAAAATATCCGTTCGTTTGCGCATGACAATCAACCGAACCCACACTTCGAGCAGATGGGCCATTTGGGTTGATTTGGTACGGTCTTGGCTGTCATCGGCAGTTTCTTTTTGTGCTTCAAGGCGTGAAATGGCATCAAGGACATGGTCGTTTTGGCTTGTGTCAATTGTCCTGTAAATTTCAAGGGCTTCATCTATATACCCCTGTTTTTCGTAAATGCGAGCCAGCGGCAGGCTCCCCAAGTTACTGGTCATTTTTCAACTCCTTGATTTCTGGATTTCTCTTTAAAAACCAACTCCCCCTGGGCAGCCATTTCATGCTCATGTTTGGCCAGGTGCTTGATATAGTCAATATCGGTCTTAAGTCTAAGGATCTCTTTTTCCAACTTGGCATTTTGCTTGACGGCAACAGCAGCCTGGGCGTCAAGATGCGCCTGTTTGGACGCAAGCCGACGATAATCCATGACCCCTTGTGTGGAAAAGAAAAACATGAATAAAAGAACCACCGCCCCTCCCACAGCCAGGCAAAGGCATATTTTTTCCATATGGGTCATTTTTGTTTAAAAAAAATTTTTGTTAGCATTGCCATTTCCGGATTTGATGTGAGGCGGGCTCCCGCCAAATAGCTTCCAGCCCCGATACTGATGCTGACAACAAGTCCTGCGGCCTGCATTATCTTTGAACCGTCGGCCCAGAAACTCCAAAGCCATCGCACCAGAAAGAACATTATAACAGACATAAAAAGCGCTCTGCAAGCGCAAACCATTACGGTCCTGCCCCGGAACTCAAAAGGACTGCTAACGGCCAGCAAAGCAAATCCGGCCACAGCAGACAAAGCCACGGCCAGGCTAAGCCCGGTCACCCCCATGTGTTGCACAAAAAAACGGCACATCAGCACATTGCAGACAATGGACACAACACCTGCCATAAACGGTCGACGGATGCTGGACAAAGCATAGTGAAGTGCCACAAAAAGCCGGGTTCCGGCGACAGCCCAGAGCCCGAGAACCATAAAGACAAGACATTGGCCGGTCTGCGCCACGGCCGTCGAATCAAAGGCTCCCCTGCCGAACAGCAACGAAACAATCGGCCGGTTCAGTGCGACAATCCCAACGATTGCAGGAATAATTAAAAAAAAGACCATGCGCAAACCGGCATCAAACACAAAGCCCACATCCTGATTTTCCTGGGTTTGATCAAAAAGAGTAATTCCCGACCCAGTCCCGCCAGGTTTTTCTTTGTCAAGCCTGCCGATACCGGCTAAGGCGGAGAGCATAGGCAATAAAACCGTGGCCATGGGCGAGGCCACCAACGCCAGGGGGAACTGAACCAGACGTTCGGCATAATTAAGGTAAGAGACCGCCCCGGGATCAAGCGTTGAGGCGGTAAGTCCGGCCACCAGCAGATTAATCTGGAAGGCTGCGGCCCCAATCATGGAAGGCCCCAGGGTGATGAAGGCTTTTTTTACCCCGGAATGCACCCGGACAAAGGATTTAAAATCGAACATACCAAGCCTTGCAAGGCTTGGCAGTTGAAAGACAAGCTGAATAATGCCCCCGACGGTCACGCCTACGGCCAGAACTAAAATTTTGGGTTTAAAACTGTCGGCAAACAACACAGCCGCAGTAATCATGCAAAGGTTAAGCAAAATCGGCGTAGCGGCAGGCACATGAAAATTGGACCGTGCATGGAGCACGCTCATGGACAGGGCAACAAAAAAAATAATGAACACGTAGGGCGTCATTATTCTAAACAGCAGACAGGACAATGTATGGGAATAGGATCCTGCACCGTACCCCGGGGCAAAAAAGTCAATTAAAAAAGGTGCAAAATAGATCCCTACCCCCACCAGCAGGGCACCGGCAATGGATATAAAAAACAAGGCATTTAAAAACATGGACACAGCCTGATCTTTTTTATTTTGGGCAAACTGCTCTGCAAACAACGGAATGAAAGAGATACTTAAAATACCGTCGGACATCATTTTCCGGATCAAATCAAAGGGCCTGAACGCAATAAAAAAAGCATCTGAGACCATACCGGCACCAAATATAAACGCAATGACCGCATCTCTTATCATGCCAAGTATTCTTGAAACCAGGGTGATTGAGCTGATGGATGCCGCTTTTTTAACAAAGTGGGTCACAGGTTTTCCTTGACATGCTTATCGGTTTTATATATTTTACCGAATTTGATATAAGTTTTATTATTTACTTTTAATTCTCTATTTTATGAAGGAGCTAGACCAAGTTGGCGAACCATAAATCAGCAAAAAAACGCGCAAAACAAAACCAGGTTAGACGGATGAGAAACAAATCCGCAAAAACCGCCCTTAAAACCCTTGAAAAGAAACTTCGTGCAGCTAAAGAAGCTGGTGAAAATACCGATGAACTGATGAAAAAGACCCAGTCAGCCATCCACAAAGCAGCCAAAAAAGGTATTGTTCACAAAAAAATGGCTTCAAGGAAAATCTCAAGACTGTTCAAATTTGCGAACGCATAAATTACGCGCTTTTTGCACCATTTAAGCTCAGCCGGTCCAGACGATAAACCGACACCTGTCCTGTTTAAGGAACAGGTGCCGGTTCGTCTTATTTCATTTAAAAATCGTCCAGCATCCGGGCAACCAGACTTTCAGCCACACGTTCGGCAATCAGATTGATCGCCTCTCGTTTTCCGGCTTCATCATTTGCGGAGCGGCTTGATACGTTATAAGACTCCGAGGCTGAAAAATTCTTCACTGACCAGATAATCTTCCCTTCCGCTCCGGTCAAAACCACATCAACCGTCGCATTCACCTGTCTTTCCGTAACATCTTCCGAAGAAGATCTGGACAACGTGGAAAAGGTTATGGATTGAACCGTACCTGATATGTTGTGGATGGCATTGCCGGCATCCACAACAATGGAATCTGTTTTTGCAGTAATCTCCCGGATCAGTTCATTAGTAAACGCTATTCCGGCCCGGGATTCGGTACTGTTGTTTTCAAATATAGCCACAGACACCCGGGTGATATCATTCTTAATATAACCGCCTCCAACCAGCCGGTAACCGCAACCGGCGCCAAACAACAATGAGACCACTGTCAGCCAAACGATATTTTTTTTCATAAATTACACCACGATATTAACAAGGGTCTGTTTTTTACGGATCACAATGATTTTACGGATCTCTTTGTTTTCGGTGTACTTGACAATTCTTGCATCCCCAAGCGCCGCAGACTTAATCTCCTCCTCACCAACATCTGCACCCATGGAGAATTTTGCCCGCAACTTTCCGTTCACCTGAACCACAACCAACACCTCGTCGGTCTGCATGGAATCTTTTCTGAATTCAGGCCAGGGTTGTTCAAGAATAGACTCTTTGCTTCCCATCTTGGCAAACAACTCTTCGCAGAAGTGTGGAATAATGGGACTTAGCAAAAGCAATACATTTTCAAGACAGAACCAGATCACAGACTTGAGCTCATCATCAGCCTTGTCAAGCTCCACCGTATACATGGCATTGACCAGCTCCATCACAGCTGAAATGGCTGTGTTGAAATGGAAATTGGTTTCAATGTCGGCAGTTACCTTCTGGATGGCTTGATTGGCTTTAATATAAAGCTCTTTTGCCTGGTCGGACGCAAGAGAACCCGCAGCCCCTTTGTACGCATCAACTCCCTGGATGGTATCCATACAGGTCATCGCCAAACGCCAGACACGATTCACAAAACGATTACTTCCCTCAACGCCGTCTTCACTCCATTCCAAATCACGTTCGGGGGGAGCGGCAAACAGACAAAACAGCCGGGTGACATCAGCGCCGTATTTTTCCAAAAGCTCATAGGGATTAACCACGTTTTTCTTGGATTTGGACATTTTGATCACACGCCCAACCTCCACATCCTTGCCACACATGGTACAGACAAGCCCCCCATCCTTTTTCTCACCCTGCTCCGGAAACAGGTAACCATGCTCGGGACAGGTCATGGTCTCCTTGCATACCATACCCTGGGTCAACAGCCGGGTAAAAGGCTCTTTAAAAGGAACAAGTCCGAGGGTATTGAGCACGCGCATAAAATACCGGGAATAGAGAAGGTGCAGAACAGCGTGCTCCACGCCACCGATATATTGATCCACGGGCATCCAGTATTCCACGGCCTTGGGATCAAAAATCCCCTTGTCATATCTGGGAGAACAATAACGCAGAAAATACCAGGAAGACTCAACAAAGGTATCCATGGTATCGGTATCCCGTTTTGCATCCTCCCGGCCGCAGGCAGGACAGGTGGTCTTGGCAAAATAGTCCAGGGTCGGCAGCGGGGAGCCGCCTTTAGCCAGAAGATTGGCATCTTCGGGCAGTCTTATGGGCAGATCCGCTTCGGGCACAGGAACCACCCCGCATGTGGGGCAGTGAATCACCGGAATAGGCGTTCCCCAGTACCGTTGGCGGGAAATACCCCAATCACGCAGACGAAAAGAGACCGCGCGCTTGCCGATGCCGGATTCTTCAAGCCAGTCCGCCATTTTTTCAATGGCTTCCTTGCTGTCCATGCCGTCAAACTGTCCGGAATTGACCATCACCCCCCGACCGGCATATGCCTCGGTCATAGTTTTACCATCAAGGGTCTCGCCTTCGGGCTGCACCACCACCCGGATTTCAAGCCCGTATTTTCTGGCAAAATCAAAATCCCGCGGGTCACCGGAAGGCACGGACATAATGGCACCCGTACCATAACCCATCAAAACAAAATTGGCCGTATAAACAGGGATCTTTTTATTGGTGGCCGGATTAATACAATAGGCTCCGGTGAATACCCCCTCTTTTTCATATTTTTCAAGACCCTCTGCAGAACGCTCCTGCCTGGAGACCTTTTCCACAAACTGGGTTACAACATCCTCCTGGTCCGTACCGCGGGACAAGGTCTCCACCAGGGGGTGTTCCGGGGCAAGACACATAAAGGTGGCACCAAAAATAGTATCAGGCCGGGTTGTGAATACATTGATCACTTCATCACTGCCGTCCACCTTGAAATCAAGCTCAGCCCCCACGCTTTTGCCGATCCAGTTTTTCTGCATGGTGGTGACATTGTCCGGCCAGCCGGGAAGTTGATCACAATGCACCAGAAGATCTTCGGCATAGTCGGTTATTTTAAAAAACCACTGCCACAACTTTTTTTGCTGAACCACCTGGGAGCAGCGCCAGCATTTATCCTGCTCCACCTGCTCGTTGGCCAGCACCGTCTGGCATTTTTCACACCAGTTGACATAGGATTCCTTGCGGTAGGCCATGCCTTTTTCAAGCATCTTTAAGAACAACCATTGCTCCCAGCGGTAATACTCCGGCCGACAGGTGGCAACTTCCCGGTCCCAATCATAGGAAAATCCCATTTTTTTAAGCTGGGCCCGCATGGACCGGATATTGTCATAGGTCCAGGCAGCCGGGTGGGTGTTGTTGTCAATGGCGGCATTTTCCGCAGGCATACCAAAGGCGTCCCATCCCATGGGATGAATAACATTAAAACCCCTCATGCGCTTGTAACGGACCACCACATCTCCGATGGTGTAATTACGCACATGGCCCATATGAATCTTTCCCGAAGGATAGGGAAACATCTCAAGCAGATAATATTTTTCCCTGGACGAATCTTCTTCCACCTTGAAAAGCTGGGTTTTATTCCAGTATTCCTGCCACTTGGGCTCGACCTGGGACGGGATGTACCGTTCCTCCATTATTTTAATTCCTTTCGAAAAATAGATACATTTATAGTTGAACCTTTTTAGATGCCATAAGAGAGACGAAATAGCAAAGGTATTTATGACACAGACTTAAATTTTTTATTTATCCAGCCCAAACTTGAATATTAAGAGACCGGACCGGGCCGCAAACAGTTACCCTGGCAAAATCAGACATTTATCTTGACCCTGCGCATCTGAGATGGTATAGAGAGTGGTTTTATTGCCTTGATCTGGGCAATGAGCATAATTATTTTATCCTTGCTCCGGGTTTTATCATGTAAGGTTGATCCGGGGCTTTATATCCACAAGGAGGAAGAATGAGGAAGTACGAAACCGTATTCATTGCCGATCCGGACATGTCGGATCAGGCCCGTGAAGAGTTGCTCGAAAGAGTTTCAGGTATCATTGAAAGGGAAAATGGTATCCTTCTGAACGCTGATGAATGGGGCTTAAAAAAATTGTCCTATGAAATCAAAAAGAAACTGCGCGGCTACTATGTCTGCCTGACCTATGGCGGAACCGGCGAACTTGTCACAGAGCTTGAAAGAAATTTCCGTTTAAGTGACCTTATCATGAAGTTCATGACGATCCTTGTCACTGAACACGTCACCGAAGAATCCCTCAAACAGGAAGCTGAAGAGGCCAAAGAAACGGCCAGGCTAAGTAAAGAGGCTGCTGCATCCCAGGAAGAAGACGCAGATCAGGAGGACGCAGATGATCAGGAGGAAGAAAACGCAGATGATCAGGATGATGTGGAAGATATCGAATCTGAACCTGCCGAAGAATCCAAGGAATAATTCAAGCACAAAGGAGATCAAGTATGTTTAAAGGTCATAGAGGCGGCGGAAAGAACAGATTCTATCAGCGCCGGAAAATTTGCAGGTTCTGCGTGGACAGCTCCATGGAAATTGATTACAAAAATCCCAAAGCACTTAAACAGTTCATTACTGAACGGGGCAAAATTATTCCCCGGCGTATCACAGGGACCTGTGCCAAACACCAGCGCAAGCTGACAGTGGCCATCAAACAGGCCCGGCAGATTGCACTTCTGCCCTTTGTGGGTCGCCCCTTAAATTAAAACAGGAAACGATTTTCACAGGTTTTTAAAAAATGCCGCTATCCATCACACACCCGGTTTTTATCAGGGAGACGTTGACAGGCATTGTTTTCTGTCTGTTGATGTATGGTGTGGTGTTTACAGTTCCCCTGCTCGGTGTATTTGTGCTTTTGTTTCTGCCCCTGCCGGTGCTTTTCTATCGGCTCAAACTTGGCAGAAACAGCGGCGCACTGATTGCAGCAGCCAGTTTTTTTATACTCGTGCTGATGACCAAGGGTGTCGCATTTGACACACTTTACGTTGGGTTGCTTCTGGCAACCGGCATGGTTTTAGGCGAATGCCTTGAACGGCATATGAGTATTCAAAGAACCATGGGACTGACCACGGCACTGGCAGCAGGCGCGGTCTGTTTAGCGCTTACGGTATTCAGCATCAGCCAGGGACAAAATGTATCCGCCATCATGACGGATTACATGAATCAGTCTTTGAGTGTTGCCAAGCAGCTTTCGCCTGAACTCGGGATGGACCAGGAAATGACCCAAAAGCTGATATCATCCATGATGATTGTCACGCCGGGTATGTTCATGATCTCGTTCATTACAACCCTATGGTTGAACATCCTGATCATCAGAAAGCTTTTAAAAACCAAGGGCGTTACCATCAAAAGCATTGCGCACTTAAATTTGTATAAAGCACCGGACATGCTTGTCTGGATATTTATCGGCTGTGCAACGGCTTTAATGATTCCCGCAGGTCCCGTGAAAATCTTTGGCATCAACTGCCTGATTGTTTTAATGCTTGTTTATTTTTTTCAAGGAATTGCAGTAATTTCCTTTTTTTTCCAAAAAAAAAACACCCCCATGGCGCTGAAGGGCTTTTGCTATTTTCTCATTGCCGTACAGGTGTACGTTTTAATCCTTGTCATTGGTCTTGGTTTTTTTGACAACTGGATTGATTTCAGGAAACTTGCTGCATCACGAAAATAAAATATATGCCGGACCGCAAAACTGCGGACGGATTGGAGGTTTAGAATGAAAGTTATTTTAAAGGAAACCATTGATACTTTAGGTATCGCTGGTACCGAGTGCAAGGTAGCGGAAGGCTATGGACGCAATTATCTGCTGCCCCAGGGAAAAGCGGTTTTAGCCACCCCTGCCAATCGCAAGGTTATGGAACAGGCCCGGGCGAAACTGGAGCTGCAGATCGCCAAAGAAAGAAAGATTGCCGAAGAGATGGCCGCAAAGGTCAAAGAAGTTGCAATCACAATCAAGGCCAAGGTTCGCGAAGAAATTTATCTTTACGGATCTGTCACCTCCCATGACATCAAAGATGCACTGGATGCCCAGAATGTTGACGTTGAACGCCGCGCCATTCTGCTTGCAGAACCCATCAAAGAGACCGGTGAATACAAGGTACCCATCCGTTTATATAAGGATGTTGAACCGGAAATCACAGTGACGGTTGTCCCAGAAGAAAAACAGGAAAATTAGTTCCGACATTTGCCTGCAGATCTTTGGATGCCAAAGATCTGCAGGTTTTTTTTAAAGGTCAGCGATGGCAAAAAAAGAATCCGTTAAATCAGATCACCTGCTTAACCGCACTCCGCCCCATGATACAGATGCAGAGGCGTCACTTCTGTCCGCCATCTTCATCAATAATGACAGCTTGCTTGACATTGTTGAAATCCTCAAACCCGATGATTTTTATAAAGGGGCCCATAAAAAAATATTCAGGGCCATCACGGAACTTTCCATCAAAGAGGAACCAGCTGACCTTATTACCGTGGCCAACCACCTCAACGAAAAAGATGAGTTGGAAGGTATTGGGGGCCCTGCATTTCTTGCCGCCATTTCCGATGCGGCACCGGTGGCAGTCAATGCTGTGCATTATGCAAGAATCGTCCGGGAAAAATCGACCTTACGCCAGCTTATCAATGCATGCTCCGGCACCATTGAGCGCTGCCTTGAAGATAAAGGTGATTTTAAAGACATACTCGACGAATCCCAGGCAACTATTCTTAAAATTGCCGATCGTCAGTCCGGCAGTCCGTTTAAGCCGTTATCTGATCTGATCAACTTGAACATTGATCAATTGGAAGAACTGCAGGGCAAGGAAGGCGGACTTGCGGGACTTTCAACCGGGTATGGACGGCTTGACAGAATCACGTCAGGGCTGCAGCCTTCGGATCTCATTATTCTGGCTGCCCGGCCGTCCATGGGCAAAACCGCATTTGCTTTGAACATTGCCAGAAATGTAGCGTTTCACTACCGCAAACCCGTGGCGGTGTTTTCCCTTGAAATGTCCAAAGAACAGCTCTCCATGCGCTTGTTGACATCCGAAGCCCGGGTGGATGCCAACCGGTTGCGCAGCGGGGCATTCAGCCCCGAAGATTGGCAAAACTTTACGGACGCGGCGGGCGTTCTCAATGAAATCCCCATTTTCATTGATGACACACCGGCCATATCGGTTTTGGACTTACGGGCCAAAACCAGGAAATTGTTCCAGATGAATAAAGACATCGGCCTTGTGGTCATTGACTACCTGCAGTTGATGAAATCATCCTTTCATTCAGATCGACGGGACCTTGAAATTGCAGATATTTCAAGAGGGTTAAAATCCCTTGCCAAAGAACTCAAGGTACCGGTTCTTGCATTGTCCCAGCTAAACCGCGCCCTGGAACAGCGCTCGGACAAACGACCCATGATGTCGGATTTGCGTGAATCAGGCGCAATTGAACAGGATGCGGATATTATTTCTTTTATCTACCGGGACGAGGTCTACAACAAAGAACCGGACAACCCCAAAAAAGGGACCGCAGAGATTATCGTTGCCAAAAATCGTAACGGCAGCATCGGTACCGCACATATGGTATTTAACGGCCAGTACACACGGTTTGAGGAACTTGCACCCGAAGCGTATCAGGGATTTAAATGAAGCGAATTGTCTACGGCACGACAGACGGGCTGAACAAAGCCCAGATAGACCGAATTGAAAATCTTTACACCTTCAAGTCACCCCCGGAATATATCCTTTCCCGGCAGGCCGCCATGGAAACTTTGGACATCAGCCGGGAAATCCGCCGCCAGATCGGCCTTCTTTTGGATCGCAACGGAAAAGTCGTTTGTGTCGTTGCAGGTGAACCCCAACGCATCGTCATTCCGGTCATACCCGATTTTCAAGCAGGCCCGGGGCGCCTTAAGGGACTTCGATGTATTCATACCCACCTGTCCCACGAAGCGTTGACCCGGGATGACCTGACCGACCTTGCTCTCCTGCGCCTGGATTACATCACGGCCATCTGCCTGAATGACGACGGCACAGCAGGCCCTGTATACTCTGCCCACATTCTGCCGGATCCCGAGGCAGATCCATACAGAGTGCTTCCCGGCACCACCCTTGAAGATCTCAATACCGACTGCCAGGCCCAAATTCTTGAACTTGAATCGGAACTGTCCCGGCACAATCTTCGCTATAGCCCGGAAACCGGCCAGGAGAACGCATTTTTAATCAATGCGGCCACCCAGGGTATGGATTCGGCCCGGGTCTCTTTGGATGAACTTGAGGAGCTGTGCAAAACAAGCCGAATCAACGTGGTGGGAACAGCCATCCAGCAAAGAAAAAAAATTGATCCCAAATTTGTGGTGGGCAAGGGCAAATTATCAGAACTGATTATCAAGGCAATCCAGAACTATGCCACGATGCTTGTCTTTGACCGAGAACTGAGCCCGTCCCAGATACGGTCCATCACCGATTTTGTGGAGATGAAGGTCATTGACCGCACCCAGCTGATACTGGATATCTTTGCAAAACAAGCCAAATCCAGCGAAGGTAAATACCAGGTGGAACTGGCCCAGCTTGAATATATGCTGCCACGCCTGATCACCAAAAACACGGCCATGTCCAGATTAACGGGCGGTATTGGTGGCAGAGGGCCCGGTGAAACCAAACTTGAGGTGAACCGACGCCGTGCAAGGGAGCGTATTGACCGACTGAAACAAGAGATAAAAAAAATCCGCAAACAGCGCACCCAGCAAAAAGCCAGAAGAAAGCGACGGAATCTGCCGGTCATCTCCATTGTGGGATATACCAATGCCGGCAAGTCAACCTTGCTTAACACCTTGACCCAAAGCAGTATTATCGCCGCAAACCGCCTTTTTGCCACCCTGGACCCCTCTTCACGCAGACTAAGGTTTCCCCGGGACAAAGAAGTAATTATCACCGATACCGTTGGGTTCATCCAGAATCTGCCCAAAGAGCTTTTAGAGGCATTTCATGCCACATTAGAAGAGCTTGAGCAGGCGGATGTTATTCTTCATGTCATTGATATCTCAAACCCAAGATACATGCAGCAAAAAGAGACGGTGGACCAGTTACTCAAATCTCTGAACCTGAATAAAATTCCTTCACTATATGTATTCAATAAAATGGATCTGGCGGATTTGGACAATTTTGATTCACCCTGGCTGTTAAACCAGGGAATTGTGGTTTCAGCACATAATAAATCAAGCCTTGCCCCTTTAGTGGAAAAACTCGAGGCCATGGTCTAACAAGTGCTCCACCCCAACAATACCTTGAAGGATTGTTGGGATCAGAACGTACTTTTTAGGAATAGTCGTTAATACTTTTTTACCAAAACCCGGGTTGAAAAAAACATTCAGATACTTTACCCTTATCAGACATTAAAACCACTTGCTTTGGAATTTCACATGGAAATACGATTAGATCGGTTAATGAAAGAAGAGAATATCAAAGAAGACTCAATTGACGTTCCAGACTGTTTTGGAGAATTCGATAAAAACTGTCGCCTCTGTTGTGATTATTGCGCCATATCCATAAAATGCTGTGTTATGCACTCCCGTCATCCCAAAATTGATATTTTGGAAAAACTTTTGATCTACAATGATTATGATGCCGTAAAACCCAACTGATTACAAATTTGTTTTCATCAGATCGTCGTTCCATATGACAGTCATGGGCTGACCGGGGTCTTTCGACGTCCAGGGTCAACCCACAACTGCACAGAACTTTCTTACAAAATTTAATTGGGAAGTTGTATGTGTTAAAAAGAAGGGGTTTAAGAAAATAACGCCGGGCTTTTCCGGTCTATTTATCCCTTTTCGTTTTATCCGTGTTCGTTGTTAAATCCAAGTTTACCTATATCCCTTAAAACCTGCCTGATTCAAGCTTGTTGGCTATATACATGATCTGTTCATAACGCTGCCCTTTTTGCTCCATCTCTTTTTCAACCGCGTTAACCGAATAGATTGCGGTTGCATGGTAGCGTTTAAAACTTGCACCAATTTTTTTTATGGGCTGGTCGGTATATTTCTTTGACAAAAACATTGCCACCTGGCGGGGTTTAACAATGCTGTGTTTTCTTGATTTTGACAAAAGTTCTTGTTCGGAAACATCAAACTCGTCACAGACCAGTTTTTTAATCAGATCAATGGTGATGCTTTTTCGCGCCCCGTTTACTTTTTCAAGCACACACCTGGCCAGCTCAAGGTCGATGTTTCGTTTCATCAACTGCCCCCTGGTAACAACACTTAGAAGCGCGCTTTCAAGCTGACGGACATCATCACAGGCTTCCTGGGCAATATACTCGGTCACCGGCGTCGGCAAAATGCATTGGATGGCCTTGGATTTCTTATTTAAAATCTTTACCCGGGTATTAAAATCCGGTGCCTTGATCTCCGTGACCACCCCCATATTCAGCCTGGATTTCAGGTTCTCATTTAATTTGGGAATTTCATCAGGCCGTTCACAGCCTGAAAAAATGATTTTCTTGTCTGCATCAACCAGATAATCCAAGGTCATGGCAAGCTCTTTTTGGGTGGCGGACTTTCCGGTGAGAAAATGGACATCTTCCAGGATCAGCACATCGCATTTAAGGCGGTATTTTTCCTTAAACTGGTCGATACTGTTATTTCTCAGAGAATAGATCATTTCATTGGTAAAATCCTCGGCAGTGACATAAAACACCCGCCGGCCGCCTTCATGGGTGAGCATATGGTGCCCCACAGCCTGGGACAGATGGCTTTTACCCAGACCCGTCTTGCCCAAAAGAAAAAGAACGCCGGTACCGTTAAGCTTTCCCTGGGCCAGATATAATGACGCCGTATATGCAAAGCTTGAGTTGTCTCCAACGACAAAATCATCAAATGTAAAATTCTTTTTCAACATGCGCCCGCAGTTAAATGCCGGTGTCATGCCCGGAAGCTGGGGTTGAAATGCTGCAGGCACACTGTCGGCAACCGGGATGACAGGCATCAATCCGGGTGGTTTTTGTGTCCGTCCTTTTTGGGTCCGGCCTTTTGGAGACTGGCCGGCGCCGTACTTTTGGGGCGCTGATTTTAACTTTTTTTTGTCGATCTTGAATTCAATGCGGGCTTTTTTACCCAACCGCAGAAAACCTTCTTCAAAATAGTTTAGATAATTTTCTTTGAGCCGTTTGACATAGAAGTCATTGGGCACCGACAAGACAATAGTTTCAGCATCGTGGGCGGACATTATGACAGGTTCAATCCACATTCGATAACAGTGATCTGGAACTAATTCTTTAATATGTGATTTGACTTCTTCTAAAATCGAATCCATTAAACAATACACAGCCTTCCAAACAATACAAAGCAAAGCAAAGCGGCTTAAGAGGTTTGATATTTACAGTGGTTATAGTGAGTTTAGTATTTTGGAGTACCTTTTATGCGAATTTATTTTTTTGGTCAAATGGAATAAAGAAGGTTAGTTCTCAGTTAGAATAATGCGTGGTATATATTTTCAACATATTGTTTTTATAGAATATTTTTTGTGGAACAAACAAAATTCTTTCTAATTACAGTAAGTTCTCCAAATCCCTATTTTCAAAAGGTATTTTTTTAAATTTTAAATTTTCGCAAACAATGTAAAAAAAAATTGCTTCGATTTTTAACGATTTTCTTTGAATTCCTTCAAATTAAACAAAAGTCTAAAAAAATAATCTATCCTGAAATTTATAAGGGTTTCACAAATTCGTCCCTGAATTTTATTTACACCCAGTTGCGTCGATAGTATACATTTAACTTTAACATATAGATGAAAGAAATATCCGACTATGAATACCCATTCACACCGACCTGTTCTTGGTATTACCATGGGAGACCCTGCAGGTATTGGCCCTGAAATTATTATAAAAAGCTTAACAGACCCTGAGATTGCGGACTTGTGCATCCCTGTTGTTTTAGGCGACATTGAAATCCTCAAAAAGGCAGATACAAATTTATCAGTTCTTCAAGAGTTAGCTATAACAGACGAATTAAATCGCGATTTTTCTAATTGTCCCAAGGGGTTTCTGGTTTGTCTTTCCAGCCTAAGCCCGGATGTCACCAAACTTGGCCACCCTACCCCCGAGACCGGACGCGCCATGGAAACCTATATCACTACAGCCGTGGACCTTGCTCTGTCCGGTGCCATTGATGCGTTGGTCACAGCCCCCATTACCAAAACGGGCCTCAAATTGGCCGGTTCCCCCTTCCCGGGTCATACTGAGCTGATCGCACATCAAACAAATACGAGTAATTTTGCCATGATGATGGCAGGTCCTCGCCTGAAAGTGGTTTTAGCCACCATTCACATCCCCCTGTCCCAGGTGCCGGACAAACTCACGACCCAAGAAATTACAAGAATTATTAATCTAACCCGGGATACTCTGATCACAAGGTTCGGCATCAAAAATCCAAAACTTGCCGTGGCAGGCTTAAACCCCCATGCTGGTGAACAGGGTATGTTCGGCAATGAAGAGGCGGACATCATTTTACCGGCAGTGGAAAAGGCACAGGAACATGGGTTTGACATTTCAGGTCCCTACCCGCCCGATACCGTATTTTTCCACGCAGTTGAAGGCCGGTTTGATGCAGTCATCTGCATGTATCACGACCAGGGACTGATTCCCTTTAAGCTGGTCCATTTTAGGGACGGGGTGAATACCACCATCGGACTTCCCATTATACGCACATCCGTGGATCACGGTACCGCATATGACATTGCCTGGACGGGAAAAGCAGACCCTGCAAGCATGAAAGAGGCCATTAAAATGGCGGCTATCCAGGCAATTAACCAAAAAAGGCATGGCAACAATAATGGCAGTTGACCACATTATAATTAAAGGGGCAAGAACCCATAACCTGAAAAATATTGATGTCAGCATTCCCAAAAACAGCCTGACGGTGATCACCGGACTTTCAGGTTCCGGCAAGTCCACTTTGGCCTTTGACACCTTGTATGCCGAAGGCCAGAGACGCTATGTAGAATCATTATCCACCTACGCCCGGCAATTTTTGGGCCAGATGGACAAACCCGATGTGGATGCCATAGACGGGCTTTCCCCTGCCATTGCCATTGAACAGAAAACCGCCTCCCACAACCCCAGATCCACGGTGGGCACCGTCACGGAAATCTATGATTATCTGCGGCTTCTTTTTGCCCGGGCCGGACAATCCCACTGCCACGTCTGCGGCAAACTCATTGATAGTGCATCCATTGATCAAATCATACAAAGCATCCTTGAACCAATGCCTGAAACACCACAGAAAATCATGGTACTGGCCCCTGTGGTGGCCAATAAAAAAGGGGGACACGAGAAACTTCTCCATCACCTGAAAAAGGAAGGGTTTGCCAGGGTGAAAATCAACGGGCACGTCTGCTTGCTCGAAGAGGCACCGACCCTTGATAAGAAAAAAGCACATACCATAGATGTTGTGGTGGATCGACTAATTTTGAAACAGGGAATCGAGCAGCGCCTGACCGATTCAGTTGAAACCGCCCTGACCCTTGCCCAGGGCCAGGTGGTCATTGATAATCTGGATCTAAACACCCAGACCCTGTTCAGTGAAAAGGCCACCTGTCACGCCTGCGGGATCTCTTATCCGCCATTTTCTCCGGCAGGTTTTTCCTTTAATTCACCCCAGGGCGCCTGCCCTCATTGTGACGGCCTTGGCCATCTGACTGAATTTGATCCGGCCAAAATTGTCCCGAACCATCATTTGTCATTGCGACAGGGGGCGGTGCTCCCATGGGCCGGCAAGGATTCGGTGCGTCATATGGAGTTTTTGGATGCTCTGGTAACCCATTATAATACGGATATTTATACCCCGTTTAAAGACCTTCCCACACAATTTCAGCAGGTTCTTCTCTTGGGTTCCGGTACCCACAAAATTCCCTTCTACGCTGAACAGGCCGGCAAAAAAATTGTCTATGAAAAACAGTTTGAGGGTATCATTGAACAACTTTCACGCCGTTTGCGGGAGACAAAATCAGCCTCGGTCAGGCAGGATCTCGGCAAATACATGGGGCATAAAGTCTGCTCTAAATGCAATGGTTCCCGCCTGAACCCCGGCGCATCGGCGGTTCGGGTGGCGGATAAAACCATTCAGCAGATCTCGGCCATGTCCATTAAGCAAGCTGTTATTTTTTTCAATTCTCTCAAGTTAACCGGCAGAGAAAAAACCGTGTCCGAACCCATTCTTGCAGAGTTGTCCCAGCGACTCTCTTTTCTGGAAGATGTGGGCCTTGACTATCTGACCCTTGACCGGTCCGCCGCAACCCTTTCGGGCGGAGAGAGCCAGCGCATTCGGCTGGCCACCCAGATCGGTTCCAAACTTTCCGGGGTTCTCTATGTGCTTGATGAACCCAGCATCGGCCTCCACCAGCGGGACAATGCCCGTCTGCTCGGTACGTTGATGCACCTGAAAAACCTGGGTAATACCGTGCTGGTGGTGGAACATGATGAAGAGACCATGCTGGCCGCAGATCACATTGTTGATGTGGGACCAAAGGCGGGGGTTAACGGTGGACAGATTATGTTTTCAGGTCCGCCCGAAGCGTTGCTCAAGGCATCCTGCCTTACCGGGCTGTATCTGTCCGGAAAACAAAAAATTCCTATACCTGAAACCAGACGCACAGGCACCCAACATTTTTTAACAGTCCAAAAGGCAGGTGAAAACAACCTCAAGGATATTGATGTCGACTTTCCCATCGGGTGTCTGACCTGTGTCACAGGCGTCTCCGGATCGGGCAAATCGACCCTGGTGCTGTCAACCCTTTACCAAGCCCTTGCAAGCGCAATTAACAGGTCAGAAAAACCTGTGGGAAAACATGCCGCCATTTCAGGCATGGAATATATCGACCGGGTGATCCACATTGACCAGTCCCCCATCGGAAAGACCCCAAGATCCAATCCAGGCACCTACACAGGTGTTCTCACTGATATCAGGGAGTTGTTTGCCCAGACCCCTGACGCAAAGGCCCGGGGATACAAAGCCGGACGGTTTAGTTTTAATATCAAAGGCGGCCGATGTGAATCGTGCAAGGGAGACGGCATCGTCAAAATCGAAATGCATTTTCTGCCCGATGTTTATGTCAGATGCGATGTGTGTAAAGGCATGCAGTTCAACAAAGAGACCCTTGAAATAAAATACAAAGGAAAAAATATTGCCCAGGTTCTGGACATGACCGTGAACCAGGCCTTTGAATTTTTCGATAATATATCATCCATCCGGCACACCCTTGTGACACTTGTGGAAACAGGACTGGGATATATCAAACTGGGCCAGGCGGCCACAACACTGTCCGGCGGGGAAGCCCAGCGCATAAAAATTGCCAGGGAACTGTCCAAAAAAAGCACAGGCAAGACCATTTATATTCTGGATGAACCCACCACGGGCCTGCATACCGACGACATAAAAAAGTTACTGGCCGTGCTGGATCAACTTGTGGATGCAGGCAACACCGTGGTGATTATCGAGCACCACCTTGATGTCATCAAGTGTGCGGATTATGTCATTGATCTTGGCCCAGAAGGCGGAGATCAGGGCGGGCAGATCATTGCCCAAGGGACCCCGGAAGAGGTGGCCGCATCACCGTTGTCCCATACGGGGTTTTACCTGGACCGGGTTTTAACAGATCAGCATTCGTCACAATAGTTTTCCACCATACACGATCCGTCCACCAGACAGGCAAAAGCGATCTTTTCTGCCTGACTACGCCGCTTGGCGGATACCGGTTCAAATTCATCCGGTAAAGTGGTTATGAGCTGATGGTCGGGTCCGGGAATGGCAGACATCCCCTCCCCTTGGACCTTTCCTGTTTTGCCTGAAATCAGTTCCGCATCCTGGCCATTGGTCACCACCACCCAAGGGATCTGGTAATCAAAAATCAGCCGGGACAATGCCAGGGTCGGCAAGCGCCGGGTCACAAGGGACCCCGGGGCATAATTGATCATCATCACAGCGCGTTTATTCCTGAAAATCAGAAAATCAGCCGTCACGACAGCACTACGGTCACCGGTCTGGAGGTTGATTGGCCGGCCCGCCTCAATGTCGGATTTATCAAACCCCAGGTCGTTTACCAGATGCCGGGCTATTTGCTGGCGGTACCGTTCATCATGGGTATCCGTAATGGTTTTGCCGCTTAAGAAGTCAACCAGTTCACCTAAAATCAGGTGATGGGAATTGTCACTCATAACGTCCCCTTTAAATTTTGATTAGATATTGACCTTATATGCAGAAAAACATTATGAATGCCATAAAAAAATATATAAAAAAGGGTGTAACAGGCATGCTGGATTTTCTTCCCTCCCCGGTTAAGGGGGCGCTTTCATTCATTGGATTTTTACTCAACACCATTTTTTTAACTGTGCCGTTGATTTTAACTTCTATTTTAAAGTTTGTTATACCCTTTAAGGGGATGATTGTATTGCTCGACAAATTCCTTATCTGGCTTGCAACCCTGTGGATCAGTATCAACGGCCTTAATTGTGCGCTGTTCAATAAAATAGAGTGGCAGGTGAACGGGTTGACCCGGCTGAAAAAAAAGGACTGGTATCTTGTCATCTCCAACCATCAGTCCTGGGTGGATATTCTGGTACTGCAAAAAATTTTTAACCGTAAAATTCCCATGCTGAAATTTTTTCTGAAAAAAGAGCTGATATGGGTACCGTTTTTAGGGCTTGCCTGGTGGGCGCTGGATTTTCCGTTCATGAAACGGTATTCAAAAAAATTTCTTGAAGCCAATCCCCACCTGAAGGGAAAAGATCTGGAAAGGACGCGCAAGGCATGTGAAAAATTCAAGCACACCCCGGTGTCGGTGATGAATTTTGTGGAAGGCACCCGGTTTACCCCGGAAAAACATGAACGCCAGAACTCACCCTTTGACCGGCTCCTTTTGCCCCGGGCAGGCGGTATCGCCTTTGTGCTCGGCTCCATGGGCGAATACCTGCACAATATTGTTAATGTCGCTATTGCTTACCCAGGCGGTGTGCCGACCTTCTGGGATTATATTTCAGGCAAAACCAAACAGATCATTGTGGACGTAGATGTATTTCCTGTAAGTGAGCAACTGATCGGGGATTACTTTAGCAATGATGAGTATAAGCAACAATTCTGTAATTGGCTTAACCAGATCTGGCAGGAAAAGGACAAAAAACTGAAAAAACTGCTTGTAGGGGGACCAGACGACCAAACCATCGGCATAGCCGATGGTGATGTGGTCCAGTAAAAATGGATACTGACGATTACCCGAAAGGGATAAAAGTGACAGACGCAGAAATGGGAGTGCTGTCAATAAAACAAACTGATTTTCACTGAAAAAACTTTTATTTTATAATCATAGGCAATATGTCACTTGGCTGATGGATGCCATAACTTTCTACCAATCCCCGCGATTGAAAGGAGACCGGTAGCCAAAAGAAACAGTGAGGCAGGTTCCGGTACCGTGGTTGTTGTTATGTTATCGACAAGTAATGTCGGCGCATAAAAAGAACCGCCGCTCTCACTACTGTCTACACTGAAGATGATGGCGTAGTCTGATGTTGAATCAAACGTAAACGTATAGGAATAGGAACTCCAACCGGTTGACGTTCCGCCGCTACCTGATGTCCCACCTATTGTTATATATTCTATTGTATAATTTGTTATTGAACCTGTTGACGATGCTGCTAAATATGCGGTGAGATCAAGAATGCCAAAAAACCCATAGTCGGCGTCTGGGCTATCAAGATTTAAAAAATTCAAATCAAATGAAATAGTATCCCCTGCAGACCAACTCAATGCCTGATAGATGTAAGCATCACCACCTTCTAATTGTGCAAAATAATCAGAATCCGTTGCCCAATAGGTTGTGCCACTATTAGTGTAATAAATACTTTCAGCAGCCGAAACATAACTTGCGGAGCTAATCGTCCAACCATTTAAATCAGATTGTTCAAAACTGGCATTTTGGACAGTTACAGCAGATGCCCGGCCAGCAATCCCAATAATCAGTAAAAATCCAACTAAAAGCAAAAACTTTTTCATGAGGCTCCTCCTCTATGTTATTTTAATAAAAGACTTATTTGTTTTTAGCTAAAGTAATATTGAGCAAATTTAATGCCAAATATATAGAAAATTATTCAAGGCTATATTAAAAAGGTTTTTTGAAAAGAAAAAATAATCAAGTGATTTTCAAAAGTACGAAATCGATACTTTTTTTCCATAAAAAAAGGAGTTTTTTTTCTAAATTTACTACATTTATTTCAGCATAAAGCTCGTCATAATAAAAAATAGTATGATTGACAAAAAACTTTTCCGATTATTCTTAAATCACTTTTAGAGTAGGGTTCCTTATAACCTATAATGATTCATCATTTCAAATGAAAAATTAGACCTTGGTACAATATCTTTTCTATATAAAAATCAATTATACTAGCATGCAATAATAATATTTTTTTATTCTATATTTTATAATTGTTTAAAGAAAATATAAATAACTTGGAGAAAGAATCATGGCACAAGCCGGAATCATTAAAACAATTACAGGCATTGTAAATGCACGGACGCCCGACGGACAAGTCCGCCAACTCGCCGTTGGAGACGTGATTTATGAAAATGATATCATTGAAACACCTGCCGGGTCAGAGCTTACCATCGAACTGAACGATGGAAGGATACTGAACCTGGCAGAAAACAGTCAAATTGTCATTGATGAAAGCGTTGTTGCAGCTGTGGATTCACAGGATGCTGTTGTGGCGGAAGTGCAAGAACTTCAGGCTGCCCTGGAAGAAGGAGAGGATATTCCTGACAATGAGACTGCAGCAGGTGAAGAAGATGCGGGGCATGATTATGCTCTTGCTTACGATGTTGGTGATCAGACCGGCGGCGATGTCGGCAGTTATCTGTTTGGCACTGCATATGGTGATGAAGATGACGATTTCCCCGACTTAGATGGTGAAGAGGAAATAGTAGAGCCGGAACCAGAGCCTGTGTTTATCATAGGGTCCAATCCACAGGATGATGACGGGAGCACTCTCTTAGATGATGTTGAAGGTACATCAGAGACCGATTACCATACAATAAATCCTGATGGAGATGTTCAAGGAGCAATCATTGGCCAAGAGGGCGCAGATATTCTGGTTGGAGATCCGGGAACGGTTGCGGAGATTTTGGATACCAATTATATCCTGGTAATGGATACCTCCTATTCGATGGGTGCCCCGGACGATGATTCAACCACCCGACTGGAGGACCTCCAGCAGGCAGTAAAAGATTTTATAGCTGAATTATACGAAAAGGTTGAAAGCGCTTCCGAAGGCAGTTTGACAATCAATCTTTTGCCTTTTTCATCTACTGCAGACGCAAGCACCTCTGCCTGGATCTCTTTTACCAAAACCGATGATACTGTAGTTGTAGATAATAATATAGATGACTCCGATCCTTCAACAGATGATCTGGATGAAATCTATAATTGGATAGACGCCCTGAAATATAGCGGCGGAACAAATTATGAAAACGCACTTTCTGAAGCCGACACGCTTGTGGACCCGTATTCTGCCAAGAACGAGGTAATTTTCATCAGTGATGGTATACCAAGCAACACCACTGCCCATCTTACAGCCTTGGCCACACTTAGTTCCCATGTTTACAGTATTCAAGCTGTTGGGATTAACATGGATTCAACAGGTAAAGCTATACTGGATGATATCGATTCTGACAATGATGCAACCAGTATTACGGACACAGCGGCTCTGAGCGAAATAATATCAAACTTTATCGATTCTGATCTTTCTCCTGCGGGCAGTGATGAAATTTACGGAAATGATGGCGACGATCTTATTTTCGGAGATGTCCTGAATACGGATGGTGTATTTGACTCTCTTACAAGTGCGGGATATGATCTTTCGACCATTGACGAACCGCCTGATGGATCCGGTTGGGAAGTGTTTGACACACTGGAGGAGGAACTTTCAAATTGGACCCGGGCGGACACCCTCCAATATATCCAGGAGAACCATGAAGACCTTGCTAAAGAAACCGTGTTGGGAACGGGAACCGAAGATGGAGACGTGCGCGATGGCGGGGACGATTATATTTACGGCGGTGCAGGGGACGACATTATTTACGGACAAGAAGGTGACGACACCATAGATGCAGGGTCAGGAGATGATGTGGTTGACGGCGGTTCCGGGTTTGACACCCTGGCGGTGACCAGCGAGACGGAGCTTGATTTCAGCAATGTCAGCAATATTGAAAGCATTGATCTGAATGAGGACGGCGTGGATCAGACGCTTACCCTAAGCCTGGATCAAGTTTTGAGTATGACGGATGAAGATAATACACTTCAGATTACCGGAGAAGCGGGTGATTCTGTTACACTGACAGGTGTTGACAGCGGAGAATGGACCCATGACGGCAATGGCCTGTTCACCAATGTTGCTGATAATAGTATCCAGGTCTCCATTGAAACCGTGAATGACGGTGTAGATATTGACGTGAATGTTGATAACGGAGACTCTTTTCACGTATAACCACCATGAACAGACAGAGTCTATCGACAGCCAACGCCAGGAGTTAAACTACCACAAAAATAGAACAAATCTAAAGCATCCTAAAAAGCCGTATCGATTTTTCCGGTACGGCTTTTTTATTTCATCCGGGTGGCAAGTTCAAGGCGGTTGCGGCAGCCGATTTTTTTAAAAATAGAGGTTAAATGGGCTTTAACGGTTCGGACGGACACGAACATCTTTTCACTGATTTCCTGGTTTGACAGCCCGCTCACCAGCCATTTGGCCACTTCCGCCTCCCGGGATGTCAGAATGTCCAGCAGCGCTTCTCCCTGGTCTTCGGCTTTGGTCACAGGC
This sequence comes from uncultured Desulfobacter sp., assembly GCF_963666145.1. NCBI lineage: Bacteria > Pseudomonadati > Thermodesulfobacteriota > Desulfobacteria > Desulfobacterales > Desulfobacteraceae > Desulfobacter > uncultured Desulfobacter sp. The sequence goes on along the minus strand of NZ_OY762614.1, from coordinate 5,466,701 downwards.
AATGCCGAAATCACCTGGGTTACGATGGCCGGGGGTAGCCAGATCTGTCCTGCTTTCAGGGTTCCGACGGCCTGTTTAAGGTTATCCTGGTGCATATACCGGTTGCCATAGGCGCGTATTCCCTTTTGCAACAGCCGTAATGCCTGCTCTTTTTGGGGGATGGCAACCAGGGCCATGCAGGGGCTGACAATTTTGGGCACATCTTTTTCATCACAGGCCTGAAAATCAATGATCAGAATATCTTGAGGTGAAATATCGTACTCTGCAAGTTTTTTATCAGTCGGCAGGTGCCTGGTCTCTTTTCGGCCGCCGAACAGATCACGGCAAAGCTGAACCAGGATCTTATCTTTGCTGTATATGTTGACCACCACCATGGTTCTACCTTTCCCTTAATGCATTGGCTTTTGCCCGCAGGATCGGTTTCATTAAATACTGCATGATGGTCTTTTTACCGGTAATAATATCAACCTGGGCCGTCATGCCCGCAATCATCTCTTTTTTATTGTCTTCGGTGCCCAGGTAATTTTTCTCGGTCATGACCCTGACAAGGTAAAATTGTTCCTGGCGGTCATCGGTGATGGTGTCGGCACTGATGTGAACCACCTTGCCGTCGAGTCCGCCGTAGATGGCATAATCATAGGCCGTCACCTTGACTACCGCCTTGAGCCCCGGATAAAGAAACGCAATATCAGAGGGTCTGATCTTGGCTTCGACCAGAAGCTTGTCATCATTGGGCACGATCTCCACAATATCCATGCCCGGCTTGACCACGCCACCCAGGGTATTGAACAGCAGCTGTTTCACCGTACCATCCACAGGGGAACGCACATTTGTGCGCAGTACCCGATCTTCTATGGCCACCTGATTTTTCTCCAACCGGGATATTTCGGCCAGGGCCTTGTTTAGCTCCTCCTGGGCTTCGGACTTATGCCGGTTCTGGATCTCCTGGAGCTGGTTGTTGCCCTCCTTTATTTTTGATGACAGTGATCTGGCCTCGTTTACCGCACTTTCATACTCGTGTTTTTTGTCCAACACCCTTTGCTTGAGCTGGAGGAATTCAACCTCTGACACCAGTCTTTTTTCAAACATGGGTTCGGTAAGCGCCATCTCCCTTGCTACCATCTCTTTGCTGGTTTTCAGATTCGTAATGGACATGCGTGTATCGGACAACTCGATCTCCCGCTGTCGGATGCGCTGTTTTACCACCTCTATTTCACTTTGTTTGCGCGCGACATTGGCGTCATACAGCCGTTCTTCCTTTTCAAGCAGATCCGGGGCAAGATCATTTTCTTTTTCTACGCCCGCCTGAAAGCTTTGAATACCGGCCTCGGCTGCCAACCGGATGGTGCGGGCCCGCAGTTCATCTATCATGGTCCGGCTCTCTTCAAAGGAACTGCCGGCCCCGGTGCTGTCAATGACGACAAGGATCTGGCCTTTTTTAACTGCCTCGCCCTCAATCACCTTGATCTCTTTAATAATGCCGCCTTCAAGGTTCTGGATCACCTGGATCTGCCGGGAAGGAATCAGCCGCCCGAGCCCCTGGGTTCTTTCATCAAGCTCGGCATAATTGGCCCATATAATCAATGAAATCACCACCAGTGCAACGGCATACAGCAGGATATTGGTTTTGGACGGGCTGTCCGATAACACGGCGGCACTCAGGCTGTCCATGAATTCAATGTCTGTCCGGCTGTATTTTTTGCCGTTTTTCACAGGCCATCTTTGCGGCGGGATTTTTTTAACAGAATTTATATCAATCGTCATTTGGGTTTCCCTGACAGTTGTGCAAGAATCTTATCCTTGGGGCCGTCCATGACAAGTTCGCCTTTGTCCATGACCAGAAGACGGTCAACAATTCTAAGGATCGAAGGTTTATGGGTAATGACAATGGTGGTGCGCCCATTGGTGACACGGCCGATATTTGCAATCACCTGGGCTTCGGTATTGAAATCCATGGCATTTGTCGGCTCATCCAGCAAGATTATGGGGCTGTCTTCAATAAATGCCATGGATACGGCAATCGACTGGCGCTGCCCCCCGGACAACCGGCTTCCCTTTTCCCCGACCTGGAGATCCATGCCCTGGGGGTGGCGGTCTGTAAAGGTGTTCACCCCGCCGATCACGGCCGCCCGGATAATTGCCTCATCCGGGGCATGGGCCGCCTTTAACGTAATATTGTCCCGTACGCTTCCGCTGAAAAGCGTCACATCCTGGGGCACATAGGAAAAATTATGCCGTAAATCCGCCGGATCGATCTGGTTGATGTTCAGTCCGTCAATGAAAATCCCACCCTCATTGGGTTCATACAGGCTGAGCAGCAGCTTGCTAATGGTGGATTTTCCTGATCCCACGGCACCGATGATACCCACCCGCTCTCCTGGCTTTATGTGGAAACTGACGTTTGAAATGGCCCGGCTCTGCTCTTCGGGATAATTGAACCCCACATCTTTGAATTCAATGTCGCCGTTAAACTTAGGCCGGTGAATAAATTTTTTATTTTCAGGGCGCTCGACATCTTTTTTCATGAAAGTATTCAGCGCGTTTAATCCCACCTTCATCTGGCCGAAATTCAACATTAACCCAACAGCCTGGGCCATGGGCGAAATGGAACGGGAGGCAAGAATATTCACCGCAATCAGGCCACCCATGGTTAGTTCGGCGTCTTTGATCAGGTAGACGCCGGTAATAATGATCGCCACACTGTTCACCTGTGTCAAAAACGCCGTCAAAGTTGAAAGAGATCCCGATTTAACCCGGGACTGCTGGCTTTTGTCGGCAATAAACCCGCAGCTCTCCTCCCAGTGCCACTGCATGCTGCTGCCGGCATTAAACGCCTTGATCGCTTCAAGGTTGGACAACGATTCAATGAGCACACTATTTCTGTGGTGGGTGGCATCGTGGGTGCTGTTAATGGTTTTCTGGATTGAATACCGCATGGGAATACTGATGAACAAAATCAAAAGTACCGTTACAATGGGGATGAGCACAATCTGGTGGCTAATGGAATAAATCACCAAAAGAAAGATAGCCGCAAAGGGAAGATCGACAAATGCGGTGACGGCACTTGAGGCAAAAAAGGAGCGTATGCCGTCAAAATCTTTTATAATACTGGAAAATGAACCGATGGACCCCGGTTTGTCCTGCAATTTCAGGTTCATGGCCTGTTCAAAAAGCATGGAAGAGAGAATCACATCGCTGCGGCGGGCGGTATTTTCAAGAAAATAGGTTCGGATATTTTTCAAGATCAAATCAAAAATGTAAACCAGGCCCACGCCGCTTGCCAGCACCCATAATGTATCCGTTGCATGGTGGGGAATAATGCGGTCATACACATTCAAAGTGAATAAAGGCCCTGCAATGACAAAAAGATTGACCAGGAATGTGGCAAGCAGAACCCTTGCGTACACCCCTTTGAATTTCATGAGTGTGCCGAAAAACCAGTTTTTTTCCTTTAGCATTCCAGCCGATTTAGGCTCAAGGCTTGCACCCTTATATTTCTTTTTAAGATAAAACACATACCCCAGGTATTCGGCTTCCAGTTTTTCAAGACTGATCTCAACCGGATTGTCATCCAGGGAGGGGATAATGACCTTGGCCTGTTTTGTCTCAAAATCGATATCAAGCAAAAGGCAGGCATTATCATCTCTAAGGGTGAGAATCGCAGGCAGAACCAGGGATGGAATTTGTTTAAGCTTGCGATTCTGCAGCTTTGAAACGAACCCTGCTTTTTGTGCAGCACGCGAAAAATTGGCTTTGGGATTTTCAATGCTGAACAAGCGTTGCCGGTCGGCACCCGGTTCGAAAGGAAGGCCGTGGGAAAGCACTTTTTCAGAGCTTGGGGAGTGGTTCAGCCGGGTCAAAGCGACCAGGCACTGCATCAGTGGATCCGAAGAGTAGGGTTCGCCCATATTCATCCTTTTAGCGCAACGATGTCCGCAATGCCGTGCCCCTGGAAATAGGTGAGATTTTTACCTGCAAGTTCAAGCCGTTGGGTTTCATTTTCGATTTTTGTGGCAATCAGTTTAATTCCCAGGCTTTGGGTAATTGCAAACAAAGCGTTTAAAACCATATCCGCTTTCTGGGGGTCATCAAATACCTCAAGATAATCCCGTTCAATTTTAATATAATGGGGTTTTATTTTATCCAGCAATTTAAGCGACCTGTCATCCATGGTAAAACGGTCGATGCCCAATTTAAATCCTTTTCCCGTAATCAAACCGGCAAATTCAAAACATATGTCGGAAAAATTGACCACTGTATTTTCATGAATCTCAAATAAAAGACGATGGGCCAAATATTTTTTATCCCCAAGAAACTGCCGCAGCCACGCCACAGCCAGATGGTCCCGGCAAAATTCAGTGGAAATATTGACCGCCAGAACGATTTCCTGATTTTCCTGCAGGAATGCCGCGGATTCTTCAATGATATACCGATCAAGTTTACTTGCAAGCCCCAGGGTTGTTATCATGGGGATAAACAGATTTGCCTTTCTTTGTATACCTTCCTGATCTACCATGTTGACAAAGACTTCGCGGTGGAATTCACAGGTATCAGATAGGACCGGCTGGGCTGTCAGGAAAAAATGGTTTTCGGAAAAAGCGACATCGATCAATGTTTTCCACTCCTGCTTTCCCAACACCTTCTGGAATGCCTGATCCTTAAATATCCGGACCGTTCCCGGATGGCCGATTTTTGCTTCTGACAATGCATAATCCGTTCTGGAAAGGACCCGTCCCACATCGTCTTTGCCGCTATATGATGAAACCCCGGCATACGCAGTTATGGTGTCCGGTACTTCACTGTTTGTTTCCGATATGATTTTTTCCATCACCTCTTTAATTAACAAGATAACCGCCTTGGCGTCGGTACCCGGCAGGATCACGGCAAACTCCCGCCTTGGAAATCTGTAGACCGACGCCTTGGGTACCGCAAGTTTGATCCGGGCGTCTAAAATATCCGCCATGTTCTTGAAAATTTTATGAACCAGGGGGCGGTTTCCAGGGACCTCAATCTTTTCCATGCCGGTCATGCCCAGAATCACGATATGCCCGCCGACATCCGGCCCATCATCTCCGGTTTCCCGGGTAAGCTCCTTTATGAAAGCCGCACGATTTTGCAGGCCTGTAATTTTATCCTGATATCTTAATTTCTGGTACTTGGTTAAATTTTCAAGATTGTGCTCGTAAACGGACTGTACCTTTTTAACCATAGCGTTCATGGCAAGTACCACTTTTTTCAACTCTGGCGTCCTGGGTATATCCCGGGTGGTGATAAACTCATTATTACTGATCTCTTCTGCCTGGTGCTTAATTGTTTCCAGGGCCCCCAGAAGATGGCGCAATCCTAAAACACTTAAGGCAAAAACAAAAAGACCGAGCACGACAAACTGCAGACACAACTGTTTCAAAGTTTTCCACAATTTTATATAGGATGAGCCCGGGTGGCCTTTGATTTTCAGGGTGCCGAAAATATTCCATCCCGCCATGACCTTTGCCTCCACTTCGGGGATATCAAAATCAATGTGAGAGATGAAAAAAGAAGGTACGCCGTGGATGACCAGAGGTTCTCGTTTTTCATACACCAGCGTTCCGTCCTGGCGAAGCAATGAGATGGATTCAAAATATCCGCCATCGAACATTGCATTGATACTGGTCTTCATAAAGTCTTCATCCATGCCGCTGTTACTCAGTGTCAATGCAAGCATATTGGCATTATTTTTTATATTCAGATAGGATTCATTTGCCGTAAATTCCCGGGCCGTATTAAAATTGATTCTCAAAACAATAATCAGGGTTGCCGTAAGAAGGAAGGTCACCAATAGTTGTGTCTGTTTTAAAAGACTCAATGTCTATTCTCCTGGATTTCCAGATCAATGGACTTTAATTTAAGCTGGGTTTTCAAAGGTCCCCGGCTTACACGCTTGCCAAGGCCGTGCTGTTTTTGAATATATAGATCCCTGGCCGTGAAACTATAAACAGGAACAAGGTCAGGGCGTTGGGTGGCAGGCATGATTTTTTTGATATAGTTATCAAGAACAAAGGGCACGGTATTTGGTTGTTTGTAATAAGTTGCCACCAGATGTGCTGCATCGGCAAATCCCCTGGCGCGTACATAGGTTAGAAATATTTTCTCACCCGGGACACCAAGCTGAATCATGGTTAAAAATTTGGCTACGGCGAAATCTTCGCAGTCTCCCTGACCCTTGCCTAAAAATTCCAGGCGGCTGGCCCAATAATCGCTTTTATTCCAGGTTTGTCTGTCAGAACGATATTCCAATTGGTTAAAAAAATTATTTACATTAATAACAATCTGCTCTTCGGGTAAACCTCGTTGCCGGTCCATCATGGCAAGCAGGCTCTCTAAACGTCTGAGCGCCTGATCGCCATAATTTTCTTTATATCTATTTAACAAATTTTCAGGCACAAAAAACCGGCTGGTGGTACCGGCAAAGAGCGCCGTTACCACCAGAAGTATTACTACTATAAACAGGTGTTTGATTGCGGGCATTCATCAACTTTTATTTTGTCAGTCTAAATTCCGTGCGGCGATTCTTGCGCCGGCCTTCATTGGTTGAATTATCCGCAACGGGCTGACTTTCTCCCCGTCCGCTTGACGTCATCCTGGCGCCATCCAGACCCAGCCGTTTCAATTCCTGCAAAACACTGTTGGCCCTGGCTTCGGACAATTTTTGATTATATGCGTCACTTGCGATACTGTCCGTATGGCCTATGATTTCGATATTATAATCGGATGCGGCTTTAAGCTGCGCTGAAATGGGTACGAGCATCTGTTTTGCCTGATCGGTTAATTCGGACGAGTCAAAGCGGAAGGTAATGTTCTCCAGGCTTATGGACTGGATATCCTTTCTTGTATCTATCTTGAGATTCAATGCTTCGGGTGTCCCCTCTTCGGGCAGGATGTAGGGACTGATATTTACAGGCTCCGAGTACCCAATCGAAGAAACCTTTTCTCCAATGCAGCCGTAAACTGAGACATCGGCACCTTTGGCAGAATTATCGCATTGATCACTGACATCCACCACCGTGTCAACATCACGGTTCGGATCCAGGATCTCTGGTTCATAGTCTGCTAAGTCATAGGGCTTTTCACTGGGAAGATGCATCTCTTCGAGCAAGCCGGCATCAAACTCATGAATCATCATCCCCGTTGCCTGTGAAATTCTGTAATATGCCGTCAGCTGGTTGTATTGGGATTCCGCATTGGCAATTTTGGCGTCATTATATTCATTTTCCATATTAAGAAGGTCTAAAAGTGTCCGGCGGCCGAGATGATACTCATCTTTAAATGCCGCCAGGGTCTCGGCACTCAGCTTTAGATGATCATTGAGAAACCCTTTTTTAACCTGCTCGGCGTGATTGATATTCCAGGCCAGCTGGACGGCCTGGTTCACATTTCTTCGTTCGGTATATGCAATCTGATACTCTTCAAGCAGAGAATGGTACTTTTGACCCTTCTCCCCTTTTCGGATTCCTCCGTCGTAAAAGAGGTAACTCAATTTCAGGTACGCCGCAACCTGGGTATTATCGCCATTATCACCGTCCGTATCATTATCGTACTGGGCTTTTAACTCAAGATCCAGGCTGGGCCAGTATGCTCCTTTGGTTCGTTCATAGGCTGATTTACGCGCATGAATATTGAACCTTGCAACCTCCAGGGCCGGATGGTTGCGAAATGCAAAATCTGTCGTTTCTTCAACCGTCTCCGGAAATTTAAATGCAGGTTCGGGCATCACAAATTGTTCGGGCTGGAGTATCCGACCGAACTGGCGATGAAACCTTACAACGGCATGATTCAGATCCTGCTGAGCCGAGATCAGATTTCCCCGGGCAAGGGACAATCGTGCCCGGGAGTTGGTCAGATCGGAAACCCGGGTAAATCCGGCGGTGCTCCGCTCTTTGACCTGATTGAGTATCCGTTCCTGGGTCATGACGTTTTGTCTTGAATACGCCAGCAGTTCACGGGTTTTCAAAACATTGATATATGCTTCAACCGCGTCGAGAAACACCTGGTTGGCAACAGTGATGACTTCATAGGCGGCAGAGAGGATTCGGGCATCGGTCTCTTCCACAAAGGCTTTTGTCTCTCCTCCTTTGAAAATGTTCTGCCGAAGATATATCAACGCCCTGGATGCAATGTATTCTTCACTTTGATCGTTGGTATCAATGCCGTCCGTCACTTCAGGCCCGATGGACGCTTCTGCACCGATCTTAGGAAGGTAGCCGCTTTTGGCGATGGAAAGCTCTTCAAGAACACTGCGATAGTTGGCCTTGGCTGCAATAATATCAGGATTGGTTTCTATTATATCTTTTAAGATGTCATTTAAAGGTATGGAATCATGGGGCATGGATTCCGAAGCAGTCGCTGTACTTGAGTAAAACACAGCAAATACACTTAAAATAATTAATAATTTAAAGCACCTGAAATTTTTCAACACGATAACGGCTCCTTTCTTTTCTTTGGCTTTGATCAATAGTGAAATTAGGCACATGGGCAAAATTAAATCTGCCACAGACGGCAAAAATTTTTTACTTGATTCACGTCGATCCAAAATAGGCGCAATTGGCATATATCCTAATTTAGACACCGGAGAAGACGGGTAAAAAAACAAGCCACATGGTGGATTTTTATATTTCCATAATCCTGTGAATATCTGGTCCTGTGAATAATTGCTTACCCACTTACTATACCATTACAAGTCATAGTAAGTAATAAATATTTTTTGTTATAATAGTGAATTGCAATATGATGCAAAGAAAACAAATCCACTTGTGATGGCCGGAAAATTATAGCTTATTTTAATTAACCATCGTTCCTAAACTGTATTCCCCAAACTCATATTGATTGCACAAACATCAAATTGAAAGAAAAATAAACCGTATATCAAGTAAGATGGAACCTTACTTTTTGTCAACCGAAATATAGAGTAAACAGAATTTATAACGTTGATCAGACACGCCACTCTTCGGCAAAAAAAGACAGTAAAGTTAGACAAAAAACAACCTATATCAGGCAGTAATAAAGTAATCGTGAAAGACAGCCTCAAAAGTAGGCTATTGCAGTCCCTTGCCGACCCCATCGGAACGGCTGATAATCAGGTATAATCAGGCATAATGGAGCAGAGAATTCCGGGGTTAGGTTTTTATTGACAAGGCATTGTCTACAGTCTACTTTAGACCGAATTTTTTCAAAGGAACAAAATTTTATGCTGAAGTACCAAAATATTTCAACAAGCATCCTTGAATTTTTAAGGCGGCAGATTGTGTCCGGAAAAATTCAAGGCGGTGAACGTCTCATCGAAAATAAACTGTCTGTTGAACTTGGGGTCAGCCGTCCGCCCCTAAGAGAAACTTTTCGCATCCTTCAAAACGAAAGCCTGGTTAAAACCACCCCCCGCATCGGTACCTATGTGACGGAGTTAAGCAGTGCGGATTTTAACCAAATCTGTGATCTTCGCATCATGGTTGAATGTTTTGCTGTTCAGCAATTAAAAAACATGAGGAGAAAAGAACTGCCTGAACTGGAAAAAATCGTTAAAATCCAGAACGCAGTTCAGATCCCCAAAAAATTTATTGACGAAGAACAAAAATACACATTGTTCTGGAAGTTTGCCAATTTTCACCTCCAGTTGGTTGAGTCTGCAGGCAACTCCTATCTCACCCACTGGTACCGGGGGTTGTCATCAAACATTGCACGCTATCAGTATCTGTTTTTTTTCCAACCCGGGGCCATTGCCAAGGATTTGAATGACCATACCAAGATGCTGGCCTTGATTAAATCAGGCCAGTTGGAAGAAGCCGAGCAGCTTATGAAAGCCCACCTGGAATACCAGCGCAAAAAATTAATGAAAACAATCAGCCAATTTGAAAAGGCCGACGCGGATGCAGACAAGTACATAAGTAAACCAAGGGAGAATATGTCCTAGGGGAAACCCTACACATTAATTGTCTACAATAGACCAATAAGAGAAGGAGAGAGAAATGAAACGCAAGTCAATGCAGGTTTGTTTGATCCTGGCACTGGTGCTCATTGGAACGTCATTGGTGGGTGCCCAAGAACGTATGATTCGATGGAAGTACAACTCTTTGTGGCCGGTAGGCATAGGGCTCTATGAAGGTGATAAGTATTTTTGTGAAACGGTCAACCGGTTAAGCAACGGCCGGTTAAAAATCAAACTATATCCGTCCGGACAATTGCTGCCCGGATATCAGAATCTGGATGCCGTTAAAAAAGGAACCATTCAATGTGCCGGCGACTTTGGCTCCTACTGGGTCGGTAAAAATACCGCCTTTGACATTCTTGCCACAACGCCCATGGGCATGACCTGGATCGACTACATGCTCTGGATCTATCATGGCGGCGGCCAGGAGCTTTATGATGAACTCTACGGCCAGCACGGCTGCAAATGGCTGCTGCAGAATTTCACCCCCATCGAAGCCGGGATCAGAACCCACAAACCCATCCGTACTTTAGAGGATTATAAGGGACTGCGCCTTCGCATGGGCAGTCTTTTCGGCCAGAAAATTCTTCAGAAATTAGGTGCATCCCCCGTGCTGCTGGACGGCAGCGAGGTCTACGAGTCCGTGGCCCGCAAGGTCGTTGACGGGGCAGAATTCAGCATCGCCACCGTGGACTGGACCGTCGGGTTCCAAAACATCACCAAATACTGGAACGCTCCGGCATGGTACCAGACTGCCATTGTACTGGGTGTAATCGTGAACCAGGATGCCTGGAACGAACTTCCCGACGATTTAAAAGAAGTGGTTACCCAAGCCTCCCGGGCCACCACCGCCTACATGAGTTCCTGGTTTGAATACGGCAACATAAAAGCTACCAAGGATTTTCTGGCTGCAGGTACCGAGATTACTCACCTGGACGACGACTCCATGAAAAAAATATCAGCCATTATCAGCGAAGTATTGGCTGAAGAAGCTGAAAAAAATCCGGATTTCAAAAAAATACTCGCTTCCCAAATTAATTTTATGAAAGATTTTGCACCGGTTCGCAACTATGAATCACCGTTTACCTTTGGTACAAATTCCGTTTCCCTGCCTGAATTAAAGTAATTTTTGAACGCAAAGAACCCCAAGTGCGGCCGCACAGAAAAATTTCCAATCCTGAATGCCGATTATCATTTCGGTTGGAAATTTTTCTGCCCTTTAGCCCGCCCGGATAACTTTGCCTCCAAACAAAGGTTTTCATTAATGCATTGGAAATAGGAATTGTGTTATATGCAACTGCTCAATCGAATCATTTTATTAATTGAAAAAATAATTGCCTTCATCGGCAAAACTGCGGCCTGGGCCATTATACCTTTGATGCTGATCATGGTGTTTGAGGTTGTGACCCGGCGCATGCTCAATCATCCCTCGATATGGACCTTTGAAACCAGCACCCAGCTTTACGGATTTCATTTTATGATCCTGGGCGCCTATACCCTCCAGGCGGGCCGCCACATTTCCGTGGACATTATTGTGGAACGCTTCAGCACGCGTACCCGGGCCATCCTGGATATACTGCTTTACCTTGTTTTCTTTTTCCCTTTTATAATTGTGCTGCTTGTTGAAAGTACCGCCTTTGCCCGGGAGTCATGGAAAATTTTTGAAACCAGTTTCTCTGTGTTTGCCCCCCCGATTTATCCCATCAAGACCGTGATTCCCATCACGGCCCTGTTGCTTTTACTGCAGGGGATCTGTCTGTTTTATCGAAAATGTTTTTTTGTGGCAAAGGGGGTTGAGCTATGACAACCGGTATGATTCTGGCACTGTTAATGTTTGTCTGCCTGCTGATCGGCCTGGGGCTTGGTCACCCGCTGGCCTTTACCCTCGGCGGCCTGGCCGTCATTTTCGGTTATTTTGGATGGGGCCCGGAGTGCTTTGGCATGTTCATTGACCGCATCTACATGTCCACCATGAACAGTTATATCTTGGTGGCCGTGCCTCTGTTCGTCTTGATGGCCAATTTTCTGGACCGATCGGGTGTTATGGAAGGGCTGTTTGTAAGCGTACGCTATCTTTTGGGCCCTGTGCGCGGCGGTATCGGCATGACCGTTATCCTTGTGGCCACCATTTTTGCGGCCTGCACCGGGATTGTCGGCGCTTCGGTGGTGACCATCGCCCTTTTGGCCACCCCGCCCCTGCTGGAATATGGTTATAAAAAAGAATTGATTGCAGGCTCCATCTGTGCCGGCGGCACCCTGGGTATCCTGATCCCGCCCAGCATCATGCTGGTCCTCATGGGTTCCTATGCCGGTGTACCGGTGGGACAGTTGTTCATGGGTGCCCTGATCCCCGGTGCCATCCTTTCCGGACTCTATATCATTTACATCGGCGTGGTCTGTTTTATAAAACCGGAGTGGGGTCCGGCCCTGACACCTGAAGAGCGTGTCAGTGTCTCCACCAAAAAAGTGCTTATCGACTGCCTGAAAAATCTTTTTCCACCTGCGCTGTTGATCGCATCGGTCCTTGGGGCTATTTTTGCCGGTGTGGCCACCCCCACCGAAGCGGCCGGCATGGGCGCCTTTGTTGCGCTTTTAATGATGATCGCCTACGGCCGTTTCAGTCTTAAAATCATCAAAGATTCGGTCATTGCCACCAGCACAGTCACCTCCATGGTATTGTTCATCGTGGTAGGCGCCACCTGTTTTACCGGAGTCTTCATCGGCCTTGGCGGAGATGAACTCGTGGAAGTGGCGATCCTGGGTGTGGGAAGCAAATGGGGATCTTTTGCCTTGATGATGCTTATTGTCCTTTTCCTGGGCATGTTTATCGACTGGATCGGGATTACCATGATCTGTCTGCCGCTGTTTGTTCCCATTGCAAGAGACCTTGGTTTTAACGAATTGTGGTTTGTAATGATGATTGCCATAAACCTGCAGATGTCGTTTCTGACGCCGCCGCTGGGGTATGCCTTTTTCTACTTTAAAGGTGCCGGCGGGGCCACATCTGAAATTGAGATGATTGAAATATACCGGGGCATGATTCCTTTTATTCTCATCATGCTTTCAGCTTTGACGCTGTGCATTCTGTTTCCCCAGACCGTACTCTACCTGCCAGGGATGATGAACTAGACGAAACGCTTTAAAGTGAGAACGATATGTTAACCGAAAAAATAAAAAAAAGTCTGAAAGACATTGTCGGGTCAAGGGGGTTTATTGACGCCCCGGAAGACCTGGCCGCCTATTCCTACGATGCCTTTGTTAAAGAAGCAATGCCGGAACTTGTGCTGCTGCCCGAATCCACGGCCGCGGTTGCCGCCATCATGACCATCGCTGACAGGGAAGGGATTCCTGTAACGGCAAGGGGCGCAGGCACCAACATCAGCGGGGCCTCTATTCCCGCTAACAAGGGAATTGTTCTCTCTTTGACCCGGATGGACAAAATCCTTGAAGTCAGCACCCCGAACAGATACTGCATTGTCCAGCCGGGCGTGGTTAACGGCGATCTCCAGGCCCGGCTGGCCCAGGAGGGATTCTTTTACCCCCCTGACCCGGGCAGTTACATGGCCTCGACCATCGGCGGAAACGTGGCCCAGAATGCAGGCGGCCCCCGATGCCTGAAATACGGGGTGACCGTTGATTATGTGTTGAGCATGGAAGTGGTACTGGCATCCGGCGAGGTGATCCGTTTTGGCAGCCGGAATGTCAAAGATGTCACCGGCTACCGGCTCTCAAGCCTTTTTTGCGGGTCCGAAGGCACCCTGGGCATTGTCACTGAAATTACCCTGAGAGTTGTCCCCCTGCCCGAAGCCACGCGGACCATACTGGCCGTATACAACGATCTTGACCATACGGCCGACACGGTTGCTGACATCATTGGTTCCGGCATATTGCCGGCTGCCCTGGAATTGATGGATAAAACCGTGGTGAATGCCGTGGAGGACTCGGCCCACATCGGCCTTCCCCGCCATGCCGAAGGGTTGCTACTCATTGAAGTGGACGGTGCCGAAGAAGCCGTGGAAAAAGAGATGCGCACCATTGTTGAAAAAGCCAAAACCCACGGTGCCCAGGAAGTCATTGAAGCAAGAACCGCTGCCGAGCGGGATGATGTCTGGACCGCCCGACGTTCGGCATACGGGGTATTTGCCCGTCTGGCACCCGACTGTATTGTGGAAGACGCCACCGTACCGGTCAGCCATGTCCCTGACATGATCCGCCACATCCGGCAGATTGCCGACCGCTACCAGCTGCGCATCGGAATTCTGGCCCATGCCGGTGACGGCAACATGCATCCATTAATTTCCACGGATACCAACGACAAGGAAGAGTGGCAGCGGGTTGAAGCCGCCAGTAGAGAGATTTTCGAACTGGCCATCTCCTATCACGGCACCCTGTCCGGGGAGCACGGCATCGGCCTTGCAAAATCGGAGTACCTGCCCATGGTCATGGATGACGCAACCCGGAATTTCATGGCCAGGATCAAGAAATGTGTGGACCCCAAAGGGATCCTTAATCCCGGAAAATTTGTATAGGGGGGATGACCATGAAAGCCGATGAAGCAAATCAATGCGGGAAATGCGGTCTCTGCCTGACCAGTTGCCCGGTCTATAAAGCAACCCGGGAAGAGACCACGGCGCCCAGGGCAAAGGTCCATCTGATCAGAAGTTTTGCCCACGACAACCTGCCGGCCACAGACCGCATGCAGGAAAAACTGCAATGCTGCCTGATGTGCGGGACCTGCACAAACATGTGCCCGGGCGGTGTGCAGCATGATATCCTGTTCATGCGCATGCGCCAACAAATGGGAGACCTGCGCGGCCGAGCCAGGGAGGTCAAAATTGCCGGCGCAATTCTGCCCAAGGAAAACCGGCTTCGGCTGGCGTCAAAGGCGGCACGGATAGGGGCAAGCAGTCTGGCCCAGCGCATCATTGGGCGTATGCGCATCGGCAACATTCCCATTGAACGCTTTCCCACGCCCAACGCCAACCCTTTTCGGGACCAGGTACCCGAAGTGATTGAGCCTTCTGGCAGACCTGCAGGCTCTGTGGTTTATTTCACCGGGTGCGCCACCAACCATATCTATGAACGCACCGGGCATGCATCCATAAAGGTGTTAACACGCATGGGATACCGGGTTGTGCTCCCAAAAAATCAGGGATGCTGCGGCCTGCCATTGTTTTTCCACGGGGGTATAAAGCAGGCAGAACAGACATTTTTATCCAATATAGATGCGTTGCAGGCCACCACCTGCGACGCCATACTGGTGGACTGTGCCACCTGTGGGTCTGCTTTGGGCCATGCCTATCCCAAGTTAATGGCAGAACTGGATCTGCCTGACGGACCTGCACACCGCCTGGCCAAAAAGGTCTGTGATATCAGCGAGTTTGTTTTTAAGCATTTTGAACAATTGGCTCCCCACCTGGATCAAGATGGAGTGAAAGAGACAGTCACCTATCATCTGCCCTGCCATCTTAAAAACCACGGCCAGGACAAAAACAGGGTCGAAAACCTGCTCAAACAATTGCCCCATGTGGCGTATCAGAAAACCTGTGACTGGGATTCATGCTGTGGCGGCGGGGGATTCTTTTTCAATGAGTACCCTGAGATCTCCAAAAAAATCGTGGACGGTAAAATCAAAAATGCCGTCGACACAGGAGCGCAGTCCTGGGCAACGGGCTGTCCGGGATGCCGGGTGCAATTGTCAGGGAACCTGCCCAAAAAAGGGATGCTTGATGTCTGCCATCCAATGGAGATCATTGCCAGAGGACTCACAAAATAACATCATTTCATGAAAAGGTAATAGGACCGCAAAAAAAACGATAAAATTGCGGTCCTAAACCAAGCGAGATGTTTACAAATCGTCCACCTGCATCTGATAGAAAATTTGGGGGGTGTTTTCATCTTCGGATTGAATGGGCCGCTCGGTAATCCGGACGTGGCAAAGTGCAGTTTCCGGCACAAGTGTGCTGTGCAGTCCCATAATAATCGTACCTGAAACTACATTTTCCGCCACAACCACCCTGGCTCTTCCAGGGGTATGCAGGGACCAGTCGATTAGATTTTTTTTCTCATCAGCAAGGATCTGTTTTGACGCCGCAGGTTTTAATATCTGGCGGTCAATTTTTGAGGTCTGTTTTACAAGGTCTTGAATTTTTGCGGCACCCGCCTGGAGTTTTGTTTCTACAGCCTTTAAATTTTTTCGAAGCCCCGTTAAACGTTGATCCAGGGATTCCCGGTCACTTGGAGACCGGTCCGACCGGGACTCAATTTCCCGGTATTCAACCAGGATGCGTTCCCTGACACGCTCCAGTTCCGTCATCTGTGTTTTTAAACCGGCAGCCTGTTTGCTGATCATATTCTTTTTATTATTAAATTTATTGATTATCTTATCGATACGCATTAATCCCAGGCGGTTTCTTTCCAGTTCCCGGACAGAAAACGCATCGTGCCCTATCCTGATCCTGGAAGGGCACGAACTCTCTGAACTGATACTGCCGGCCATCAATCCCATCTTAGCCGCAACCCTGCTTGACACAAGTTTACCTGTGATAATGGAACAGGTCCCGCCACATTCAATTTTTGAATCCACAATCTTTTTTTTGACCAGCACATCACCCATGCAGACAATTTCGCTGTTGGAAATGGATTGGGCGTGGACATTGCCCCGGGCATATATCCGGGCGTTATTAATGTCGTGGGCAATGGTCAAATCTCCGCTGGCTTCCACAATGCCATCGTCAATGCCCTGTGCCCAAATATCAACACCGTACACCCTGGCGCCTGACTTTATACTCCCGGTGACACGAAGACTTTTATCGCATTCGGCGGTTCCGGTATCATTATCAATGTCTGTGTTAATATTAGATCGTTCATGAACGGTAATCGATCCGTCCAGGGTAATTTGGGGAGTCCCCTGAACCGCGGCCAACACCTTTTGACCGTCCTCGGACAACACGGCACCCGCACCTGCGCGCAAGGAATTTTTGGTTGTGCCTGGAGCCGAAATGATGTTACCAAAAACATCTTTACCGGCCTGGGGGAGCCCTGCAATTTTTTCAGCCAGCACAGAGCCTTTTTCCACCCGCTGTTTTGGGCTGATGCGTTTAACATCAATATTGCCTGAATCATCCATGCCGGAACTTTTCAGATAACCCGTATTAATAAAGAACTCAATTCCGGTATCTTTGCCAGGGGATGGTTCTACACCCCGGGCCACACAAAAAAGTACGGTATCAGTAATGGATGATCGGATAAAGACCTCTAATTGCTCATCCGGTACCAGACCATAGACAACGCCTTTTTCCGATAGAGCCGTACGAATGACCACGGCGGGGATATCCGGATCCATGTCACAAATTTTCGTTAGAAATGCAGACATGTGGTCGCAGGTAACCTGGAGTAAAAGCCCACCGCAAATCTGGGCGATATCCTCCAGTCGGTCAAGGACAGGGACATCATTGGAATCCGAAAGTTCAGAAAGATCGTCTGCCGATGTGTGATGCCCATCATGATCAACAGGCTGACTATCCGCTGGATTTACGATTTTTACAGGCAGTGTTCCGACCCTGTCAAGTAATGAGCAGGATTGCTTTTGAAGCTTTAGAATCTCATCTCTCTGTTTTGGTGACATGATGCCGGACTCCACCATCACATCCCCGATGGGCCGTGGCTTTTTCCCTTTTTGAAACAACTCTTTTTGTTCCTCCAGGGCCAGATCCAGGACCATTTTATTCACCACTCCTTTGGCAAGCGCTATGGCTCCAAACCGGTATTCCCGCCGATGAATGGCCACGGCCTTGACAGCCATGGTAAGACGATGAAGGTTCTGACTCGATATCAGCTTTTCGGCAAGGAAATATGCTTTGAGTTTCTCATCTAAATCCGTATCATCACTGCATTGATCAAGGGCTTTTTGCAACTGCGCTTCACTGATGAACTTAAATTTAACAGCCAGGATTCCAATCAGCGGCGCAGGCTTGCCCTGTGTTGCCCCATCTGCCATATTTTCCCAACATCCTCCTTAAGTTGCCATCCTTAGGGGATAGCTGTCAGCTCATAGCCGGAAAAGTAAGCTTTTTTCAGCTACGAGCTGTAGACTCTATCAGGATAAGGATATGTGTTAACCGAAAACAGCAATAATGCCTGCAAACAACAAGGGAATCTCGAACCAGAACTCATAGAAATTGGCAGAAATATCACTGTCTT
Source organism: uncultured Desulfobacter sp. (assembly GCF_963666145.1). Lineage (NCBI taxonomy): Bacteria > Pseudomonadati > Thermodesulfobacteriota > Desulfobacteria > Desulfobacterales > Desulfobacteraceae > Desulfobacter > uncultured Desulfobacter sp. The sequence goes on along the minus strand of NZ_OY762614.1, from coordinate 5,448,541 downwards.
TATTATACCGTATGGTTAATATAAACATGAAAGCCGGTATCAAGGCAAGAGCACAAACAACGGGAGACAACCCGACAGATAAAATTACAGGGATAACGATTGTGCCCACCAGGGTATAATGAATGAATTTTAGGCTTTTCTTTTTGCCCAGCAGAATGGGAAGGGTTTCTCTACCTGCAATTCTGTCCCCCTGAACAGCCAGAATATCCATAAATGCGGTCCTGGCAAACGAAAGTCCCGTGGCAAATATAAAGGCGACCAGGGTCAAAGCCGGGTGTGCCTTAAGGCTGATCCCGGGCATCAGGCTTGTAACAACACCCCATGCCAAAGCAATAAGAATGGTTTTGGACCCCGGCACATCCTTGAGCCGATAAATTTTTCGCCCGGAGGAAAAGGAGGGAAAAATGGTTCGGGAATAGGTCATGCCCAGCAGCATCATCACAAGCAGCACGGTGAAATATCCCCATCCCCGTGTCCAGGCAAGTAAAAGCCCAATGGCACCGGACAAAAAAGCCACCAACAAAAGCCTGTGCTTGTTCTCTTTATAAAGTTCCGCCCGGTCCGGTTTGTTGTAGGTGTCCGCCCCGATGGACATCATGTTGTTCATGATCTGCATGGAAAGAATATAGAACATGGCAATGGCTGCGGGGACTCCCGGATCTTTTGCCCCGGAGATCAAAGCGGTGCCCAAGGTCAGACAGGCGGCCCCTGCGGCCAGAATAATGTTGGTCTTCATCAGCACATTCACCACAGCCCGAAGTTTTCCCCTGCCGGACTGGTTTTCCCTGAACGCCTGTTCCACCCGGCTGCAGGTGTCATTAATAATCCAATTGGGTGTAGAAGCGCCTGCGGTAATGGCAATTGAGCGTACACGACCGATGGATTCGTAATCAATTTCCGAGGCCTCTTCAATGTGCATGGAGGGTTTACCGGTTTCTGCGGCCACCTGGGCCAGGCGCTTTGTATTTCCGGAAAACTTTCCGCCCACAACAATCACGGCGTCATGGGTCTCGGCCATCTGCCGGACCTCATCCTGACGCTTTTCCGTGGAATCGCAGATGGTGTTGAAAATTTCGTAATGGGACACATTGTTGCGGCACCAGTCCTGGATATCGGCAAAAATTTTGGTGTTCTGGGTGGTCTGGGCCACCACCACCGCCTTCTCAAACCTGGGCAGCGCCTTAAATTCATCCAGGTTGGAGATGGTATGCCCCTTCCCCCCGGCATATCCCAAAAGGCCGATCACCTCGGGATGCTTTTCATCGCCAAGGATAATGGTCTCATACCCTTTTTTTGCATACTTATCGATAATCACCTGGACCCGTACCACCCGGGGGCAGGTGGCATTCACCACGGTGAATCCGGCATCCGCCAGGGCTTTTTCATCCTGGGGCGGCACCCCGTGGGCCCGGATGAGCACAATCCCTTTTCCGGACTCGGGAATCGAATCCATCCGAAAGATCTGCTTGCTTTCCAGCATCTCCAGGACCTGGGGATTATGAATTAAAGGACCATAGGTATAAATGGGTTCCTTTGCTTTATTGGATGCATCCAGCACCATGTCCACAGCCCGACGAACGCCCATACAAAACCCGGCGGTTTTGGCAATTGAAATTTTCATGAAATTCTGCTCAGCAACTCCACAAGACGGTTAAATTCAGATCCGGAGGAAAATTTTATCTCAATTCGGCCACGGCCCCCACTTTTTTTGATGAAGACCGGTGAATTGATCCGGGAGGATATCTGGGACGAAGTCTCTTCCAGGAACTTTTGTTCGTCCGCAGAAATTTTTTTTGCGATTTTCTGGGGCTGTTTTTTGGCCTGATTGACCAGACGCTCGGTTTCCCGCACCGACAATTGTTTTTCCATCACCTGCTTGAACAAATAGAGCTGATTCTCCAAGGAGCCAGCCCCCAGCAGTGCCCGGGCATGCCCCATGCTTATGTTTTCGGCAATCAACCCCTCTTTGATCTCTTCGGGCAGGCTGCGTAACCGCAGCAGGTTGGCGATGGTGGATCGGTTCTTGCCGATTTTTTCGGCCACCTTTTCCTGGGTGTATCCAAACTCGTCGATGAGCCGAAAATAGGCTTCGGCCTCTTCAAGCACATTGAGGTTTTCCCGTTGGATATTTTCAATGATTGAAACCTCAAGCACCTGCTCGTCAGTCAGGTTGAGAATAATGACGGGCACCTGCTCAAGGCCTGCCACCCGGGCGGCACGCAAACGGCGTTCCCCTGCAATCAGCTCATAGGCCCCGTCCATTTTTCGGGCCAAAAGGGGCTGGAGTACGCCCTGCTCGGCAATGGACTGGGTAAGCCGCTCCAACTCTTCCTCACTGAACCGGGTTCTTGGTTGATAGCGGTTGGGGCTTATTTGATCAACGTTGCAAAAGAAAAAATCCGAATTGGATTCGGGCTCTTCCATATCGGGGATCAACGCTGATATGCCCCGGCCCAGGCCGGTATTTTTTCGTTTTTTATTCATGATCGCTTTAAAAGTTCCCTGGCAAAGGACATATAACTTTTAGCTCCAGGTGATGTTTTATCATAGAGAATCACCGGCAGACCATAGCTTGGGGCTTCTCCAAGCTTCACATTACGGGGTATTTTTGTCTTGAACACCAGATCCTTGAAATACTGTCTGGCGTCATCCACCACATTCTGGGACAAATTGGTCCTGCGGTCGAACATTGTCAGCAAAATACCTTTGATCATCAAGTCGGCATTAAACGCATTTTTAATACGCTTGATTGTATCTAAAAGCTGCCCTAAGCCTTCCAGGGCAAAAAATTCACTTTGCAACGGTATGACAACCGAATCACTTGCGGAAAACGCATTCAGCGTCAGCAGACTTAAGGCAGGCGGACAGTCGATGATAATGAAATCAAATTTATCAACCACGGGAACCAGAAGCTCCTTAAGCCGGGCATGCCTTTTGGGATCGGACATCATTTCCACTTCAAATCCAATGAGATCAACATTGGCAGGCACCAGGGTCATTCCCTTGAGCATGGTGGGTAAAAGCATATCTTCGATGCCGGATTCACCGATCAAACCGTCATACAAAGAGGCTTCAAGACTGGGTTTATCCACCCCGAGAGCCGTTGTGGCGTTGGCCTGGGAATCACAATCCACAAGCAGCACTTTTTTTTTCAGGTTGGCAAGGGAAGCCGCCAGATTAACCGCTGTGGTGGTTTTGCCCACCCCACCCTTCTGATTGGCAATACTGATGATCTGAGTCATAATCCAATTTTCTTATCATAATTAAAGTGTAGAGGCAAACATATAGCCACGCAATCTGCAGGGCGATTTAGCGGCTTTTTTAAGGATACCGCAAGGATCACACGCGCTGTAAATAAAGTGATTTTACTGTTAACACGTCCCTTTTGCCCCGGAAATAATCCCAACGATTCAGGTACTGCTTTTATTCCCCTATTCCAAAATGCATGTCAATAAAAAAAATGACCGGCTGTAACAAACGCTTTATTTGACATTTTGAAATCCTTGGCTACTATTTGCGGTATTATGTCAATTTCAGATCAGATTAAAGCACTCATACCCAAAGCCATGTGCAAGGACCGGTATATGCTGGCAAGATCCCTGCGCAGCACAGCAAAACCCAGGCAAGGGCAAGGTCAAAATTTTTTAAAAAATACACTCTTAAAAGCCCAGGCCTCTGCAGACGCCCGGCAGCAGCGCCTGGACAACCGGCCCCAAAACATCCGCTTTGACCCGGATTTGCCCATAAACGGCAAAAAAGAAGAGATCATCAAGGCCATACAGGATCAGGATCATCCTGTGGTGATCATTTCAGGTGAAACCGGATCGGGTAAAACCACCCAGATTCCCAAATTATGCCTGGAAGCCGGCAGAGGTATTTCAGGCATGATCGGCTGTACCCAGCCCCGGCGCATTGCCGCCATGACCGTGGCCAAACGCATTGCCTTTGAACTCAACGAATCTTTAGGCCAATCGGTGGGATATAAAATCCGGTTTGATGACCACACACCGGACAATGCCTATATCAAACTGATGACCGACGGCATTTTGCTGGCCGAAACCCAGCAGGACCGTTTTTTAAACCGGTATGACACCCTGATTGTGGATGAGGCCCATGAGCGCAGCCTTAATATTGATTTTGTTCTGGGCATTTTGCGCGGCCTTGTCAAAAAACGCAGTGATCTCAAACTGATCATCACCAGTGCCACCATTGATACGGAAAAATTTTCCAAGGCCTTTGACAATGCGCCGGTGATTGAGGTGTCGGGCCGGATGTATCCGGTGGAACTGATCTATGCCCCCATTGAAGATGACAATACCTCGGGTGATTCCACCAGTGCCCCGGATGACCAGGGCTATGTGGAGGCTGCCGCCGCACAGGTCGCAGAGCTTTTAATACGTACCCGCACCGGGGATATCCTGATATTCATGCCCACAGAACAGGATATCGGCGAAACCATGGAGATACTTAAAGGCAAAAACTTTGGCGGTGTCACCATTTTACCCTTGTTTGCACGATTGTCTGCCGGCGAGCAGGCAAAAGTATTTTCCAATGGTCCCGGCAGGAAGGTGGTGATCGCCACCAATGTGGCTGAAACGTCATTGACCATCCCCGGCATCAAGTATGTGGTGGACACAGGACTTGCCCGGATCCCCGCCTATTCACCACGGACCCGAACCACGGCACTGCCGGTCAGCCCCGTGTCCCAGTCCAGCGCCAACCAGCGCATGGGCCGGTGCGGCCGTGTGGAAAACGGGGTGTGCATCAGGCTTTATGACGAAGATGACTTCAACGGCCGCCCTTTTTTCACAACGCCTGAAATTCTACGCTCCAACCTGGCCGAAGTTATTTTACGCATGATTGCCCTGCAGCTTGGCGATGTTTCCACCTTCCCTTTCATTGACCCGCCTGCGCCCAAAAGCATAAAAGATGGGTTTGATACCCTTTTGGAACTCGACGCCATTGAATGCCAAACGTCAGCCAAAAAGCCGGGTAAAAAATATCGGCTCACGGCCTCGGGACATTTAATGGCCAGACTGCCCATGGACCCGAAACTGTCGCGTATTCTGCTCAACTCAGGAGATACGGGAGTGCTCAAAGAAGCGGTGGTCATCACCACGGCCCTGACTGTATCCGACATCCGCCAGCGACCGGCCGACAAGGTCCAGGCCGCAGACCAGAAACATGCCCAGTTCAAAGATCCGGCCTCGGACTTCATCACGCTGCTCAACATCTGGAATGCCTGCATAGACGCCGGAAAGCGACTGAAATCGCGGTCGGCCCTTCGCAAATGGTGCATTGAAAATTTTCTATCGTTCAAGCGGCTGCGGGAGTGGCAGGATATCCACGGCCAGATCACCCGGATGATCAAAGAACACGGCATTACGCAGACAGCCCCGCCGGCAGCGGAACAGCAGGAAACCAGCCCAAAGGCAGATCAATTTGAACATGGCGGACCCTTGTATGCAGCCATCCACAAGGCCCTGCTCCACGGGTACCTGGCCGGCATTGCCCAGAAAAAAGAGAAAAATATGTTCACGGCGGCCAAGGGCAGGCAGGCGGTTGTCTTCCCGGGTTCAGGCCTGTTCAACAAGGCGGGCAACTGGATTGTGGCGGCCGAATATGTCAAGACCAGCCAGCTGTTTGCCCGGTGTGTGGGCAACGTTGATCCGGCCTGGATCGAAGAGATCGGCCGGAACCTTTGCACCCGAACCTACAGTGATCCCCATTGGGAAAAAAAACGCGGAGAGGTGGTGGCCTCGGAACAGGTCTCTTTGTTCGGCCTTATCCTTGCCAGCGGCAGATCCGTGGCCTATGGGAAGATCAATCCCGAAGAATCCGGGGAGCTGTTTATCCGACATGCCCTGGTCCAGGGGGAGATTGTCCAAAAGTTCGGATTCATGGACCACAACCAAAATCTCATCGAAGAGATTGCTGCATTAGAAGACAAAACCCGACAGCGGGACATTCTGGCGTCGGAAGATGAGATCTATTCATTCTACCAGTCCCGGCTACCCCAACCTTTTTACAACATCCGCACCTTTGCCAAATTCATCAAAGATAAAAAAGATGATACCTTTTTGAAGATGACCCGTGAGGATCTTCAAAAAACAGATGTGGACGAAGAGGTTTTGGCCCGTTTCCCAGATACCCTTGCCACGGACCAGGGGGAGTTTGCCCTGGACTACAACTTCAATCCCGGGGCAAAGACGGACGGGGTGACCTTGAAAGTGCCCAGCCAGGATGCCGCCTTGATTTCCCCTCACCAGGTGGAGACCCTGGTGCCGGGACTGCTCAGAGAAAAAATTGCAGCATTGATCAAATCATTACCCAAAACCCACCGGATAAAGCTGATGCCCATCCAGCAGCGGGCTGATTTTATTGCAGACCACCTGCCCGACTCCGATGCCCCGTTATATTCAAAATTATCCCAGGTCATCCGAGAACATTTCAATCTTGTGATTCCCGCCTCGGCCTGGTCCGATGAGGATCTTGCGGATCACCTGAAAATGAGGATATCCATCCGGGATCACAAAGACAAGGAAATCAAATCACTAAGGGACTTATCAAAATTAGGGGCGTTTGCCGCCCAGCGGCCGACTCAAAAAGCCAATGCCTTTGAACGTGCTAAAAGGGAATTTGAAAAAACAGGTATCCGGGAATGGAATTTTTCTGATATTGAACAAGAAATTTTTTTGGAGGAAAGCAACGGCACCCGGCGCAAAGCATTTCCCGGGCTCTGCTGTGAACAGAACAGTGATGCCGTAATGTTAACCTTGTTCAAAACAAGGCAAGCCGCCTTGGAAAACCATACCAAAGGGGTTGGCCGGCTCTTTGAGATCATGTTTCCCGATGATGTGAAGGCTATGAAAAAAGATATAAACAGGACTGCGGAATTAAGCCGGATCGCCCTCTATTTCAACAACCGGCCCACCTTTTCCCAAATGGCATACAATGCCATGGCAAAGGACTTTTTTCAAAAAGAGACGTTTACCCAAAAGGCATTTGAGGCCCATGTGCAGGCCATTCGCCCAAAGCTCTACACCCTTGGCCAACAGGCGATGGAACATATTTTAACCGTGGGGCGGGAATACGCGAGGTGTTTTGATCAGCTGCAAACCTTAAGCCTTGCGTCAAAAAACCGGCCCGTAATTTTTAACGAATTGACGGCGATATTCAATGAGCTGAAAAATCTGTGCCCTGCCAATTTTCTGGAACTTTACGATTTAAACCGGATTACGCTGCTGCCCAAAAACCTGGAATGCCTGTCCATCCGTGCCAGGCGCTGGATGGACAATCCGGCCAAAGAGGCCCAGAAAAAAGAGCTTATTACGCCCTATGAACGAAAGCTTGCCCACTTGATTGCCAGCCTTGGCCCGGGCTCATCAACGGAAAAATCCAATGCCGTGGAGGCTTTTTTCTGGATGCTGGAGGAGTATAAAATTTCCGTTTATGCCCAGGAACTTAAAACCCGGTTTAAAATTTCACCCAAACGCATGGATAAAGCACTCATTGAAGCATCAACAATGATTTAATGAGCATGCAACGCGCTAAAAAAACAAAATTTAAAATTCACGATTATAGAGGTATCAAATATGGGGGAGCAATTATCCCCATAAGCGATAAATATCTTTTAACGCATTGGATGTGAATAATAATAGTAACCACCGCACCACGGGTAATTTTGACACCTATCATAACTTGACGGGGCAACTCTTGCCTCGTATGTTGCGCCGGTATAAGGTCCAACACTGGAACTCAGGCCGGAGGGCCACCAGATTAATTCATTGTTATAAGCAAAAAATACCCTGACCTGCATGTCTACACGGTAGATGCCATACTCATCCACCTTTGTTTCCAAAATCTCAACACCTTTTAAATAAGACTTGGCCTGGGAAGATATTGTATCCATATCAACTTCAACGCCCTTTCTTTTGGAGTATGTCTCGACCAAAGCCCCCCTCAGTTTTTCCAAAAGCAAACGGTATCCATCCAAAACGGCTGCCCTTTCGCCGAGAATTATCGCTTCACCACGCCGTACAGCGGTTTCAGGCGCCATACCTTTCCCCGTAACTTTAAACAGGACAACACGATCATTATCCAACGGTTTGCTTTCCTCAATTACGCTGCGCCCGGTTGCATTGGGGGGGGAATAGGCCCTATTATAACAAGAACACACAAAGAATAATGGCAACAAAACAGCAAGGCAAATCAATTTTTTCATGACATTCTCCTTTAAGATATAGTCTTTTCGATTTATTAAAGATTTGCAAATAACATACCTAAATTTCAGACAACGTGTGTTTATCCAGTAGACATCGGTAATCTGGAAGATTTTCTTGAATCAATCTTCCAGATTTTAAACCCAGCTGTCATGAAATTGACTGTTTTAGCAGTGAAACCTGACAAGAACGTCGTATAAAATTAAATGAACCTCTAAACCCAACATATGGACAGGTAAGAATCCTGCAGCTTAGGCACATACAGCCTGCAGGCTGCAGGCTGCAATATTTGCCGATTTTCGTTGCTTTAGATTTTTTTTGTGTATTCTTCTAATTTCAAATTCGATCTTAGGCCACGGATGCAGAAAAGGCAAACCGGCCATCAAGCTCCAGGGCCAGCATGTCTCCGGACTTTAACGCGCCCACACCGGCCGGCGTCCCGGTAAGAACCACATCTCCGGGCATCAAAGTAAAAAAACCGGACATATAAACGATCAAGTCAAATATGCCGTTAATCATCAACTTGGTACTTTCATTTTGGCGCACCTGGCCGTTCACTTCCAGTTTCAACTGGGTATCCTGGGGATCTGCAAGTTCGTCGGGGCCGATAAAGGGGGTCATCGGGCAGGAGCCGTCAAAGGCTTTTGCTTTTTCCCAGGGCAGCCCTTTCTCTTTTAGCGATTTCTGAACATCCCGCAGGGTCAGATCCAATGCAAGCCCAAACCCGGCAACAGCAGCCTCAACCTCGTCTCGGCTTGCCCGGGTAATCTGTTTGCCGATCAATACGGCAAGTTCGGTCTCATTGTGGCAATCCTTGGTAAAATCAGGAATCACAATGGGCTGACTGATCGGCTGCAGCGATGTCGCAGGCTTGATAAACAAAATGGGTTCCGTGGGCATGGGATTATCCAGTTCCTTGATATGAGCCACATAGTTGCGGCCCACACAAACCACCTTGCCCACCGGCAGGTCGCACACAGTTCCGTCGTTAAATACATGTTGATATGTCATAAATTTGCCTTTTTCCTTATTATTTTAGACAATAATAGATCCCAACGCACTCAATTTTAATTTAATGCTTGGATGATACAAGTGCCGGAGAGCGCTCCACCAAATATTGGGCAAGCGCTTCGACCTCTGTATACACAAAGGGATCCAATCGTTTCAGCCAGCGTTTTGGTATCCCGTTGACCCCATAAACCGCGCCGGCAAGCATTCCGACCAGTGCGCCGGTGGTATCCGCATCCCCGCCCTGGTTTACGGTACCAACCAGACAATCTTCAAAGTTGTCTGTTGTAAATAAAAAATGAAAAACGGTCTGCACCGTATCCACAACATAGGCAGAGCTTTTGCCCGGATACGGCACATAAGAAAATTCAGGATATTCATTGACAAACTCTTTGGTCAGGGCAAAAAGCTCACCGAATAGTTCACCACCCATCATGGTCTCATGGAGCAAACGGCCAAAAAAGATGCACGCCGCATCAGACAAGGGGTTATTGTGCGTAATATGGGCCTGTTCCACCACATATTGGGCAAGAAGATCTTTATTTGCCAGGGTATAAAGGGCAACGGGAAGCATGCGCATCAACGCCCCGTTTCCGGCACTCCAGCGGCTTGGTTTCACTTCGAGGGTTTGATGGAGAATATAGTTTCGGATTCCCCGGGCACATGTGGAGCCGACATCAATGGGCCGGCCGCCGACCCACTCGGCAAACTCGTCGGCCACGGCGGTAAGATTCCAGCCGTTTGCTTTTTGAATGGCCCGTCCGATACAAACCGACATCTGGGTATCATCGGTGACCTGTCCGGGTTTAAGATAGAGCCACCCCTTGCCAATGATCTGCTTGTGCACGCCATATTGTACTTTAATTTCCTCGGGTGTCATGAACTCGGTGGTTGCCCCGAGCGCATCTCCTATGGCAAGGCCGACAAAGGCGCCTTTTGCCTTCTCCACAATTTGTTTTCTGTCAGGTATCCGAACCGATTGCATCAATCTAAATTTCCTGTTTTATAAGAAAGCCTGGGTAAGTTACTAAGCGCCTTACAACGTTGTTGCGGGCTGTGCCCGGCAGTTATTATGTCAAGTCAAACTCAGCCCATGGCTGTTAGATGATTCGTCTGGAAATATCGTACACACCGCCGATAACCAGCACCTCTTTCTCCCCCCTGAGTATCCCGGCATGAAGAAAATCGCCGTCAAAAAAAATCTTTGCCACAGGTACCTGGACCTCAATAACGAATGTACCAAATTCCCAGGCCCGTTCAAAATCATGGGTAAAGGAGTTCAAATTATTGAGCCGAAGCACCCCTTTACCCGTCTTTTTATCCCATTCAAGCAGTTCATGATCATAAAACCCATGGACACCTCTGAAAAGGGTAATATGGGTCCTTTCGGGATCACGGCGGTTCAGCTCGTATTGAACAAATTCAAAAAGAAGATCCAGCTGGTTGAAAATACCGTTTGTTTGCGCGGAACCTTTCATCCGATCCTTCATGTATGATAAATACTCGTCACTGTCTTTTCCTTTGATCCGGCCGTTATGATAGATCGGGGGCAGCCCCATCCGGGTTTGCACCCATCCTTTCAACACCGCGCCTTCAATGGAATCGGATTCAAAAAGCCAGCCCCTGAGAAATCTTAAGTAACTGTGCTTGATACTGAGCATTCGACCGTCATCGCCTTTTTCCCGCCACTGGTGAAGATGAAAGGCCACCTCCATATAATCTCGAAATATTCTAGCCCTGTCTTCCCAGGTAGAAAGTGCGTCCAGCTGTTTGAAAAAATGAGCATGGCTCTCCCGTACACCAAGAACAGTTAACGGGGTCGGATCGGCGTTGAATTCCCGGGAACCGATGACCCAGGAAGGCACATTACACAAGCTGTATTGATAATGGTAATCGGACATAAATTATTTTATATGACCCTTCACTTTTTTAAACCAATTATAGAGGTGGTAAACATCTTTTTATAGAGGTGGTAAACATCTTTAACATATCCTATTGGAATATCAATTATCTATGGGGCGAGGTTTTATCAGACTTTAGAACCCGGGTAAAGATGGTCTTTATTTTATTTCATAATGCAGTAAGCACAAAAATGGTTCAACAGAAGACGACAAATACGTGGACAAGGTTTATCTTAAGCAAAAAAAATAATAGCTGATGGGAAATACAAATTCCCATCAGCTATCAGATTTGAACGTTTTTAATCTAAAAAAATAGCCGTAAGGCGTCTTACACCTTAAATACCCCGACACTGTTATGAAGTTGTAAAGCCAGTTCCGACAATGTTTTTGCGTTCTGGTTCATATTCGAACCTTCGTTGGATATGTCGGAGGCAATGGCACTAACCCCTGCAATATCTTCTGAAATTTGCGTTGCAGTATTGGAACTTTCGGCAATATTTTGACTGACCTCGCCCATGCCTTCAGACGCCTGGGCAATATTTTCGGCCACCTGGAACGCAGAAACCGACTGTTCTTCCAGCTCGCCGGCGATGCCGGCAATGATTCCGGACACTTTTTCGATAACAGCGGCAATCTTTTCCACGTCTTGTACGGTGTTGTCGGTAGAATCCTGGATGGTTTTGATTTTGTTGGTGATTTCAAGGGTTGCATCGGCGGTCTGGGCGGCCAGTGTTTTTATCTCACTTGCCACAACGGCAAACCCCTTGCCGGCGTCTCCGGCCCTGGCCGCTTCAATGGTTGCATTCAATGCAAGAAGATTGGTCTGTTCGGCTATTTCAGTGATCACTTCAACCACTTTGCCGATATCTTTTGCCGCTCCGCCTAAAGCCACAACCCTGAGCGATGCAGACTGGACCTGGGAAGAGGCATCATCAGAAATCTTCCGGGCGGTCTGACACTCCTGGGAGACCTGACCCAGCCCCGATTTCATTATATCTGCTGCCTCGGCAACGGCTTCCAGATTAACGGTGGCCTGTTCGCCGGCGGCGGCCACGGAATTCATGCTCATGCTCATCTCATCGGTTGCAGATACGGCAGACTGGGTCATGGCAGACAAATCATCTGAACTTTTATCCAGCTTTTCAGATATCTGCTGCAAGTGTCCCGAAGCCTCGGAAACAACATTTGAATTCTCCCCGATTTGAATGACAAGCTGATGAACCCGCTCCACAAAGGCGTTAAACCAGCCGGCCACCTCTCCAATTTCGTTATGGGCCTCAACCTGAAGCCTTTGTGTCAAATCGCCCTCACCCTGGGCAATATCCTTTAATGCATCCACAACCTTTTCCAGGGGTTTGATTAATCTGGATAAAAATATCAACAATAACAGGATGCTGGCAATGAGTATCGCCCCAAGGACCAGGGGCCTGATAAGGTCCAGCCTGTTTTCGACTTTAGCCGGTGCCGAATAGTTCAAAACCAGCCAATATCTATAATGATTTTTGTTAATGTCCTCAACTTCTATGGGATAAAGCTTATAAAAATGGCGATGGTTTTCGGCTTTTGGATTCTGCTTTTTCTCTTTTAACTGTTTCGCCGCCGCCTCTAACGCTTCCGGATTACAGACCGAGTTGAGTTCAAGCACAAAACTTGTATTTGAGATGGCATTTTTTCTTTTTTCAGGGGAGACCTGCTCAAAAAAGGTGCTGTCACAGGCCCCGGAGAAGGTTGAATCAGATCCCTGGTATCCCACGTAGCCTTTCACTATTTTGGCAAGGGAGAGCGCCAGGTCTCCAACCGGCAGTTCACAGGCAGCTATCCCCACCACCTGGTCATCATCATTGATGACGGCCGTGGCAATAATAAAGACCACCTTACCGTCCGCTTCGATACAGGTGCCTTCATTTGCCCAGGTCTTCGCAGATTTGTCATATAATTTTTTTAATCCGTTCGTCATAAACACATTGTCTGTGGCAAACGAATCCTGTCCGCTCTTTGAAAAGACAACATTATAATTTTTATCCAGCAGCACTAGTTTACGCATTTTCAAAGCCTGGACAAGGGTTATGAAAAGTCCATCAATAACCTGAATATTCCCGGTACTGCGATCGTCTTCCAGATATCTGATGACCTCCTCGGAACCAGCAAAGTTCTGAAACGTATCACTCGTTCGTCTGATGTAAAATTTTTCATTTTCCAATCTCACACTATCAAACACATCAATCATAAATTTATCTGAAAATTTATCTTTCACATTGTTTGAGATATGATCAAAAATAATGATCAGCGCCGAACAAATAAAAAGAAGGATTGCAACCCAGAAGATAATCTTTAATTTTAATGAACGCGATTTTTTCATTGGTGTCTGTCTCAATTATGATGAATACTTAGTGTTTGAACGGCTCGTTAGAGGGGCGTATGCCCACAAAGTCACCCACCTGCGGTGTTGCTGCACAAAGCTGCCAAATCATAAGATCAGACCTCACGTACTACAGTACGCTCCGGTTGCAGCTTTGCTTGCGCCTTGCATCTGGGCAACTTTTCGTCCAAACACAGATTTCCGTTCAGGTACTACTTAAATTACAGGCAGCTGGGCGTATATTGCATCTACTGGGTAACTTTGCCTCGCAGATATTTCGTAATTCGTCTTTTGAGCTTGGGATCTGACAAAATATGCTTTTCCAGATCAGGATACCCGCCCCTGAACCACACCACCTGATCCACAGCAAGTCCGTAATCTTTTACACATCTTAACGCCGCGTTGTAGCTTCTGTGACATTTGGGGCCCTGGCAAAAGAAAACCGCGGTCACTGAACTGATGTCCGGATCAATCTTCTGCATGGCTGCAATAAGTTTATCCTTAGTGATGGCATTGGGAGCATCCGCTGCGGGAATAGGTTCCCCCTGGAGATCACACACCAGATTTACCGCATCTTTTGTTGTACCGATGTCAAGAAATGATCCGGGCCTTGTGTCCACCCATAAATATTTCGCATTTTTATCCTTCAAGGCGGGAATCGCCTCTTCAACATCCCATATTGCAATGCCGGAGGGCAGCATTTTGAGGCTGGGATCTAAAAACTGCGCTGGGATTTTGCCTTTGGCGACCTCTTCACACTCCTTGCATTCAGTGGCGGCAAAAATCAGACCTGTGCAAGATAAAAGCATCAACCCTGCGGCCAGAAAAAAAACGATTTGTCTTTTTAACATGTAAACCTCCTTAAGAAATGAAAAGATCAAACATTACTGTGGACAGCGTTGGCGATTAAACACGGAGAGGCAAAGAGGCAGTTACAACCCAACGCTAAAATCCCAAATTGGGATTGCGAATTGATAAATTGAACCGCTTGTACTTCTTCCCCTGTGGAAGATTAAGAATAAACGTAATAACAAATTGATAAATGGAATATTTTCCAATGATTATTAAATGGCAAGGGCTGTTTTGTCAAGACCTTCTATTGAACAAAAAAGATGATCAAAACAAATGATTATCCGCTTTTGCAGACTTGTTATAGAGCCCAAAACAGATTATAGTTATTTATATTTAAATCGCTTAAAAAGTCATTGATCAGTTCCATCGTTTTGAACAATACTTGGGGAAATTCTATCGCAACACTCCGCAAGATTGAAAATAAAAACCGCCCAAGGCCCGCTATCGACGAGGAAGGGTTGTATGAAATGCATAAATTTTGTCTATAATAATGATAACGATTTAAAAAAAATAAGATCCGAGTTTAAAAATTATTCGCCTGAAAATATTCTGATCCAGGTGTTCTGCGGTATCTCAGACATGGATATGGTAAGCCACCTTCGATCACTGCTCTGTCAACTGTTTCCCGGCTGTGCCATAATCGGTGCAAGCTCGGCAGGAGAAGTTTTAGGTGCAAATATTCTGGAACAATCTATTGTAATCAGCTTTACCGCTTTTGAAAAAACCAGGGTCGCATCTGCTTTAATCTCACAGAATGATGATCTACAGGCCGGGGGTAAGGAAATGGCAAACGCGCTCAATGCCCTCGGAACCAATGCGGTCATTGTTTTTGGCTGCGGCGCGAAAGACGGCAATTATGTCAATGCCATTCCTTTTCTTGAAGCGCTGAACCAGGAACTTGAAGATGTCGTCATTGCCGGCGGTATGGCCAGTGGATATGACGAATTGGCAAGCCGAACGTTTGTGTTCACGGAACAGGAGCTGACAGAACACGGATTTGCAGGGGCAGCGCTCTCAGGCCCTAATTTATGTGTTAACACGGCCCACAATTTAAGTTGGACCCCCATTGGCAAAACAATGACCGTCACCCGGGCGGAGGGCCACAGGATCTACAGCATTGATCATAAATCCGTCAAAGATATATACCGGCAGTATCTGGGCATTGAAACGAATCCTTCATCGGTATATCTGATGAATTATTTCCCGGTTATGATAAAAAGAGGCGGTATGCATATCACCAATCCGGTCTGGGCTGTTAATCCTGATGGATCGTTTAATGTTTTAAAACAATGTTATACCGGAGAGCAGGTGCGGTTCAGTTATTGTGATGCAGGACTCCAGGAAGAAGGGGCCAGACGCATGGGAAGAGAACTGCACGGATATGAGCCCGATGCCTTTTTCGTCTACTCCTGTGAAAATAGAAAAACGCTTTTTGAAGATGATATTGCGGTTGATATGGCAGCCTTGGACGGCACCTCCTGTTCAGCCGGTTTTTTTACCTTTGGTGAATGCTACACAGATAAAAACAATACCCCCCATTTTCTGCACCAGACCATGACCGTGCTGGCCCTGTCTGAATCAGAAACCTGCAAAATTTTCCATGAAAACAAAAATTGTAAAGACAAGATTGAGCTGCCACGGGCAGATTTAAGACGGTTCCGAATTTTAAAATCCATGAGTCATCTGATCAGTTGCACCACCAAGGAACTGGAAGAAAAAAACAAACTGTTAGAAAAGCTTGCTAATAAGGACGGACTCACAGGACTTTTCAACCGCCGTTTTTTTGATGATACACTGGCCCAGCGCATAAAAGAGCAAGGCCGTTCAGGCGCCCCGTTGTCTTTAATTCTCATGGATGTTGATTTTTTTAAACCGTTCAATGACCATTACGGTCATGTGGCCGGGGATGACTGCCTTCGCGAAATATCCAATCTGCTTGAAACACTGATGAGACGAACTTCGGATATGGCATTTCGCTACGGCGGAGAGGAATTTTGCTGCATTCTGCCGTCCACGGCACATCCAGGTGCTTTAAAAATGGCAGAGGCTATCAGATCCGGTGTTGAGACCCTGGCCATTCCCCACAAAACATCAGAGGTTGCGCAAGTTGTCACAGTCAGTTTAGGGGTCATCACCCTGACCGACAATCGACACATCTCTACCCAGGAATTAACAGACGCCTGCGACCAGTTGCTGTATAAAGCCAAGCACAAGGGAAGAAATTGTTTGCAGGGGGCAAATCTGACCGGCATTGATGTGTTCTGATTCATTTTGGTTGCTTTTTTTCACGCCACAGCTTGCAACGGCCCCTTGAAAACCAACAGCAAAAAGCTTAGTGTGACGCTGAATGCAAACGCGTGGTTGGGGGATTTTCGTCCAATCAGAAATTTTAAGAAACAACGACATGCTGACCCAGACCATTACATTTCCTGCCGCTTTTGTCGCAGGTCTTTTGTCATTTCTCTCCCCTTGTGTACTGCCGTTGATCCCGGCCTATTTCAGCTTTATCACGGGACTTTCTCTGGATGAACTGACGGCCGACGACAAAGAAGTCCGTAAAAAGGTGATCCTGTCCACCCTGGCCTATGTGGCGGGTTTCTCCTCTATTTTTATTTTGTTCGGGGCATCCGCCTCTTTTCTTGGCGGGCTTGCCTCCCAGTATTCCTGGGTGGTACGGTATGTGGGCGGCGGTATCATCCTGATTTTCGGGCTGCATCTACTGGGTATTATCAACATTAAAAGTTTTCAATTTGAACGCAAATTTCATTTCAAGGAAACCCCCTTTCATCTCTTTGGCACATTTTTGATCGGCATGGCCTTTGGTGCGGGCTGGAGCCCGTGCATCGGACCTATGCTGGGCAGCATTCTCATTGTGGCCGGCAGCCAGGATACCATCCTTAAAGGCGTGCTGCTTTTGGCCACCTATTCTGCGGGCATGGCTTTACCGTTTATATTGATATCCATTTTCATCAACTCCATGCTTGGCTTCATGAAAAAGGCCACCCGTGCCATGGGCATTATCAATAAGTGTGCAGGCGGACTCCTCATTGTCATTGGTCTGCTTTTAATCTTTGATAAATTCAGGCTTCTGGCAGTCTTTTAAATTCGGGTAAAAAAATTGACGACAAACCGATCGCGTGGGTTTACCGCATTTATTGGCATAGCCACGTTCAGCAAACTGATGTTGAATACCGCCCGGCGCATGGTCTACCCCTTTGCTCCGGAACTTGCCAGGGGTCTTGGGGTTCCCCTGACGGCCGTCACCTCATTAATCGCCGTCAACCAGGCCACGGCTGTGCTTGGGCCCTTGGGTGCCTTATTTGCCGACCGCGTTGGCAATAAACCCGTCCTGCTGCTGGCGGTTGCTCTGTGTTGCATCGGGTGTGTGGGTATTGCCTTGTTCCCTGTGTATGGTGTGGTCCTGGCAGGGTTGTTTCTGGCCGGGCTTGCCAAAAGTCTGTTTGATCCAAGTCTGCAGGCGCAAATCGCTTCCCAGGTTCCCTATGCCCAACGGGGCAGATTCATCGGCTTCACAGAAATTTCCTGGGCCGGCGCCACCTTGCTGACCATTCCTGCGGCCGGCTTTATCATGTCCCACTTCTCCTGGCAGGCGCCCTTTAAAATAGTGGCCATCCTCACGGTTGCCTGTTTTTTTTTGCTTCTCAAACTTGCCCCGGCCCGGCAACCGGATAAAAAAACGGTACGGGTACGCGTTGATTGGAAAGGACTTTTACAGAACAAAAAAGTAGTTGGTTTACTGATCTTTGTCTTTTTTATGTCCCTGGCCAATGACAATGTATTTGTCATTTACGGGGTCTGGCTGGAAAATGCCTGCGGACTCTCCCTGGCCCAGATCGGCATGAGTACCGTTCTCATCGGCGTGGCCGAATTTACGGCCGAAGGCGGCAGCGCCCTTTTTTCCGATAGGCTCGGTCTTAAACGATCGGTACTCATGGGCACGGCCGCCACCGCGGTAATCTATCTGGTTTTACCATTCACCGAATCGGGCATCGTCCTGATTCTGTCCGGCCTGTTTGCCCTGTTCCTGTTTTTTGAATTTACGATTGTCTCTTCCATGAGCCTGGGTACCGAGCTTCTCCCCGAATCCAGGGCCGCGACCATGGCGGCATTTTTTGCCGTGGGCGGCATCGGCCGAATCATCGGGGCATTTTCAGGCGGCCTTATCTGGTCTGCTTACGGCATTCAAGGCATCTGCCTGGTATCGGGCTTTTGTTCTGTCCTGGCCCTGGCAGCACTGGGCGTTGGCACACGAACCGGAGCAAAAAACAGTTGACCAACAATTGCAAAAGAACTTTTTCTCATCAAGGCATAAATAAATGCCTTGGCAAACTTTTTTCTTTGTAATAGATATTGACACAAGCCTGATCGTTTTTACCATATTAATAGTGTGCCAAGAATGTTCTGAACTATATTGACAACCTTAGAAAGGATTAATGATATGCAAAAAAATTTGAGTGTAGAAGGCATGTCCTGCCAACATTGTGTGAACAGAGTCAAAAAGTATCTGGAAAAAGTGGGAACAAATGTTTCCGTGGATCTTGAAGCAAAAAAGGCACAGTTTGATGCCCGAAGTGAAGTGGATATGAATACAGTAATCAAGGATATCTCTGAATTCGGTTTCACGGCCAAAGAGATTTAAAACCCGATGACCACCACCCATGAAATAAACGTATACGGCATGATGTGCTCCCACTGCGAAAACGCCGTCAAAAAAGCCCTGGAAAAATTTGACGGTGTCAGTGATGTAGTTGCTTCATTTGAACAGGAAAAAGTCACCCTGGCTCTGGAAGGCGACACAGCCGATTTATCAGAACTCAAGGCTGCCATTCTTGAGGAGGGTTATGCTCTGACTCCGCAAGCCGTTGCAGAAGAAGGCAGAGCCCCAGAGGAGCAAGTTAATTCGGAAACCGATACTCCGGATGATCCCCCGACCCTCTGTAATTTGAGCTTTTCCATCCAGGGCATGCATTGTGCCAACTGTGCCCTGGCCATTGAAAAGGCGTTTGCAAAGACAGAAGGCATCGCAAACACGGCCATCAACCTGCCCCTTGAAAAAGGCTTTGTTTCATATGATCCGAATATTATGGATGACCAGAAGGTGTTGGAGGTAGTCAAAAACGCTGGTTACACGGCATTCTTTGAAACTGGCGACGAGCATACAGGGGGCCGCCGGGAAAAATTCAGATTTTTATTTGCGCTGGGCATCACCATTCCCATGATGGCCATCATGCATGTGATGCCCTTTGGTCCTGTGGTCACCAATATCATCCTTTGCATCATGGCCACGGCGGTAATGATCGTTTCCGGCCGGACCTTTTTTGAAGGGGCCTATTATTCGCTAAAGAACCGACTGGCCAATATGGATGTGCTTATCACCTTAGGGGTCAGTGCCGCCTACTTTTACAGTCTGTTTTCCCTGATCTTCTTAGATGCCTCCCAGATGCTGTTTTTTGACAGTGCTGCCATGCTCATCACATTTATCATGATCGGCAAGATGCTTGAGGCCAGAGCCAAGGGCAAAACCGGCCAGGCGCTTAAAACCCTGCTGGCATTAAATGCGGACACAGCCAGGGTGATCAAGGACGGCAAGGAACAGATTGTGGATGTTTCCATGGTCGTTCCCGGGGATACGGTCCGGGTGCTGGCCGGAGAAAAAATCCCCGTGGACGGCGAGATCCTTGGGGGAAAAACCGCGGTGGATGAATCCATGCTCACAGGCGAATCCTTCCCAGTTCAAAAATCTGCGGGTGATGCCGTCACAGGTGCCACCATCAATATGTCCGCAGCCATCACAATGACCACCACTCGCACCGGTAACGATACGGTTCTGTCCGGCATTATTAAAATGGTGGAGGATGCCCAGGCAGACAAAGCCCCCATCCAGCGGGTGGCCGACACGGCATCGAACATTTTTGTTCCCGTAGTTACGGTTGTCTCTTTGATAACATTTGCCATCTGGTACATAGCGGCTCCAGGGTTTATTCCAGCCGGCAGCACCCCGTTTTTATTTGCCTTTGAACGCATGATCGCTGTGCTTGTGATTGCCTGCCCCTGCGCACTGGGACTTGCCACCCCCACGGCCGTCATGGTGGGATCCGGTATAGGCCTTAACCGGGGGATCCTGTTTAAAAAAGGGTCTGCCCTGGAAAACATTTCCCACCTGGACATGATCCTGTTTGACAAAACCGGCACCCTGACCACGGGCACGCCTTCGGTGACAGGTATTTTTCCGGCCCAAGGTATTGAAGAAGAACAGTTACTTTCCTGGGCTGCCTCAGCCGAAGACAACTCCAGCCACCCCCTGGCACCGGCCGTGACCCGGTTTGCCCGGGAAAAAGGCATAGATCCTGAAATCACCTCGGACTCAAAAGAACTGTCGGGCAGGGGAATTGAATGCCGCCTTGACGGCCAACTGCTCAGGGCCGGAAACCTGGCGCTGGTGGCCGACGACAACATGCCCGATACGATCAAAACCCGTGGTCAGGAGTTGGCCGACCAGGGAAAAAGTCTTGTTTTCATCAGTCTGGATCACCAGGTAAAAGGAGTAATCGCCCTGGAAGACCAGATCAAACCCGAGGCCAAGGATGCCATAGCGCAGTTGCATGCGGCAGGCATCCAGACCGCCCTGGTATCCGGGGACAACAAAGCCGCAGCACGCTGGGCGGCACAACAGGCCGGCATCACGGAAGTGGCGGCCGAGGTAATGCCCGAAGATAAGATCAATCAGGTAAAAAAATGGCAGGCCAAAGGGTTAAAGGTCGCCATGGTGGGTGACGGCATCAACGATGCCCCGGCCCTGGCCCAGGCGGACATTGGCATCGCCATTGGTTCGGGCACGGATGTGGCCAAAGAGACCTGTGAGGTGGTGCTGGTAAAAAACGATTTAAACGATGTGAACCGGGCTGTCCGGCTGGGCAAAAAAACCCTCTCCACCATCAAACGCAATTTTTTCTGGGCCTTTTTCTACAATGTTATGATGATCCCCGTGGCCGCAGGTGTCCTTTACCCGGAATTCAGAATCTCATTAACCCCGGAAGCCGCTGCCATCGCCATGTGGTTTTCATCCTTGTCCGTTGTGGGCAACTCTCTGCTGCTTAACCGGTTTGGACGGCGCCTGGATGCATAGCCCCCGACATGGGAGACAAAAGAGAGTACACAGCGGTCTGTCAGGAGCGCCCCCAAATATACAGGGGCTCTTAAATTCGGAACAGGGCAATTTTGCCGTTATGTTTGCCCTGACCATCATGTTTGTTCTGACCCTCCTGGCCTGGGTGCTGGATATCGGTTTTTTTCTCAAGGAAAAAAACCGGTACCAGAATTGCGCTGAAGCTGCGGCCATGGCCGCTGTTAACAATGTCTGCTTTACAGGGTCCATGGATGAACTTGAAAAGCTGGTCATGGACGTGGTCCGGGGCTCAAACCTCGATCTGGACGAGGATGAAGTAATTGTGGAAACCGGATATTACGACGCCTTTGATGAATACGAATCCTTCGGTGAGTACAAAGATTTTATTGCCCGGCATGCGGATGGCTATCCTGAAAATGAAACCTGGAACGCTGTTATGGTCACCATTGATAAGGACGTGGACAGCCTGACCGGGTTCCATAAGCGCCATGGGGTCAAAGGTGCGGCCGTGGCCTTTTTGCCGAGGGTCAGCATTGTGTCGAAAAGCGGAGAAATTTTATACCGCTGGGGCACGGGGGGCAATTTTATCTCTTTTAATAACGGTAATGTTTACGGACAAAAAAACATAATATTAAGAAACGTAAAACTGGCCGATACCGTGGAAACGGCAACGGGAAACAGCGGTGTCCTTCCCGAAAGTCCGCTTATCAAAAATCATCTCTATTCTCTGGAAACATTGATCCGGAAATTAAAAAGAAGAGCCGATAAAATATACACGATGGCTGACCTGGGGAAAGATGCGTTTTATTCCGTTGACTCCCCAGGCCCTGACAATAATTGTTATTTTGATTTTACCTATGACCATGATTCCCATAAAATTATTTTTATCGATCTTCCAAAATGGGACGGCCTAGGAAAAACAAATAAAATTTACATTGATCCATTCTTCAACCATTCCCCTGAGGGCGACAGCATAAAAAACCTGACCATCGTAACGGACCGTGACATCATAATGAATCCATATGAAGCCTTCATCCAGTTCGGTGACCAGGAATTCGGGCAACTCAACATCATTTGCGGTGCCACAATCGACTTTCATACGCCGTGCAAAAGAATCCAGGGGGTTAATTTCATATCATACAAATTTAACATGATATTTAAACAGAGAAACCTGGAGACGTTTAAAGATAAATATATGAGAATCATCACTGAATCAACTATCTTGTTTAATAATAATGATATGAGGGAAGAATCGGATCTTTTCCTTAAATTCGGTCCGCCCTGCCCTCCCATTGCAGATCCGATTTTAGGCCTGCTTGAACCGGTGCAGCAGGAATAATCAATTCAGGAAGACTTTCGTTCCACATACGATTTAAGCTCCATACGAACCGGGATATCTATTTTTTCATTTTCCGGCACTTCCATAATCAGCTGCAGGCGGGTTTCGTATATTCCAGGCTTAAACCGGGTGATGCGCGGCTGAATTTCCAACCTGAGGATACCCAACGCCTTAATTGGAACCGATTTAATTTCAAACATGTCCGGTTCAACACGCTTAGACCGGATCACAGGCGGCGTGCCCTTGAAATATCTCAGATTAAGGGACCGGACCGGATACCGGGACACAGACGGAACCACCCAGCCAAAATCAATGCTGTCCGGAAAAGCCGTAAGCCCTGGTTTCCTGATCCTTGAAAACACCGGTATGGTTAGCCTGGGTCGATGGGCAATATCTGTGGAAAGCACGATTCTGCCCCTGCCCGATTCAGGCGACTCGGCCTTATGCCGGATGTGGAGCAGATAACTGTTCTCCCGGTGCTCAATATAAAACCCCACCTGGTCCGGCAGTCGGCTGTGGTCAAGCCCCAATGAAAATGCTCTGCTGTCCGGGGCTTTAATGGTTACCACCTGTTCCAGGGCCTTGCCCGTGGTGCCGTTAAAAAACACCCGGTCCGGAACCGGGCTGACGGTTTTCAACACCCGGGCCGTTATCCCAAGCCGGGTTTCAGGCACCTGGGGATCATTGGAAAAAACCTTGATGGTTTTTGTCCAGGTTCCGGTCTGGCCTGCTGTGTCAATCCGCACCCGTAAAAATGAATTCCGGTTGGACTTGACCAGCGGATCATGAACCACCCGGGTGCAGGAACATCCCGGGTCCACCCGGTGGATAACCAGAGGGGTGTTGCCCCTGTTCTGCAGTAAAAAGGTGTGGCGGATAGTCGTACCTTCCACCATGGTACCAACATCTTTGGCCGGTTCCCGGACAAACAGGACCGGCGTTTCGTCAGCCCCGCTTGCCGGGTGACCGGCCAGAAAAACAGAAACCAGGAGAATCGCATAAAGGATAAAGAATTTATTTTTTCTCAAAATCATCATCGCAAAGCAGGTATCTTTTCAGGAAGGACTTTTTTAATAGACAAAGGCACCGGAATCTTTACCGGTGCCTTTGTCAACACTTAATGTTTATGATTAATACTAAGTGAATTTACGTTTCAGCCCGGCCAGTCCCAGGATACCGGTCCCCATGAGCAACAGGGCCGAGGGTACGGGTACGGAAGCCGCAGAGCCGACATCAATCTGACTTTCTATGAATTGAGTTGAATCTGAATAGTCGTCTAAGCCGATAACAAACTCAAAAAGGAAATTATCTAGGTCAAAATTAAAATCAGACACTCCGTCAGCAACAGCAGTATCGCTGACGTCAAAGGTGAACGAGCCGAGCTGATACTCTCCGGGTAGAAGGTCTATTTTAGAAAAAGCGCTAGCATTAAAATTGCTGATCGTGCCGTTTTCATTAACGGGTTCCCCGAACAGATTCGGAAAGAAGGCCGGTACGGGTGTATTGGTGTAACTAAGATAGGTGAGCTCTTCCGAGTCATATTCAAATAGGAACATATAGCCGGATAATTGCTCTATGGTTTCACTATTATGCAGGGTAAAATTAAATGTAGCCCGGTCATCTCCGGATGTATAATCCGAAGAGATATCAACATGCCATGCCATCGCACCCGTTGAAAAAATAAGGGATAGAAAACACGTTGTAATTATTGAGATTAAATATTTTTTTTTCATTTTTATTTTCCTTAGTTATTATAGT
The DNA here is from genome assembly GCF_963666145.1 of uncultured Desulfobacter sp. Taxonomy (NCBI): domain Bacteria; kingdom Pseudomonadati; phylum Thermodesulfobacteriota; class Desulfobacteria; order Desulfobacterales; family Desulfobacteraceae; genus Desulfobacter; species uncultured Desulfobacter sp. Next base: position 5,423,955 of record NZ_OY762614.1, on the reverse strand, counting down.
AGGGTTCAGATTGCCCCAGTTTATTTTGAAATAAGGCAAAATCCAGCATACTGATCGTTCCGTCGCCATTCATATCTGCATCCGGATCATAAGAATTCATGGCATTTTGAAAGCGTGAGAAGTCAGTCATGGAAACCGTACCGTCATTATTGAAGTCCGCATCAATAACATTCCCATACCCGTCACCATCGGAATCAATATTATTCGGATCAGCAGTATTGGGGGAGTAATCGGCAACGTCGAAGTATCCATCACCGTCCCCGTCCCTTTGGTCATCCACGTGATAGGTGGTCAGGATGGGTGTAACCCCGGTGTCCCACAGATCCCAGTCCGGATCTTCAAAATAGGTTCCGCCGCCCGGTGTACAGGTGGCATTGGTTCCGTTCCACATGACGGTCAAGTCGGAACCGTTGGCAAACACCCCCGTGGCTGTATCATTCATGCAGACATCCGGTGCAAATTCCCGGTAAAGGGAGCCGCGGCTTTCGTCCAGCGCCTCAAATGCATTGTTTTCAGGGTCCAGGATATGGGCCCGGGCATCCTCCAGAAGTTTGTGGCTGATCAGCGCGGCATACCCCACTTCCGCCGGGTTGGCCTGGACATACTGCCCCCCGCCCACATGAAGGTTGCCTTCGCCGTCAAACCCCAGGTAAGCGCAGCTAAGCACGCTTTCTGCAATGACAAAACTGCCTTCTGTGTCATCATAGTGCAGCTCCTGGCCTGTGGGCCCTGTTCCGTTCCACCATGTGGAGGCCGGGAACACCTTGATCTCACCGGTCCGGCTCCCACCGGAACCGATGCCGAAATACAGGTTTTTGTCCTCATCCACGGCAATGCCCGAAGATGCCCCCATTATGCGGCCGCAAACAGGCACGGTGTAGTTGTTTTCATCTGTAATGTCCAAGGCGGCGACCCCGCTTCTGGAACTTTCGGGATACACAACCCACCATCCGCCGTTAATTACCAGATGGCTTTCGCCCACCCAGGCAAAATCATAATGGGTCTCGTAGAATGTTTTGACGTCAGGGGAGTCAATTAGATTCACCGGTGAATCCGGTGATCCGCCATCCAGGACACTTGCATTGAATACAAGCAAGGGCTGCCCCATTCCCAGACCCAATGCGACCTGGCTGCCCGAAGGAGAAATCCGAATGAACCCGGGATCCATTAAGGCACAAGATCAAAAATAAATACCCTGCCTGGAGAAAACCAAGCATGCCTGTACAAAACTGAATGTAATAGATATGGTCCTCATGAAAAATAACATTTAAATGGACTTTTCATGACAAACCATATTGAATTCACAGAAGAGCAGTTATCTGAAATCACGCCTGCGGTAAAGTGTTTGTTAAACCAAACGAGAGAAAAATTAAAAGGGACTGATAGAAGGCAATTTATGGCCCATGTAGTATCTCTTATGGGGAAAGGTGGCCAAAGAAAAGCAGAAAAAGAGCTTGGATGGGACCGTCATACAATTAGAAAAGGGATGAAAGAACTGCAAAGCGGTTTTGTTTGTGTCGATAATTTTTCAGGAAGGGGGCGGAAACCCGCTGAAGAAAAATATCCTTTATTACTTGAAGATATCAAAAATATTGTAGAACCTATTTGCCAAACGGACCCAACATTTCATTCGACCAAATTGTATTCACCGATTACAGCAAAAGAGGTGCATAGAAAATTAATTGAATTGAAAGGATATCAACCGGATGATCTCCCATCGGTCATAACGATTAACCGGAAAATGAACCAGTTAAATTATCGTTTGAAAAAAGTGACCAAATGTAAGCCTAAAAAAAAATCCCTGAAGTGAATTTGATATTTGACTATGTTCATAATATCAACAGGATAGCAGATTCGAATCCGGGGATAATAAGATTGTCAATGGATGCAAAAGCCGTCATAAAAGTGGGACCATTTTCACGAGGCGGATACAATCGTTATGGCTTACGAGCCTGTGATCATGATTTCCAGCCAGATACGCTTTTAAAGCTTTTTGGCATATTCATTCCGGCAACAGATGAAACCTTCTTTTATTTCAGCGAAAGTCATATTACAGCAGATTTTATAGTCGATGCGTTAGAACAATTATGGCCGACTCTTAAGGAAGCATATGATCCACATACCTTGGTTCTGAATTTAGATAATGGACCAGAAAATAGCAGCCGAAGAAGTCAATTTATGAATCGTTTGGTTACTTTTTCTCAAGAAAATTCCGTGAGCATTAGCTTAGCTTATTATCCTCCATATCACAGTAAATACAATCCTGTAGAAAGAATTTGGGGTAGATTGGAACAACATTGGAATGGAGAACTTTTGGACAAGGTTGAAAAAATTTTAGGATTAGCAAGAACAATGACCTGGAAAGGCTGGCGTCCAGTTGTGACCTTTGTGGAAAAAACTTATAAAAAAGGCGTAAGGCTGACAAAGCAGGCCATGCAAATCATAGAAAATCAAATTTTCCGAATCAAAGGAATTGAGCAATGGGCTGTTGACATACCTTTCTATGTTGATTGATATTTTGGGGTATTTTATTCTGATATTGTGCCTAAGGAATCAACTTCAGCTACCCTGGTCCATTGCACACTTTCTCCTGACCCGGAACTTATAAAAACCTGCGTCCCGGTAGCCGCCAGCATCCGTCCTTCATTGGGTCCGGCGGTGAAATACGCCACAGCCGTAAACCAGCTTTGTGCACCCGTACTGCCGCCGACAACCGGGGCGGCCGCATGGGTAATATTCTGCTCGCCCTGGTTTCCGTAAAGGAAAAAATCGTCTGCGGCCGGTGCCTGCCCTGCAATCAATGAAATCAGTAAAACAAACAGGGCTGGTCGTTTAAACCATTTTCGTATCTTCATAGACCTCCTCATCGTTTATAATTCCGCATTAATACCCAAATTATTGAACACCTTCTCCTTCGGCAGGATAGGTGAATGCCGCCCATGCCTGCCCCCCCACCCAGTTGACTATCCTGACGCTGCGGCCGTAAATGCCTGCGTATGTCTGGTAAAGATCAGCCATCTGGGCCATGATCGCTCTCATTTCCCCTGAATTTTCCGGTTTGATACGAATCCATATTTCATCGGGCGGCGGGCCGTAGGACTTTTCAATCATAATCCCGTTTTCCTCCACCCATCCGGTATCCATGGATTCCGGCCTGTGGATCTCAATCGAATACACAGGAAACACCACCAAGGCTTCATCCCGGAATACCTGGGCCCTGACATAGATTTCTTCCTCCTCTTCCTGGGTCAAAGCCTTTACCTGCATGAGGCCAGCTTTTTTTACGGGAGGATCCTCGTGTGTCTGTTTTTCCAGGGCCATGTTATCAAGCTGACTATGCAATTGACCGGCCAATGCATCCGCATCCGGCACCGGCATATCAGCCTTGATTTTTTCAGAAACGATATCTAAGGCTGGGGCCGTATGTTCAGGGAGAGTTGGATGTTGGACACTTCCCCCCGTTGAAATATGAAATATAACAGCCCCGGCTGACAGCCCGGCTGCCAATGTGACTAAGGAAAAAATCAATCCTTTTTTCTTCATGGCTTTATCTTTGAATTGTCCATCCGGTTTTGTTTAGATGCTTGTCTGATTTTTAAACGCTGACCCAGCACAAAATATTCTTACACAACACCCACAGGCTATAGCACTGAGCCATAATTAATGCTGTGATTTATTTGCTGAAAACCAGGACTTTTTTGCTGTTTATCGTAATTTCACAAAAAATTAAAAAAAAAGACGTTGACCGCAAAAAAAGTCAAATATTGAGCAAATAAATCTGAGAAAAAAAAAGAGGGATGACATATCTATATTCTTTTCTTAAAAAAACAAAAAGGAGGAAGTCATGAGAAAATTTTTAGGTGTTATCTGTCTTTTACTTTTCGCATCGGCGGCACAGGCCGCCTTTTACGATTTCAACGGCACACAGGTGGATGTGGAAGCCTGGACAGGAGCAGGTGCCAATGAAACCATTCTGGTGGTGGACTGGAATAAGCTGGACCAGGAGGCAAACGGCCAGGGTATTGTATCTGAATCCCATGCCTTTGGGTACCGGTGGGACGGAACGGCTTATGAATCTGATATGCTTACAGCCTTTGACGAGGCCGGCATCCTTGTTGTAGATACGGGATACGGTGGCGCATTTGTTAATAATCTAAGCTATTGGGATGAAGCTGACAACGAAGTACACTCGCATATAGAACAAGGATCATGGAATCTCGCATCAACGTCTGATCCCTACGCCGTATGGGGCACCTGGGGTGATTCCGAATGGGATTTCAATACGGCCGGTATTACCGAGGAACTGCTGGCAGACGGCCAGTTCGAAGGCATTAACGCCATTATGTGGTTTGGTTCTTTGCCGGATTACGCAGATGACCAACTGGATATCCCCATGGCATCGTCCGTACCGGTCCCGGGGGCGTTTTCACTACTTGCCGCAGGGCTGTTGGGGCTGGCCGGCATGGTAAGAAAACAAAACTAAATATCAGGATGGTATATAATGAAAATGCTTAAAATCATTCCGGCCCTGGCAGTAACGGTGCTGATCTATGGTTCTGCCTGGGCAAGTCCCTATGCGATTGAACTGATTAATTATTCAAACGATTTAACCGGATCATCTTTATACAATGACCCCAATGCCGTTCTGGGCAAGCCTTCAACTGATTTTTATGATTCCTGGGGATCATGGAGCGGCGGCAGCACTGACCGAAAAGTCAAACTTGTGGAACCGGCCTATAACACAGATGCCGACGGAAACAAACTGATCACCACAATAACCCCTGATTCATATATCACGGTAAAATTCGACCACCAGGTGATGGATGACGCAAACAACCCTTACGGTCTTGATTTTCTGGTTTTTGGTAATGCCTTTTATGTCGGCTCGGGGTTTGTCAATGATACCACGGACCTGAATGAATACTTTCTAACCGGCGGGACAAACAATGAAAACGTGCTGGTATCGGTAAGTCAGGACGGGGAGAATTGGTACGATTACGTGAATGGGCCGTTTGGCAATACGGCATTTCCCACCCAGGGATATGAGTATGATGCGGAAAACGGTGTCTGGACAGACAGTGAAATGGATTTTACCAAACCTGTTGATCCGGCGCTTGGGGATACGCTTCTTAACGGAGGTTATCTGGAAGACAATCCCATATCTGCGGCAGATGCCATTGCCCTGTATGAAGGTTCCGGCGGCGGTACCGGATTTGACCTGGCTGAATCCGGGCTTGAGTGGATTCAATATATAAAGGTGTCCGGTATAGATGGATACCGCGGTGAAATTGATGCATTTTCCGATGTGGCGGCGGTCCCGGTTCCCGGTGCATTGTGGCTCCTGGCATCCGGATTAGTTGCTTTGACCGGATGGTTCAGAAAAAAGGTTGATCAATAATGACAAACTTTTTCAAAACATTCTGGGAAGATGAATCCGGTGCCACGGCCATTGAATACGGCCTGATTGTAGGTATTATGGCCGCAGTGATCATAACTGTTCTTGGCGCATTCGGTGATAAACTTGCAGAGCTTTTTTCAGCCATCACCGAACAGCTGGACAGCGTGACTGAAACCATCAAAAACCAAGAATAACCCATTCCGTGATCATGATGGATATTTTCATGATATTATCCGGACTGTTACTGGGTTCAGCGCTGTACACAGATTGTTTATCCGGGAAAATCCCCAACGCATTAACCCTTGCCTTTGCCTGTACCGGCCTTTGTTTTCACATCTTTTTTTCCGGGCTTTCTTCAGGCGGATTTGAGTGGGTGCAGGGTCTTGCCGCAGGAACAGGGCTTTTTATCCTCCCCTATATAGCAGGCGGCACAGGCGGCGGGGATGTCAAGCTGTTCGGCGCGCTGGGTGCCTTGACAGGCCCCGGGGCCGTATTCTGGATTTTTATCTATTCCGCATTATGCGCGGGTATTATCTGCGCATTCAAGATAATGGTGAACCGGAATGGTGATATGGCGAACGCTGCCCTGGAAAACAAAACCATTGCATATACAGGTCCGGCGGTGCTGGGATATTTGATATACCTGCCCGCCGGCAATCTGTTTTGATGCCCCCGGGGAAAAAAAACGACGGCAGCACGGCTGTGGAATTTGCCATGCTGCTGCCGGTGTGGCTGATGATCTTTTTCGCCTTTCTGGATTATGGCTGGTACCTGACCAATATTTTTGTACTGGACCATGCGGTAACCGCCGGTGCCCGGGCCGGGGTAAAGGTGAAATACTGGCTGGAACCCGATGATGACGCATATAAAGATCCGGGGGAAATTGCAAAGCAGATGGTCCGCCGTTCATTCTGGCTGGGGTCAATCCAGGACAATGATATAGAGGTGAAATACATCAACCAAGACAATGAAGAGGTTGATGAAACCGGGGAGCTTTTCTATCTTGAGGTCCGGGTCCAAAAACTGGCATACAGCTTTCTGGCCGGCTATTTACCCGAAGGTATGATTCCGGAAACCATAGGGGCGGTTGCCCTGGCAGCCTTTCCTTGAAACTGCCGCCCAAGGAGATTTTCATGTTTAACCCAAGGACCTTGATTTCAATTTTGTTCTCTTTGCTCATGGCACTCCTGGCAGTCAAGGCGTATTCCATATATAGACACTCACCTTCCCAAAAACAGGCGGTTGCCGCTTCGTCTGAAAAACGGCAACCGGAAACACAGGCCGCCGTGGAAACGCCCGTACCTAAAACCTACTCCCGGTTAATTCCCAAGGGAATGCGGCTTGTCACCATTAAGGTGGATGAAGTATCCGGCGTCAGCCGGGAACTTGCAAAAAATGACAGAGTGGATGTTATTGCCGTGACAGACCTTGGCATTTCCGAAAAAGGGCGTGTGGCCAGGGCTGTGTTGCAGGATGTCACCATCTTTGATGTGGCGGAATCATTTTTTAAAAAGCAGCTCACAGACAAGGCACTGAAAAAGAAAAAAGAGTGGACCATCCAACTGCTGGTCAGCCTGGACCAGGCAATTGGCCTGGCGTCCCTGGATGAGTCTGCCCGGTTACGGCTGGTGCTTCGAAACCCGGATGACAGCGCCAGGGAAACAGCCTCCGCAGTGGCCTACCTGCCGGGAACTGGATTTGTCCGACAGGGATACTTATCTGTGGGTTTGACCAGCCGGATCACACCAGGCATGCGGGCCATCAGCTTAGAGGTGGAAGACAGCGACGGCATGTGCGGGCGGCTCAGGGCCGGAGACCGGGTGGATGTGATCTCTTCCTTCAGGCTGGCAAAATTTTCGACCCAAGGGGGTAACCAGGCCGTGGGCACGGATGGAAAGGTCACAGGCCATAAAAAATCATCAAAAATCATTTTGCAGAATGTCATGGTGATCTCTACGGATCAGCCGGTTGATCTTCTAACCGGCGCCCAAAAATCCTCCGCTGTTGTCAGTCTGATGGTTACCCCGGCCCAGGCCGAAAAAATTGCGCTTCTCTCGGATGCATCCAAAGACACCCTGCTCAGGCTCATCCTAAGAAACCCAGCTGACACCGGACATATCCATACAGCCGGGGCGCTGTTCAGTGAACAGGTCCTGACAGAAAAACGCCCATTCAAGGTCATTGACATCATTAAAGGCACCAAGACATACCCCAGGAAATATTATGAAGACTGAACCATTCACTTTGCAGGCAGCCATAATACGCATCCTTATTGCCTGGGGGGTCTGTACCATACTCATGACAGGCAGCTTACCGGTTAACGCCTCGGAGAATGTCTATGTGGAAATCCGTCATTCCAGGCTGATCAAAACTAAAAAACCCATTACCCGGGCCGCCGTGGCAAATCCCAAAACAGCGGATGTTGAAGTGCTGACACCCACAAGCGTACTGTTGATTGCCAAATCAAAGACACCCGCCTCCACCAGTCTGATTCTTTGGTTTGGGGAAGACCATGTCCGGACCTATGATATTCACGTATTCAGCACCATTCCGGCCAAAGCGCTTACAGCACTAAAAAAGAGGATTTTGGGCATGGCACCGGGCGTTACGGTGGAATTGCTTGATACCGGGGCCGGAGAGAATGCCCAGACGCTTATTCTCAACGGTGAAGTATCTTCCCAGCAAATCCTTGACCAGGTTTTAAATTTAGTAAAAGGCTTTGGCATGGAACCCCTGAATCTAATCAAGCTCACCGGCTCCCAGCAGGTCCAGCTCAAGGTGATGATTGCCGAAGTTTCCAATTCGGCCCTGCGGGATATGGGAATTAATTTCGCCCATGTCAGTGACAATTTTGGTGTGGGAATCTACAAAGGGGGCAGCACCTCTTCATTCGGTGAAAGCGATAACGATTCGAACTCCGGCGACTTGGAGTACACTATTGGCGAATCATTTTCTTCGGCATTCCAGATCGCCATGGTATCAACCAAAGGCAACTGGCTGGGTGTGCTCAGTTTGCTTAAGACCCAGGGACTTGCCAGATCCCTTGCCACGCCAACACTTGTAACCATGAACGGACAAAAGGCCCAATTCCAGGCCGGCGGCGAATATCCGGTGCCCATGGAGGGAGAGGACGGCCCCACCATTGAACACAAGGAATACGGGGTGATGCTCAGTTTTACCCCATATATCATTGATAAGGACACCATCACCCTGGAGGTCAGTCCGGAAGTCTCATCCCTGGACTATTCGGTGGAGGTCTCTTCGGGCGGGACCACAGTACCGGGGCTGAATACCCGGAAAGCCACCACCACATTGCAGCTCAAATCAGGCCAGACCTTTGCCATGGCAGGGCTGATGCAGCAAAACTATTACCAGACCGTTCATAAAATCCCATTTCTGGGAGACATGCCCTTTATCGGATCATTATTCACGGCAAAAGAACACAGCATATCGGAAAGTGAACTGGTAGTCATGGTAACGCCCACCATTGTCCGGGCCATGAATCCGGCCCAGGTGCCTGGCCTGCCCGGAAATGAAATAAAAACCCGGACCACGGACACAGATTTTTTCATTCAAAATGATCTGGATACCACCAAACAGGAAAGGACAACGCGGACGGGATTTAAAGGCAAAACAGGGTTTATCAAATGAGCTTTGGACAAGAATATATTGCCGTTGTTGCAGGCGCTGATAACCAGATGGCCGAGACCATCCGGACAGGCATTTCCCCCCTTGCCCGGGTGGCCGCAGTATTACCCGACGCCTGGGAAGACATGGGATTGCTTTCGGACCTGAAACCGGATCTGATATTCCTGGATATCACCCGGGACTCATCATCGGGCATGCAAGCCTTAAAGCAGATTCTGGCAACCCTGCCCCAGGCCAAGGTGTTTCTGATTGATCCGGGCACTCACCCCCCTACCCTTATAGAAGGGTTCAGAAACGGGGCGGCCGATATTATTTTTCCTGAATCCACAGGCAAAGAGATCCTGACCCGCGTGCGCCAGATGCTCTCCAGAACCGAAGGCAATATTCATCAGGGCCAGGTATTGACCCTATTTTCCCTGAAAGGCGGGGTTGGGGTGACGACCCTTGCCCTGAACCTGGCGGATCTGATCCGGGAAGCCACCAATTCAAAAGTTTTATTTTTAGACCTAAACCTGTTCATGGGAGATGTGACGGCCTACCTGGATATTGCACCGGACTTCACCCCCTTTGAACTGGTGGAAGATCTTGACAGGATGGACAAAGACCTGCTGTTTTCTTCCCTTTTCTGCCATGAATCCGGGCTTTACATCATGACGGCCCGGGATGAGATTAACGACGCCGATGCGGTGAGCGGCAAGGATGTAGCCCGAATGATTCTGTTCTTACAAGACCATTTTGACTATATCGTGGTGGATGCGTCCCATCAGTTTTCCCGGCAGACCCTGGAAGCCCTTGCCGCCACAGACATACTTCTGGCCTTAGTGATCCAGTCCATCCCCTCGGCCAAGGGCGTCGGCAAAACCCTGGAGTTTTTACAGGATATCGATTTTAAACCGGAGGCACTTAAGGTCGTGCTCAACCGGAACTTAAAACGCAGTGAATTTCAAAAGCCCGATCTTGAACGGATCTTTAACCAAAAAATTTCCTTTGTTCTGGACAATGATACGGCTGTCATGAACAAAGCCGTGGGCAAAGGCGCTTTTTTGCGGCAGTCAGCCCCCAATGCGCGGCTGACCCGTCAGATCCGGCAGATGGCAGCCGGCCTTACCGGAACAGTCCCGGTACGTCCCCCAGGATGGAAAACATTATTGTTCGGGGCAAAGAGATGAGACTGAGCCGCCGCATCAACGCAAAGGAGACCCAAAACAACGGCGTATCCCCAAAGCCTGACACCCTTGGTGAAAAATACAACACCGTTAAATCAAAGATCCATCTCTCACTGGTGGACCGCCTGGATCTTACCACGGTCACAGACCTTTCCAGTGAAGAGCTGGCCGGGACCATACGGTCCATCCTGAACGAAATTACGGCCATGGAATCCATCCCTCTGAATTTAAAGGAACGCTCCACCCTGATTTCAGAGCTGATTTATGAGATTACCGGCTTTGGCCCGCTGCAGACATTACTGGAGGACGAATCCGTCCAGGACATCCTGGTTAACGGTTACAGCCAGGTCATGGTGGAGCGCGAAGGTCTGCTCTACCCCACCGGTGTCAGATTCAGGGACGACCGGCACTTGATGCATATCATTGATAAAATTGTCTCGTCTGTGGGCAGACGGGTGGACGAGGCTTCCCCCATGGTGGATGCACGGCTGCCGGACGGTTCCCGGGTAAATGTGATCATCCCGCCTCTGGCCCTGGACGGCCCCATGCTCTCCATCAGAAAATTCGGCACCACCCGGATTACAGGTATTCATCTCCTTGAAAAAAAGGCATTGAGCCCAGCCATGATGACTTTTTTAAACGCCGCCATCCGCGCCAAACTCAACATCCTGATCTCCGGCGGCACAGGTGCCGGAAAGACCACCCTGCTCAACGTGCTGTCCGAAAACATCCCTGAAAACGAACGAATCATCACCATTGAAGACAGTGCAGAGCTGCAGCTGCACCAAACCCATGTGGTCCGGTTGGAATCCCGGCCCCCCAACATCGAAGGCAAAGGCCAGGTGCGGCTGTCGGACCTGGTGAAAAACAGCCTGCGAATGCGGCCTGACCGAATTATTGTGGGAGAAAGCCGTGGGGCGGAAGTCATTGACATGCTCCAGGCCATGAACACCGGCCACCCGGGTTCCATGTCCACAGTCCATGCCAATTCGCCCATGGATGCACTGACCAGGCTTGAAGTCATGGCCACCATGGGTGATATCAATTTTAACGAAAACTCTTTAAGGACGTTGGTCAGCAGGGCCATTCACCTGATTGTCCACATCACCCGCCTAAATGACGGCACCCGCAGGATAACCCACATTTCAGAAATTTCCGGCATCCGGGAGGGTGCCATCGCCCTGACAACAGTATTTGCACTTGAACGCACCGGCACCGATACCCACCAGAAAACCAGCGGTGCGTTTAAAGGTCTGGGACGTATTCCAAACGCCGTCGAACATATCCGCTTATCCGGCATCTCCCTGGATCCGGATATGTTCAAGGATGTCACGGAGATTTGACAATGCCCCCTGTACGGGTTTTTCTTTTTGTTTTCTTTATTGTCTTTCCTGTATTTCTGGGAGTGGCCAAAGGACTGGACCATATACAGATGAAGGCAAAAACCAGGCAGCGCTTAAAAAAAATGGCCGCCCGGAAAACAAAGATTTCCGGCGCACCTGCCATCAGGCCGCCAGGCGACGCAACCGGACCGCAAAGAGCCGGAAGAACAGTCAACCGAATGGAATATCTTCTGATCAGTGCCGGTATCAGGATGACTGCCAGGACTTGCATCCTTGCATTGTTTTGTACAGGAACGGCCTTATCGGTGATCACAGGCCTGATCACCGGCACCATCGTCCTACCGGCAGCCGTTTTTGTTTTAAGCCTTGGCCTGCCCGTTCTTTTTTTAATTTTCAAAAAAAAGCAGATGGAAAAACAGATGATCCAGGAACTTCCCGAAGCCATTGGAATCATTGTCCGGGCGCTTCAAATCGGGCGGCATGTGGACGGCGCGCTCAAGGATGCGGCACAGGCACTTTATGGGCCCTTAAGCGTGGAGATCAAAATCATTTACCAGGAAATAGCCATGGGATTTACCTTTGACCAGGCCTTTCACAACTTTGAAAACCGGTACGGCAATTTGCCCGATATCAAACTGTTCTGCACAGCGTTTGTGATCCAGCGGGAAACCGGCGGCAACCTGGTACAGATCCTTGAGTCCCTTGCAAGCACCGTCACAAAGCGCTTTACCTTCCAGCGCAAGATTAAAACCTATACGGCTGAGGCCCGGGCCAGTGCCGTGATTATTGGGCTTCTGCCGTTTCTGTTCGCTGTGGTCACCTGGTTTTTTAATCCGGATTATATCCACCGGCTGACCGGCACCGATCTTGGCAAAATCATGATTTATGCGGCAATTTTTCTCGAAATTACCGGATTTGTCGTTATGAGGAAAATGGCGGGTTTGAAGCTATGAGCCTTCAGGAAACAGTGATACAGGTTGCTTTATTTTGCTCAACCTTCTGGATCAGCTTTGTGATCATCGACAAAATTCAGAATGCTGCACTGAGACGCGCCGCACTTAAACGAATGCGCCAACGCAACAGCAGGCCCGACCTTAAAATGCCCGTATTCAACGCATCATCCCATGCGTTTTTCAGAACATTAGGGCAGATGGTTATGCCCAAAAAGGACAAAGAGCTGACTGTGATCCGCAAAAAACTGATCCATGCCGGATACAGGGAAAAGGATGCCTTGATGATCCTTTACGGGGTTAAAATCGTACTTGGCGCAGGCCTATCTGTTCTAAGCTTTATCATACTTTTTTCCTGGGGCCTTATGCCGGTAAAACACCTGCTGCTCTTGTTTATCCCCTTTGGGACCGGATATATTCTGCCGGATGTATCGTTGAAAAACAAAATCAAACAACGAAAGACGGCTCTTTTCCGGGAATTGCCCGACACCATGGATCTGTTAATTGTCTGCCTGAAAGCGGGCCTGGGGTTTGATGACGCCCTGTACCGGGTATGCCGCAAGCTGGACCACATCGCCCCCGTTCTGTCCCGGGAACTGGGCATCTATTTTTTAGAAGTCAAAAGCGGTATTCCCAGGCCCCAGGCGTTGGGTAACCTTGAAGAAAAAAATCCGTCCAAAGAGTTGAAAGCGATGGTAACGGTGCTTCAACAATCCCTGTCAACGGGGACGGATATTGCGGACGCTTTGGGAGTGTATACCGATGCCATGCGGGAACAGCGGCGCCAGGCAGCAGAAGAAGAAGGAGCCAAGCTCTCAACCAAACTGACCGTGCCTCTGGTGGTGTTTATCATGCCGGCCCTGATGCTGATCATCCTGGGACCGGTTATTATTAACTTTATCAACCTATCCAGACAAGGATTTTAGGACCACGATTAAAAAAGGAAAGATGATGAAACTTTATGTAATACTGATTACAGGAATTTGTCTGGTTGTTCTGCCCGGCCTTCTAAACGGGTGCAGCCTTTCCGGCAGGAACAAGGCAACGCCGCCGGCACAAAGACCTGCGACCAGGGTCTGGAAAACCGATGAAATTAAGCCCAACCATCTGGCCCTGGCCGAACAGCTGGTTCAGGATAAATTTTATGATGTAGCACAGGTCCAGTTGATCCACGCAAGAAAATTCCAGCGACTTAAGACCGCAGAACAGGTCAGGACCTATGATCTTTCAGGTGTGTGTGCCAGGGAAACCGGGGACTTTAACTCCGCTGAAACATGGCTGAAAAAAGGGCTTTCCCTGGACAGGAAAAATGCCAGTATTTACAACAATCTGGGTATCCTGTACGCCATGGAAGAACATTTTGAAAAAGCTGCCAAAGCCCTTGAAAAAGCAGTGAGTTATAATCCAGGCAGGGCCGATTTCACCAACAATCTTGGCTGGGTAACCATGGCCCGGAAGGATTATGCAGGGGCGCAAATTTATTTTAAAAAAAGCCTTGCCCTTGATCCCGGCAATGCCACGGCAGTCAATAATCTGGCCCTGAGCCTGGGTATGCAGAATAAGGATACCCAGGCATTTGACCTGCTGCGGCGGCATCAAAGCCCGGAAGATGCCCGGCACAATATGGAATATATCCGGACCCGGCGCGAAGAGACCGGCCGGACCTGGGAAAGACCGTTCAAAGTCCAGGCTCGAAAGCCCCTTGCCCCTGACAATGACAATGCAGCCACAGGTCTGCCAGGGGATGGGGCCAATGAGGTATATAAAAACTATCAGGATGCCCTAAAAAAATCTGAATAGATGGTCCGGGTACGCCGAAATGCCCAAAATTTAGGAGCGTGAGTGCCTGGATTTTTATCGTGCTATCGCACGCTAAATCTCGTTTTTTGAATTGTCTTGACATTATATGACAAAATTTTTATGTTCCCTTTGGCTACATAAAGATTACAGGTATATCCGGTTTAAAAGTCTAAACCTGTGGAAACCGGATACGGGAATATTGTGAAATTCAATAACGGACCCGCCGCTGTAACCGGGGATGAACGCTGTAAAAAAGTCACTGTTCTTGATTGAATGGGAAGACACGGCAAGTAAAATGATCCGGAAGTCAGAAGACCGACCTGTTTGACTTGACGACGGAAGGGAATCTGTCGTTCAAATTCTGGATTGAAAAGCGGAAATCCAGGCGATGGTATCGTCTGGATTTTTTGTTTTTCGGGAGAAGAAAAATGGAAGTTGATTACTCCATTCTGAACCACTCACCGTTCAACACTATCACAAATGATGCGGCACGTATGAGAGTAAAAAAGGGATTCCGACACATTACGATCAAGCCGTACACACTTATCGCGAAACAAAACTGTAATATTAATCAAATCGGATTTATCTGCTCCGGAAGCATTTTATACCTTTCCGTGGCTGAAAATGGTAACATAATTAAAAAAGGCATTACTGAAACCGGCAACTATTTCGGCGTCGAAGGCCTGCTGTTTGGTAACGGCAAGGCCATGTTCGACATTCTGGCCATGACCTACCTTGAGGGGCGCATTCCCATTTTCCCGGTTTGAAAAAAGCCTATCTTTGAGAACAAAAAACGTGATAGTTTCTGTTCGCTGAGACGACTATAAAAATGGACTGTGCTGATGAAAAAAGCTGAAGATTGCAATACTGTTGAGGAAGTCTATGCTTGCCTGAAAGAACTGGAAGACGATCCGAGGTTGGTTCGCAATGCTCAAGAATTGGAGCAGGTAGAACGTGAAATACTTGGGTATACGAATCGACTGAGTGCCTTGCTTTTAAAAAAAGCATCCAGGGCTCATTAAATTCCTATGATCAGGTCGATCAAGAAAAAGAATTGATGTCCAGCTGGCCGGGCCGGATGAAAAGCGAAGGGCTTGAGACCGTTTCGATTCAGTGTTGTACAGGTAGTTCTGTTGATGTTCGTGTTCGATATTATCGGCGATCCTGTGACCGTCGAAATCGAAAAAGATATAAAGGTGCCTACGCCGGTTTAATCCTTCTTGGAATCCATGATCGCTGCTCACCAGCTTTGGCTTCTATGGTGAGTGCCTGGTCGGCCTTATTGAGTTCTTTTGAAGAAGTCCGTCAAGTGCTTTGTGATCATGGTATGGTGTTGGATATAAAGGTTATCCGTAAACTCACCTATCGTTACGCAGAACGGGCCCGAGCCGAGCAACAAGCGGGGCGAATCCCACTAAATGAGAGAGATTCACTTGAAGGGCGACGGGTGGTTATAAGCACCGATGGTGGACGCACACGGTTAAGAGAGAAGAAAAGAGGTCCCAAAACCCCAAAAAATAGAACCCGATTTCGTGGGGCGTGGCGAGAACCCAAACTTTTGATTATTTATGTGGTGGATGCCCAGGGAAAACAAGAAAAAAGCTTCTCACCATTTATTGATGGCAGTTTCAGCGGTCCGGATGGCATATTCCTCCTGTTAAAGGGGTATTTGAACGCCCTTCATATCCAGAAGTCCGATAAAATACTGTTTGTTGCAGATGGAGCACATTGGATTTGGAACCGGATCCCCGGACTGATCAAAGCATTGGGTTTGGCTCCTCAGCGAGTATATGAACTTCTTGATTTTTACCATGCCGTGGAGCATTTGGGTAAAGTATCAGCCCTAAAGAAGACCTGGTCATCCAAGGAGCGCAAACGCTGGGTGTCAAAACAGCGGGGCTTCCTGCTGAAAGGAAAAGCCGCTGACGTAGTACAGGCCGTCCAGACACTTTGTCGAGGCAGAAACAGTAAGGCTATTAAGACGGAACGGGATTATTTTGTGCGCAATGAAAGACGGCTTGATTTCCCAACTGTAAAAGCGTTGAATTTACCTATTGGCAGCGGTGCTATTGAAAGTTCAATTCGTAGGGTGGTGAATTTACGTCTGAAAGGTCCATGCACTTTTTGGTATCGGGAAAATGCAGAAAAAATGATTATGCTACGATCATACTTTAAAGCAGGGCGTTGGGATTGTTTGAAACTCATGGCAACCACGCACAATCCAATGCCGGCGGCATGACCGGGAAAATGGGAATGCGCCCACCTTGAGTGTTTGGTGATTGAAAAACAGGCGTTTGTCGATATTTTACAAGAAAATGACAGGCTGAATACTTTTTTTAAGGCGCTTGCCAGCAAGAAGATTGACAGGGACTTTAATGACGCGCAGCACTTAAAAGAAGAAGGAAACGAATCTGTAGAACTAAAGCAGGAATTGAGAATTAATAAATCCATTGATTTTATAAACGCCAATTATAGCAATCAAATCACCCTGGATCAATTGGCCGGGCAAGCAGGTGTGAGTCGGTTCTATTTCAGCCGGATGTTTAAGATATCCACGGGGCTAACGTTTAAAAATTACCTGAATACTAAACGGCTGGATGCTGCGAAACGCCTGCTTGAGCGGCCCAATGTAAATGTATCTCAGGCGTGTTTTTCGGTGGGCTTCAATGATGCCTCTTATTTTTCCAGACTTTTTAAACGCCATGAAGGCATTTGCCCCTCTACATACAAGAACCAGTGCTATAAAGGAAAAACGCGTTTCTCTTTTTGAAAAAGAAATGGGCAGCTGTCATGTCCAAGGATGCGAAGAGAAGTAAACCATCGGAGGGTTGGCCAGGCTAATGGTTAGGCAAAAAAACCATGGTTGCATCAAATTTTTTATGCAACCATGGGGAAGGAAAGTGCGCCAATAAAGACATGGCCGCAATTGCCGGCAATATGTTGACATTTATGTGCTTAAAATTCGGCACGACCTTGCCAGAATCGTTGTCAGAACTGATTAAGCTTTTTCAAAAGCGCTTTTTGCTGCACCACATACCGGACAAGTCCAGTCTTCTGGAACATCTTGAAACGATGTTCCTGGGGCAATGTTGTTATCAGGGTCACCTTTTTCAGAGTCATACACATGACCGCAAACGGTACATTCATACGTTTCCATAATACACCTCCTTTTATGTTTTCAATTTACAACGATGCTTCACAATTCATCGAATTGATGAACTTTGAAATTAACGGACAAAACAATTAATCTGATACACCTTTTTTTTCAAGAAAAACTATACCAAGAGTATTAAATGGCAGTGCTGTCCCATAAACAGCGGCGTAAAGGAATAAACCATGTTCGGCTTTCTAAAAAATATGTTTCCCCCAGGGCTTCACTATGTACTTCTTTCAACATTGGGCTTTGCCTTGATGTCGGCATGTGTAAAGTATGCCGGCAGTTTCGGAATCCCCGTATTTGAGATCGTTGCAGCCCGCGCCCTGGTCTCTGTGCTGATCAGTTATGCCGACGTAAAACGCAAGCATATCTCTATTTGGGGGACCAATAAACCTCTTTTGTTTGCCAGAGGCCTGGTCGGAACCATTGCCCTGATCTGCGTGTACTATGCCACGACCACCCTGCCTTTGGCCGAGGCTACACTTTTACAGTATACCCATCCGGTGTTCACGTCATTGCTGGCGCTCGTCTTTCTTAAAGAGCCTATTCAGGGATCCACCAAAATCTGCCTTCTTCTCAGTTTGATCGGATTGTTTGCGGTCGTAAGCCCGGCCTTCATGGAACAGGCAGTACATGAATTACCCTTATTCAGTGTCGCTGTGGCAATCACAGGGGCGTTTTGGAGTGGCATCGCTTATATTATCGTCAGAAAACTGAGTCAAACAGAAGATTCGTCGGTCATTATTTTCTACTTTCCATTGGTGGCCCTGCCGGTCTCTTTGATACTGCTGGGAAACGACTTTGTCCGGCCGAATTTACACCTTACGTTTATGCTGGTTCTGGTGGGACTATTTACCCAGCTTGGGCAGCTGGGTTTAACCAATGCAATGAAAACCCTGACCGCGGGAAAAGCCTCTGCGTACTCCTATCTACAAATCGTATTTGCCGTCTTGATCAGTGTATTTATTTTCAAAGAGATCCCCCCGCTATGGACCTATATTGGCGGAGCACTGATTATTTCAGGGGCACTGATTAACGTCCTGGATTCGAAGGTAAAGACCGAATCTGGTCGCAAAAATGCCCAGATCAAATAACCCCCAATGAAACTGACTTTAAGCACCACGCCGCCACACCCTTTGACTCGATATGTTTGAAAGTTACGCCATCTACTCCTGCAGCCCCCCATTGGCCCTTGCCGACAGATAAGCATGCAGAAGAATGTCGCTCCGATAAATCTTGTCATAAAGCATGTAGAATCGAAAGTCCGGTTCCGACTTCGCCTTGAGGTAAATCTTTCTCTGGAGAATCCGAATTTTATCTGGTGTTTCCAGGCCCATGGCCAATCACCTCATCTCATTTCCGTTAAAAGAATATCAGAAATAAGGCCACTTCCCTCAACCGGCATTACCCGGCATCATCGGTAATATTGCCCTTTCCGACTCCAGCCCGAACCAATACGCTGCTTACTTGTTACGGGTCGCGACCCCGCATTCGGGACGGGTCTCCCACGTTACCCAGGATACCTTTCTGACATGCTGCCCCCATTACCCCGGTGGATCGAAACGAGTGGATCGGTTACATCCCCGTTCCGCTTCGGCCTTCCCCGAATATTGGGCGGGTCGGCATCCACGACTTTCCTTTCGAGGCCTGCTCAGGGTTCACTCACGTTGCGGCCTGCCAGATTGCTGCAGCCCTATAGGCTTACATCTGTACCCAGAGCTTCAGCAGGAAGGTCTCCCTGTCCCACTGTCTGGGTCGCTACCGGGATGAACCGATAATTTCCCGGACGGAACTTTCATCCGCTGATATCCTGCGCCCTCGTGGCGCACCAATATATTGTGACTATCCTTAACAAAAGGTGTCAGGTAAAAAAAATAATTACCTTGACATACTTATCCGTTCCTGTATGCTTTGCACATATTGCACTACTTTAAAGTGCTTGAGTTTCTTCCTTAGATATTTTCCCCGAGAAATCTGTGATTATTCTTTAAGATCGAGACGATTTATTTTTATTTTTATTTAGGAGAACGCCTACATGGCAAATGGTATCGTAAAATGGTTTAGCGAGTCAAAAGGTTTTGGATTCATCGAACAAGAAGATGGCGGCAAAGATGTATTTGTCCATCATTCCGGTATTAACGCAGCTGGTTTCAAATCTCTCAATGAAGGTGAACGGGTTTCATTCGACATTGAACAGGGTCCTAAAGGGCCGGCAGCTGCTAATGTGACTGTGATTTAATTCCATTTTATCTCTGTGACATTCTGGCCCCAGAGTAATAACTTACTCTGGGGCTTTTTTATTTCGATCATCTTGGTTGTTTCGATGAACATGAAAAATTCGAAACGAATGCTGTTCAAAGTCTTTTCCAAGGCCTGCCTCTAACTGCTGAAAGGCATATTCTTCATTCAAAAAAATGTCAGTAACTTCTTCTCTTAAACTTTTTTTTCTTCTTTTTGGCACCTGAATCCCCCTGTTTAATTATAAGGGGTTTTTTATTAATCATATTGCCGTTTAAAGCCTTAATCGCTTTATCTGCTTCGGAGTTGCTCGGCATTTCCACAAAACCGTATCCCCTTGAGCGTCCATTGAATCTGTCTTTTATGATTTTAACACTATCCACCGCGCCAAATGCTTCAAATATTTGTCTAAGAGTTGTTTCCGTCATCAACTCCGTAAAGTTTCCTACATAAATATTCATTCAACCGTCCTTTTTTTTTTAAAATAACGCTATTTGGAATAGGTTAAAATCCAGCCTTTAAAATGCTTTTTCAAATAATCTGTACTTTCATGCTTCTCTTGAGATTGCGAATAACCAAGACTTTTCATTTTTCTGGTGAATTTTGCATGAAATCCCCGCCCAGGGTCCACAATCACGACTTCACAACATGGCTGGACATGCTGATTTATGAATTCGGCCAAAAGATTTACATGTGCATCTTCGTAGAGCAGATCAGAGCCGATAATAAGGTCAAAGGTACCGAGCTTATCATGGAAAGGGTCCTCCCATCCGGTTCGGACAAAGGGAATGATTTTGCCATTATTCAGACCGGCATTGTAATCCAGAAAGTCTCTTACGGCAGGATGGTGGTCCGTTGCCGTAATATCTGCGGCCCGATAATTTAACACCAGACTGGCGAGGGCAATACCGCAACCGACCTCAAGCACCCGTTTTCCTTTGACCTGATAATCCATCATCAGGCGAGCGAGGACCTCACCTGATGGCCAGATTACTCCGAAAAGCGGCCAAGCGGCAGAGGAGATCCCAAGCTTTTCGGCAACGCCCTCAGGATCATGAAACTGAAGAACATCCCGGAGCATGCGGATATGAATATCCATATCTCCGATTTCCAAAGTTGTATACCGAACCCGGACCTCAGACATAAGATATTTTATCCTTCTGGATTGGATTCGATTTCGGACTCATCTTCCGTTTCGTTCTTTTTTTCCGTTCGGCGCTGCTGTTTTTCTTCCTTCTTCTTTTTTTTCAGCAGCTCTTTCTGGCGTTTTTCAAACTTATATTTCTTTTTGATTGCCATACGTCTTCCTTTCTTGGGTTATCCTTATTGAGAGCATTCCATGAATAATTGAGATTGCTCTTTCATTTTTTGACACAGTTTTTTGCTCAATTATCGAGAGCATGTTACCACCTGAGGCATTCTTCTGTATAGGACCCAGCAGCTGTGTCGAATGCTTTAAAAAGGTTGATTCTGGTTAATTTGTGTTTTAAACGGGTGAGGCAATTTTACCCAACCGCAGACGGTTATGTTTTTAATGATCGTGTAAACAGGCGCCATTTTAAAATTTTCATAAAAGTGAATACCGAGGTGAAAATCAAATTGGGTAAAACTCACGCTCAATGAATCTCCTCAACTCGGGTTGACAGATTGGACCTGTCAAACAAATCCTTCAAATGTCATCCACTTAGATTTTGTATTCGGTGAAAAAAGATTAAGTTATGATCTAAAGATCATTCACTTGGAGAAGAAATTAAAAAACGTTTCCAACAAAATCTTCATACTGTTTTCACGGTCAAGTTTTAGTAAAACTTCAACGTCAACATACGATGTTTGTCAGACAACGCGGTCAGCGAGGACTACCTGAAAGGGACTTTTCTGACAGGGAATGTATATTCCACATTCAAAAGTAGTGTACTATACACTAACATGTAGAAAATGCAAAGCGATTGATTGTTTTCTTGACATTCGCCCTTTTTCCTATATGCTGTATAATTATCGCACTACTTCAAGTGTTTAAGTTTCCAGCCTAAGGCGTATATCCTAAAGTTATCTGTGATTGCTCCCCAAAGTTAGAAGCGATTTATACTTAATTTTTATTTAGGAGAATGCTGACATGGCAACTGGAATCGTAAAATGGTTTAACGACTCAAAAGGATTTGGATTTATCGAACAAGATGACGGTGGAAAAGATGTTTTCGTACATCATTCAGCTATCAACTCAAGTGGATTTAAATCCCTCAAAGAGGGGGATCGTGTCTCCTTTGATATTGAGCAGGGTCAAAAAGGCCCTGCTGCTGCTAATGTAACCGTGATCTAAAAATCCAATTCTACTTAAGAATACAATAAAGCCTCTGGAGATGTCCTTTCTGGGGCTTTTCAACTTTCATTATGGGTTGATACGTTGAACGGCCACGTCAGCTCATGGCTGTTATACAAACCAGCTCATCGAACATTACATTTTTCTGGTAGCTTCCTGTCAGGAATACCTTATCAGCCGGTCTGGCATATCTGATGTAAAAATGAAAGTCCTGAAGCCTGGAATAAAACTGGGAAAACACCGATTTATCTGTTTCCAGATTGACCCGGCATTGATTTAGCAGATGAAAAACACCTGCGGCATGATGAACCATGAGATAAAAGCAGGCAGCGGACAGGTATTTGCAGTTTATCTGTCGGTACAGTTCCGGATAAAACCTGGAAACATAGAGACTGCCTGAAAAAACTTCATGAGAAACAATCAGTGTTTTTGAAATCTGTTTTCCTGTCTGCCTGTCACAAAGAAAATATTCCATACAGGTGTCATCCCTGGAAAAGGTGAGTAAATAACGATTGTTTAATTTGGGAATCTGCTGATTTAAAAAATTACTTTTTCCGGTTTTTGCTGTGATCATTTTAGACGTCCTGTTACCCTTGTCTGGGAATTCGGGACAGACAGGAATCCCCTTTGAAGCCAAATTGCGCATACCACTCACGTAACACATTGAAATCCCTATCTGAACATTTGTCGTCAGGGTCAAACGCGGGGTTCACACTAAGCCGGACGTTAAAACAATCAGCTTTACGGCACAACTCCAAAAGCATCAATGTTCCGTTGCCGCTTTTGAGGACAAAGGCCTTTAGATATTGGATGTGAACGGTTTTGTTTTGGGAAGCAACTTCATTCAAGGCGATGGCGCCAATGGGTTTTCCATAAACATCTTGAAACACAAACGAATGACTCTGTGAATGTTTTTCAGCATATTCATGCCCAGCAAGGCGGCTTATGTACTTACCATAAAAATAATCGATGTATTCCTGTTCCCGGGTTACAACAAATAACGCCTGTTCAGCTCTATCCGAATGTGTTCCTAAAAACAGACAATTATCGGGGGATTGCATCTGCGACGATGCAGGCTCTAACGAGTTATTTACATTTAAAATATCTTGCCCGGAAAGCCACAGCGGCAGGGGATTCGTTGTTTTTAGGCAGTTGAAGATCGCCTCTGTCATTTCAAAGGGAACTGCTTCCAGTTTCAGCTGCTTGCCAAAATCAGCAAAAAGCGACCTGGAGGATCCAAATATAAAATTCCTGGCAGAGGAGACTTCAATTTCATCATCAAATTTTCCAGAGTTAAAAATCTTTTTGCAAAGAGATGAATCCATGCTGTTCCATGCACGGCAAATAAAAGGGCGGACCTCATAAATGCTACACATCCCGTTTTCTAAAAAAATACAGGGCAGTTCATTCTTGATTAAAAAAAGGCTGCCAAGTGATTTTTCTCGAGTCCGTTGAAGTCTTTGTTCAATTTTGTCCATGAGCAGTAAAATTTGCTTTCTGGTAAAACATTCACTAAGAAAGGACAGGATAAGCAAGGCTTCAATGGGCAGCACATGTATTTGGGAATGGCAGCAGTAACTGCAGCCTGCTCCGCATGCCACAACCGGGCTCTGATTAGAACTTTCAAGGGCGTCAACAATATCATGGGAATATGACATGACGTCCTTTAAAACAGGAAGAACCGCGTTGTTAATAAAGCTGTTGTAAATTTTTTCCCGGAACTGGTCTTCCAGAATATCTTTAAATGCATTCTGGCATGAATCGCCTACGATTGCTGTCATATAGCCTCTCCAATGTAAGACAGAGAGGATTCTGTAGCTAACCAAAAGGCTATCTGAGCTTACTCATAATAATAATGATAAAAACTGACGGCAGACTATAGAAAATTACAGCCTGCGTCAATAAGCTTTCATATGCATAGTCGGCGCTTATTGCATGGAGACGATTTCAATGATATTAATTTCACTGTTAAATTTTTTCTATTCTACGGAGTACCTTCCGTATCTCTGATTTGTCGTGCGCAGCATATGGCCTTGCAGTGGATACTTTACCCCTTTACAAGATTCATAGGCGTAATAGCCGTGGGCTTTATAGCTCACGGCTATTAGGGTACTTATTTTTTTGTCCGTATCCTGATTGCACAAGATGTTCCACTTGGCAGACCATGGATACGGATCCAGCTTATTCTCCAGTGATCACGTAGAGATAAAGGGCGCGGGGGCCATGGGCGCCATGCACCATGACAAGTTCGATATCTGCGGTTTTGCTGGGGCCTGAGATCATGACCATGTGGTGAGGCAGTCCTTCGCCCCTTGTGTCCGGATCATATTTGAGCAATGCATATAGTTCTTTGAGGCTATACAGAATCTGCTCTTTTTTGATCACAGCCACGTGGATGGAGGGCAGAAGCGATACGGAGCGGGCTTCGGCCGGACGGGACCGCATCACCAGGGTGGCTGTATCGGCCAGACAGAAGTCGGCAGATGTCACACCGATGTATGACTGTATAACCTGTTCCCGGATCTGATCCCGTTTTGATTCTTTTTCATCGTCGTTCGTCTCACTGCCGTCAAACGCTGCCGTATACACGGGAACATCCTGGTCTTTGAGTGCCGATTCCAGGGCCAGTTTTTTGATCATGGGGTGATCCCACTGAACCACGCTTTTTTGATCTCCCCACTCGGGGGTGGTCTCGGCCACCAACCGAGCAATGGCTTTGGCGGCCTCAGCCTCATTTTTCATGGGGATGACCTGAAGGTTCAAGGGCGCAGCTTCCTTTGACAACCTCTCAAGCAAAGCCATCTGATCTTTGTGTTGTCTTGCGCCAATAGTGTCAAGCAATGCTTTCTGTTCTTCTGTTGGCTGTGCAGGATCAGTGAAAATTTCTTTTTTCCGAGACTCCGCATTATTGCCGCGGATGCCTAAAGCGGCACGGATATCATTAATAAACTGGGTTTCATTGGTATGGGTCTGCATCTTTTTTATCCCCTATCAGACTTTTTTGAAGAAAGGGTTTTAAACCGCTCGCGGAACGGGGTATCTGCCAGGGGCTTAATGTCCCTGTCACGGGTCCATCCGGCACCGGGGCCCGGCATGGTTCGGATCATGCCCCTGGATCTTGGAAAAATTTTCTGGCCCACGGCACCGGCCTTTAAAAACGCACGATACAGTGCCGGGTGCCCTGCCAGAAACGCCCAGGCCTGGTGGATTGTTTTTTCCAGTGGGCTTACCTGCTTGGTCTGCCAGTCGTCATCCCCATAGGCCAGACGATACCGAAGTTCCAAAAGCATGCGGGGCAAATTGATGTTCACCGAACAGGCCTGCTGACATGCGCCGCACAGGGTTTCACCCAGACACAGATCCTTTGCCTTGTTCATGCCCACCATCAAAGGGGTGAGCACGGCACCGATGGGACCGCAATAGGTGGCACCATAGGCGTGACCGCCGATTTTTCCATACACGGGACATGCGTTCAAACAGGCAGAACAGCGGATACAGCACAAAATTTCCCTGAATTTGGGATCGGCCAGAATCCGGCTTCTGCCGTTATCCAGAATCACCAGGTGAAACTCCTGGGGGCCGTCGGGAAAATCAGGACCGCCCGGGCCGCCGATGTATGAAACGCAGCCGCCCAGCTTCTGGGCCGCCGCCCCCCGGGAGAGCAGTCGGAAAAGAATATCGTGGTCTTCCAGGTTGGGAACGACCCGTTCCATACCCATGATGGCCACATGGACCTTGGGCAATGTGGTGGCCATGCGGATATTCCCCTCGTTGGAGACCACCGTCATGTGACCGGTTTCCGCACAGGCAAGGTTGCATCCGGAGATGCCCATATCGGCCTGGAGAAACTTTTCGCGCAGGGCTTTTCTGGCGATCTTGGTCAGTGTCGGGGGATCATCGGTATAGGGAACACCCAAGTGGTCGGCAAAAAGCCGGCCCACCTGTTCCCGAGTCTTGTGAATGGCAGGGGCAATGATGTGGGAGGGTTTTTCGCCAGCCAGCTGGATGATGTACTCGCCCAGATCGGTTTCGTTGACCTCAATGCCCCGGGCCTCCAGGGCCGGGTTAAGCCCGATCTCCTCTGTGACCATGGACTTGCCCTTCACCACCTGTTTGACATCAAACCGTTTGGCCACATCCAGGGTATACTGTACAGCCTCTTCGGAAGTTTTAGCAAAATAGACCTTGCCGCCGTTTTCACGAACCTTGGCCGCCAGTTGAGCCAGAACTACATCCAGATTATTGATGGTTTTTTCCCGGATCTCATGGGCCTTCAGGCGCAGTTCAGGACCTTCGTCCAGGTTCTGGTATGACCGCTGGGTGGCTTTGGCCAGACCGGACTGCATTTTTTCCATGGCCTTGGGCAAAAAAGCATCCTGAATGGCCTTGGCTGCATTTTCAACATATTTATCCGTTAAAATCTCCTGGCTCATGCAGCATCTCCTTTTTCACCGGCCAGAAGCTGGGCAATGTGCATCACCTTGACCGGATAATTATGGCGATTGATATATCCCTGGATATTCATCAGACACCCCATGTCGCAGCCCACCACGGCATCAGCCCCGGAATCCAGAATATTTTTAACCTTTTCCTTGACCATGGCTGTGGAAATATCAGGATACTTGGTTGAAAATGCGCCGCCGAATCCGCAGCATTTATCCGAATCTTTCATCTCCACAAAGGTTAGGCCATCCACCCGGTTGATCAGCTCCCGGGGCTGGGACGACACCCCGAGGTAACGGTTGAGATGGCAGGAGTCGTGGTAGGTCACCTTGCCCTTAAAATAGGCGCCGGTATCTTTAATGCCCAGAACATCCACCAGGTACTCGGTGAGTTCAAAGGTTCTTTTACCCACACGTTCAGCGCGTTCGCGCCATGCGGGTTCGTCTTCGAACAATTCGGGATAATGGTTGCGAATCATGGAGACACAAGAGCCTGAAGGGCAGACAATGGTGCCCGACTTTTCAAAGGTCTCGATATAGTGCTTGGCCGCCTTGGCCGCTTCTTTGCGGTATCCGGAGTTAAACGAGGGCTGGCCGCAGCAGGTCTGGTTTTCCGGGTAATCCATGGTGATGCCCAGGCGATTAAACAGCCGAACCATGGCCTCGCCCACTTCAGGATACATACCGTCCACAATGCACTGGATAAATAAAGTTGCATGTGCCATTAAATCAATCCTCACGTATTTTTCAATTATCTGTTCTATTTATATTTCTCTTGAATATATCTAATTAATCAGATGGGCAGGCAGCCAGGTGATCAAAAACGGAAATGCCGCACATAAGAGCAGTGCAAGAATCTGAAGTCCCACAAAGGGCAGCACACCTTTGTAAATATCCGTTGTCTTTACCTCGGGGGGGGTGATCCCTTTCAGATAAAAAATGGAATAGGCAAAGGGCGGCGTCAAAAAAGAGATCTGCAAGTTTACCATAACCATGACAGCAAACCAGATGGGGTCAAAGCCCAGTTCCAGGCCGATGGGAGAGATCAGCGGTACGATAATGAACACAATCCCCATCCAGTCAATGAACATGCCCACCACCACCAGCAACAGCATGATGGTCGTCAGAATCCCCCATTTACCAAAGGGCAGATTCAAAAACAGACTTGAGATCACATCATCTCCGCCCAACGCCACGAAAACAGAAGAGAAGAATGCCGCACCAATGGCGATCATCAGGATCATGGAGGTGATGGTCAAAGTCTGGATACACGCCTCTTTTAATGTAGCATAGGTCAGCTGCCTGTAACAGGCCGCAAGGATAATACTTGCCACAACACCCACGGCAGCGGCTTCAGTGACCGCAGCAATGCCGAAAAATATCGAGCCGAGAACAGCGAAGATAAGCATGGCCGGCGGCAGCACCGACGTGGCCAGCAGCCACAGTTTTTTTGACACCGGCACGTTGCGTTCTTCTTTGGGCATGGGCGGCCCGTCCTGGGGCCTGAAATAGCATCGGATGGCAATGTAAATCATGTAGAGCACAGCCAGCAGGATACCCGGCACCAGCGTTCCCAGAAACAGCTTGCCCACCGAGATGCGCGCAATGGGGCCGTAAAGGATAATCATGATACTGGGGGGAATCAAAATACCCAATGTGCCGCCGGCACACACACTGCCGCAGGCCAGGGATTTATCGTAGTTTTTAGAAAACATAGCCGGCAGTGCCATCAGCCCGATGGTGACTTCGGAAGCCCCGACCACGCCTGTGGCGGCAGCAAACAACGCACAGATGGCAATGGTACTGATACCAAGGCCCCCGCGCATGCCGCCCCACAACAGGTGCATGGCCTGGAACAGGCGCTGGGCCACCCCTGACTTTTCCATAAATACGCCCATGAATAAAAACAGAGGCACGGCCAGAAGCGTATAATTTTTCATCAGCCCGAAAAGTCGGGTGATGAACAGCCCGAAAATATCGGGTCCCATGTCCACAAAGCCGAAGAGCATGGCCACCCCGCCCAGTACAAAGGCGGTGGGAAATCCTAAAAATATGCCGACAAACAGGGTGCCGAACATCAGCAGCACCATAATTTCAGGTGTCATGAATGTATCCATGGGTTATGCCTCCTTCACCCTGCGGGACGCATCTTCGCCCTTGATAAGAATCACAAGGCTGCGGCAAAATTCCGCAAGACCCTGGAGCAAAAACAGCCCCACGCCGATGGGCATCACCGTTTTAAACGGGTAGATCACCGGCTGCCAGTATCCCTGCATGGATTTTTCACCCATTTGCCAGGAAAAGGCCACATAGGGAATCAGCGCGTACAAAATGCCGATCCACAAAGGAAAAAACAGCAGCAGATAGAAAAAGACATCAATGGCCGCCCGGGTTCTCTTGGAAAACCGGCCGTAAAGGATGTCGATGCGCACATGCTGCTTGTGTTTAAGGGTAAATGCCTCACCCATGAGAAAGAAGGTGCCCCCAATCATATAACTGGTATCAAACACCCATTTGGTGGGAGCGCCGAACACATAACGGGCCACGATTTCATAACTTAAAATCAGGGTCAGTATGATGACCAGGCAGGAGATCAACCGGCCTGTGGTTTCACTGATGGTATCTATGATTTTAAAAAACATCTCTATTTAACAAAGAATCCGGCTTTCACCGGATTCTTTGCACCTTAAATGTAAATACTGATTTTAACTTAAAGTCTGACCGACAACCTGCGTTTGGGCGAAAAGTTGCCCAGATGCAAGGCGCAAGCAACGCCTCAGGTGGGTGATTTTTCGTTCAAACGCTACTATTCGTAGGCAGGGGTCATCAGCTTCTTATAATTAGCATATCCTGCCCTGAAATCCCGCTGGGACTTGAGCACTTTGGCAAAGAACGGATCATTTGCCGCTTTTTCATCAAGAAGCTTGTCGGTCTCTTTGAACAGTTCCTTTTGAATTTCAGGACTTAGGTACTCAATCTGCACACCCTTTTCCTTGAAAAACGCCAAAGCTTTGATGTCCGCATTGATGCAGTGGGTGAGCATGCGCATGGTCACGGACTGGGCGGCCACTTTGACGATCTCTTTGAGGTCATCGGGCAGATTGGCCCAGGAGCGTTTGTTAATGGTGATGTCCGTGATGGTGGAAAGCTGGTGAATCCCCGGCACCAAAAGGTATTTGGCCGTTTCATGGAATGAAAGGTCCTTGTCCATGGACGGAATGCTGAACTCGCCGGCATCCAGGATATTTCGCTGGAGCGCTTCATAAATCTCACCGGCCGGCAGCATCATCACCGAGGCGCCCGCCCTGGAGAGGACCTCTCCCCAGTAGCCGCTGGTTCTGAATTTCAGGCCTTTAAAGTCATCCATGGTTTTAATGGGCTTGTTGGACCAGGCAAGGTCTTCGGTGGGCAGAACGCCGCAGGGTGCCACAAATCCAAGGTCATAGGATTGATAAAGCTCTTTATATAATTCCATGCCGTCGTTGTCATAAAACCAGGTCATGTAGGGCACAGCGTCCATGCCGAATGGGATATATGCAAAAAGCGGGGCTGCCGGCAGTTTGCCCATCTGGTAACCGGGCGAACAATGGGCCACATCAATGGTACCCATGCGCACGCTGTCGGTCACTTCCAGAGCGCCCACAAGCACGCCTGCGGCATAGCTTTTAATTTCAAGACGTCCGCCGCTCATGGCATTGACGGTGCTTGCAAATTCGTCTGCAGCCCACTGAACAATGGTTCCCTTGGGCCAGGATGAGGCCATTTTCCACTTAATGGTCTTGGCCGGTGCCGTGCCGGGCATGGAAAAACCAATTGCCAGCATGATCGCCAACCCTAAACATACTCTTTTCACTGCGTTCATTTTCTCTCCTTCACATAGGGGCATAGGTCATGAATACATATCGACCATGGCCTGAATTTTTAATCTAATTAACTTAAGATTAAGGGCAAAATGTCTACCAATATGCCATACACCTGTCAAGCGGATTATTTCCTAGCAGGAAACAATTGTTATCTGCGGTATTGCTGCGACCCCGAATCAATATACCCTAAAGTTTCCTCAAATGAAAAAATATTAATATTAAGCAATTTCAATAAATAACCTAATTTTAGAAAGCATCTTCAGAATTTTAACTTTGAAATGTATTACTCATAACCACTTTCACAAGATAATATTAATCAAGCAAAATATTTGCAAGCAGGTGAAAAGTTGACAAACAAAAAACTTCTGGAGTACATCTCCCCTCCAAAATAACCCAATAAACACACCTGTTAAGGAGCATATTCCAATGACCCCCCCCCAAATTTTTCGCCTTCGTGCACGGACAATTAAAACGGCACGTGTGGCGACACTGGTCCTCATAGCAAGCCTTATCCTCTCGGGTCCGGCCATTGCCGATACTGTAAAATTCGGCCATATTGCCCCCCAGTTTCACGGCCTGAATGCAGGAGCCAAAGTGTTTGCCGACTATGTCCGTGAGAAGACCAATGGCAAAATCGACATCCAAGTGTTTCCCATGGGGCAACTGGGCAGCGAACGGTCCATGGCCGAACAGGTCCAGTCCGGGACGCTTCAAATTGCGTCATTAACCACGGCCGTACTTCAAAATTTCGAACCCCAGTGTGCCGTTTTGGATATGCCGTTCATCTTTCCCAACCGGGCCACCGCCTATGCCACCCTTGATGATCCGGCCGTCCGCAAAAAAATATTTTCGGCGTTTCCCAAAAAGGGATTCATTGCCATCGGCTGGATGGAAAATGATATCAGGGATTTTTCCAACACCAAGCGGCCCATCCGCACCCCCGAAGATATCAAAGGCCTTAAAATCCGGGTAATGAACTCCCCGGCTTACCTGGACACCTTTGAACAACTGGGCGCAACCGCCGTGGGCATTCCCTTTCCCGAAATGTACAACGCCCTTCAGACAGGCGTCATTGACGCCCAGGAAAACCCATTAATCACCGCCATTCTCACCAAGGTGACCGAAGTGACGAAATATGTGACCATGACCCAGCACTGCATGACCGCATGTGTCACTGTGATCGGTGTGGACTACTGGGAAAGCCTCTCTCAAAAGGAACAGGAGATTTTCAGACAGGCGGCGGAGCTTGCCATGGTTGAAAACCGGGTGGTCAACGCCCGCATGAAAGAATCCCTTCCCAAGATCGGTATCTCCATTGCAGACTATGCCAAACAGGAACACCTGGAAGTCATTGAGCTGACCCCCGAAGAGCGCAACCGCTTCCGGGAAGCCATGGTGCCGGTGTGGAACAAATACCGCAAAAAAATCGGGGATGATATCTTTGATTTTATGCTCGAACGCATTGAAGCCAATCATCAGTAAGTAATTGAACGAAATCTCGATACCCATTAAACCTTCACCTTTGTTGGAGCAACTTTTGCAGCAGATTTTCAAATTCATTGACCGTGTGGAAAACTTTGCCCTGGTCTGGACCATTTTGATCCTGGCGTTCATCGGATTTATCCAGGTCATTACTCGGTATGTTTTTAACTTCAGTTTTCCCTGGTTCGAGGAACTCGGGCGTTATCTGGGTGTATTTATCGCCTTTCTCGGAGCCGCCATCGGCGTTAAAAGCGGATCCCACTTCACCATGGATCTTGTGGTCACCATGCTGCCGTCATCCATCAGGTGGCTGGTCAACCTGTTTTGCCAGCTGTTAAGCGCAGGGTTCTTTTTCATGGTGGCCGTCTACTCCTGGAAAATCATCTCCCGGATGTACGGATATGAAACCACATCCCCTGCCATGGGGATGCCCATGTACACTGCCTACCTGCCCATCCCTGTATTTTCGGTGGTGATCGGCATACGGTTCTGCATCAAGGGTATTGGATTTATCAAAGCAGCATTCAGAGGCCACGGCACGGCCCAAGCCAATGCAGCAGATCCCAGAGAGGTGAAATAATGATTCTGTTCATCTGCGTCTCTTTTTTCTCCCTGCTGTTTTTAGGCATGCCCATTGCCGTCATTCTCGGGGTGACCACCCTGAGCTGCCTGGTATTTTTTACCTCAACCCCGCTGCACATCATCACCCAGCAGCTATTCAACGCCCTGGACAATTTTGTGCTTCTGGCCATCCCCTTTTTTATTCTGGCAGGTTCCATCATGACCCGGGGCAGCATTGCCAAAAAGCTGATCGCCTTTGTAAACTCTCTTGTGGGATGGTTTCCCGGCGGCCTTGCCATGGCAGGGGTGTTGGCCTGCATTTTTTTTGCCGCCATTTCAGGGTCGTCGCCGGCTACAGTGGTGGCCATCGGATCAATCATGATCCCAGCCCTGGTAAAGGCGGGATACGATGAAAAATTTTCCATTGGCCTGATCACGGTGTCAGGGTCACTTGGCATTGTGATTCCACCGTCGATACCCATGATCCTCTACTGCCTGGTCATGAATGTATCGGTATCCAAAATCTTTATGGCCGGTATCATCCCGGGCCTTCTCACGGGCGCAGCCCTGATGACCTACACCTTTTTTGTGGCCAAAAAGAACAATTGGCGGATCACGGCCAAGGCATCCGGATCAGAAGTGCTGCGCACGGCCAAAGAAGGCATCTGGGCCTTGATCCTGCCAGTCATTGTGTTAGGCGGCATCTATTCGGGAATATTTACGCCCACGGAAGCTGCGGCGGTCTCCGTGGTGTATGCCCTGGGCATCGAACTTTTTGTGTATAAAGAATTTAAATTTTCCCAGGTCACAGATGTCTGCAAAGAAGGGGCGGTGCTTTCAGCCTGTCTGCTCTTTATTCTCTCCTGCGCCATGACCTTTATATGGCTGCTCACGGCAGAACAGATCCCCCAGCAGCTGGCAGACATTATAATCCAGCATATTCACAGCCCCTGGATGTTTTTGCTCACCGTAAACATTCTCTTTCTGATTCTGGGCTGTTTTATGGACGATGTGTCGGCCATGTTGATTCTGGCGCCCATATTTCTTGAAACCCTGACCCGGTACGGCATTGACCTGATTCATTTCGGTGTCGTCATGGTGCTCAACATCCAGATGGGCATGCTCACCCCGCCCTTCGGGCTGAACCTGTTTGTGGCGTCGGGCATCACCAAACAGCCGCTGGTAAAAATTGCCCGGGGAGTGGCCCCGTTCCTGGTCATCATGCTCATCTGCCTGACGCTGGTCACCTACATCCCCTGGCTCTCTCTGGCGCTGCCAAACTGGCTGATGAATTAGAATAGATTAAATTTCACTATGGATGAAAAAAGCATATCTGAAAGCATAAAACGTCTGAGGATAACACGGCAACTGACCCTCCAGGATTTAGCAGAGCGCACCGGCTTGACCAAGGGCTACCTGTCCAAGGTGGAACGGTCAAAAAAAGCGCCGCCCTACTCTACCTTGAGCAAGATTGCCGCAGGTCTGGACATTGAGCTGACCTCTCTTCTTTCCGGAGACGCCTCTGCGGTAAAAGACGTCCGCCTCTTTATAAGCAGGGAAGAAAACCGGACCCTGATCCAGGAGACCGATCTGTTTGCAGGATATGACTATGAACCGCTTGCCGAAGGAA
Source organism: uncultured Desulfobacter sp. (assembly GCF_963666145.1). Classification (NCBI taxonomy): domain Bacteria; kingdom Pseudomonadati; phylum Thermodesulfobacteriota; class Desulfobacteria; order Desulfobacterales; family Desulfobacteraceae; genus Desulfobacter; species uncultured Desulfobacter sp. The sequence goes on along the minus strand of NZ_OY762614.1, from coordinate 5,389,960 downwards.
AACCCGGCAAAAACATGGAACCGTTTATCATCCATGCCCCCTTTGAGATCAACCGAACCTATACCCACGAGGGGGAAGAGAACATTTATGTTCTAAGCGGCAAGCTTGAATTTCACTACGGAGATGGGGTTCATATTCTCAATGCCGGGGACAACATCTACTTTGACTCCATTGTGCCCCATGTGGGCAAAAGCCTTGGCCGATCAAAGGCAAAACTGATGGTGGTCATCTATTTTTATAAAAGAAGATGACCACCATAAGCCCCCATTTTGAACGATTTATTCCAGATGCTCACCGAATTTGAGCGTGTTAAATCCTGAAAACCATGCAAAGCAGATGCCCGGGGGGATAAAAAAGTGTGTGTAAGTGGGTTAAGCCTGGCCGTTTATATGTCAAAGCAACCCATGATTGTTAGATGAAAAGGAGCAGTATAAATGGAAAAGAACGGGTTAAGCCGTCGTAAATTTTTAAAAACAGGGGGCCTCGCATTGGGTGCGGGCCTTACCGCCGCATCACCGGGGTTTTCCCAACCCCAGGCCCAGGAATCCCTTCAGGTGTGGTCCTGCGGAGGCCTTGCCGAGGCCTTTGAGCCGGCAAACCATGAATTTGAACAACTCACCCAAGCCGCCATTGTTTATACCGGCGCCTTTGCCGGTGCATTAGGCAAATCGTTATTGACCGGAAGTGCAAAGACCGAGGTGTTTGCCCCAAGGGTTTTGGAACTGGCCCAAAAACTAAAGGCCCAGGGCAAAATGCTCTGGTTCAAACCCCTGTGTTTTACAAAATATGTGGTGGCCACCCCCAAGGGAAATCCTGCCGGAATAGAATCTATTAAGGATATGGGTAAAAACGGGGTGAAAACCATTGTGACACCGGAGGCCTCTCCTCCGGGCGGAAAAGCCAGCATGATCATCTTAAAAAAAGCAGGCGTTGCAGACAAGGCAACGGCCAATGCCGTATTGGTGGGCGACTGTGTCCAAACAGCCGTCACCGATCTGGCCAAAGGGAAAGCCGATGCCGCCGTCATTGAACAGCGTATAACCCATCTGCCCCAGTTCAAAGGTAAGTTGGATATCCTGCCCATACCCGAAGATTTTATCCCGCCGGTACCTGTTCCCTTTACCATTGGCATAATGAAATGGGCCAAAAACAGAGCGCTCGCAGAAAGCTTTGTGGATTTTATTTTGTCGGACAATGGCCAGGCCTGGTTCCACAGGGCAGGATTTATTCCCGCCCAGTCAGAACAAGGTGAACGGTTAATCCAAAAATACGGAGTGATGGATGTTTAAGCAGTGGTTTGCAAACTGGAAACGGCGTCTGGTGCAATTGGTCTCTTTGGGCGTCATTGGAGAGTGGTCTTTTTACGGCATTTTCCGCTGTCCTTTTGCGGTGCCCTACATCGGGTGCGGCAACTGTCCGGTCATCCAATGCCCGGGTCGAAATCTGTGGATGTGGGGGTGGATATTGATCGGGGCTTCGGTGCTTTTGTTCGGCCGTGTCTTTTGCGGATGGATTTGTCCCGGTGGTCTGGTGTCGGAAATTTTGTCCCTGGGCGCATTTTTTAAAAATAAAATTAACGGACTGGTTTCGCGCCTTTTGAATTTCGGCAAGTACATTGTTTTGGCCCTTTCACTGTATCTTTTCTTCGTGGCCAATAATCCCCGCTGGGCCATCCCCATCCGCACCGGTGAATTCTTTAAATCCGTGGTTCTGACCTTTGAACATGCCGACCCCATCTGGATTTATAAAACCCTTGTCGTATTGATCGCTTTGGGACTCAGTATATTGATACCCATGTTCTGGTGCCGTTTTTTCTGCCCCACCGGCGGAGCACTGGAGCTGCTGTCCCGCTTTTCCCTGTTTGGGTTTACAATGAATAAAAAGTGCACATCCTGTGATCAATGCCTCAAGGCGTGTGCCCCGGAGACAAAGCCTTCCGAGAATAATTGCGTGCAATGCGGTGATTGCTCAGATACTTGTAAATTAGGTGCCGTGGCGTGGGGGTTCAGGTCCCGTTCTGATCGATGATGCGCCGAACCGAAACCCCGGACTGTAATCCGGGGTTTTTGAACAATTGTTGATCAATTCTTTTGTTCACTTGTGGCGAGGTAATTTTGCATGAATCTGCAAATATTTTGACACGCGTCTTCCAGACTGGAAACAAGTTCTCCGGCTTGGGCCGTGTCTTTAGTTCGGGCAAGTTGTTCAAGGGAAAATGATATGTCAGAGGCCTTTTGGGCACCAGCATACAACAGCGCACCTTTGCACCGATGGGCAGCTGAGGCCAGGCGATTCGCATCACTGGCAGCCGCTGCAGCAGACACCTCTGCGAGCATGGCTGGAATCTCCTGTAAAAAAGTGGAAAACGACTCCAGAATAAACGCGTCGTCTTCCCAGATCTCCCTGACCTTTTGCATGTCCAAAGGCGGGGCTGAAGATTGAGATGTCTGCTCCTGCACTCTGGCATAATCCTTATTTTGAACGTCTTTTCCAGAAAGGCAATTGTGATCAGCATCCGGCTGGTGAGATAAGTCTGTCCATTTTTCAATGACAGCGTAAAGGTCGGACTTCATTAGGGGCTTTGTCATAAAATCGTCCATTCCCATCTGAATGCATTTTTCCTTGTATCCTTTCATCGCGTGGGCAGTCAGTGCAATTATTGGCGTGCGTATCCTGTCTGGATTTGCGCTTTCAATTTCCCGGATGGCAAGGGTCGCTGAATGACCGTCCATCACAGGCATTTGAATGTCCATGAAAATCAGGTCATATGGGTTCAATTTAAAAGCCATAACTGCCTCTTCCCCATTCTGGGCTTCATCGGCAAGGTACCCGGCCGAGGTCAGGTGACTGACGGCGACTTCCCGGTTGATGGGTTGGTCATCCACCAAAAGGACGCGAATGTTTTTTCTCTCTTTAAAATTTTGATCGATCCGGGCCGTGGACTCTGGTTCTCTTAGCGGCTCCCGAACGCCCAAGGCTGAACTCATCGCCTGGACCAATTTTTTAAACCGCACCGGTTTGGTTATAACTCGATGTTCGAGTTTTTTAAATTTGACTGCCAAACAATCCTTGATTAGAATCAGGCCACTTTTTTTCGGAAGCGCTCCAAAGATGGGGATGGCTTCATTTGAGGAAAAGTACGACTGCTCATATGTTTTGTAGAAGGATTGAAAGGAATTATATTATCAATGCGTTCTTTTAACTTATGAAGCTTCTGTTCATTGATTTCGTTTCCACAGAAATCCTGGACAAATTGAACTAAAGCTTCTGTATGAATCCGCTGGGATAGGCTTCCCACACTCCATGCAGGAAGTTTGTTTTCCAGGCGGGCTTTCTGGTGATGATGGAAGAACAATGCATGATCTAACAGCAGGCTCAGGATCAAGGAACTCCGAGATCCATCTTCGCCTGTATGCTTGCTCAGCTTGCCCCATCCTTCATGACCTTTCCAGTCCTCAAAGAAAACCTCTATCAACCAGCGGAAGAAGTATGCTTGAACAATATCCAATGTTCTCCAACTCAAGTCAGAGGCTAACAAATAACGTGGTTTTTTCTCATCAGGATACTGAATGGCGATCACAAAACGCTTTGCATTGTGAGACGGCACATACAGGCGAGCCGATGAGATAAAAATTTCAATATCTTCTTTCCCTCGAACCGATACTTTTTGAGGTATCAGAGGATAAGATTCAAAAAACTTTTGTACTGAAATTATGCGGTTTTTAAACCGTACATTTTGATTATACTTCATTTTGGTGATGGTTTGAGCACCACCAAAGATAAGGGAACTGCCATCAACAAATTCAGCGTGCCCATAAAGACCGTCTGCCAAAATTGCTTTGATTTCAATGTCCGGATGTTTTTTATGAAATATGTTCAAAAGCTCAAGAGCCAATTGAACCTTCGTTGGGTATTCAGGATTCCTCTGTGGCTCCTTGGGCCGCTTTTTCTTCGGTATTTTCTTTTTTTTAAGACGGTCATCTTTCTTTTTCCAGGCTTTCCACAATGGGTCCGGGTGATAAAATTCAAAGCCCACGGGAAAAGAAGCCACTGGTGTTACCAAAAATAGAAATACAATGCATTGCCCGTCTAAAAAACCGCCGGTGAGTTTGTCTTTAAGCTTGTGAACTTTAAATATTTTTTTTGTGGACTTTGATCGACCACGGTCTACATCGTCTATGCAAATAACCCCGTCCTTGATGCCATAATGCTTCAGAATATTACACGTACTCTGTTGCAGTAAGCGATCGAAGCTGATTTTTGAATTGCGGAACATCCAGGAAAGAGCTGAAAAACGGAATTTCCCCAAACTGATTCGTTCAAATCGTTTCCAGCAAATACTGTTGGTTAACAGAACACCACTTAAACAAAAGCTTAGCCACAGTTTTTGCTTTTTGGATAGCACATAATTGGGGTTCTTTTTCATCAATTCTTGATTTATGCATTCAAGATAGTTTTCAATAAAGGGCAGCGGTCGTTCGAGGAGCATCTCTATCATGAATTTTGTTAAAAGTTCATACCAAAAATTCAACTTCTTTAGCACATTTTTATGTCAAACCTCAAAAAACTCGAACATCGAATAAATGGTATTTGAGACGCTAAATTTTAAATAGGTTGTAACTTCACCGGTTCCCCTGACTGTGTACAGTCCGGGGAACCATACGATATTCATAATGCCCGCTATCAATTATCGAACCCGGTTCCCCAGTTATACCGCCTTTTGACAAAATCAAGGGTCAGGGTGGTCTCCACGGACGTTACACCGGGAACAGTTCCCACTTGATTTAACACCAGGTCGTTGAGATCGGCCATGGATTCCACGTTAAATTCGGCATCAATGCCGGTGGATGCGCCGCTGGTTTTAACAATAAACCATAAGGCCGGGATCTGTTTAAGCTGCTGGGCCACCGGATCAATCCGGCCGATATCCACATGAATTCGCAGGTGGCCGACCACGTTGAATCCAAGCCTGAGCGGATTGCTCACGGCCACAATTTGAATAATTTCATCATCGATCAGTCTGCTCAAACGGGTTCGAACGGTGGCTTCGGAAACATCAATGGCTTTTGCCATATCTGTGTTGGATATTCGTCCGTCGTTTTGAAGCAGTTTTATAATTTCACGATCAATCCGATCAAGGGGCCTATCTTTTTTCACACGATCATCCTCATTCTTTTATATCGACAACAACACCCTAAAATATACGAAATTCGAATATTTTTCAAATATCATCTCATATACAAACCAATTTATGATTTTTAATAATCGAATTTCGTATATTTTCTGTATTGACATTGCAATCGCGTCATCTTAAAAACAATATTCGATAATCGTATTTTTTTAAACTTTGAGTAAGCATAATTGTATTTTTTAAGTGTTTAATTTTTATAATTCGAGACGACATCATTTTTTTCGGCAAATAAAAACCTATCGGGGGAGTAAATTTAATGAGTCTGCCAAAAATTAAAAATTACATTGATGGGGAATGGGTTGATTCCAACAGCAACCGGACCGCAGATATCTGCAACCCTGCCCTGGGGGAACCGATTGCGGTGGTGCCATACGGGACAAAGCAGGATGTGGACTTGGCCGTAACCGCAGCAAAAAACGCATTCAAAGAGTGGAAAGAGACCCCGCCGCTCAGCCGGGCCAGGTATCTGTTCCGCCTCAAAGAGGCGTTCGAAGATGAATTTGAGGACATTGCCCGGGTGCTGACCACGGAACAGGGCAAAGCCATTGACGAAGCCCGGGGTGAAGTGCGCCGGATGATTGAAAATGTGGAACATGCCACCGGCGTGACCACCATGATGACCGGGTACTGCCTGGAGGATATCGCCAAAGGCATTGATTCCTCCCTTTACCGCCAGCCCATGGGGGTGTTTGGATGTATTGCGCCCTATAATTTTCCTGCCATGGTTCCCTGGTGGTTTTTGCCCTATGCCCTGGTGAGCGGCAACACCTATGTACTAAAACCGTCCGAACAGGTCCCCATGACCCAGAACCGGATCTTTGAGATCATTGATGATGTGGGATTTCCCGAGGGCGTTGTCAACATGGTGAACGGCTCAAAGGATGTGGTCAATGCCATGTTGGACCACCCGGACATTGAAGGGATCTCTTTTGTGGGCTCCACCCCCACGGCCAGATATATCTATGAACGGTGCGGGGCCACGGGTAAACGGGTTCAGGCCCTGGGCGGCGCCAAAAACATTGTTGCCGTCATGCCCGATGCCAATATAGATGACGGCATGCCCTCTTTGATTACCTCCTTTTTCGGCTGCGCCGGCCAGCGGTGTCTGTCGGGTTCCATCCTGGCGCCTGTGGGAGACAAAGGGTTTGCGGACGCATTCATCGACAAATTTGTTGCCGCCGCAAGGGCCATGCCGGTGGGCGACGGGCTGGATGAAAAAAACGCCATGGGTCCTGTGATCAGCCAGGCCCACCGGAAACGCATTTCGGAATACATTGAACGAGGCATTCAGGAAGGGGCCGATCTTATTTTGGATGGCCGTGACTTTACCGTAGACAGCTATCCCAACGGCTTTTTTGTGGGCCCCACCATCTTTGACAATGTGATGCCGGATATGACCATTGCACGCGAAGAGATCTTTGGGCCTGTAGTCAGCATTGTGCGCACCCCGACCCTGGATGATGTGATCGAACTGATCAACACCCGGGATTTTGCAAATGCTGCCTGCATTTACACCCAGAATGCCGCAGCCGTCAGAAAGCTTCGCGTTGAGGCCAGTCCCGGCATGATCGGCGTTAACATCGGCATTGCCGCCCCCATGAGTTTCTTTCCCTTTGGGGGCTCGCAACACTCCATGTTCGGAGACATCAAAGGCCATGGCCGGGAGATCTTCCAGTTTTTCACCGATACCAAAGTGGTCATTGAACGCTATTTTTAGGAGGATCATATGCCCCTGGTTAATTTTGGAAGTATTTTAACCTTTGCAGAAGAGATCGAAAGCCGGCAGCTGGATTTCTGCAATACTATCATGGCCCTGCCCCATTGTGAGGATTTAAAGCATTGGCTTCAGACCCTTGGCAAATCCGCACAAAAAAGACTCGCCGAGGTTCGGCGGGTACGCCGTGAAAACGTAACAGAAATGATTCTGGAAACCATTCAAGGATTTTCCCGGGATCCGTTTGCCTTGGATCTACCCGATCTATCCACCCTGCACGGTCAGGATATTGCCCCCCTGGTCATTCAAATGGGGAATCGGGCCGCAGCCTTTTATGAAGTGGCCGCAGACAAACTCAAAGGCCAGGCAGAAGTATCCCGGGCCCTCAAGGGCCTTAAAAAAAAGCACCTTAAAGAATTACAAACGATTGAAGGAACAAAATCATGACATCACCTGTCAACTGGCTCGAATATGACGTTGAAACCATGGTGGAAAACGATAATAACAGCCTGTGGCATCATCTGAAATCCCACACCGTGTTTAAAGAAAAAGAGCAGATGATCGTTGTGGGGGGCCGGGGCTTGAACATTTACGACATCCGGGGCAACGAATACCTGGATGCCACCTCAGGCGGTGTATGGAGCGTCATGGTGGGATACGGCAGGGAATCCATTGCCCGGGCGGTCTATGAGCAGTTAAAACAGATGCCCTACTTTGCCGGTGCCTACGGCTCCATTCCGGCCATCAAATTTGCCGCCAAATTGCTGGAACTTTTGCCCCGCCATGGAAAAATATACTTTTCCAGTTCCGGCTCCGAAGCCAATGAAAAAGCGTTCAAAATGGTGAGACTGGCCTCACGAATTTGTAACCAGCGCAAAGGCAAATACAAAATACTTTACCGGGACCGTGACTATCACGGCACCACCATCGCCACCATGAGCGCCTGCGGCCAGTTTGAACGGAAAAAGGGATTCGGGCCATTTGTGGAGGGCTTTGCGCAAGTGCCCCACTGCCTGTGCTACCGCTGCCCCTTTGACAAGAGCTATCCGGGATGTGATATCGACTGCGCCCGGGCCGTGGAAGAGGTCATTTTAAAAGAAGGGCCGGACACTGTGGGCGGATTTATCGTGGAGCCCATCACAGCGGGCGGCGGAATCATCCCGCCGGTCAAAGAGTATTTTCCCATGGTCCAGGAAATCTGTAAAAAATATGGGGTATGGATCATCATGGATGAGGTGGTATGCGGATTTGGCCGCACCGGAAAATTCTGGGGGCATGATCACTACGATGTGGACCCGGACATCATCACCATGGCCAAGGGATTGGCAAGCTCCTACGAAGCCCTTTCCGCCACCGCCGTAAAGCAGGAGATCTATGATATTTTCCTCAATGACACCGCCAATCCCGAAGAACAGACCAACTTTTTCCGGGATATCAGCACCTATGGCGGCTGTACCGCCCCCATGGCTGCGGCCCTGGAGAGTACCCGCATCATTGAAGACGAGCATCTTGTGGAAAACAGCCGAGAAAAAGGAATACTGCTGCTTGAGCACCTCAAGGCACTTACATCTTTACCTGTGGTTGGCGATGTCAGGGGGGTGGGACTTTTTTGCGGTCTGGAGATCGTTGTGGACAAAGAGAAGAAAACACCGCCCAGTGAACGACAGATGGCAGCACTGATGGGCAACATCCTTGCCGAAAAAGTAATTGTGGGCAGAACCAACAGCAGCCTGCCGGGCATGAACACGACTTTATATTTTGTTCCCTGCCTCACCGTGTCCGAAGCTGAGATTGACACCATGGTCACGGCCGTTGCCAACGCCATCAAAAAAACATTTTAACCACGGAAATTTTATTTTCAGTGTCTTTCCGTGAATTCCGTAGTTAAAAACAGACGCTACCCGGACAGTTTCGCTGTCATATCCAGAATCTTGACCTCAATCACGGCCGTTTGGGCCAGATCCTGGGGATCAAATTCATGGGTGCGGGAGGAATATTGGGCCATGATGCAGTTCAGGCCTTTAATTTTTTCATCCGGATCAACAAGAATACGTGCCGTTCCTTCGCCGATAATGCTGGTATAGGATGTTCCCCAGTTGCAGGCAGAGGCGTGTTTATTCAGCTTTATCAGTTCATCAAATTCAAAGCAGACCTGTGGATTGGCCGCCAGAATATCAAGCTTGCGCCCCGTATCTGCCCCATGAAAATATAAAAAAGGATGATCATACCCGAAATGCAAGGGCACCACATAGGGCTGCCCGTTGTCTGACAGGCCCAGGCGGCAGACTTTGGCCTGATTTATGATGTCGTCAATCTGCTCCTGATCCGTTATCTGCTTTTCTTTTCTGCGCACAATACCTCCTGTTTTAACCGCTCAAATTCCTGTTCACCGGCCCCGGCAGCCCCCAAAGGACGTTTGGCATTGTCATGGCAGTCGGAACCGCCGGTGACAAGCAGTCCATATTTTTGTGCCCACGCCAGCAACAGCGCCCTGTGTTCCTGAATATGGCCCGGATAATGGACCTCAAGGCCTTTGACTCCGGCATCCAGCATCTCGGGCAGCAGGCGGGACACGGTCTCTATGGGCGGCAGCACCTCCTTGTAATGTCCCTCCCCGGGAAAAGATCCGGCGGCCGGGTGGGCCAGCACCCCAACCACAGGTTCGGTTGTCAAAAAACCTTTTACCAGGTCAAGATCCACCCCAGACGGCAGATAGGCGGGACTGTCGTTGCCGATGATTTGGGTAATGGTGTCTTTGTCTGAAATACCCAGTTTTTCGTCCAGGGCCATGGCAAAATGACGCCGGGAGGCATTGTCCGAATAGGCGGCAATATCCTCAAAGGTCAAATCCCTTGACAGCAAAGCAGACCGACCGCCAGGGCCAAACTCCTCATTGATTTTATCAATTCTTGCCCGGACCAGCGCCTCTCCCCGACCCTGGGCCAACAGCGTTTTAAACCGTGAGACAAACCCGGCGTCTTTTAACAGCGCCTTTGAAAAATAGGTCAGCACGTGCAAGGTGCCCGTGAAAAATTCCCGCTTGAAGCGCACGGAGATCTCCACACCGGGGAACACCTCGACCCCTTGGGGGCCGCCAGCCGCCAATGCCGGCTCAAGTCCGTCGAGGGTATCATGGTCTGTGACGCCTAAAACCTTAATCCCTAACCCCGCGGCCCGGGCAACCAGTTCACCGGGGGAAAAATCCCCGTCAGACGCGGTGGTATGATTGTGCAAATCTGCAAATATATGTGTCATCAACTGCCTCCTGCCAGTGAAAGTTTACTTTATTTATACAATGATACCCGTTTTATCATAAATCAAACCGGCCCGGACATATTTTATTTTTTTAACCATTTTGTAATATTCTATTTGATTTTCACGGATTAAATGGTAGAAAGGACAGCTATTATAAATTGGCCCAAAGTCGGTTTCAAGCATTGGAAATCGTTGGCAATCTGAATTGTCATTTTGAGTTAAGATGTTCGACCGGCTGAAGAATTAAACAATATTGTCACTTTTTAGAGATCAAAATCGGTCTAAAAGCCTGTCAGAAAAAAATAAAATTATAAAGACAAGCCTTTGAACGTTGACAATCCATAAACATCTGGACTTAATACCCTATGGACCCCTTACGCACCCTTGGGAAAATCATCTCTCCCAATCAGGCCCTAAATCTGTTTGCATCAATACTTGACAGCACACAATCCGCAAAACTTGCCAAGATCAAACACCCGGATGTACTGGTCCGTATCGCCAACGCCATTGCCCTTTGCAGGCCGTCAAACGTATTTATAAATACCGGATCAGACGAAGACAAGGAAATCATCCGCAAAATTGCCCTGGAAAAGGGCGAAGAAAACGCCCTGGCCATGGACGGTCACACCATCCATTTTGACCTGGCCGGCGAGCAGGGCAGAATCGTGGACCGCACCTATTACATTGCTGAACCCGAAGACCGGGTATCCAGCCTTGCCAACCGGATGCCCCCTGAAAAAGCCGTGCAGGAGATTGAAGATCACATGTCCGGTATCATGGAAAACCTGACCATGATCGTGGGATTTTATATGAGGGGACCTGTGGGCTCTCCTGCAGCCAACCCAGCGTTGGAACTGACCTCCTCAGCCTATATATCCCACAGCGCGGAACTGCTGTATCGAAACGCATTTGATTATTTTGACCGTGAAGTTGAACAAAAGGGATATTTTTTCACCAACGTACACTCCGAAGGCTTGAACCGCACCGAGGATCTTCCCCATGCCCGGGTGTTCATGGACCGCAAACACCAGACCACCTATGCCTGGAAATGCACCTATGCCGGCAACACCCTGCTGCTTAAAAAAGGCAATCACAGGTTTGCTGTGGACAAGGCTGTATACCAGGACCGGGGCCGGGAGTTGTCCGAACATATGTTCATTACCGGCATCGGAGGTCCTGGGGGCCGGACCACCTGGTGTGCCGGGGCGGCCCCTTCGGGATGCGGAAAAACCACAACGGCCATGGCCGGCAATGTATTTATCGGGGACGACCTGGCCCAGATGTGGATCGCCCAGGACGGCACCATTCGGACCATCAACCCCGAAAACGGGATCTTCGGCATTGTGGAAGGTGTAAATGATGAAGGTGATCCTTTGTTGATGAGGGTATTGCGGCAGCCCGGGTGCGAGGTGATCTGGTCAAACGTCCTGATGGACGAAGAGCTTAAACCCCACTGGGTCGGTAATATGGAGCCTGCCCCCCAAAAAGGGATCAACTTTCAGGGTGAATGGTACCAGGGAAAAACAAACGACAAGGCAGAGCCCATCCCCATTTCCCATCCCAACTCCAGATGTACCCTGGCCTCGGAATGCCTGGAGAACTACTCTTGTGAAGCAGCCAATCCCGAAGGGGTGGTGACACGGATATTCACCTATTCGGGCAGGGATGCGGACACCATGCCGCCGGTGTGGGTGGCAAAGAACCCGGATGCCGGTGTGGTGATCGGTGCCTGTATCGTCTCTGCCAGCACGGCCACGGAGGTCGGGGTTTCCGGCATTAAACGCGCCCCCTGGGCCAATGCCCCTTTTATTCCCGGCGCACTGGGCGATTACATGGATGCCCAGTTCAAATTTTTCAACAACCCGGATATTAAGGAACCGTTCCAACCAGTGATGGCAGGCCTGAACTACTTTCTGACCCACCAGGCCCGGGGCGGCGATTCAAAAAAGCTTCTCGGGGAGAAAAGGGACGTCAAAGTGTGGCTGGCATGGCTGGAAAGATATGCACACAACGAAGTCGGACACCTGCCGACACCCATCGGCAACCTGCCCTGTTACGAGGATCTGGCCGCGCTGTTCAAGCAGATCATTGACAAGGACTACCCAAGGTCCCTGTATGACATGCAGTTTGCCCTGTACACCGAAAAAATCATCCAGCGCATTGAACTGCAGCAAGCCGCATACGCAGAGGAAGAAAACCTTCCCGAAAAACTGTTTGAAATTCTTGCGGCACAAAAATCAGACCTGCTGAATCTAAAAGAAAAAGCAGGAGATGTGATCCTGCCGGATTACTTTGAAAACCGAATGTAAAACACAAGTTACACAATTATTGAGTTACTTCAATATTTCGTTGTGGGCTGAACCCGAATGTCGATTGACCGGTTCAGTCCATGACTGCACGAAACCCTACCAGGACTAATTCTATCCACTCAGTGCAATTTTACTTAAGCCCCCCGTTGTCTCATCTTTGACTCTGCAGCAGCAATCCTCCAAAAAAATTGAATGTATATTACCGCCAGGCTGGCAAAACATTAGGATTTAGCCCCTTTTTGCGTATCTCCACAAAGAAACACAGCATTTCAATTCAATTTTTTTGAAGATTAAACGAAAAAATAAATTATTTCAAAAATTATTGATAATGAACCTTGAAAAAGGGTTTATTTCGGGTGTATCTTAAAAATTGCCCTAAATTTTAAGTTCTAACCGGTTTTGAGTGATGAAGATGGCATGCTATCTTTACATTATTTATTTATTTTAAATAATTGTATACAAAACCACACCGGGTTTCTACTTGATTTATGGACATTGTTCAATATATAAATGCATTTATTTAATTTACTAGCGAGGACAATTTTCATAAATTTTTTTTAACAATTTTTTAAATTATTTTTCACAACTAAAGAAGGAGAATAATAATGGCAAAAATAGTGCATCGTGAGGAATTGGCCCAAGGGACCATTATCCTCAACGAAATAGACGCGCCCCGCATATCCAGAAAGGCCAAGCCCGGTCAGTTTGTCATTCTTCAGGCAGACGAAACCGGTGAACGCGTCCCGTTGACCATGGCGGACACAAACCCCGAAAAAGGCACCATCACCATTATTTATATGGTTGTCGGCAAATCCACGGCCCGGTTCAAGGATCTTAAGGTCGGCGAGGAATACTATGCACTCATCGGTCCTCTGGGAGCACCCACCCACATCGAGAAATTAGGAAAAGTTGTTTGCGTAGGCGGCGGAACCGGTATTGCCGTTCTTCATCCCATTGCACGCGCTCTAAAGAAAGCCGGCAATGAAGTCATCTCAATTCTGGGCTCCAGAACTTACGACCTGCTTATCTTGGAAGATAAGATGCGAGAGGCTTCCAATACTCTTCATATTTGCACAGATGACGGTTCCAAGGGCCACCACGGATTTGTAACGGATATACTCAAAGAGACCATCGAAAAGGAGGATATTGCCCTGGTTGTGGCCATCGGCCCCATTCCCATGATGAAGTTCTGCAGCCTGATTACCAAGGATAAAGGCGTCAAAACCATGGTCAGCCTCAACCCCATCATGGTGGACGGCACAGGGATGTGCGGCGGATGTCGGGTATCCATCGGCGGAAAAACAAAATTCGCATGTGTGGACGGCCCTGAATTTGACGGTCACCAGGTTGATTTTGATGGCCTTGCCAAACGGCTTGCATCCTATTCGGAAGTTGAAAAACAATCCATGGATGCTTACAACAAATGTCAATGCAATTCAAAATAATGCGCCCGTTTCAGGGATATATGGAGGAATAAATGGCAGAGAATAAAGTAAAAGTTGACCGGGTAGTGATGCCGGAACAAGACCCGGACGTTCGGCGCAGAAATTTTTTAGAAGTTCCCTTAGGTCTTTCCGAAGAGATGGCCATAACCGAAGCAAAACGTTGTATCCAGTGCAAGAAACCCGCCTGCATGGAGGGATGTCCGGTTTCAGTCGCCATTCCGGAGTTTATCAAATGCATAGCCGATGGTAATTTTAGCGCTGCTGCTAGAAAACTGTGGGAACGCAATGCCCTTCCCGCTGTCTGCGGCAGAGTCTGCCCCCAGGAAGAACAATGCGAAGGCAACTGCATTTTAGGTAAAAAAGGCAAGCCGGTTGCCATTGGATATCTGGAACGATTTGCTGCAGACTGGGAGCGTAAAAACGGAACAGGCGAAGTGCCTGCAGTGGCTGAAAAAACCGGTAAGAAAGTGGCGGTTATCGGCTCCGGCCCCTCGGGCCTGACCGTGGCTGGCGATCTTTTGGTCAAGGGACACGATGTCACTATTTTTGAAGCGTTTCACAAACCCGGCGGGGTTCTGGTGTATGGTATCCCCGAATTCCGTCTGCCCAAAGAGATTGTTGCGGCAGAAGTGGCCACCCTTGAAAAGATGGGCGCAACCATTGAATGTAACACCGTCATCGGGGCCACCGTCACCATTGACGAACTATTTGCCGAAGGCTTCGACGCCGCATACATCGGTGTGGGCGCAGGACTTCCCAGATTCATGAACCTGCCCGGCGAAAACCTCATCGGTATTTATTCCGCCAATGAATACCTGACCCGGACCAACCTGATGAAAGGATATCTGTTCCCGCAATACGATACGCCCATTGCCCGGGGTAAAAACGTCGTGGTGCTTGGCGCCGGTAACGTGGCCATGGACTCGGCCAGAACCGCCATGCGTTTAGGTGCTGAAACCGTCAAGGTTGTGTACAGACGATCCAGGGATGAAATGCCCGCAAGAAACGAAGAGTTGCACCATGCAGAAGAAGAAAAAATCGAGTTTGTCCTGCTGACCAACCCCACAAAATTCTATGGTGATGAGGATGGACGCCTGACTGGCATGGAATGTGTAAAAATGGAATTGGGCGAACCGGATGCGTCCGGCCGCCGCCGTCCTGTAACCATAGAAGACAGCGAGTTCAACATCGACTGTGACCTGGTTGTGGTGTCCGTGGGCTCCAACGCCAATCCGCTGCTCACCAACTCCACCCCGAATCTGAATTTGAACAAATGGGGAAATATTATCGCAGACCCCGTCACCGGAAAAACATCCAAAAAAGGTGTATGGGCCGGTGGTGACATTGTCACTGGTGCTGCCACGGTTATTCTTGCCATGGGTGCAGGACGTGCCGCAGCCAACTCCATGCACGACTATTTGACCATTGGCTGGTAAATCCTGAAAATATCAGCACAACAAAGGCGGGTGGATATTTGTATACCGACCCGCCTTTTGTTTTTTATAATCGCTATTCAGGTTTGATAAATACCTTATGGTCCACCAGAGATAAAGAGTCAATCTTGCCTTTTATAAATTTTTGTTCACCAAAAATGGAGACCAGGCGAATGCCGTCCTCTTCGGATTCTACCTTGTCCACAGCCTCCAGAAACAAAGATTCCTGGCCACTTTCGTCTATAAGATATGCATTGGCTTCACACATAATATGCACTCCTGATCTTTAGATCTTTTACAGCCACAGGGTTTCTTTCCACGTTCGGATTTTGGAAAGCCCCAATAAATATAAAATACAGGTTATCAGCGTTTCATTACAACCTTAAAAACCTGTTGTTGTTACGACAGAGGGAAATACGCTTCCAATAATTCATCCACCAGCTGCGGCAGCGGCGCCCCCACCACCCCGACAATGGCAATATTTTCCTGGGTCAGCGGCAAAAGCACCTTTTTGGCCGGGGAGCAGGATACGGCTTCAGCCATTCGGGGGGTCACCTCCCCCATCATGGAGTGGGGCATGATGATCCCCACGGTACCGATTATCATATCCGCATCCTTAACCGTCTGCACAATGGCATTGGTGCCCGAAGCCCCCTTATTTGCCCTTGCTTTGAGCATCTGGGCCGTGGCAATGGCGTTGGTGCCAAGGGCGATCACCTCAACGGATTCCTCAAACCGCTCCTTGATCCGCTTGATTACGGTTGATCCGATACCGCCGCCCTGACCATCAATAACACACACTTTTTTCATGTTTTTTCCTGTTAAATTACCAGGCAGACCTGATCCCAGACCGCATTGGCTATGTTTTCCACAGAATCATTTCCATCAATCACAGCCACACACTCCTGGTTTTCCAAGCGGCGAAACGCTGCCAAATAATTTGCCCGCACCTGCTTCAGGATATCTATTTTTTCATAGATTTCAAGATGTTTTCTGGTGGTTTGAAGCCGCTTCAGGCAGATTTCGGGGTCCACATCAATAAACAGGGTGATGTCCGGTTTTAAAATATCGGCATTAAGCCGATTGGCCTGGATCACCCACTCCATATCCATATATTGGCTGTGATAGGCATAGGAAGAAAAATAATACCTGTCACACACCACTGTCGCACCATTATCCACCAAATGCCGGATGCCGGTCTCCGGATCCATCAGATGCTCGGTGCGGTCTGCGGCAAAAAGACTTGCAATGGTTCGCTGGTCCGCGGGCAGTTTGCCGGACAGCATCTGACGAAGCAGTCGCCCCACAGGTCCGTCGGTGGGTTCGCATGTGGCAACAACCTGGGTATTGATCGATGCCAGACGCTTGCACAGCAGTTGTGTCTGGGTACTTTTGCCCGACCCGTCAATACCTTCAAACACCACAAAGCAGCCTTTATTTGCTTTCTCCAAACTTACTTTCCTTTGTACAACAAAGTAAACCCGGCAGGTCCCGGTAACCGGGCCCTGCCGGGCTGACATAATTATTTAAAATCTTAAAATGGATCAGGGTATTAGGACGGACTGTGGCAACCGTTGCAATTCACGGGCGCAGCTTTGGGAAGCTCAGCACCTGTCTTGCCCTGCGCCATGGCTACCTGGCGTTTCTTGTCCGTATCCCTGTGGCAGGTTACACAGACATTGTGGTAGGCAGCCAGATAGTACATCACGTTTTCTTCGGATTTGATATTTCTGCCGCCCGCGGGCTCGGTTTCATTGTGGCAAGAAGAACACGCCTCAACTTCGCTTTCACCGTCCCAGTCATGGTGGCAGGATTTACAGGCGAACTGAAAATGAAGTCCGTGGGGAAAACCAACAGTTCCCCTTGTGGCCTTAACCCCTTCAGGGGGGGCTATGGTAACGATACCCATTGGAACTGACAGCGCTTCATCACTTTCCACAACCTCGGAATGGGGATCAGGATGACATCCGGCACAGGCAACAGGCCCTGTCACGATACTTTTTGAACCGGCGGCCTTTTGCGCATCCCCTTCTTTTCTGTGACAGTCCCGGCATGCCTGGTGATAGGCACCCACCAGGGATTTTGCCTTATTTCCCGATCCATCCACCTGACCGGGTTTCGGGACCCAGAAATTTTCATGGCAGCCGCTTGTCCCACAACCTTGTATGGGGCCGTTTCCATCCCAAGTATGATGACACTCTTGGCAGGAATATGAAAAATGAAGGGAATGGGGAAAATTAACCGGGGACAATGTGGCTTTGTGTTCGGCATCTTCAGGGGCCTGTAAGGTCATGGTGCCGGTGGGAAGTTTGAATGTCGCTTCCGCGTCTTCAGCAGCAAGGGCAAGGCCCGTAAAAATAAAAGCAAAAGCAAAACAGGGTACTGCAATGAGAAATAATCGTTTCATGATCCCTCTCCAAAAAAAAGCTGTTATGTCAGATTGTACCTGAAGTAACCGGGGCGTTTCTATGGTCCGGCCCTTAATATCACAAACAAACACTATTACTGATTCTACGCGCTAGTACATAAAGTTGTCCTTGTATATTAATTAATGTTTATAAAATCAACCTGAAATTTGAGTATCAGGATTAAAAAAATACATTTAAGGAACTTCAAAGGGCAGTACAACGCCTGCAATGCTATAATTTTTATTTCATGCGCCCTTGCTTTTCTTCGCAGTGATAAATAAATCGATCAAATAAAGGCCGCATGCTGTCACTTTTTTGCATGAGCAGTTCAGGGTGCCACTGCACAAGGTAAATGGGCAGCGATTCGTGCTCCGCTCCTTCGGCGACGCCATCCGGGGCCCATGCAGTGATTCGTAGGCCTTTGCCCGGGACATCAATTGACTGATGATGCCGGGAGTTGATACGCATGGACGCACCAAACAGGCTGTAGAGCCGGGACCCCGGATCAAACCGGACATCATGGTCCGTATCAAAGGAGAACACTTTCTGCATGTGGTCAATATTGGATTCAGGCAATAGGCTTGGGATATCCTGGATCAGTGACCCACCCAAAGCCACGTTTGTCACCTGGGCTCCCCGGCAAATACCCAGGATGGGTATTTCCATTTCCACGGCCAGTTTCACCAGGGTAATCTGAAACAGATCCAGCTCGGGATCACTGGCCCGGCATGCCGGATGCATTGTTTGATTAAAGTAATGGGCATCTATGTCCAGGCCGCCGGGAAGAATCAGGCCGCTGACCCGGGACAGCATCAGGGCTATGGTTTTTTCATCCCGGCAAGGCGGCAGGATAACAGGCACAGCACCTGTTTGCTGAACACAATTGTTGTATGCCACGGGGACACTGGTGATGGTCTGGCCATTTTTATTGTATTCGGTATTGGCGCAAATGGCGATGAAAACGGACATATGACGGTCTACTCATTTGATCATGGGTTTAGGGATACGGGCAAAATTTGATTTCAGGCCTCGTTGATAACGGTTTTCAACCGGGTTATTTTGGGCCCGATATTAAACGACTCCGGAACTTGCAATAAATGTTCTTCTAGCACGGCCACAGCTTTTGATGCCACTGACACAGCTGCTTTTTTCCGGTTATACGTCAGCAATTCAAACGTACCTGCAGTACGTATCATTGCCTGCAAAATTTTCTTCTCCTGCCCCTGAAGATTCCTGTAATTTTGTTCTAACCATTCATGGCATTCAAAAAAAAGGGATTCATCCCAGAGCAGACCGGCCAGAGCATATATATCGGAAGCCAATGCCGGATGTGCCGTAATCTGTGCCAACACATCGTCATACCTCTCAGACCGCTCTTTGATGTAAATTTGGGCCGGATCAGGCAATATTTTTTGTGCCAGAACTGAAACGGTCCGGACCACAAGGGCCGGATCATCTTTATGCAGTGCGCCGATAAACGCACTGCCCAGAAGATTTCTGACGTCCCGGTCCGTCCGGTTTTCAAAAGGGTTGAATGGTTTTGTCATCATGTCTGCACTCATACCTGAAAAGGAGGTGTATTTTCAAGACCCGGAATCACTTTTTTATGGTTTTGCGTCACTTTGTGTTCCGGGGCATACCTACGCATTATTAGGCCGGACCTATCCATGGCTGTTATACTATAAAAAGGAAGGCCTGCCAGTAAAATACTTGAGCATTATCTTTAATTAGCGTATTTTGTGTTTACCAAATTTGAGAGGGATTTGATTCGGGGAATATTGACACGATCCGGTACTGCTTCTCATTTTACATGCCGGACAAACAAACGAGGTTCTCATGGCAAAAAAAATCATTATTATCGGTGCGGTGGCCCTGGGCCCCAAGGTGGCCAGCCGCCTCAGACGGCTTGATTCCGATTGTGAAATAACTATGATAGACAGGGATAGTTTGATTTCATATGGCGGATGCGGCATTCCTTATTATATTGGCGGGGACATTGGAGAACTTAAAGATTTATACTCCACAACAGCCCACCACCCCAGAAACCCGGAATTTTTCCGTACCGTCAAAGGCGTTAATGTTCTTACCCGGGTGGAGGCCATCGGCATTGACCGCAGAAACAAACTGCTGAAAGTCCGTCATTTAGACGACGGAACTGAGTCGGAAATGCCCTATGACAAGCTGGTCATCGGCACCGGCGGCACACCGTTTACACCGCCCATCCCAGGTGCCGACCTGCCGGGTGTATATCCCGTGTCCAACCTTCACCATGCCGAGGCCATCAAAGAGCTGATCAGCAAAGGCGCCGTGGGAAGTGCCGTGGTCATCGGCGCCGGTGCCATAGGGGTTGAAATGGCCGAAGCCCTGACCGATTTATGGGGCGTGGAAACCACCCTTGTGGAAATGGCCCCCCATATCCTGCCCGTGGCCATCGGGCCCAATATCGCCCTTATTGCTGAAAAAGAGCTTGAAAACAACGACGTGACCGTAAAAATCGGTGCCCAGGTGACCAAAATCCTCGGGGATGCCGAAAACGGCGTTACCGGTGTTGAGGTCAGCGGTGAAGTGATTGACTGCGACCTTGTGATCATGGCTGTGGGCGTTCGGCCGAACACAGGTTTTGCGGCAGAAGCCGGCCTGGCTGTGGGCCGGGGCGGGTCTTTGATCGTGGATAAAAATCTTAGAACCACCGACCCGGATATCTATGCCGGCGGCGACTGCATTGAAGTACGCAACCTGGTATCCGGAGACCAGCTTCCCATGCCTTTGGGCTCCCTTGCCAACCGCCAGGGCCGGATCATTGCCACAAACATTTTCGGGAAAAATGCCCAGTTTGACGGCACCGTGGGCACCTTTTGCATCAAAGTGTTCGGCATGGGTGTTGCCACAGCAGGCCTGACCCTTCACCAGGCAAAGATGGCCGGGTTTGATCCGGTTCACTCTGTGGTGGCTCAATTTGACCGGGCCCATTTCTATCCCAATTCAAAATTTATGTTCATCCAGCTGATCGCCGACCGCAATACCCGCAGAGTATTAGGTGTGGAAGCCGTGGGCGAGCAGATTGACTCTGTTAAAGCCAGAGTGGACGCGGTGGTGCCGCTACTGCAGCAAGGCATGAGCGTAGATGATGTCTGTACTCTGGAGGTGGGTTATGCGCCCCCATTTGCATCTGCCATGGATGTCATCAACAATGCCGGAAACACACTGGATAATATTCTGGACGGCAGAAACACCCCCATTGACTGGCCTGAATTTATTGAACTGTTTGATAAAAGGGAGATTACTGTGGTGGATTTAAGAGAGGCGGTCGAAGCCCAGCCGTTCATTGACAAATACGGCGCTGACCGCTGGATTCACATCCCTCAGCCGGAGTTGCGCGAACGCTATAATGAACTGCCCCGTGACAAAGATCTCTGCCTGTTCTGCGGCACAGGCGCCAGATCATTTGAATGTCAGACCACCCTGAACCAAAACGGATTTACCCGTGTTAAAAACCTCCAGGGCGGATATGCCATCATCAGGGTTACTGAGCCAGATTTCATTCCAGAAGAAGGATAATCTGTCAGGCCCAAGCATATTTGGGCGATCGGCGATCAGATGCCCGCCTCTTTTGGATGCAGCATATGACAAACCACAACCGGTTAAGGACCTTTCACAGCATTGAGTCCTTTAACCGGTTCCCCTCCCCTTGAACAGGTGAAGCACAATTCGCCCGGCTATCAATATAATATTACTGTCAGGCCTGACCAGGGCACTTTATCAAAAACGGTTGAACGAATCGACATTGAACCAATTTGCCCCCATGACCTGAAGGCCCAGCACACAAAAAAGCCCCGCCAAATTTTGGCGGGGCTTTGATTGCCTGTAAAGCAGTGCGTTACTCTATTTTTCCCAGAAACGCATGGTGCCGTTTTGTGCAAAGCTTAGGTGCATTTTGTAGCACTCGTCCAGCAACTGGGGTTCATGATGGCCGCCGGTTGCCTTGGTGGCGCGATCAAGATAATCATACATATAATCTTTGTACGCCGGATGTGCACATTTATCGATGACAACCTTGGCACGATCAACCGGAGCCAGACCACGAAGATCAGCCAGACCCTGCTCGGTAACCAGAACATCAATATCGTGCTCGGTATGGTCGACGTGGGGAACCTTGGGCACAACACCGGTGATGCCGAATTCATCATTCTTGGTGGCACGGCAAGAGGGGCAGTGCATCATGGAGATGTAAGCATTACGGATAAAGTCACCGGAACCGCCGATACCGTTCAGCATACGGGTACCGCCTGCGTGGGTGGAGTTGGCGTGTGCATACATATCAAATTCAAGGGGTGTATTCATGCCGATGACGCCCGCACGGCGAATGAGCTCCGGATTGTTGGAAATCTGCTGGGGCCGCATCATCACCATTTTCTTATAGGTTTCAAAATTTTTCCACCAATCAACAAATGCATCGTTGGACAAGGACAGTGACGTACAGTTGATGTATTCGCATTTACCCGAATCAAGGAAGGGCAGGAAGGTATCCTGCAAAACCTCGGTAAAAACGGTCAAATTTTCAAAGGGACTTGCGGTCAGACCACCCACAACAGCATTGGCGATAGAACCCACACCGGACTGCAGGGGAAGCAGGTTCTTGGGCAGACGCCCGGCCTTCACTTCAGCCTGGAAGAAATCAACGATATTGTCGGCAATGGCCTGGGCCACATCGTCGGTACCGCGCAGCGCACGACCATTGTCGGGCAGCTTGGATTCAACGATGGCGACGATCTTGCTCTTGTCTGTCGGAACCCAAGGCGTACCGATACGCTGACGCAGATCAGTTACCGGATAAATTTTACGGTACGGCGGCAGGTCGGTTAAAAGAATGTCGTGCATGCCTTCAAAGGAGGGCAGACCGGTATTGATTTCAACAATAATTTTGTCGGCAACATCAATGATTTCAGGCGCGGCACCCACGGCACCGGTCAGAATGATATCACCGTTCTCGGTAATGGCGGAGGCTTCAATTACGGCCAGGTCAAGTCCGCCGCCTCTATCCATTGTATAAAAACCGTATTTCAGATCCTGGGGAAACATGGAAAGGTGTTTGTCACCCATGCGAATCTGGCCGCTGTTAATGGCTTTGCCCAGATTTTTACCTGTCTGGTACGGCCAGCGACGGTCAATCATATTCAATGTGGCCATGCGGTCCTCAACCTCGGCACCGACAGACGCGCCGATAAACAGGTTGAGTCTCAACTTGCCTTGCAGATTGTTTTTCTCAACGTGATCACACAGCGCAATGGGCACAACTTTCGGGTAGCCGACCGGGGTAAATCCGGACATACCAACATTTAGACCATCTTCAAAGTACTGGATACATTCTTCAGGGGTTTTGACTAAGCTGAGCAGCTCTTTGCAACGTACGCGTTCCTCTAATGTAGACATACGCTCTCTCTCTCCTTCATTGAATTTTACTTACGTACTTACGGGTGACGAAGAGATTCCCCACAAAAGTGGTCCCAACAAATTGACCACTTATCAAACAACAACGGGGAACCGCGCCAGTTAAAGGGCCATACCGAAACAGGGTTTCAATAATTTATTATACTTAGGAGAGGGTTATATAATGCGTCTGCAAGCAGAGTCAAGAGAAATTTTTTTGACTTATTTTCGACAAAACAATCAATCATAAGAAAGTTACCAGGACCTAAATTAATCTTTAAATTGAAGTTATAAACTAAGTTTGGATAACATATAAGGTCATCTTGTATCCGATGTTAAAAAATAAATTGAATCTAAACGATTTTTTTTTTAGACTTAAGATCAATTCTTACGGTTCGCTTTCCTAAAAAAATTAAAGTATCGGAGAAACGATGGAGAAAAATACGTCTGATCATTTTTTAAGTTTTGGACAGAAAGGCAATCCTGGCGAAAAGAGCGCGGAAAGTATCAGCCTGGAGAAAAACTTCAAAATATTGACGGACACCCTGCCCATCGGCATCGTCTTGACTACCGTGGACGGAGAAATAATAAATGTAAACCCCGAATGGCTTCATTTGATGGGTTACAGTTCAGTTGAGGATCTTCCTCACATCTCTATTCAATCGTTTTACCATGACCAAAAAGACCGTGACATTTTTCTAAAAAAAATGGAGGCCGGCAGGGTCAGGGATCTTGAGATGCGATTTATGAGACCCGACGGCACCACAATCTGGTGCTCCATGTCGGCCGTAATCCAGAAAAACAGCCCCGGCGAACCTTATTTAATCACCTCACTTCTGGACATTACCCGGAGAAAAGAGATAGAGGAAGAAAAATCAGATCTTTTAATCCAGCTGACCCAGACCGACAAACTGGCCTCCATCGGCCAGCTGGCCGCCGGCATCGCCCACGAAATTAACAATCCGGTGGGATATGTTACCAGTAACCTGAACTCACTGGACGAGTACCTGGCCGATATTCACAAACTCATCGAAATGGATCAAACCCTGATCAAAGGCCTCAAGGACACCAATCTGCCTGGCGATCTGGCGGACATGACTAAAAAAATAAATGAATACGCCCGGAAAATTGACATCGCTTTTCTCCAGGAAGATATGAAAGAACTCATCAAAGACTGCATTGACGGACTGGACCGAATCAAAAAAATCGTAATAGACTTAAAGGATTTTGCCCACCCCGGCAAAAAGGACATTGAACCGGTAGATGTCAATGCCTGTATTGAAACCACCCTGAATGTGGCCGCCAATGAACTAAAATATAAAACAACTGTACATAAAGATTTAGGTGATTTACCCCTGATCCAGGGTATTCCCCAGCAGCTCAACCAAGTTTTTTTGAACATACTGGTAAACGCAGCACAGGCCATTGAAACAAGAGGAGCGATCACAATCAAGACATGGCAGAAAGACCACAATGTTTGCCTGACCATTTCAGATACCGGCTGTGGCATAGATCCCAAACATATATCGAAAATTTTTGATCCCTTTTTCACCACAAAGGAGGTGGGCAAAGGCACAGGCTTAGGTATGAATATCGCTTATAACATCATTCAGCAGCACGGCGGCACCATTACCGTAAAGAGTGAAATCGGCAAAGGAACCACGTTTACCGTCACTCTTCCCGTTGCCGAAGACACAAAATAAACCCTTTACCCACAAAACGGCCGGTCAAAGCCGACAGTGTCAGAACATAGGTGTGCGCATTTATGGTTATATCCATTTTAACCTGATCGATTTGAGATTCAAACACCGGCAGCAATTGTTTCATCGTATCTTCGCTGAAATAATCTGCCAGACAATTTCCCACGATGACCATGCGATCGTTTATTTTTAATTTTTCAGCCTGCCGGTTGATCAGAATGATTGTCCGATCATAACTGACACCCATGGCGGCCATGGGAAGTCCCCTGAACAAAACCCGTGTCAGTTCAAGGGCCTGGTTTTGAAGTTCCAACTCCCTTGTGCGCTGCTTGATAATCGTTTCAAGATCCGTGTTAATCTGTTCCAGCTCTTTATTCTTTGCGGCCACCATCAGATGCAGGGAATGGTTTGACTCAAGAAGATCATAGCGTTCCAGGGCTTTTTTGATCTCCTGCTTAAGGTCATCGTCATTCCAGGGTTTTAAAAGAAACTTATAGACATGCCCCTCATTGATTGACGCCTTAATGGAGTCCACTTCAGTATAACCGGTCAAAAGAATTCGTATGGTATCCGGATACGTCTCCCTAACCCTGGCCAAAAAAGATATCCCCGACATCTCGGGCATCCGATGATCTGAAATGACCAGATGAATATCCCGGGATGCCATGATCTTCAATCCCTCTTCCCCGCTTGTTGCGGTCAGCAGATCAAAATTTTCTTTTCGCAGCAAACGCTTTAACGCCGAAAGAATCTGTTTTTCATCATCAACACAAAGTATTGTATGCTTTGGTGTGCTATCCATGACCTGGTGTTCCGTCCCGTTCAAATAAAATTGACATGTAGCCCCTAAACACCAATTAAATTGCGATCATAATGTATTGTGGGCTCCCCTGTGAAAAAGACAGCAGTTTGTTTGCCCATGGCCGTCATAGAAAAAATTCCCAGGCATCATCTATCAAAAGTTCAACCTTCGGGAACCATTTTGGCGCCGTTTCAATCCAAACATTCAACCGTTTTCCGGCATGGGCATCAAAATATGCATATTTGATGTTTCCCGGGGCTGTGTTATTGTTCAAAAAATCTGCAAAATAGCTGTTAATGATACCATCAGCCGTATTTACGATGACGCTCTCATCAAAGAAGGCCGCGCCGGGTTGTATTGAATGATGGGAATAAATTGTATTGGCCAGATGCGGCGGAAGTTCCCATTGTTTGACAAAAAAATAGCCGACTTCAGGATGACACGCCGGCAGAACCTGTTTTTCCGCATCCAAGTAGACCAATTGATTTTGCCGGGCATGTTCGATCACCTGCATGAAATCATCCGGGAAATAATGGGCCAGCATCAATTTGCCCATGTCATGGAGCAATCCGCAGACAAAACACTTTTCAGGGTCTCCAACCGCAGTTTTTTCCGCTAAATATCGGCTGAGCACAGCAACGCCGATTGAATGCCGCCAGAAACGGTCAATGTTGAAATTCTCATTGGGTTGTTTTTTAAAAAGATGATCCAAAATGTTAAAAGTCGAAAGCGACAATACAATATTTCGTATGGCGTCAAATCCCAAGATAATAGCCGCTTCATTGGTACTTGAAATTTTTTCCCTTAATCCGAAAAAAGCGGAATTTACCAGCTGAAGCATTTTAAACACAATGGCCTGATCCTTTTCAATCACTTTGCATAAAGAGGTATTTGTTGTGTTTGGATCATTGAGCATTTGATTTACTTTTGTTACAATTAGCGGCAAAGAAGGCAAATCCCGAATCTTTCCAAATCGTTTTAGAAATTCTGCTTTTGTTTTATTCAATTGGGTGCCTCTAAAAGCTGGTTACCTATGATTGATGGAACGAAATTTACACAAATGATAGTGAAAATATGACATTAATCTCAAACTTTGTAAAGTACACATCGTCCGCTTCAGGATGCGCAGTCTCATTAACTTTTTTGATATGGAAACCTTTTCTATGAAGGATATCCTTTTCGTAGATGATGATCCCAAAAGCCTGGCAAGTTTAAAACGTCTGCTGCGAAAGTATACCGCCGGGTGGAAATTTCATATCGCCCAAAGCGTGGATGAAGGCATCGAACTTATCGGTACGCACAAAATAGACCTGGTGCTGTGTGATATTCTCATGCCTGAAAAAGACGGTTTTGAAATGCTTAAAATCCTCAAAACCGACGAAAAAACAAAATCCATTCCAGTGGTGATGCTCACAGGAATGCATGACTCAAAACTAAAGCTTAAAGCCTTGAGCATGGGCGCGGCAGACCTGCTGAACAAACCCATTGAAAAGGCGGAACTTGTCACACGAATCAGCAACGGCTTGAAAATAAAAGCCTACCATGACCAGATTCTTGACCAGAACCTTTTCCTTGAACAAAAAATACAGGAGAGGACCCGGCATGCCATGATGGCAGCCGACATTGGTTCGATTTTAGTCAAGGGAACCGATATTAATAAAATGGCCGGGGAATGCTGCACCACCATCGCCCACTATCTTGATGCCACGTTTACCCAAATTTGGATTATAGATGATAAAAGAAATCAACCCGAACTCATCGCAAGCCATGGAATGTATACCCCCCGTGACGGAAAATGCAGCATTATTTGTCCGGGATTTTTAAAAATAAAAAAAATTGTCGAAGAAAAAAGAGCCGTTCTGTCCAATTCAATTGTTGAAGACGTCGACATTGACGATAAAATCTGGTTAAGCCAAGAAAAAATAACAGCCTTTGCAGGACACCCCCTGATTATCGGTGGACGAACGGTGGGGGTTGTGGCGATGTTTTCAAAACAATGCATTGACAATGCTGAGCTGGATGCCATCGCCTCAATCGCAGACAAAATAGCATTGGGCATAGACAGGAAAAAAGCAGAGGAAAAAGCCTGGTTTTTAGCCTACCACGATACCCTGACGGGTTTACCCAACCGGCAATTCTTTCTAAAAACACTGAAATCCGAAGTCGAATATGCAGGTCGGTATGGTAAAAAGTTTGCCGTGGCACTCATCGACCTTGATAACTTCAACCAGGTGAACGAAAGTCTGGGGCACACCGCCGGAGATCAATGCCTGCAGGACATCTCGGTCAGATTAAAAAAATGTTTGAGATCCAGTGACATGCTGGCGCGCCTGACCTCAAAACACACACCCATGGCCCGCATGGGCGGAGATGAATTTATTATTCTCCTGCAAAATACCAATGATATTTTTGCAATTGGCCAGGCGTGCCAAAGACTGCTATACGAATTTAACCCGCCGGTTCTTGTAAATGGACAAGAGGTTTTTATTTCCGCAAGTATCGGCGCGGCCGTATTCCCAGAAGACGGAGAAGCCCCTGGAATTTTATTGAAAAACACGGAGACCGCACTTTATGATGCCAAAAAAAAAGGGAAACACATTTTTTCCTTTTATTCAGAATCCATGAACCAGGCCTCAATGAAACTGTTTGAGATGGGAAATAATCTGAGAAAAGCAGTGGCCAAACAACAGTTTCTGCTCTACTTCCAGCCTAAAATCAGGCTTTCAGGAAAAAAAATTATGGGCGCAGAAGCCTTGATCCGATGGGAAATAGAACCGGGGGCATTTATTCCCCCTTCCGCGTTTATCCCCATTGCCGAAAAAAACGGCATGATCATACCCATTGGCGAATGGGTGCTTGACACGGCCTGCAAAGCCTGCCGGGCATTGCAGCAAAAGGGACATAAAAATGTGCATATCGCCGTTAATTTTTCTGCATTGCAACTGGATCAACACGACCTGGCAGCTAAGGTGGAAGCTATTCTTGAACAATATCAAATCCCTTCTGAAAATATAGAGCTTGAGATCACTGAAACCCTGATCATGTCAAATCCGGAAAAAGCCATTGAGAACCTTAAGCAGTTAAAGCAAATAGGGATTACTATCGCCCTGGATGATTTTGGAACCGGATACTCTTCTTTGGCTTATCTTCAAAAACTGCCCATTGACTATGTAAAAATTGATATCTCGTTTATCCGGCACATCCTGGTTAGCCCCAATGATAAAATCATGGTCAAAACGATTATTGACATGGCCCATAACTTAGGATTGCAGGTCATTGCCGAAGGGGTTGAAAAAAAAGAGCAGACCGAACTTCTCGAACAATTAGGGTGTGACATTGTCCAAGGATTTTTTTTCGCCTCACCCATGCCGGAGGCGGATTTTTTGCAATTACTGGATCAATGGTCTTAGCTTTTATTCAATCATCAATATGCAACCTTTGGCAAATCCGGAGGCACCGGGCTTGACACCTATTCCGCCAAACTTTTCACCCAGATCCATGGTGGCCGGATCTCGATGGACTCAGATGATTCTACCGGAACAACACTGACCGTCAGCCTTCCTGCCGGAATGCCTAAGGAGATGAATTATGATATCAATTAAACCATTGATGGGCATCTCGAATAAAATAAAAGGCGTGATCGATACCTTTCGTGTTTAACCTAAAAACCGACAGAACCAGGTGTCTGATCAAGACAAAATTTTATTAAGCATCTTTTCCAGATCCTTTTTTGTAAAAGGTTTTTGAAGGAAATGAACATTTTTTTCCGATGCCCCCTGGGAAGAAAAAATATCCGTGGTATACCCTGATACATAAAGGCATTTAATGCCGGGATGCTCGCGCAGCAGTTTGTTGGCAAGTTCCAAACCGTTCATTTCAGGCATAATCACATCCGTCATAAGCAGTTGGATCTCACCCGGGTGCTCAGCCGCAATCTTTATGGCTTGGTTGGGTGACTCGGTAGCCAAAACCGTGTACCCCATCTGCTCCAATGTTTCGCGGCCCAGATGAAGAAGCGGTGTTTCATCCTCCACAAGAAGAATGGTTTCATTTCCTTTAAATCGCAGGTTGGTATCAGGCTCGTGTTCGGCCGAGGGCACGGCATCCCGGTACTCGGGAAGATGAATCGTAAAGATCGCCCCTTGGCCCGGCTTACTATGTACATGAATACTTCCGTTGTTCTGCCTGACGATACCATAAACAGAGGAAAGACCTAAACCGGCCCCCTCTTTATCTTTTTTGGTTGTAAAAAAAGGCTCAAAAATATTATCAAGCATGGAAGGTTCCATGCCACAGCCATTATCGCTGACAGAAAGCGTGACATAGTCACCCACAACAGCATCCGAATGTTGCCGGGCATACGCATCATCAATAAAAATGTGTCCGGTTGAAATGGTAATCTGACCGTTTCCCCTAATGGCATCCTTGGCATTAATACACAGGTTTACCAATATCTGATCCAATTGGATGGGATCTATATTCACCATGCCGATATCTTCGCCCGGTAAAAATCTTAAATCAATATCCTCCCTTAACAGGCGTTTGAGCATATTCATCATATCATACACTTTTTTATTTAAATCCAAAATTTTAGGAGAAACAGTCTGCTGGCGTGCAAAGGCAAGGAGCTTACCTGTCAACCCGGCTGACCGGTTGGCTGCAGAACTGATGGCAATCAGCCTTTCATAATTGGGGTCCTTGGGCGTGACGGTCTGCAGTATCATGTCCGAATAGCCTAAAATAATGCTGAGCATGTTATTGAAATCATGGGCAACGCTGCCTGCAAGCCGGCCTACGGACTCAAGCTTCTGGGAATGAATCAATTGGGTTTCTAACTTTTTCCTTTCCTCTTCAGCCTTTTTTTGCCGGGAAATATCCAGGGCCATCCCCTCAATATATTCAAGCTTGCCGTCATCACCCCATACAGGTCTGGAGTAAATTGCCAACCAGACGGTTTGTCCGGTTATCGTGCGAAATTCGGTGTGAAAATCGGTTACCGCTTTTTGTGTTTTTATCTTCCTGATAAATTCTTGTCTGCGTTCGGGGCTCACATAAAGTTGTTCTCCGATATTGGAGATGGACCGGGTTAATGCCTGGGGGGAGTTGTAACCAAGCATTCGTGCCATTGCAGGATTGACGTCAATGAAATGGCCATCGGGGGTGGACTGGAATATTCCCTCCACCGCATTTTCAAAGATAGTTCGATATTTGTTTTCTGCATTTTTAATCTCTATGATCTGCATATTCAGTTTATCGCGCATATCCCCAAGAATACCGAGCAGGGGACGAAACTCACAATAGGCAATTTCGTGTTCGGGCGTAATATCTTTTCCCAGGGCATAGGCATCGGAGATGTTATTAATGCGTTGAAAAAGATTTCCGAGAACCGCTTTAAAAAACATACCTGTTACCAGGGTCAACGCAAAAATGACTAGGAGCAGTATACCAAGGCCCGAAAAAAGTATTTTGTGGTTGCGGTGGATCAGCCCTTGGGTGGTAAAGGCCATATGAATATGACCGACAAGCCGGCCTGCATGGAAAATTTCACCGGATTTACGGATAACCGGCGCGTTTCGATTCCGGGAATAATTAAAAAATGTGGTCTTGAGATTACCCTGAATGTCAATAAATTCAAACACTTCATCATTGGCATATGCCTGGCCGATTTTTTTTATATTTTCACGGTCCATATTCCATAAAGGAATTTCCAATACATCATCAATGGATGCAATAAAATCATCGGCCTTTTTCTCCAGATTTCGATATTCACTCTTTGACATGGCAATGTATAAAATTCCGGCTACGGACATGGTAACCACCGTCACCGTCAATGTTAAAAGAAGTGTCAGGGTTGCAGCAAGGGACGGTTTTTTCAACGAACCCTTTAAAGCAGTGGTCGACCTGGTTTGATCCGGCATATGTGTTTGCCCCTTTACACGCGATGATCAAGTTACACATGTTAGTTGTTGGCGTTCAAAAAATATTTTTTATACGATTTAATCGGCCCGGGGGTATTTCTGCAGCAACTGGGCTATTTATCCGGAATCTTTCATAATCTTGAGTTCCTGGTCAAACGCCGCCTTAAAATGCTTGAGTTCTGCATGTTTTTTCTTTGAAAATCCATAGTAATTATAATGGCTTGAAAGTTCAGGCAAAATAGATACCGGATATTGCTCTTTGCTGAGGCCCAGGCGCTCAAATGCTTTATATGCTTCTCTTTTCTGGGTAGGGACGAGATCAACCCGATTGGAAATCAGTTTAAAAAAGCAAAGATCAATGCTGATGCCGCCAAGGGTTTTATCCGGCAGTATCTCCGACAAAACAGGAAAATTACTGCCCACAAACAGATAATTTTCAGTTCTCAAAACAGATGTTGACAGCATAAAAAGGAATAAGGCTCCCCAAAAGAGGCCCAATATTTTTTTGGCAAAAGATTCATCAATCCACCTGTCTTTATCTTCACTGTTTTAATTAAATGGTGCGTCATGAGCACGAATCGGCCATGAGTTGTTCCGGGTAACACGCCATAAGATCCTCCAGCGTAGATAAGGCCTCTGAAAAATCAAAATTTTCAATCTGTTGTTTTAACGTATTTACCTCTTCGCCTGTAATGACGCTGGCCAGAGCCGGATATGCTTTTTCCCAGATTTTATACCCCCTCATATCATTTTTCTTTAAAAAATCTGCAAGTTGGCTGACCAGTGACTTAAGCCGGCCCAGGTCAACAGTATCCGGTTCAACGGCTACGGGTATATTCATCTGCTGGATTTCCTCGCAAACTGCAGTTATCTCCTCTTTTAAAGCCCCCAAAGACGCATTGAGTTCGCGCTCGGCGGCACCGTTGCGCACAAGATTTTCATAGGACACCGCGATGGCTTGAAGTTCATGCATACCAAGGGTGCCGGCCAATCCTTTCAGAGAATGGACCATACGCCGCACTGAATCCATATCCTGGTCATTTAACGCGGTTTCAATACGTGCGGGCAGATCAGGCTGCTGCCCTACAAACTTGCCAAGCATTTTATGATAAATTTGTTGTTCTTTGACATATTTCAGGCCGGTTTTTAGATCAATGTGGCGATCGGTATCTCCGCTGCTTTTCAGGCTTTTTGTTTCGGATTGATTCTTTGTGCAGGTGTGATCCTCAAACCCATCATGTCCGGGAATCCATCGGGCCAGTACGGCATGCAATTGCTCAGGTTCAAAGGGTTTTGCAACAAAGCCGTTCATGCCGGCGTCCTGACAACGTTTGCGGTCCTCTTCAAATGCATTGGCGGTTAATGCCACAATGGGAACTTGCACCCCGTTGGGCATTTCTCTGATTTTTCTGGAGGCTTCCAACCCGTCCATGACCGGCATCTGCATGTCCATTAAAATCAAGTCGTAAAGATTCGCCTCCACTTTCCGACAGGCCACACGGCCGTTAAAGGCCGTATCCACGGACAATCCAAACTGTTCAAGGATATTTTTGGCGACCTCCTGGTTTATTTCATTGTCTTCCACCAGAAGAACACGGGCATTTTCCTTAAGTTTTGTCAGCGCTTCACACACATCTGTTTTCAGGTCCTTGACATCGCCAAGTTTTAATACCGCGGTAAACCAAAAGGTGCTGCCTTTGCCAAGTTCACTGTCAACGCCGGCATCACCGCCCATCATACGGGCCAATTGCCTGGAGATGGCCAATCCCAAGCCCGTGCCGCCATGTTTGCGGGTCGTCAGGGCATCGGCCTGTACAAATGAATCAAATACGACACTCTTTTGTTCATCACTGATACCGATCCCGGTATCTTGAACCTCAAAGCGCAATTTAACGTTATGGGCATGCTTTTGGGATATAGCGGCATTCAGAATAATTTTGCCCGCCTCGGTAAATTTAACGGCGTTGCCAAGATAGTTGACCAGTATTTGCCGAAGGCGCAGGGGATCGCCCATAACCGGCAACGTATCCAGTTCAGGATCAGTATTTACGATGAATTGAAGTCCTTTATGTAAAATCGGATCCTGAATCATGCTGCAGACATTATCAATAATTGTGGACGTTAAAAAAGTGGTCTCTTCCAAGATTAAAGCCTCCTCTTCAATTTTCGACAAATCAAGTATGTCATTAATGATCCCCAGCAGATGTTTACCCGAACGGATGATCTTGGAGATCATCTCTTGCGGCTCCTCATCTTTGATATGCCCGCGGATCAGATGGGCAAACCCGATAATGGCATTCATCGGCGTCCTGATTTCATGGCTCATGTTTGCAAGGAACGTACTCTTGGCCCGGTTGGCGGCTTCGGCCTGTAGTTTGGCGGCTTCAAGCTCCACGGTTCTCGATTTTACCAATTCTTCAAGATGCTGGCGATAATTACTCAGCTCCTGCTCGATCTGTTTTTTCTCGGTAATGTCCTCTTTGATCGCCACAAAATGGGTCACGGTACCGTCTTTATCGCGCAGGGGGGTAATCACCGCAGATTCAAAGTATTGTTCACCATCTTTGCGTAAATTTATAAATTCGCCGCTCCATGATTTTCCTTGGTTCAAGGCATCCCACAGCTGTTCATAAATTTTTTCAGAGGTCTGTCCTGAATTAAGGATGCTCGGTGTTTTGCCGATCACATCCTCTCTGGAATACCCGGTCATCTCCGTGAACCGCTGATTGACGTAATCTATTTTACTGTCCCGGTCGGTGATGACAACAGCATTGGCACTTTGCTCCACGGCCAGGGAAAATTTCCTCAGGTACTCTTCATTCCGGGTTCTTGCCGTGATATCGTGGGCTATTCCCAAAACACCGATAATCTCATCTTTATCATTTTTTAAGGGGGTTTTGATGGTTTCCAGCAACTCCGTATGACCGTCGGACGGAAAGGTCACCCACTCTTCGTTCATGGTTGCCGTGCCGGCCTGCATGGCGGCTTTGTCACTTTGCCTGAAAACATCTGCAAGCTCTTTATCAAAAAAATCATAGTCGGTTTTGCCCACGATCTGTTCGAGTTTTGCCCCGAACATGGCTTCAAAACGCTGATTGCAGAACAAAAACACCCCATCATTGTCCTTAAGCCACACCAGATCGGGAATGG
The DNA here is from genome assembly GCF_963666145.1 of uncultured Desulfobacter sp. Lineage (NCBI taxonomy): Bacteria > Pseudomonadati > Thermodesulfobacteriota > Desulfobacteria > Desulfobacterales > Desulfobacteraceae > Desulfobacter > uncultured Desulfobacter sp. The sequence goes on along the minus strand of NZ_OY762614.1, from coordinate 5,355,208 downwards.
TCTCCAAAAGGGTTTTAAATTGCCGCCGCTGCTCTTCAAGCAAAAAGCTGATCCGCTTTTTCTCCGTAATATTCCTGGCAATCTTAGATGCCGCCCAAACAGATCCGTCTTTATCAAATATGGGGGAAATGGTAACCGAGACGTCAATGACGGTACCGTCCTTGCGCAGCCGCCGGGTCTCAAAGTGATCGATATTGACGCCCTGTTTTATCTTGTCCAGAATTTTTTGTTCCTGTATCCATAGATCGTGGGGAAACAAATGTTTGATGGGCCGTCCGATGATTTCATCCGCCTTATATCCAAAAATCTTTTCGGCCCCCCTGTTCCAACTGAGAACCGTGCCGTATATGGTTTTGGAAATGATGGCATCGTCAGACGAATTGACGATGGCTTCATACTCCTTTAACCGGCTTTCCATCTGTTTGCGGTCCGTGATATCCATCCAGGAAACATGGATGAATGCCTTTTCATTGAAACGAAGGGGCGTCAACGTCACTTCAACAAAAAAATGAGTGCCGTCTTTTTTAAGGTGTTCCCATTCAAAGCGATGACTTCCCTTATTATGCGCAGCGTCATGAACCGCTTTGACTTTTTCAATGGATAAAATTCCATCGGGCTGGTATTTGGGTGAAATATCCTGGGGGCCTATCCCAGTCAATTCTTCGAGCGTGTCGTATCCTAAAAAATCGAGTGCCGCCTGGTTGGCATCAATATATCTGTTACCCTTCATTAAAAAAATAGGCATGCTGGATTCACTGAATATATTACGAAATCGTGTTTCGCTTTGCCGCAGGCTGTCTTCCGCCTTTTTATGTTCGGTGATGTCGATGCCGACACCGTCCCAAACAATACGACCATCTGCTTCTTTGACCGGATGGGCATTAAACTGCAGCCATAAACTTTGGTCATTGTCCAGATCAAACTTAAACTCCTCGGTGATTGAGGACAAATTTTCAGCACTTTGGGCCATCTTCGATTCAAAAAGTACATTGAAATTTTGGTCCATATGTGACAGCACCAGTGATGGATCATTTATGATCTGCTCGGGAGAATGATTGAACAGCTTTTGCACGCCCTGGCTAATATAGGAAAATTGTCTTGTGCCGTCAGAAAACATGGTAAAACGGAAAACAAACCCGCCCGGTATATTGTTGCCCAGGGATTCAAACCGCTGATCGGCAATTCTTTGTGCCTGTTCAATCTCCATGCCCTGGATTTTTTTTTGCTGATATAAATTATAAAATAAGGCAGAACAAATAGCAGCAATTCCGATAAACCCGCTAAAGCCTGTATCAACAAAGAGTATGATCAGCAGGCAGACGAGAAAAAAAATGTATTTAAGCATGTTAACGCTACCTTAAAATTCCCAGGTCTTGATTTTGGCACAATAATTATTGGTTGCCCGACAGATCCTGATGCTCCTTATATCGGGAGGCAACATCCTGAAAATCGTCCAATCGGCGGTTAAACGCATCCAGGATATCCGGATCAAAATGCGTCCCGCGGCCGTCATTAATAATCTTGAGCGTGACATCCATGGAATACGCAGATTTATAAACCCGGCGGCTGATCAGGGCATCAAACACGTCGGCCAGAGCCATCAATCTTGCCGCCAAAGGGATATCGTTTGCGGCAAGGCCATTGGGGTACCCCGTGCCGTCCCATCGTTCATGGTGATGCCCGGCAATGTCCATGGCCACATAGAGAAACGCCACCGCTTCCTTATCTTCCTCATGGCAGACGGCACGTCGAATGGCGTCTGCGCCTATCTGGGCATGGGTTTTCATGATCTCCCACTCCTCGGGGGTCAGCTTGCCCGGCTTGTACAGAACATGGTCCGGAATACCGACTTTGCCGATATCATGAAGGGGAGCAGCCTTTGAATAGACCTCAATGGTCTCTGGTGACAGAATATCTGTATGTTTATCATGACTGACCAATTCTTCGGCTAAAATTTTTAAATAATTTTGTGTTCGTAGAATATGATTTCCGGTCTCGTCATCCCGGGCTTCGGCCAGACTGGCAAGGGCCCGCATACTGATGTCCTGAACCTTTTGGTACTTGCGGATTCCCTTTTGAATTTGATCTTCAAGCCAGGTGTTATGGTTGCGCAATATGTCCCTGGCCGCCTTGATTTCAAGCTGTCCTTTGACCCGGGCCAGCAAAATCGGCGCGCGGACCGGTTTGGATATGTAATCCCTGGCACCCAGATCAAATCCTTTGGCTTCATCTTCGCACGTATCCAGGGCCGTGATAAAAATAACGGGAATATCACTTGTTTCGGGGTTGCTTTTCAGATGTTTTATAACCTCATAGCCGTCCATCCCCGGCATCATAATGTCAAGCAGGATAAGGTCCGGTAATGGGAGGGTAGCGGCAGCCGTCAGGGCTTTGGGCCCTGAATTGGCAACGCGGACCTGATAAAAGGGCATCAGCAGTTCACCCAAAACAGCCAGATTATCCGGTGTATCGTCCACGATCAGGATTGTTTCTTTTTCCATTGCATCATTTATCATTTCAGATTTTTTCCTCTTTCACCCGGTGCATCAATGCACAAAAAATTTTTTCTGCAGATATATTTTTTTGCAGTCTGCAGCAGGTTTCAGCGATTCAATGTCAATTCGTGACGATTCAATGTCAATGTCGAGATAAGAAGGACAGATACAGCCGATACTGAATGACTACGCGTGCAAATAAAAACTGATGGGGATCAACGTGCAATCGAAATTTGTACTTACCCTGTATCCGACGTTTATATTAAAATACCACTATTTTAATTTTGCTGGAATGTTATTTTTTTAAAATCCATCAAAAGTATGCTATGTTATGGCATTCCAGTAAAAAAAAATACGATAAAATCGTTCTATGAAGGTCAGCGGCAGGTATCTATGAAAAATATATTTAACGCGTGTATATACACCCTGGACATCTTAAAAAGGTTTTGGCACCGAGACACAACCCATAAAATGCTGTCCCATGTTCTGATTCTAGTTTTTTTGACCAGCCTTACCATCATTGAATTCAACCGGCAGGGCATGCTGTCTCCGGCGCTTGGGAGACATGTTTCCCACAACCATTATGACGCCATATACTTTGTATTTCAGCTGGTATTATATATGGAAATCATTTCTATGATATTTACCCTGCCGGAATCCATGTCCCAGGCAGTGGGCAAGCAATTTGAAATTTTGGCGTTGATCTTTTTAAGGAATGCGTTCAAACAATTATCCGATCTGACAGAGCCATTATCGCTGACACACCACACGGATGTGGTATATCATATTTTGGCATACGGATTTGGGGCGCTGGCTATTTTCGGTCTGCTCGGCTTTTACAGAGCCATGCTGCCCGGCCTGGAGAAAACAGTGGCACCGGGTCCAAGCCTGAACCAATTTATATCTGCAAAAAAAACAGTGGCATTTTGCTTGCTTTTAATTTTTTTCGGTTTGGGGGTGTACGACCTTTTGCTGATACGCCAGGAATTGGATGGATTTGATTTTCTTTTATCTTTTTATACGGTATTGATTTTTTCCGATATTCTCATGGTATTTCTGGCCCAGGGCGTTTTACCTCAATTTCATGCGGTGTTCAGAAATTCAGGATATGCACTGGCTGCCCTTTTAATGCGGTTATCCCTGGCCTCAAACGATTATTACAGTGTCGCCATTGGACTGTGTTCAATGTTTTTTGCTTTGTTGCTGACCTTAATTGCCAGTCGGTGTTACAACCAATCACATTCCAGTAATAATCAATAATTTTCCACAGGTTCCCAGGGAACCTGTGGAAATAACGTCCCCAATTATTACAAACCTTAGGAAGTCTGCTTTTCCAATTCATCCAGCAGTTCAAACAACTCCGAGGTAACTTTTCCATAGTTTTTAAAGAGATCGTGGGCGTCATCAACTTGTCCTTGCTTATAGAGTGTGGCCACCTCACCACCCACTTCATGTACTTTTTCATGTACCTGACCAAGTTTTGCATACCCTTGGCTTTTTCCGTACTTTTCCAATCCCTGACCAAAATACCACCTGCCAAAATCACATTGACGGTGATCGGTCATCTGATCGATGCGGACATCCTCCTGCTTGCCAGACAACAGATTTGACAGCTTCTTTTTCCACAGGCTGTGCGCCCGCTTGACAGGGGCGGCATGAAACCCTTTCTGGGTCATCTTAAACTGACTCATCATCTCAATGACGTCACCGGCCATCCGATTCTGGTCCTCGGCATCGGTTTCAACATTCCGGCTGTATTCACGGATCTCGGCTGCAGATTCTTTTACTGTATGTATCTCCCCGGCAATCCGGTCGGAAATCTCATTGGCGAGCACAACGGTTTCCTGGATATCCGAAATCCCTGTTGAGACCTGCTGAATGTTCGAAGAGATATCTTCGGTGGTTGTCGCCTGTTCTTCAATGGACGCAGCCATCGCATTCACCTGCCCGTCCACATCATCAATGGTGGCGGCCACCCTGCCGATCTGTTCTACGGCCTGGCTGCTGACACCCTGAATGTTTTCAATCCGCTCCCTGATATCTATTGTGGCCCTGGATGTCTGGCCAGCCAACTGCTTGATCTCATCGGCGACCACGGCAAAGCCTTTACCGGCATCTCCGGCTCTGGCCGCCTCAATGGTGGCATTTAAGGCCAAAAGATTGGTCTGTTCACTGATCTCCTGGATGGTGTTCAGAACATTTCCGATATCCTGGGCAGAGGCGCGCAGATCCCCGATCTTATCCGAAGCACTGCCAGCATCTTTGACCGCCTGCTCGGTGATCCGCCGGGTGTTACTCGTATTTTGAGCAATCTCGCTGATGGACGCCGTCATCTCTTCGGTGGCCGCCGCGATATGAGCGGCGCTGACCGTGGCCTGTTCCACCGCAGCCGCCACCGTATTCATATTTGAATTCATCGCCTCTGCTGCGTCGGAAACGGTATTGGCCTGGGTGGATACTCTGCCGGCATTGGCTGTCATTAATGCCGCAACACCGGACAATTCATTGGAGACAATCCCCAGGCTCTGGTTTCTGTCATTGACATCCCAAATCAGGTGATCCAGCTTTTCAATAAAGGTATTAAATTCACGGCAAAGCTGTCCAATCTCATCTTTGGAAACAATCTTCAGGCGTTTGGTCAGATCCCCCTCTCCCTGGGCAATATCCTGCATGCCGTCCGCAATGTTTTTAATGGGCCGCACAACACTTTTGTTCATAAAAAAGACCAGGCCGAAGATTAAAACCAAAAGAATACCGAACAACCGGCTGAATATAGTGAAAATTAATTTTTCCAATTCGTGGACATTTTCCAGGGCGATTTTATTTTTGACCCCGAGCATATACATCCCAGTCGTTGATTCGCCAAATCCCTTGAATTGACCTGTGACGTTAAGATACTCACTGTCCAGGAAAAAAGGGAGCCCCAAAATTTTCTCTACAATGCCCGGTTTTTGAAGATAGGCCCAATACGCTTCATCCACATCCTTTTGATTTAAAATGAATTGAGCCAACCGTGGTGTTCCACTCATACCTTTGGCCACATCTAAATCTTTGGCATCCATGAAGTAGATGAAATCGATGTCATGGGATTTTAATGTGCGCTTAATGGAGTTCAATCCCCCCTCAAAATTGGCAATACCAAGAAATTTTTCCCCATCAAGAATGGGAAACAATCCCTTAAGGCGCACCCCTTTGCCGGAAACTTCCATGGCAACATCGGATTTAAGGGTATTTTTAACCTGGGCATATCCCTTGGAATACCCAAGGGCCTCCCCGTGGGAATCCGGGGCCCAGGATTTATAAAACGAGTGAAGATCTTTATCGATCAAATGAACCTGGACGTTTTTAAATCCTGTATTTTCCTTAAAGATTTTACCCAGTCGTTTCAGCACATGGTCAGCCAGCTTTCGGTCATTTCCCAGCATCGCTTTTTTAACATTATCATTGGCTGCCACCTGGAGCGCGTTGGTCAGCCACACCTTTTCTTTCGCCGTCATGGCCATTTCAAACTGTCTTTGGGCCGATTTTGCATTCTTTGCAATCTGTGCGTCTTTGATCCGGTTAAAATATACGGCTGTGGCCAGTACGCTGATAAGCAATATGATGCCCAGACCTGCCAGACTAATAATAAGAATCTTCGTATTCAGCTTCATTATCGGACTCCTTTGTGCCCTTACATATCTTCCATAGATGCCGAATCCCGCATGGGATGGTGGGCCGGCATTCTTTCCATCGATTCAATATGACAGACCGAACAGCGTTTTGATCCGATGGGATTCCGGTTCTGCTGGTATTGCAGCGGCTGGACATTGTCCAGGTCTTTACCAAGTTTATTTTCTGCCGGATATACGGCATGGGTCGACCCGTGACAGGCCTCGCACATAAGTTGTCCGGTGTTATCATGCCTCAGGTGGTAAAGGGCAGAAAGTTCCATGGTCCACTGGTTGAACCCATTTGCCGTTTTTACATCGGCCGGGGCAAAATCTTTATGGCAGTTTAGGCAATCCGGTTCATTCACCCAGGGAATGCGTGGGTTAATCTGATCAACGGAGGCTACGGTACGGGGCTTAAGATGGGTCATCAGCCGCCGGGCGCCAGGTTTTCCATCCTGGGCCTCTTTTTTCAACAAGCTTAAAGCGTGATCTTCCAAAAAACCATGGCAGGAGGTGCAGTCCAGATTTTTGGCATGAATGCTTCTCAAACACTGGGTAGGTCCGTCAGGCCGGGATGGATGACACTTAAAACAGGCTTCGGTGCCTCGCTGGGTCAAATAATTGGCGTGAAAGCCGTGTATGGCAGCCGGAAAACTCAGCACCCCCGGTTGTCCTTTGGTACCCAGCACCGGATCCGGATGACAGGACTGGCATAGCTGGGGCTGGCCGTTTTGGGCCATTTCCAGCAGATTGGTGCCGGATCGCTTGTCATGAACAGCCAGGATATTGGCCGAGGTTTCATCGGTGAAGCCGGCCTTGCCGTTCACCCGCCATTGGCCGCCGTGGCAGTTACGGCACCCCATCTCCGTGGATGTCGGGGCCACGGTGGTGGTTTGCGCCAATTTTTGCCCGGTCTGCGTATCAACAGCCGTAATGGTGAATTTGGGATAGGGATTATAGGCGCCGTCGTCATTGTACGGAACGACCGGAATCAAGGTGGCTTCAAAGGCATTGAGTTTTTCGGCCAGGTGCATTTTTCCGGACAGCCCGTTACCGGAAAGCCCGATATTTTTCTCCGGGGAAGCGCCAAATATTGACTGGGCATGTTCCCAGAATTTGACGTGGGCACTTGGTTTCTCAAATCCGGGCTCTACCGCATAGGTAATCTCAACATTTTCTGTGACAACCTCGGGCATTTCGCCCCGCCTGATCAACTGGGCAAACAGATCATTGGCCGGAGGCAAAAGCACCCAGAACGGATCACTGTCTGAAATACAGTGCATCCCAAGGTTATTCCAGGATAAGAGTACATATTCATCGGTATCCGCATCAAAGGGCGGAATTTTTGCCGTTTTATTCTGGGGTGGAAAGGCGGTATCACCCACAGCTTTTTCTGCGTTCAACCCCTCTGCAATAAATGTTGCCAGGGCCCAGCGTTCATAACGATTGCCCATGAACGGCGACATGTAGTGACTGATTGTTCCGCATCCGTTCAACCGGGAGTCGATCCCGTACACCGATATCCCTTGGGTCAATTTCAAGATATCATTCATGGGCCCGCCCACCGAATGGCAGCTTGAACACTGATTACGAAAAAGTTCCCGGCCGGCGGACATAATATTTAACGGCGTAATTTCCCGGTTAAACACCCATTTTGCCGCAGGTAAAAAACCGCTTTTTTCAATGTTCGGAATATCTGTTTTCTTTATGCCGTTGGCATAGGTGTGATCGCAAATGGCCCAGGGGCGTCTGCTGCCCTCCCTTAGGAATTCAAATCCGCCCATATAAACCAGTCCCATGGCCAGAAGCACAAAAGCCACCACCTTTTTGAACGGTAACGGCAAAGAAATCGCAAGAATCAAAGCACCTGCAAACAATACACCGGTACCGATATAAAATGTCGTCAAATAGGGCAAAAGTTCCGGGGAGCCTTTGAACACCATCAATTGCACCGGTTCCGGCAGCACTTTAAAATACCAGTATCCGGATACAAGCATACCGACCAGCGGCACCAGGGTCCAGACGGCACAGCTTTTGTTCATTGCGTACTGAACTTTTTTATCTTCAATGAACATGCTTGTCAAAAAACCAAAGATCCCTGCAAACATAAAGGCGATAAAGGTTCTGAAAAACATTGCCGGCCACATGGTGGGATTAAAAAACCCGGACCAGAAACTTTGGTTTTCAAGCCATTGACCCGGCGTCAGCATGAAATCAATGATCCCGTTGATCAGGAAAAGGGATAGCCATGCAAAAATAAAGTAGAGCCACCCGATTTTAAGGTGATCTTTAGGCGCCATTTTCCCAAAGGTGTAAAAGTAGATAAACAGGGCAACGATCTCGCCCACAAAACAGACCCACTCCGTAGCCCATCCAAAGACAAAGGTATGGATCAAAGTAGACGTCGCCGACGGATTAAGCAAAGAGATGGTGAACCATATCCCCACACCGGTCAGGCCGCCAAACACCATGGTCACTAAGAGGAAAAATTTCGTATGCCTTTTTACGTAATCCAAAAGGACATTTGAATCTTCTTTGTACGCTTTATTCTCCGCCCATATCAAAAAGAGTCCGCCGCCCACGGCAAAATGCGCAACGTAAACGTGAACCACAGCAATCAAGGCAATCAGAAAGCCGCCACCTGCAGTGTAAAGTTCCCAGACAGGATAATTCATATCATGCCGCCTTTCCCGACGACACGGCAAGTTTAATCATGTATGCGATAATGACGAGACCTGCCGCAAAGGCCACTAAAAACATAATCATGGGGGAGTATTCCGGCACGACAGTCAATTGTTTTGGAGAAAAATAGGGTTTCAGGTAAGCGCTGCGCAGCAGATCCCGGACCAGCACCATATCCACCACCGTGATCAGGGCCAGGGCGGCCGTGGGCCAGACCTTGTGCTGGGCGGCCGAAACAATGGCCGCACCGCCCAGCACAACGCCCAAAGCAAGCAAAGCACTGTTCAAGGATGCCCGACCCAGAAACAGCATCATTATATCTTCGGGCAGAGAGATCAAAAACCAGATACCCACGATAAATTGGATACAGGTGGCCCAGGCAAACCAGTTCAGGCCGGAGCGAACCGCCTGTTTTGAAACCGGTTCCTGCTGTTTCAAGGTCCAGAAAATGGCCTGTAAAAGCCCAGCCACGGCGACGGAGGCCAGAACAAAATGCAAATACCTTGGTATCAGCATGGGCTCTTTGAGCCCCAGCAAGGTGCCGAAGGGATTTCGAAAATACGAAACCCAAATTTCAGGTTGAATCATCATCACCATATTATTGGTGAATAAGAACCCGATCCAAAGCAGGAGTATCACGCTGATGCTGATAAAAATTGTCCTGCTGCGGCCCATGGCGTTAAATTTGAAGTCGTAAATATAAGCCGCATAGTATGCCAAAATTAAAAGCAGGATAATGGACAACCAGTAGGCCGCCATCAAAATGGAGCTCGTGTAAATAAAGTGCCCGTAAAGCACCTGAATAAACAGCAGGGGCGCCACACCCATATTTACGGTGAACGCGATGGTGTAAGGCAATTTTGTAGCGGTCCGAAAATTCATAGCATCCGCGTCTTTGTCAATCTTAAATTCTCGGAATAACGCCATGATTGCGTTGCCCAGCATGGCATTCATGAAAAGCAGGTGCAAAGCAAACGTAACGATCAACAGCACCTGAAACCACGCCCAGTGTACGGGAATTGTATCCGGTACAGGAATAAGATTAACTGGATTCACTTTTTAACTCATCCCTTATGCAATTTTATATTGTCGGCCTTTTTTGCCTATATCTTTGTCTTTGCGATTTTACAGCTGAACGGATTGTTACAGAATACCTCTTTGATCTTTAATTCCCGTGAATTTAAATTTTTAATTTTTGTCCACGTGCATTTTTTTTAAGGCATTGGACATGCCGGTAAAAGAACGAAATTGATCGCGCGACATACCTATAGAGGGCGATTTATCAGAACAGAGGATCAGATCAATTTAGAACGATGTTCATCTAAAACAAGTATTGAATCAACAAATTTCGCTGTTTTTGAATTTAAGTACATCCTATACGAAAAAAACAAAGGTTTCAACACTCGAATATGTTCAACCTATCATTTAATTTAAAATAGTTAAAAAATTCGCATGGAAACCGTTTATGTTAAATTTCAGCATGTTTGAAATCTAAAAACAGTGGATTTAAAACATCTATTTATTGACAAACAGCACCATCTTGTCTTATGAAATAACAATATGTTTTATGTATTTTCCGTAATATGGTCGTGGGTTAACCTGGCTCATCTTCCCCCCCTTCGGGTTCGCCCCCAAACAAACAATAGAACTAATTAGTAAGTCTTGAAAACGTTCATACAGAACAAAACCACAATTTTTAATGTAGCATCTTTATTAAAGGAGTAAAAATGAAACTCAAAAAATGTTTATCCGTATGGTTTGCTGTCCTCATAGGTTTATTCTGTGCCGTTACGGTGCAGGCCGGTGCAAACGGAGAATTAATGATGGCCACTACCACCTCAACGGACAATACAGGATTGCTTGATTACCTGATTCCTTTTTTTGAACAAGAGACCGGCATCACCCTGAAATGGACATCTACGGGAACAGGCAAAGCTCTGAAGCTTGGCCAGAACTGTGATGTGGACGTCCTGCTCGTCCACGCCCCAGCGGCAGAAAAAGCATATTTAGCTGCCAACTACGGCAAAGACCGGCGGGAAGTCATGTACAATGATTTTGTGATCATCGGCCCCAAATCCGATCCGGCAGGCATAAAGGGTAAAGATATTTCCCAGGCCCTGTCCGCCATCAAGACCAAGGAAGCTTTTTTCATGAGCCGGGGGGATGATTCAGGCACCAACAAAAAAGAAAAACTGCTCTGGAAAAATGCAGGCATTGCATTGCCGGACAAAGAAGCATGGTACGTTCAAACCGGTCAGGGCATGCTGGCCACCATTAATGTTACCCAGGAAAGAAATGGTTACACCATGACCGACCGCGGCACCTATATCAAATACCAGGACCAGCAGGGCGGAGACGCACCGTTGACCGTACTGGTGGAAGGGGATGATATCCTTTTAAATCAATACTCCGTACTGACCCTTAACCCTGCGAACTGCCCCAAGGCCAAGTATGAGCTGGCCTTGAAATTTTCCGACTGGATGGCCTCTGAAAGTGCCCAGAAGAAAATCGGCGACTTCAGGCTTCTTGGGAAAAAACTGTTTATCCCCAATGCTAAATAAATCTGTACGGTTTAGCCAGGTTTCACAAAGGTCATAATGGCATTTCTTCTTGAAGGATTTTTTAAGGCGATAGAACTGCTGATCGGGGGGGATATCTCCACCTGGTCAGCAGTTTCAGCCACGGTCCAGGCATCCACCGGCTCCATGCTGGTCAGTCTTTTAATCGGACTGCCCTGCGGGTTTGTTCTGGGGTACTTTGATTTTAAATTCAAACGGCCGATCAGAACCGTTCTGGACACACTTTTGGCCCTGCCCACAGTGTGTGTGGGGCTGATTGTCTATGCCTTTATCTCGTCCAAAGGACCTTTGGGAGAGATGAACCTGTTATTTACCCTGGCCGGCATCGCCGTGGGCCAGACGATCCTGGCATTTCCCGTGGTCACGGCCATCACGGCCTCCATCATTGAAAACATCGACCCGGCCCTGAAGCTGACCCTGGTCTCTTTGGGTGCCGGGAAAAAAGATATCATTTTGACCTGTCTGTGGGAGGTCCGGTTCGGCATCCTTGCCGCGGCTGTTACGGCTTACGGCCGTGTCCTGACCGAGGTGGGCATCTCCATGATTGTGGGCGGGAACATAAAATATCACACCCGGACCATGACCACGGCCATTGCCCTGGAAACCAACAAAGGGATGTTTGCCGACGGCATTGCCCTGGGCATTGTCTTGATGGCCATCGCTTTTACGGTCAACTTAAGCCTCTCTTTTCTGCGCAAAAGGTAGCATCACATGAACGCTGCGGCATCCATATACACCCTTAAACACATCCGTCATTACTACGGCAGCAAAAAGGTGCTGGATATTGACGAATTCAGCATTCCGGCGGGCAGCATATTGGGTTTGTCCGGGCCCAACGGCAGTGGAAAAAGCACACTGTTAAAGCTGCTGGCATTTGCCATGACCCCGAGCCAAGGCGAAATCCATTTCGACGGCCGCAGGGAACACCCCATGTCCGCCCGGGTCAGATCCAGGGTCACGCTGATGACCCAGACCCCCTATCTGCTCAAGCGCCCGGTCCTGGACAATGTTGTCTACGGCCTTAAAATCCGCAAAGACGCCCACAATTTAAAACAGCGGGCAGCCCAAGCCATGGCCGCGGTGGGTCTGGATTTTGATGAATTCCATGACAGGGCCTGGCACCAGTTATCCGGCGGCGAAGCCCAGCGTGTGGCCCTGGCGGCCAGACTGATCCTTGAACCCCGGGCCCTGCTGCTCGACGAACCTGTTGCAAGCGTGGACGGCTCAAGCGCCCGCCTTATCCGCCAGGCCTCTTTGGCGGCCCGGGACAAATGGGGGTGTACCCTGATCATTGTGAGCCACGATCTGGCATGGCTCAATACCATCAGCGACACCCGGGTCTCCATGGAAAAAGGCCGGATCTTTTCCACCCACCAGGAGATCATACTCCCCCCGCCCTACCGGAAAGTAGAGACTGACGGCACCGTCAACTGGATCCTGCCTTTATCCGGCGATCGGCATATCCGCCTGCCTGATAAAACCGGCGAAACTGCCCTGATCCAGGCGGAGGATATCAGCATCGTCCGTACAAATGAAAACCAATCCGACGAAAAAAACCAGGTGCCGGTCATGGTCACCCAAATGGCACTGGAACCGAAAACTGGTCATATTGAGGTGGACTTTGACGCGGACGCCTTCAGGCTCACCCTTTTATTGCCAAAGGAAGAGGCCGGGACATTGAACTTGCAGCCGGGAAAACAGAGCTTCCTGGTCTTCGACACCCGGGATATTTTCTGGCGTTAAATCCTTTCCTTTTTTAAAATCCGCATATAAATTTTGTCGACTATTGAGCGCTGTCAGCTGTTATTCACGCTGCATGGGAATATCCCACTTTTTCATGTATTTCCAGATGGCTGCCCGACTAAATCCGGTTTGCCTGGCAACTTCGGCTTTGTTCCATCCCGATTTCCGCAAGATGCGAAGTAATCGCTCACGGTCCAAGTTCTGCCGCCTTTTTTTATGGGGCGGGTTGGCATTGGGTATTGTTTGAACCGATTGCCTGTCACAACGCCTTTGGCCAACGATTTCTACGGGAAGATCTTCGGGTTCAATCTGTCGGCCCGAGCAAAGCACAAAGGCATGTTCAATGGCATTGGCCAGTTCCCGGATATTTCCGGGCCAGTCATGTTCCATAAAAATTTTTAAGGCAGATTTGCTCATGCCCGTAACAGTTCCGTCGGATAGCTTATTGTTCAGCTTAATAAAATGATCGACCAGCAGCGGGATGTCTTCCCTGCGATCCCTTAAAGGGGGCAGATAGATTGGAAATACCTTGAGCCGATAATACAGGTCTTCCCGGAAAAGGCCCTCTTCCACCCGAGATTTCAAATCTTTATTGGTGGCGGTAATGATCCGGATGTCCACCTTACGCTTTCGGGACTCCCCGACACGTTCTATCTCTTTTTCCTGAAGTACCCGCAACAATTTCAACTGGATATACGGCGAAATTTCACCGATTTCATCCAAAAAAATCGTACCCTGGTCGGCCTGCTCAAACCGTCCGATCCGATCCCGGCCGGCCCCGGTGAACGCCCCTTTGATATGTCCGAACAATTCGCTTTCCAGCAAAGATTCCGGCAGCGCGCTGCAGTTGACCGTAATCATGGGCTTCGTCCTTCTTTCGCCAATAGAATGAATGGCCCCTGCCACAAGTTCCTTGCCCGTTCCGCTCTCTCCCTGGATAAATATGGATGTTTCGCATGCAGCAGACGCTTTGATAAACGAAAATACATTCTGCATGACCTGACTTTTGGCGATGATGCCGCCCAGCCGGTTCAACTGGCCCAGGCGACGGGTGGCTTTTTCCATTTTCAGCCGGGTCTTTTTAAGCTCTGTCAAATCCGTAACGGTTTCGATCACCCCGATGATTTGTCCGAGATCATTTCTAATGACCCGGGCATTTTTGCTCACCGAAAGCCCGTGTCCATCCCGGTGCCGGATCGTGCATTCGGTCGGTATGATTTTCCCGGTTTTAAGAATCCTGCAATCATTTATCCCCGAAGGACAATCCTTGCCGAAACATTGAGTGAACTTAAGTATCCGGCAATTTTTTCCGTTGACGTCTTTGAATGAATACCCGGTAATGGCTTCCATGGCCGGATTCCAGGCGACGATTCTTCCGGAGGGATCCAGCACAAACACGCCGTCGCCGATAGCTTCCAGCAACCGCTTAAGCAGTTCGTTCTTCTCGATCGCCTGTTGAATGTTTTCCATAATCGGATTTTTTTGTTTGGATGATTCCGTTGCGCTACTTGTGGCGCCACCAGGTATAATTTCTACTATAAGTGGCGGAAAACAATCTGTCAATATTTTGCAGCCTTGGAAGCAATCAAAAAAAAGCACCATTTCAATCCATTATTTTAAGTAGTTGCATATAATTTAAAGTTTTCAACTAATCTTTGGAATGATTATTGAGTTAGCTATAAATAACCGGACAGTTCATGACTGAAAGGTAAATGAGCTTAACCCATAAAAAAAGGAGAAGAGCCATGAGTAAAACCAATAAATATGTAATGATTCACAATTCCCCCGAAGTTGATTGGGAAACTGTAAAAGCGAACTGGCGCAAACTGGCAAAGATAGAGGCAGCAACCTGGGTCAGAACGTATTACAACGAAAAGAACGGCACACGTTTTTGCGTCTGGCTGGCCCCCACCGAAGAGATCCTGAAGGATATTTTTACCGAAATCGGCATCAGCTGGGAAAGTATCACCCAGGTAGAGGAAACCGTCCCCGATGTCTGGGCTGGAAAGTGGGCCGATGATCTTGCCGAAGCATATCATAAATTTGATATGTAAAACACTTAACCACGGAACACTATTTTCAGTGTGTTCCGTGGTTAAACTTTTTTAAGTCAACCCATGGGCCTTATTCAATCTTATCCCGATACATTTTTATAAACCCATTGAGTTTATCTGCCCGGTCCTGCATATGTTGAACCCACAGGTCCAGCACCTCCCTGCCCTCATCAGTGATGGTATAGATCCGTTTGGCCGCCCCGGCCTGCTCGGTATCCCATTGGGAACTGAGCAAGTTGTCATCTTCCATTTGCCGCAAATGCCGGTAGACCATGCCGGGAGGTGCGGTGCCTTCAATGAAACCAAAGGTTTGAATGGTGGAGATCAATTCGTATCCGTAAGAGGGGGCAGGAATCAGCCCAAGGAGGATAGAGGCCTGGATATAGCGTTCCTGCCGGCCCGATCCCGGTAAATTTTTATGTTCCATATATAATTCCTTGACATATATCCTTAAAGGATATATTTTAAATTAAAAGATATGATACCCATATCATATTTATCCTTAACAATACAGGAGGCAGTCATGACCAAAATTTTTGTAAGAGAAAGACGTAAAGTTGAACAGGGCGAAAAAAAAGCCCGCTTTCGTGTGGTTGCTTTAAGCAGCAAAGATATAAAAATCTTTGCCAAACATGTCAGGAAAAATGAGCTTGAACTCATTGCCAAAGAGGCGAATGCTGAAATCGTCTACCTGTCTAAACACGGATCAGGCCAGCAGAATGGGAAAAAATAAACCACCAGGCCTGTTATTTAGTATCTCAACGGATACCGGTGTTTGGACGAAAAGTTGCCCAGATGCAAGGCGCAAGCAAAGCTGCAACCGGAGCGTACTATAGTACGTGAGGATTGCAGCTTTGTGAAGCAACGCCGCAGATGGGTGGCTATTCGTTCAAACACTATTTATGAACGATTGTTCCCACATGCTTGCCCTCCAGCGCCTCTCTGATCTTTTCAGGGTGGCGCAGAGCATCAATTATCTGCAATTGTTTCAAGCATTTGGCATTTTTTAGCATATTTAAGATAGGACGTTCAATGATCAAATCGTCCAGGTCCAGTTCAATCAATTCATCCACTGAAATCTTATCATAAAAATCCAGTTTCTCTTTCTTTTTGGCTTTTTTGGGATCCTTTGAAAAAAGTCCGGTCTCATCCTTGAGATAGATCAGGGATCTTGCGCCAATATTTTCAGCCAATAGAAAAGCCCCGCAATCGGTTCTGTGGGGGGGGATGGAACCAAACTGCGCCGGATGCTCAAAAAATCCATAGGGCGGTATACCCGTCGTAATCGGCAGGTAACCCTGCCGGCAGAACATGGTCAACTGTTCAAGGTGGTCCCCGTGGCCGATGCGAACGCCGCCGTGTTTGGCTAAAAGAACGGAAAGCATCACCGCATTCTGGGATGAAACCTTATCCCCGAGCTTTGACAACACACCTGTGGGCATACCCAGATCCACGCCGATATTATACACGTGCCTGGCCCTTGTACCGCCGCCGGTCATCAGCAATAACTTATAATCTTCCTTAACCTTGATCAGTTCGTCCACGATGGGGAAAATCGCTTTTGATCCCCGATCCATGATGCTTTGGCCGCCGATTTTCAGCACATTGATATCCGGGTGCATTCTGAAATACTCTCCGGATTCGGTGGTCTTTAAAAATTCCTTGCTCACCAAGGATTCCCCCAGCATCGGCGTATCAATGTGAAGCCGACCTTTGTCATCTGATTCCTTGATCAATTTTCCCATTTTCCCTCCTAAATATGATTAATATTATCCGATGCAGTCTTACGACAAAAAGAAGAGAGCGATTGATTAATTTGTGAAATCTCAATAAAATTTACCAGGTGGCATCGCCAAAGTCCAACAAATTTTGCCCGGTACCCAGAACATTGGTCATGACATTTTATTGCAGGTTCTGGTTTATGCTGTTAGTATTTGAGATATGATAAATGCCATAATCACTTTCGAATATTTCCTGGCACCAAGGAGTCGGGTATGTACCACCGGATGCTAAACATTTACATGACAACACAGGATGACCGCCTTATAACGATTCTTCAAGGCGTACCGCCGTTCGACAATTTTTCCCATCAATTTCTCCGCCGCCCAAGAATTAAAAAGGATGATATTAAACAATGCAGGATCATCATCCTTGATTTTGACACGATCCACCCTGACGCCCTTAAAGAAACTTTTTTTGCCAAAAACGACCAGGCAGTCTTAATCGGATGCGTTGGGCCTGACAAGCTTGCCATACTCACAGACAACCACCACCTTTTCGATCAGGTATGGATCAAACCGTTTACAGAGAATAAAGTGCAAACCTCCTTTGCACGCATCCTTAAACAGATTAAGATGCAGGAGGATTGCACATTAACCACCCAATATCTGAACTCGTTGATAGACAGTGTGCCGGACCTGATCTGGTTCAAGGATAGCCGGGGATCCCATCTGAAAGTCAATAATAGCTTTTGCCGTGCCGTTAGCAAAACCAAGGCCCAGATCGAAGGACGAGGCCATTATTATATTTGGGATCTTGAACCGGACGAATACGCCCAAGGGGAATATATCTGTTTGGAATCAGAGGATATCGTTCTTGATAAAAAAGAAACCTGTCTTTTTGATGAAACCGTGAAATGCGGTGATGAGTTTCGCAAATTTAAAACCTATAAATCCCCCATCTTTGATACGGACGGCACTGTGATCGGCACTGTGGGGCTGGCCCGTGATGTGACCGATCTTCAGAACCTGTTGGTCGAATCAAACATACTGATTGAAAGCCTGCCCTTTTCGGTCATGGTTACCGATAAAAACAGAACCATCACCAGCGTCAATCAAAAGTTTATTGAAAATTTTAAATTAGACCGTACCGAACTTTTAGGCAAATGCGTAGATTCTCTCATGGATGAAACCCATACATTCACCCGGAGTAAAAACTGGATGCTTGACCATGATCAAGACAATACAACCCTGCTTTCCAAAGAGATGGTCTTGAAAATTCAAGAAGAAAAACTTTTGGACACATTTGGCAATCCGGCAGGTTTTATATATCTTTTCACGGACATTACCCTTGAGCATCAACATAAAAACAAACTGCTCATAGACGCGAACACGGATCATCTAACCCGGCTGAACAACAGGCGTAGCCTCCAGGATTTCATGCGCAAAACCCCCTGTAAAACAGATACGGCGCTGCTGCTTGCCGACCTTGACAACTTCAAGGAGGTTAATGACCAATACGGCCACGATGAAGGCGATAAAGTACTGGTCGCCTTTGCCGACCTGCTCAAAAAAACCTTTCCCAGCGAAGCCTTATTCCGCCTGGGCGGCGATGAATTTGCCATTATTTTGCATGGCATGAAAGATCCGGATACGCCCAAACAATACGCAGAACAGCTGCTGTCAGACTTTAACACCAAACTTGCCCACCAATTTTCCCACACCAATGTTTCCTTGAGTATCGGCATTGCCATGGCCATGTACGGCCCCAAAGAGTTTGGCGAATTGTTCAAAAGAGCCGACATGGCCCTTTATGAATCAAAAAAATCAGGTAAAAATACAAGTACGTTCTGGACAAGATAACGTTTAAATATTTCGGTCTCATGCCTAACTGTCAAAAATATCGCGTAATCTGACACTGAGCTGTTCCAGGGAAAACGGTTTCTGGATAAAACCCACACATCCCCGGGCCAGGATATCTTCGGCCTGGCCGCTGAGGCTGTATCCGCTGGCAAGCAGCACCTTGACCTGGGGATTGATCTGTTTTAACGCGTCAAAAATCGCACTGCCGCTCATACCCGGCATAATCACATCCAAAATGACCAGGTCGATGTTTTCAAAGAGCTGTTGATACATCTCAACGGCTGTTTTACCGTCCGTTGCGGACATCACTGTGTATCCAAGTGATTCAAGCATGGGCTGGCCCACCTGTAAAATGACATCTTCATCATCAATGAGCAGCAGGGTTTCAGTCCCCTTTGAAATGATTTCGCACAATGCGGGTTCCTGGTCGATATCGCCGTCCGAGGCCGGCAGATATATATAAAAGGTGGTGCCTTTGCCCAATTGACTGACAAAATCAATGGCACCGTCATGATTCTTGATAATACCATAGGCCGACGCAAGGCCAAGTCCCGTGCCTCGGCCCATTCCCTTGGTGGTGAAAAACGGCTCAAATATCCGTGACTGGATGGCAGTATCGATCCCCACACCGTTATCCGTGATCGCAACGCATACATATCGTCCAGGCCCGATGTCAAAGGCCTTGGTAAAAGAGGCGTTGAGAACCATATTTTTTGCATCTATCACGATTTTGCCCCCGTCGGGCATGGCCTGCCATGCATTGATGTAAATATTGAGCAGCACCTGCTCCATCTGATTTTTATCGGCGATCACCGGCCACAAACCCTGCTCTATATTTTCCTCAATCTCAACCTCTTTGCGCGTGCGGCCGAACATGCGGGCGGTATCTGCCACAATCTGATTAAAATCCAGGGATTTGGCCATGTACTTCCCGCCCCGGGCAAATCCTAGCAGTTGCTGGGTCAGTTTGGTTCCGGAGCTGACGCAGGACTCGATACTTTTCAATTTTTTGTAATGATACTCCGAAGGCCCGGTCCTGAGCATCATCAACGAAATATTGCCCTGGATACCCATCAGCAGATTATTAAAATCGTGGGCCACGCCGCCGGCAAGGGTGCCGATACCCTCCAGCCGCTGGATCTGGTGCAACCGTTCCTGGAACTGTTTTTTTTCTGCCTCGGCATTGAGCCGTTCGCTGACATCCAGAACAACGCCGCGATACCCTATCTTTTCACCGTTATTATCAAGAATAGGGGCCGTTGATACATCTACGGTACGCCGTTCACCGTCCTTACGGGTAATTGTCAGACGGGACAGGTTACCATTCACGCCGGATCGATAGGTTTCAGCAGATCTTTCCGGCATGGGCCGCCGGGCCTCTGCAGCCAGTAAAATGGAATAATCCATGCCCTGAAGCTCATGAACCGAATATCCTAAAATAACCGCCAGAGAGTCATTGAAAAAGGTCAGACAACCGTCCAGGTCCACTTCGTAATATCCGTTGTTGGTATTTTCTATGATGGACCGGTATTTTTCTTCACTGCGTCTAAGCGCCTCTTCTTTCTCTTTTCTTATCTCAATTTCATTACGCAGTTGTTCATTGCTCTTTTGCAGGTCCCGGGTGCGTTCTTCCACAAGATCCTCCAGTTGATCCTGGTACCGGCGCAGTTTAAGTTCGGCTTTTTTCCTGTCGGTGATAATACGCAAAGAACCGATAATTTTTTGGGCGTCCCCCTCTTCATTGCGTTTTAATGTGGCTGATACCGAGCCATAGGCAATTTCACCCTGTTCGTTTTCCAGCGGGATCTCCCAGTCACTCACCGATTCGTCATCAAAAATTTTGGATAAAAACCGCTGGTAATCATCGGCATTTTTATAGAAATGTGTAAGATTTAAACCAATAATCTCCCTGCGGTCCCGCTTGATCAGAGCCTCGACGGAGGGGCTTACCTCCAGAATTTCACCTTCGATGGTGCATTCAAAATAGATATCCTGGATATTTTCAAAAATCAGGCGATATTTTTTTTCACTGGTTTGCAAAGATTCCTTCATCTGTGAAAATGCGGTGGCGGTTTCGTCTATCTCCTTGAATATGGATTGAGTATTGAAACTTGCGTCCAGATCATGCTGTTTGATGGCAAGTGCCTGCTTTTCCAGCCCCATCAACGGCCGTGTAATACTGCGAAACAATTGTAATCCCACCAGGGTGGCAATCACTGAAAAAGCCAACGTTATCCAGATATTAAGTAAACGATTTTCCTTAAGTGCACCCAGGTAGTCATTTTCCGGTATATACACACCGATCATCCAGGGCCAGTGGGAGTCGGCGAATTGGGTGAACATGGTATTGTACACCTTGCCGTTATGGGTGAACTTGGCAAACTGGGACTGGTCAAGTTTGAGCAGTCCGTCGTCGGTCTTCTGCCACTTGATGGAATGAAAAGCCTCCCGGCTCAGTTCATCATCCAGCTCATCAATTTTAACCATTCGGACACGATGGGCGGTATTGCCTTCGACCTGTTTGATTTTTGAAATATCCGGAAAGGCCACCACATCTCCGTTGTTATTGAGCATAAAGGCTCGGCCATGCTTACCGATCCGCAGCCGGCTGATAAAGGTGGAAAGATCGTCAATTTCGATGTCCACACCGACAATACTCTGTAACGCTCCGTTTGCGTCAAAAATAGGACCAGCCACCGTGATCCCCGGTTTCTGGGATGAAAAAAAGATATAGGGGTCCGTCCAGATAATTTCCCGCTCAGCCAGGGCTTTTTGGAACCAGGGACGCTGCCGGGGATCATAGGTATCTCCAGGTGCTTCAGCGGTTTCAACCATGCTGCCGTGTGCATCCCGCCAGATCATCCGGGTTCTTTTAACACCATCTGGGTGGTCAATGACCTTGGTGCGAAACCCACCGGGACTATGGGCATCGCTGCGGTTGACATAAAAGAAATCACCATCGGGCAGACCAATATAAATGCCTGCAAAATGAGCATACAAGGACAATTGATCTAGAAAATAGCGTTCAAGAACATCGTAATGCTGGTTGCGGCTTCCCACCACTTCCGAGGCCAGCAGACGTTTGGTCAAAAGGGCTGCGCTCTGGGCCAGCTGGAGATGATTCTTGGATTGACTCATGGTCAGATCCGCAATATTCTGCATCACGTCACAGGCATGTCCGGCCAGCATCCGCTGGGATGAGACATAAGAGGACCAGGTAATCAGAATCTGCATCCCCCAAATAAGCCCCAGGCAGCCCAGAACCATTGCCCATCGTATGGATATTTTCATATTTTCCCCAAAGCAATTTTTATTATGCATCATGTCAGTATTACTATAACTGAATCAACTCTGCTTTAGGACAGATCTTTGGGGGTTGTCAACAAAAACAGTAAAAGTAATTCATCACCCGGTCAATTTGGCCAAAGCATTCAAATAAATCAAAAAGACAACTGTTTTCCCTGCAGTGATGATGCTGGCATATTCGTAAATTTTCTGATAATATCGTAGATTAAAAGCAACTGATTATGCTTTTTATTCCTATTCAAAAAGCGACTTGGTGATCATATTAATTCTATTATCTTGGGTCGCAACGAAAAATTCGGGTTTGATGTTATTGTAGGGGCAATCCCCCTGTGGTTGCCCTCGTTAGAGCAGACACGGTGGCAGGGCAGGCACAGGGGCCTGCCCCCACAGTGGCCGACGTTAGAACCAATCCTTAAAATTCCCATAAAAAGGAGGCGTTGACCTAAAATGATGAAACAAAAGCAAGCATTCGTAGTTTCGCTGCTGTTCACCTTGTTCATGCTGCCGGCCGGCCCTTTGCCCTGCACGGCATCCACCGGCGGCCAGGAAGAACTGGCTCCCGGCAGGGTCCTTGCAAAACAGGCGGTAAAAGAAAAAAAACGATGGATTACTGCGGACCACTCCAAATTTGAGATTTTGCAACAGGAGTTTGCCTCCGGCCCTGAAGTAACCCAGGCATGCCTCAAGTGTCATAATGAAGCGGCCCTGCAGTTTCACAAAACCATTCACTGGACCTGGGAGGCCCCGGGCAAAGATCCTGACACCCCGCTGGGCAAAGGCGGATATTCAATCAACAACTTCTGCATCAACGCAAGCAGCAATGAGCCGCGCTGCACCTCATGCCATGCGGGATACGGCTGGAAGGACAAAACCTTTGACTTCACCGATCAAACCAAGGTGGACTGCCTGGTGTGCCATGAAAGCACCGGCACCTACAAAAAATTTCCAACCGGCGCAGGGTATCCGGTCAATGAACCTACCGTTTTCAAAGAAAACAACAAAACCTTCAATCCACCCGATTGGAACAAAGTGGCCCAGAGTGTCGGCCTGCCGGGCCGTAAAAACTGCGGGACCTGCCATTTTTACGGCGGTGGCGGTGACGGTGTCAAGCATGGGGACTTGGACTCATCCCTGATCAAACCCGACAAACACCTGGACGTCCACATGGGAACTGACGGACAGAATTTTAACTGCACCCGGTGCCACTCCACATCCGAACACCATATCGCAGGCAGAATCTACACACGGCCTGCGACTGAAAGCAAAAAGTCATTAATTGAAGATGACCTTACCTCAAAAATCACCTGTGTTTCCTGCCACGGCAGGGAGCCCCACCAGCACAATGCCAAGGCCAATGACCACACCGACCGCGTGGCATGCCAGAGCTGCCATATCCCGAAATTTGCCCGCATCAATCCCACCAAGATGCACTGGGACTGGTCTGCGGCAGGAAAAATGAAAGACGGCAAACCCTATACGGAGAAAGATGAGTTTGGTAAACCCGCCTATACGACCAAAAAAGGCGCATTCAAATGGGAAAAAAATGTGGTGCCCGAATACTTCTGGTACAACGGTTCCATTGACCACCTTACCCTGAAAGATACCATTGATCCGTCCGTTGAAGTGGCCGTTAGCAAGCCGGCCGGCGACATGACAGATGAAAAGTCGTTCATTTTTCCGTTCAAGGTCCACCGGGGTAAAATTCCCTATGACAAAATCAACAAAAAGCTTGTGGCCCCCCACCTGTTCCCCAATGATAAAACCGACAAGGCCGCTTACTGGAAAGGGTTTGACTGGAATGCGGCGATCCGGTACGGCCAGGAGTACTCAAACCTGCCCTATTCCGGGGAGTATGATTTTGTTCAGACATCCTATGTGTTTCCCATCACCCATATGGTCGCCCCCAGGGACAATGTCCTTGCATGCACCGAATGCCATATCAGGGATACAGGTCGGCTGGCGAACCTGGCGGGCTTTTACATGCCCGGACGCAATCACGTTGCCCTGATGGACTGGATCGGATGGATCCTTGTGATCGGATCGGTCGTCGGCGTTGCCCTCCACGGCCTGGGACGGTTTTTCACCAGAAACTAAAAGCAAAGGAACACAATATCATGACTCAGACCAAAAGAATTAAAGTATATCTGTACACACGATATGAAAGATTCTGGCACTGGCTCCAGGCCGCGATCATCATATTCCTTATGATCACAGGCTTTGAAATCCATGGCACCTATACCCTGATGGGCTATGAAACGGCCGTGAAAACCCATAACTTTGTGGGCATTTCATGGCTGGTGCTCTTTGCCTTTTTCGTCTTCTGGCTTTTCACCACCGGGGAGTGGCGTCAATACATTCCCACAACAAAAAAGCTCATAGATGTGATGCTCTACTACGCATTCGGCATTTTCCAGGGCAGACCCCATCCGGTTGAAAAGACTTCGGGTGCCAAGCACAATCCGTTACAACGCTTAACCTATCTGGCATTGTCGGCGTTGATGCTGCCGGTCCAGATGATTTCAGGCATGCTCTATTACACCTGGAACATCTGGGGGGGTGTTGGCGCGTCCCTGGCTCCGGTGGCCCTGGTGCACACCTTTGTGGCATTTTTACTGCTCTCGTTTCTGGTGATACATGTTTACATGACCACCACCGGGCACTCCCTGTTCAGCCATATCGCAGGGATGATCACCGGCTGGGAAGAGATTTACGAGACCACCACAATCCATGAATGGGAGGTTGCCGACAAGCGCCGTTCCTGACCCTGACCTTTGACTATTAAACTGACACGGCCATTACCTTTAAGGCAGATGGCCGTCTTAAATTTAAAAGGGCTAAATTATGATGAAAAACACATGGCTCAAGCTGATGTTCATCCTCTTGATGTTCGCGTGCATGTCCATGTCGGGTTGCGACTCAAACACACCGGTAAAAATAGGTTTTATCGCCGGCATGTCGGGCCGGGTGGCCGACCTGGGGATTGCCGGCCTGGATGCGGTCCAGATGTGCATCGAAAAGACAAATAAAGAAGGCGGCATCAACGGACACAGAATCCAGCTTGTTATCAAAGACGACCGGCATGATCCCGATGTTGCCCGGCAGGCGGCGGAAGAACTGATCCAGGAGGGTGTGGCGGTAATCATAGGGCCCATGACCAGCCAGATGGGCATGGCTGTCACGCCGATTATCAGCAAGCACCGGATGCTTTGCGTGTCCCCCACGGTGAGTACCCAAAAGCTTTTCGGCATTGATGATTATTTTTTTCGTGTTGTTCCTTCGGTCAGAACAAATGCATTGGTCAGCGCCGATTACCACATAAAATCGGGGGATATCACCCGGGCAGCAGTGATATACGATGTGGGCAACCAATCATATACAGAAAGCTGGCTTGAAAATTTTAAAGCGCGCTTCACCCAAGGCGGGGGGAAAATTATTTCGATCATTCCCTATAACACCAAAGAAAACAAGCCGTTCGAAGAAATTGCCCCAAAAGCCCTCCGATTGGACGTCAACGGTATTCTGATTATTGCCAACTCCATGGATTCCGCCCTGCTGTGCCAGCAAATCAGGAAAACTAACAAAACAATGAACATTACCCTGGCCGATTGGGGTGCCACGGAACAGCTCCTTGAATTCGGAGGCAAGGCCGTTGAAGGGGTTACCGTGGTCCAGACCTTTGATCGTGAAAACCCCTCCCCTGCATATCAAACCTTCCGCAAAGCCTATATAAAACAACTGGGCAGGGAGCCTGGGTTTCCCGGTGTAAATGGATATGACGCCGCCAATGTGGTCACAACAGCCCTTAAGAGACAGCAAGAGGGAGAAGATCTGAAGAAAACCGTGCTTTTCATCCGCCGGTTCGAAGGCTTGCAAGGCCCGCTCGTATTTGATGATTACGGTGATATGACAGGCTCAAATTCATCCATGAGTATTGTTAAAAATCGAACATTCATGTTGCTGGAGTAATGGTTTGAAAAAGACGAAATCCCTTCGATATCATCAATTGCTGCAATTTGCCCTGGTGGCAGGCTTGCCGGTTTTGCTCATCGCAATTCTCGTGTGGCAGTTTCTGCTGCCGGCCATGCGGTTTGATACGGGCATCCGGCACCAGGGCATGGCTAGGTCCATCGCTGGTCAGGTCTCCTCTCATATCCTGGGAGGGCAGCGGCAACTGGCCGCCCTGGCTGATTTTATCAAGAGCCGACAAGAACTTTCCAATGAACAACTCACGGTACTTTTGGATTCCCAATGCGGACGGGGCGAGCTGTTTGAGACGATCTACATTTCTTCTCCCCGGCAGCAGCTCGTCACTGTGGTGGGCCTGGCACAGTCACGGCGTTCCCTTCGCCACGATTTAATTGGCCTGGACCTTTCAGGCAGGCGATTCGTTATGGCCGCGGGGACCCCGGATACACCCGTCTGGTCGCAGACCTTTCTGTCCACGGTCAGCCGTCGTTTGGCTGTCGCGCTCACCATTCCCCTGGCAGATCAACTGCTCACGGCTGAAATCACCCTAAATAATTTATCCGAAGTGATCAGTCAATTGCCCGGAGAGACCGGATTTTTAACCTATGTGATTGACGGTAAGGCAAGGATCGTCGCCGATTCACAGCAACGTCACTGGGGACAGCGGTTGCAGGATTCGCTGCTGCCGATTGCAGGCCCCGGACATGACGGCCAAGTTATTTCCGACTCCTTTCAACTGGACGGGACACCGTACATCGGAACGGTTGTCTCCATTGAAGATCTCGGATGGAAAGTCCTTGTGGCCCAGCCGACCGCCAAAGCCTATAAACCTCTTCGGGCCACCTTGATAACCTTTGTGCTGGGCCTGGTCATGGCGTTTATCCTTGCATTATTTCTATCCTGGAACCGGGCCAAACGCCTGTCGACCATATTCAGGGTCTATTCTGAAAAAGCCTGTGCCATTGCAGACGGGCACTATGACAACACATGGCCTACTTCAGCAATCACAGAACTATACCATCTGGGTCAAAGTCTGAAACACATGGCCGGCATGATTGATCAACGGGAAAAAGAACTGATTGAAAATAGAGAGGAGATGAAAAACCTTATCACCTATGTTCCCGGCATCATGTATGAATTTTCCGGGAACGTGGAAGATCCAGCATTCAATGACGCCTCAACCGTTTTGAAAAATAAGTTAAAAGACCTGCTTGGCATCAATTGGCATCCGAAACGATTATTTCATGATTTTATCGCCTGTCTGCCCAAACAAGACCAGTCCCGTTTTGTATCGTCCGTCAGAAAGGCTATCGCTGGGGGTAACCCCTGGCATTATGAAGGACGTTTTATCAAGCCCACCGGAGAAGAGATCTGGATTGAATGCAGTTCACGGCCCCACAAGGTCGGTGAAAAAATCATCTATTACGGATTAGTCACAGATAGTACCCGGCGCAAAGAAATGGAAAAATCCCTGCGCCTGACCCGGTTCATTTTCGACAAAGCGCCCATAGGAATCTGGAAAATGGGAGCCAAAGGCGAAATCCTCGATGTCAATGAAGAGGGGTGTCAAAGCCTTGATTATTCAAAAGAAGAACTATGCAAAATGAACGTTTGTGAATTCGATCCCGCCATGGACAGTAAACGTTGGGCCCAGCAAATGTCCATTCTCGAAGATGAGGGGTCTATAACGATTGAATCCCTGCACCAGCGCAAAAACGGGGAGATTTTCCCGATCCAGGTTATTAAAAAAATGGTGCGGTATGAAGACCAGGATTTTCATGTGGCCTTTGTCCAGGACATTACCCCGCGCAAACAGGCTGAAGAGGAGCTTCGAGGTCTCAAAAACTATCTTTCAAACATTATTGATTCCATGCCGTCTGTGCTGGTGGGGGTGGACAATGATATCCGGGTAACCCAATGGAACCATGAGGCCATGCAAACCACAGGACTCAGTTTCAAAGAGGCCAAAGCCCGCCCCCTGACCGAAGTGATACCCCACCTGGCCGATAAAGTGGCGCAAATAAAAACGGCCATCCAGGAGCACCGGGTAATCAGTGCCCCAAAAATACAGATAAAAATAAACCGGGAGACCCGATTTGAAGATGTGACAATCTTTCCTTTAACGGCCAACGGGGTAGAAGGCGCCGTGATCCGGGTGGACGACATCACCGAACAGGTGCGGCTGGAAGAGATGATGATCCAAAGCGAAAAGATGCTCTCCGTGGGCGGTCTGGCTGCGGGCATGGCCCATGAAATCAACAACCCCCTGGCCGCGATGATACAAACGGCCAATGTGGTGAGATCAAGGCTGCAGGACATAGAAATTCGGGCAAACCTGGAAGCAGCCCGGGATGCAGGCGTCACCATTGATCAAATCAAAACCTTTATGGAAAAAAGAGGCATTTTAAGAATGCTGGACGCCATCAATGAATCCGGGCGCAGGGTTTCAGGTATCGTTCATAATATGCTCAGCTTTGCCAGAAAATCAGATTCTGCACATTCATTCCATCATCCGATTCAACTGGTTGATAAGGCGCTTGAACTTGCGGCAACGGATTACAATTTGAAGAAAAATTACGATTTTAAAGTCATTCAAATCGTAAAGGAATATGAAGAAAATCTGCCTAGGATTCCGTGTGACGCGGCCAAAATTCAGCAGGTGCTGTTAAATATTTTGGGCAATGGTGCCCAGGCCATGCAGGATCATAATAAGGACAGAGACTACAGCCCCTGTTTTACGCTGAGACTTGCCAAAGAAAAAGAAACGCTGCGCATGGAAATCCAGGACAACGGTCCGGGCATGGATGAAAATACCCAGTCAAGGGTTTTTGAACCCTTTTTCACCACAAAGCCTGTGGGGATAGGCACAGGGCTCGGGCTCTCTGTTTCATATTTCATCATTACCCAAAATCATCGTGGGACCATGGATGTGGTATCATCATTAAACCAAGGGTCGAATTTTATCATACGCCTGCCGTTGGAATAAAACCAACACCCTGTCTTTTTTAAGACGGCCATGATCCTTACAGCGAAGATGGCTGTCTTAGTTTTTTTAAATCCCCTGCAAAAAAAAATGTAAAAACGAGAATAAAACATGTATATATTCATCTCTCTTTTTTTGCAGCACCATAAATGCTGTGTTTTTTTACGGTTATTTAACCTGTTATTGTAAAGGATTGCCCAGGTGAAAAAACTTTCAACGCCCTGTTATCTTATCGATGAAAAAAAGCTTCTTAAGAATATGGAGAAGCTGTCTGCCATCAGAAAACTAAGCGGTGCCAGACTGCTTTTGGCCCTGAAATGCTTTGCCGCATGGGGGGTCTTCGATCTGATGAAGCCATACATGGACGGCACCACCAGTTCGTCCTACTATGAAGCCAGGCTCGGATATGAAACCTTTGGCAAGGAGACCCATGCCTACAGCGTCGCCTACAGCAGTGAAGATATAAAAAAGGTCTCGGCCTTTTCAGATAAAATCATCTTTAACTCCGTGTCACAGCTCGAACAATTTTACCCGGCATGCAGCAATGTGACCTGCGGCATCAGAATCAACCCCGGTGTGAGCTACAGCCATTTTGACCTGGCAGATCCGGCCCGCACCTTTTCCCGGCTGGGCATCACATCCCTAACGGATTTAGAGGCGGCCATGCCCATGGTTTCCGGGGCCATGATTCACTTTAACTGTGAAAATGAAGATGTTGACGCCTTTGAACAGCTGCTTGCCGGTATCAGCCGTAAATACGCGCCGTTTTTAAAGCAGTTTGACTGGATAAGTCTGGGCGGCGGCATCTCCTATACCGAAGACCATTTTGACAGCCGGCGTTTTGCCCGAATCATACAAGACTTTTCCCGGGAATTTGATCTGCAGGTTTACCTGGAACCTGGCGAAGCAGCGGTTGCCCATACGACATCCCTTGTAGCAACCGTGCTGGATATCATTGAAAACGCCAAAAAAATTGCCGTTGTGGATGCATCCATTGAGGCGCACATGCTCGATCTGCTGGTGTACCGTGAAACCGCCACATTTAAAGGATCAGAACCCCAGGGGGAATTTGCGTATCAGATCGCAGGCAAATCCTGCCTGGCCGCCGATATTTTTGGAGAAGCTTGTTTTCCCAATGCACTTCAGATCGGTGACACCATTGAAATCAAAGACGCCGCCGGATACACCATGGTGAAAAAGAACTGGTTCAACGGTTTAGCAATGCCGTCCGTGGCCATTCGGCGTGCCGACGGAACCATCGACCTATTACAGGAATCTTCCTATACGGATTATAAAAAAAGCCTATCAACTCAATGAAGGATTTAACCGTGCTTTATGGCATACGTTTTATTTAGGTGGGGGTGAAAAACACCCTTTTGGTAAAAGAAAGGAAATAATAATGAAAAAAAACGTGATGATTATCGGTGCCGGGGGGGTTGCCAATGTGGTGGCCCATAAATGCGCACAAAACAACGATGTTCTCGGCAATATTGCCATTGCTTCAAGAACCCTGTCTAAATGTGAACACATCATCGACGGTATAAGGCAAAAGAACAACCGGAAAAGCGATGAATATGCCATAACAGCCCATCATTTGGACGCCATGGATATTCCTGCCACCGAAAAACTGATCAAAGAGACCGGCACCTCGATTGTCATCAACGTGGGCACGGCATTTATAAATATGAGCGTGCTTACCGCCTGCATCAATACCGGTGCAGCCTATATGGATACAGCCATCCATGAAGAGCCCGATAAAATATGTGAAAAACCGCCCTGGTACGCCAACTACGAATGGAAACGCCTTGAGGAATGCCGAGACAAAGGCATTACGGCCATTCTTGGCGCAGGCTTTGATCCGGGGGTAGTCAATGCCTATGCCGCCTATGCCGACAGGTATATTTTCGATACCATTGACACCATTGACATTATGGATGTCAATGCCGGAAATCACGGGAAATATTTTGCCACCAATTTTGATCCTGAAATCAATTTCCGGGAATTTACCGGCGGTGTCTGGACCTATATTGACCGCCAATGGGTAAAAAAGGAGATGTTTGAAGTCAAACAGGTCTATGATTTTCCGGTGGTGGGAAAGATGCCCATCTATCTGAACGGGCACGATGAACTTCACTCCCTGTCTAAACACATTAATGCAGATTCCATCCGGTTCTGGATGGGCTTTGGAGACCACTATATCAATGTATTTAACGTGCTTAAAAACATCGGCCTGCTTTCGGAGCAGCCGGTGACCACGGCCGAAGGGCTTGAGGCGATTCCGTTGAAAGTGGTCAAGGCGTGCCTGCCTGATCCTGTGTCACTTGCCCCGCAATACACGGGCAAAACCTGCATTGGCGACCTGGTAAAAGGGCGTGTCAATGATGAAAGCAAAGAGGTATTCCTTTATAACATCTGTGATCATGAAGCCGCTTACAAAGAAGTTGAAAGCCAGGCAATTGCCTACACTGCCGGGGTTCCGCCTGCAGCGGCAGCCATGCTGATTGCCCAGGGCGTCTGGGACTGCAAAGAGATGAAAAACATTGAAGAACTGGACCCTGTGCCATTTTTAAAGACACTCAATCAGATCGGCCTGCCGACCAGAATCATCAAAGACGGAAAGGATCTGCCGCTCCTCTTGTGAATTGACTGCGTATGACTGGATTTATTTCCCCTGAAAAAGGACCTTGACTCAATCCTTTTGACGGGGAAATTTTATTTTCTTGCCGTTTTGCTTTAAAATCTCCTCTATTTTTTCAGGGGGCAAAGGCCGGCTGAAAAAAAAACCCTGGGCCTCGGTGCACCCTTGTTCAATTAGAAAATCAAGCTGCCGGTCATTGTCTATACCTTCGGCAATGACCCGGACATCCATGCCCTTGGCCATTGACAAAATGGCCGAGATAATGGACTGGTCATTTTTTCTGGAATCCACGCCCAAAACAAAAGAACGGTCAATTTTAAGGCAGTCGATGGGCATATCTTTAAGGCGGCTGAGGCTGGAGTACCCGGTACCAAAATCGTCCACGGAGATACCAATGCCTTTATCCTTGAGCGTCCTTAACGTACCTGAAATTTTATCTATATCCTCGGCAAAAAGGCTCTCGGTGATTTCAATTTCAAAAAAATCGGCCGGCATACCGGTCTCTTCAAGAATCTGTTCCACCACCGCCAAAAAGTCAGGATGGGTAAACTGCCGGACCGATACATTCACTGCAACCCGCTCAAGGACCAGGCCGTTTTTGATCCACCCGCACACCTGTCTGCATGCGGTCCGCATCACCCATTCGCCGATGGGAATAATCAGCCCGCACGCTTCGGCAACGGGAATAAACTCCAGGGGCGGAACGCTGCCAAGCACATGATTGTCCCAGCGCAGCAGAGCCTCCATGCCGATCAGTTCGCCGGAAGGAAGGTCCACCTGGGGCTGGTAGTACAGTTGCAGCTCATCCCTGTCAATGGCCTGGCGCAGCTGATTTTCTATGGTCAACCGCTTTAATGCCGCATCATTCATGGACTCCTGGTAATACTTAAAATGCTCCATGGTCCTGCTTCTCTTGGCAAAATACATGGCCAGATCCGCATTTTTCAGCAAGGTTTCCACCGTATCCCCGTCATCGGGGAAAATGGAGATGCCGATACTCGGGGTGATGATAAATTCGTTGTCCCCGATGGAAACCGGCTTTGACACATGTTCAATGATGCGCTGGGCCACAACGGCGGCCGTATCCAGTTCATTGATTTCA
The DNA here is from genome assembly GCF_963666145.1 of uncultured Desulfobacter sp. Taxonomy (NCBI): domain Bacteria; kingdom Pseudomonadati; phylum Thermodesulfobacteriota; class Desulfobacteria; order Desulfobacterales; family Desulfobacteraceae; genus Desulfobacter; species uncultured Desulfobacter sp. The sequence continues at coordinate 5,322,426 of NZ_OY762614.1, read as the reverse complement.
GGAAGCAATACTGTAAATTCGTCCCCGCCCAGCCGTGCCGCAGTCCGATCCTTAACCGTCCGGGCCACCGTATCAGACAACCGCAGGCTTTTGGCAAGACGATCCCCGATAATTGTCAGCAGTTCATCTCCGACACTATGCCCCAGGGTGTCATTGATTCGTTTAAAATCGTCCAGATCAATGAACAGCAGGGCTCCTTGTTGCTGATCCCTAAGATGCTGGTTGATCGCCCCCTTAAGCCTGTCCAGAAACAGCGCCCGGTTGGGCAGGCCCGTCAGGTGGTCATAGAAGGCCAGCTTATTGAGCCGCCCGGTTATTTCCCGGTTCAGTTCCCATTTGCGGGTCAACGCATGGGCCATCTGGAGCACTTCCACGTTGTCAAAGGGTTTTTTAAGAATTAAAAGACTGTCGCTTTCCCCCAGGACCTTTTGAATTTCAGCCCAGGAATAGTCGGCGTAGGCCGTGCAGAGCACCACCTGCAGGTCAGGGGCGGCCTGCCACAGGTGACTGATGGTCTCAATCCCGTCCCAGCCGGGCGGCATACGTCCGTCCACAAACGCCAGAGCAAACGGATTGTCCGATGCCTGGGCCGCTTGCACGATATCCAGCCCATCATGCCCCTGGAAAGCATATTCAATTTCAAAATTGACGCGGCGGTCCTGGGCTTTGTCCGTCTGGGTGTCAAACAAAAGGGATTCCATATCTTCCAGTTCACTGTCTATTTCCGAACTCTTGCCTAGGATCTTTTGAAAATCATTATGAATGGCGGCATTGTCGTCAATCACAATGATACGATAACTGGATTTTTGTTCCTGGGTGTTCATGATGCCTCCTGTTTGAATAAAGGCAGTGATAAAGTAAAAGAAGCACCGTAACCGAGTCCGGCACTTTCGGCTGTCAGGGTGCCGCCCAGCTGCTTTGCGGCAAGGGCGCCGCTGTGAAGCCCAAAGCCGTGACCAAAGCTGCGCGTGGTAAAACCGTGCTGAAAAATTCTGGAAATATTTTCCGGCACAATGCCCACACCATTATCTTTTACCTCTATCTTAACATATTTTTTGTCGTCTCTGTACAATCTGGTAATAATCCAATTGTCCTTTTGTTTGGTTGTGTCTTCACTGCAGGCATGTATGGCATTGGAAATCAAATTAACCAGAATCTGCAGCACCTGATGCTTGTCTGCGACAATGGTCGGCAGGTGCTCAAATTGTCGCTCAAGCACGATGCCGTGCTTTTTTAAACTGTCGGTATTCATGGCAATGGCATCTTCAACCAGATGTTCAACGGCAAAGGACTCGTTTACCCCATGGACCGAGCCGTAACGCTGCTGCATGATGATGACTTTTTTGGCATGGTCCACCTGGGTGACAAGCTGCCGGAGCTCATCACCCACAGCTTTTTGCTCTTCGGTAAGGGCCTGGGCAAGGGATTTCAAATAATCCAGCACCTGCCCGCCTTTGGGATCGTCCTTTAAAAAAGCGATCAAATCCTTATTTGATTGGGGCAGCATATCAACCAGTTTGCGGACATTGGCCATGCGGGATTTTCGAAACCGGCTCTCCAGGACACCCACAGAGGTGTTGATGCTGTTGAGCACATTGCCCACATTATGCAGCACATTGGTGGCCACCTCGGCCATGCCGGCTGCCCGGGAGGCCTTAACCAGGGAAGACTGACTTTCGGCCAGGGCTTTCATGGTTTTTTCCTTTTCAGCCACCTGGGCTTCAAGTTCACGGGTTCTATCCCGGACCATGGTTTCCAGCTGTTCCTGATACCGTTTGTTTTCCCGAATCAGTTTTGCTTTTTCCAAAGCCTTGTTGACGGCATGTTCCAATATGGATAAATCATGAACCGGTTTCTCCAGATAGTCCCAGGCACCGTATCGCAGGGCTCTTATCACATCGCCAATGCGGTTTGCACCGGAAATAACGATAAAGGGCAGATCCGGAATTATTTTATTCCCCTGCTTTAACACCTCAAGTCCGCCCATCTCGGGCATCATCAGATCCAGCAGCACAAGATCAGGCCGTTCAGATATAATAAGCGCCAGACCGTCGCGTCCGTTATCTGCAGAAATGACATTATACTCGCGGTCTTCAAGAAAATCTTCAAAACTTGCGCGGATATAGGTTTCATCATCGATTACCAGTATTTTCAATTGGCTGTCCATTTTACTCCAATTATCAATGAACGATAAGCGTTTGGAAAAATAACTCTTTTTGCATAGGAGTCATAATCTCTGTTGCCCGGATAACGGCAGGGCCAACGTAAAAGATGCACCGAAACCGAGCCCTGCACTTTCAACCGTCAGACTTCCGCCCAGCTGCTTTGCGGCAAGTGCTCCGCTGTGCAGGCCAAACCCGTGGCCGTTCCGCCGCGTGGTAAAACCGTGCTGAAAAATCCGGGAAAGGTTTTCCGGGGCAATACCCACGCCGGTATCCCTAACTTCTATTTTAATATATTCCTGGTTGTCGCAGATCAGACTGATGATAATACGATCTGCTTTGTGTTCGGATTCATTTTCATTGCAGGCGTTTATTGCATTTGCGATCAAATTGACAAAAATCTGCAGCACCTGGTGTTTGTCCGTCACGATTTCCGGAACAGGATCAAACCGTCGTTCAAGTTGTATACCGTGCTTTTTGAGCCTGTCGCTGTTCATGGCAATGGCATCTTCAACCAGCAGCGCAACGGCACAGGATTCGTTCACCCCGTAGACCGCACCATATCTCTGCTGCATGATAATGACGTTTTTGGCATGCTCGACCTGGGTAACAAGCTGCCTGACCTCCTCAACCATGGTCACCCGCTCTGCGGCAAGCGCTCCGGCAAGGGGGTTTAAATAGTCCAGAATCCGGGTACCTTTGGCATCATCGTTTATAAAGGCCAGCAACTCTTTTTTTGAACGGGGCAGCATATCAACCACTTTCTGGACATTGGCCATGCGGGATTTTTCCAGCCGGCCCTCCAGAACCGATACAGAGGTATTGATACTGTTGAGCACATTGCCCACATTGTGCAACACATTGGTGGCCACCTCTGCCCTGCCGGCTGCCCGGGAGGCCTTAACCAGGGAGGACTGACTTTCGGCCAGGGCCTTCAATGCCTTCTCTTTTTCAATCACTTGATTTTTAAGTTCAAGGGTGCGCTGGGCCACACGGGCTTCCAGGGAATTTTTCGCCTCAATCAGGGCCAGCCCGAATTCGACCCCGGCCACGGCATGGGCAAAAATCTGGGTGATCACCTTGAGGCCGTTGATATGATCCTCGGGCCACAGCTCATGGGGTTTCATCATCTCAAATCCCACAATACCGTATATCTTTTTGTCGGTCCGGCTGGCCATGAACAGGGCGGATTCGATCCCAAGTTTTTTTAAAGCGTCTTTCCACACCGGTCGGTCGAAGATTTGATTCACATCAGGAAAAAGAAGAACCGTCTGATTTTTATAAAATTTGACCACCTTTTTCGGTGGAATATCGATGATGGGATGGTGATGAAGAATCCCGATCCTGCTTTCAATCCCTTTGGCACACCACTCCAGAACCTTGTCTTCACCCACCAACTCCGGCACCAGAGGGAAAAAGGCCACTCGGTCAAACCTAAAAAATTTGCCGATCCGACCTAATGCATCTTCGATGATCTGCCGGATCGTCACCGGAGAAGCCGCCACAAAATTTGTCGAAATTTCAGCCGTCAAAGCAAGCAACGCCGTTCGCTTTGCCACCCGACGTTCCAAAGTTGTTTTGGCGTATTCCAAAGCCTCCTGTTGTGCCTTACGCTGTGAGATATCCCGGCAAAAGGCACAGGCAAGATATTTTCCTTGGTCGGAACCCAGATAATTAATGCTGATTTCCACAGAAACAATATCGCCATTTTTGGTCACATGGCAGCTCTCAAAAAGCCGAGACCCTGTTTGCGCCAATTTTAACATATCCCGGGCCAGGTCCTCGGGCGCATACCCCGGATCAACGTCAAAAATCATCAGGTTCAGCATCTCTTCCTGGGTGTATCCGAGGGCATTACAGGCAGAATGATTGGCATAGACGATCCGCCCCTGCCCATCCAACAGCAAGCAGTTGTCCCTGGCGTTGTCCATGGCCTGCTGGATTTTCAACAGGGCCAGCTTTTGCGATGGAAAAAATTCTTTGGAATAGCATTCTGTTTTTGTCATGATACGACCTTCCCGGATTCCATCGGCAGTTCAACGGTGAATACAGCGCCCTGCCCCAGACCTTTGCTGTCTACCCAGACACGCCCGCCCATCTCCTTGGCGGCCAGGGCTCCGGAGTGCAGGCCGAAACCGTGCCCGGTTTTCCGGGTTGTAAAGCCATGCTGAAAAATACGGTTCAGATTTTCGGGCTCTATGCCGATCCCGTTGTCTGCAACAGAGAGACAGAAGGTATCGCCTTGCCCCTTGTATATGCCCAGTGTGATGATTTTTTCAAGTTTATCACTGTCCGAGCAGGCGTATTTTGCATTATTGATAAAATTTAACAGAATCTGCAACACCTTGTGCTTGTCCACCACCACCTCGGGAAGATTTTCGTAATTTTTTTCAACAACAACGTGATGCCGGACCAGTGCCCCTTGATTGAGCATCAAAGCATCTTCCATTAACTTTTCAGGAGAAATGGTTTCGCTGATCCCGGAAACCCGGCCGTAATTTTGCTGCATGGCCACAATCTCCTTGATGTGCTCGATGCGGCCGGCAAGTTCCGTTGTTTCAGAAAACAGCCGATCGTGCTCATCTGAAAGGGCCTTGCCGAGGGATAGCAAATATTTGGGGATTTTCTCGCCCTTGGGGTCCCGGGTTAAAAACCGGGCCAGCTCTTCGGGGGCAAGATCCATCATCCCGGCAATTTTGAGCACATTGCCGGCCCTGGATTCACGCAAGGTATCCAGAATCAACGTGGCCGAGACGTTGACGCTGTTCAGGACATTGCCTACATTATGGAGAACGCCGGTGGCTACTTCCGCCATGCCGGCCTCCCTGGAGGCTTCCACCAGTGACGTCTGGGCTACGGAGAGATCTGACAAGGCTTGTTCTTTGGCCTCAATCTGGTTCTCAAGCTCTTTGGTACGCTGCTGGACCTGGGCCTCAAGATGATCCCTGGCCTTGATCAGATCTTTTTGGAATCCCTGCCGGACAACGGTAGCCCCGAGCATATCCGCCAGGGCACTGAAACTGCTGATCTCTGCCGAGGTCCATTCCCGGGGTTCTACACACTCTTCTAAGGCAAAAACGCCCCACCATTTGCTTTCCACAAAAACAGGAATAAGCATAAGAGACTGAATTTGCGAATACGCTAAAAGAATCTGCTCTTCAGCGGTGCAATCCTGCAAGGAAACAGACAGAGGCTCCCCCGCCCCAAGAATGTCGATCCAATGTGCGACCCCTCGTTTTTCAAAACAGATCATTCTGTATTCCGGATCTTCCTGCTCGGGAGATATGTCCGGGGCCGTCCATTCAAAACGTTTTTTTGCCCCCCAGATATCGTCGTCATCCTTTATAATTCTATGAAATACGGCCCTGCTGATATCAGCTCCCATGCCAATATCCTCAAGCACCTTGACTATACTTTCCTGCCAGGGCTGGTCCTGCAAAAAATGATAGGCGGCAAACCGGACACTTTCCAGAATATTATTTCTTTTCAACAGAGAATCCGCCATGGTGTTTACGGAAAATGCAAGTTCTCCGAGCTCATCATTTCTGCGGGTCTTTGCCCTGACGCCCAGATCTCCGCCGGCAATTTTTTGAACCACAGACTGAAGCGCCAGAATCGGCTGGACGATCTGCCGTGCATAAAAAATGGAACCTAACAGACTGATCAAAATACAGACCAGTGCAAGGACGCCCGTACTTTTGTAGAGCACGTCTACACTTTTATCATACTCCTCAAGGGAAAGCCCCACATGAATCCATCCCCATTGAATGCCTGAATAATCAAAGGGTTGGGCAAAATGAAAGACACGCCGCTGAAACAAAGGACTTGTTTCAATCTGCCATGAAGTTTCCCGTACCGGTCTGACAAAGTGGGCACCATCCAACTGGGATACCGTCCATTTTTTCTGCTCAACGACCAGGGCAAACCCATCATTTTTCATGATGATCAAAAAATCAATATCCGGATCCCCTTTCAGCAAGACCTGGGCTGAACTGACAACACTGGAATAATCCTCATTGACGGCGGCACTTGCAGCCACATCATGCAACGAGGCGGCAAGGCCCTTGGCTTTGGACGCCATGGTATTAACAAAAATATCCTTTTGTTTGGGAACGGTAATCATCATGAAAACGAACAGGGGAACGATGGCCAGGCCCCATCCCAGCAGCACGGTACGCAAAAAAATACTTAGGTGCCGGCCTTTTTTCCTTTTCAAAGGAATTTTTTTGTTTTCAATGTCGTTCAATGGCCTGTCCTTTGATCCTTTTCCAACAAAGAAATGGTATCTGCAAGATCCGCTTTGGAGATCTGCTGCATACCGTCCATTTGAAATATGGTGAGCAGCTGCGCTCCGGATGACGACTCAACCATTTTTTGAATATCCCTGAGCAGTATATGCTTGATCTCTGATTGATAGGATTCACGAAAAGTGAGCACTGCCGGTATATAGGATGGAGATGTGCTGATTATTTTCATCTGCCGGGCAATTTGCGGGTTAAGTTCCACCATGACGTCAAACCCTTTCCGGGTGACCAGGCAGGCATCCGCCTGTTTAAAAAACACCGGAAGGACCGCATCATTTATCTTGTTTACCAGTTTATAATTTTTAAAATGCGTATCGAGTATGCCAAGCCCTTTTTCCGATAAAAAGACATTGAGCCAGTGCAGACTCAAACAGGTTCGCGCATTGTCCAGCACCCTCAACTTTTTGCCTTTCAGATCCCCGACGTTACCGGCCGGGCTGTTGTCAGGGACAAGCACTATATATTCTTCTGTGATGGAGCCGGACTGTTGGACGGCAAGCAGTGCGTCTTCGGCCAACAGTTCCTGTACTGCAAACAGCTGAGGGGTGGTGATATAGACGACATCCACCCGGTTTTCCGCCAGATTCGATGCTACCTCGGACAGGGCCGAATAGATGGCGATAACGGCGTCCACCGGAAGGCTCATCTCCTGGGTCAGGCTTTTGATCCATACACTTACGGCAACTTTAACATCATTTTCATTGACGTTACCCATGATCGTATCTATAAATCCGAACCGGACGATTTCAGAGTCTTGGACCGCTTCATCCGTCGAATCTTGAGCATATAGATTTACGGCCCCCATAAAAAAACAGAAGGCCAACAGACTCAAACATAATTTCATTTGTACCAGCTCTGTTAAAATGTCTCCCCCCTTACCTTACCTTGGCTTGGCTTGCGATCGGGGGGAGGTGCTGTCAGTACCCAAAAAATGCTGGTGTTCTTTAATCAGTTCCATTGTGGGGGCCAGGACGTCAATTGATTCCAATACAAGATCGTCCATTTGAAACATAGTCAGAAGCTGGTGACCAGCAGATGTCTGATGCCAATTTTTAATATTGTTTATAATGATACGCTTCACTTTGGATTGATAATCTTTGCGAAACCCCATAAAACCGGGGATGTATCCTTTGGACGCGGCCATAACTCTAAGCTGCTGTGAAATCTGGGGATTAAGTTCCGCCATGGTATTGAATCCGTTTCGGGTCACCAGGCAGGCATCCGTCTTGCCGAAAAAAACCGGAAGGACGGCCTCGGAAATCTTGTTGACAGACACCACCTTATCAAAGAACTGTTCTACTGCAGGTAATCCTGCCTTTGCCAGTTCAACATCCAACCAGACGCGACCCAAGTTAGATCTTGCATCCTTTGGAAACCTTAAAACAGCTTTGTTAAGATCTTTAATATCTGCAAAACGGCTCTTTTCTCTGACAATCAAAAGATATTCAACACTGAGCGTGCCCCCATAAACGGCAAAAATAAATTGTTCATCGGATATCCAATGCTGCAAATGAAAAAAATCAACCGCACTTAAGTTGATAAGATCCAGCGTCTTTTGATTAAACGCATTTTCAATTTCCCCAATATCATTATATATTGTCGGCAGAACGCTGATTTCATTATCACCCCCCAATATCAACTGCGTTCCCCACAGCTTCAATGCAGCCATCGTATCATTCTCGTTAATCTCACCGATGATCGATCTGGAAAATCCCATATGAACGATCTCTTCCGACGTTGCCGGTTCAGGCACCAATAAGGCGACAATGACCAGAATCATAATCAACCACCGGAACAGCACAGATGTTATCCAATAATTTTCCCTCATCTTTATATTTTCAGGATTACTCCATCTGTTTTAACACCTCAGTGCCGACGATCAGGTCCAGACGAGACAGCAAGGCGGTATGTTCATATCTGGCTTTATAATGCTGGGCCGCCATCAGGGCCTCTGTTAACTGGGCCTGGATCACATCGTCTGTTTCCACAAGTTCACTCTGGTAGGCCCGGACATTCAGTTGTCGATTCTCCTTGGCAGCCGTCAGGGCATTTCCCGACGCATCGCAGGATTTCTGGGCTGCCCCAAGAGAGAGAAGCACATCGCGCACCTGAAGGCCGATGCCTTCCTTGAGCAGCAGCTGTTCCTCCTTGATCTTAGCAATGGCGGCCCTGGCGGCTGCGATTTTATTGACTGTGAGCATACCGCTGAAAATGGGGATTTCCACCCCGACCCCAAAGCTCCAGCCCTGTTTATTTTCAGGGGTGGCAAGCCCGCCGTCCTCATTCGGCCACCACTTATGAAGCTCGCCGGTCAGAGCAAGTTTTGGAAAAAATCCGCTTTGGGCGGTTTTTAATGCGCCTGCCGCTGCATTGAGACCTGCTTCCACCTTGGCCCAGTCCGGATTAAACGCATAGGCCTGCTCTACGATTTCACCGGTATCAATGGTAAATGACGAAAGGGGAATTTTCGTATCGTCAGGTTCCACGCTTTTATCCCAGGAGAGTCCCATGGTGTTGGCCAGAGCGGCCCGGGACATCAGTTTATTTTTTTCCAGCAGGGCAACCATGGATCTCAGGGTATCCACCATGACCTTGTTGTTGAGCCAGTCCGTTTTTTTCACCGTACCGGACCCCTCTTTATACATGGTCTCGGTCAGGTTCAAGGTGGCATTCATCCGGGACAGGGTGTCAAGGCCCACCTGGTGAAGTTTTCTGGCCAGCACCGCTCCCCAGTAAAACCGCTTGACGTCGTCAATGACTTCAAGATCCGTGCGGCGGACCTCCTGTTTCATCATATCCACAAGTCCCTGGGTCTGTTCTCTGTATCCTTTTCGCATGTCGCCGTCGTATAGGAGCCAGGCTGCTTCGATCTCGGCGGTGTAACTTTTTTCCACGAGGATATCGACATCCGCGTCTACGGGTAAATTTACAGGTCCAGGCAGCATACCAGGTAGTGAAAGAGAAAACTCAGTGGCCAGATTAAAATTAACCGCCTCGTCCAGTCGGGAATACCCCCCCCGGGCCGTAATCTGGGGCCAGTATCCGGCAAGGGCCTGCCGGTGCTGGGCCTGGGCCATTTCCAGGGCAAATCGAGACGCAGGCCGACGGCGATTGTTCTCCAACGCTTGTTCCAGACATGCGTCCAATCCGGCTTTTTGTATATCATCCTTTTTTTGCAAATCCCCGCTTTGGGCGAAACAAAGGTTCATGGTTAACAACATCACGAAAACAACAACGGCAATTCCGGCACCTTTGTACCAAATTCTTTGTCTACCCATCAAAACTCCTTTTTTAATCTTTAATTCCTTTATTTTAAAAAAGGCTTTAATTTCAGGATAATTCGGAATTAATAGTTCATCGCTCAACCCAGGAATCGGACGAAAGCCTATTTTTAAACGAATATTTTTCTTAATAATTTATGTTTACTATACGTTAGATATAGTTCGTTAGCCAGAAAAAATAGATGAATATCTTTGCCTCATTTTCTAATATACGTTCTTTAGCGCGGCGAAATTTGCTTTGGATTCCAGTTGGAAAATTTGGAGTTCAGCACCAAACAATTGACGATGTTCTTTGATCATTTCCATGGTGGGTCCAAGAATTTCAATCGGCCTTGGCACAAGCGCATCTACCTGAAAAATAGTAAGAATCTGATGACCGGACGGAACCTGGTTCCAGAATTCAATTCGATTCAATATAATTTCCTTTATTTTGGATTGGAAACCTTTACGAAACGCCAGACACCCTGGGATATATCCTTTGGAGGCCATTAAAATTTTAAGCCGATGCGAAATTTGAGGATTCAGTTCTGCCATGATCTCAAAGCCCTTTCGCGTCACCAGACAGGCATCTTCCTTGCCGAAAAAGAGAGGAAGAATGGCATCGCTGATCTTGCTGGCCGGCTTCATTCGGTTAAAAAAATGCTTTGTTGCAGACATCCCTAAGCGTACCAGTTCCACATCCAGCCAGGTCACAGCCACAGCAGTTCTTGCATTTTTTAAAAAAATCAAAGATCCGCCCATAAGGTCTTTGATTGATTTAACAGGACTGTTTTTACGGACCATCAACAGGTAATCTTCAGCTATTCTTCCTTCGTAGACGGGAAAAACAAATTTTTTGTGATCCAACAGGGACTGAAATTCAAAAAAATCATTTGTGGTAAAGGCGATAAAATCAACCTGATTTTGTTTAAGCGCTTTTTTTATTTCTTTGGCATCCGCATAAATTTTGGGTTGTACATTAACATAATAATTTTCATACACCATCAACTCTGTGGCCCATACCTTCATCACAGCCAGGGCATCATTCTCGTTGACCCCACCGACAATAGACCGGGAAAATCCGATATTGAGGTGCTCATTCGGCTGTGCCATGTCAGCCTTCAGGCAGACGGCAACAACCAGCAACGCCATGCCCCAGCGCCTAAGCAAACAAAACGATATAAGGCAAGTTCTCTGCATTTCTTCTAATTTATTCCCTCCAGGGGTAAATGTATAATAAAATTTGCCCCTTCGCATGGAATCATGGGCAGGTTTTCTTCATATTCGCGTACAATTTTGATTGTTTTGAAATCCTGCTGTTTTTTCAAATCATAATCGGTGGTGGCAAGCTCCAGGGTCCTGTCCAGAAGTTGAACGGGATCGCAGCTTGAAAGCGCGGCGTCAGATTTTCTGGCAAAACTGAGCATATTGTTAACAATTTCGGCGATCCGATAACCAGACTCATTGATGGCGTCGATCATCTTTAAAATGTTTCGCTTCTCCATGAACGCCGCTATTTTTTTCAACAGAGATACCAAGGTCTTCGGCAACCTTGAGATTGGCGGCAAGATTCAAGTCCCCCAATCGTGATTTGATAACATTGGCCGTCTGCATCATACCGGCCAGAGGATTATTGATTTCATGGGCCATGCCTGCAGCAAGGCCGCCCACAGAGAGCATCTTTTCACTCTGGATCATCATCTCCTCCAAGCGTACCTGTTCGGTGACGTCGTCCACCCGGATGACGGCCCCTTGCATACCATTATCGGTTAAGGGAAAGATAGTGATGTTCTCGTAATGCACTTCGGTCTTTGTTTTGCGAGATACCTTGGGACGGCTGATCACACGGCATTCACGAATGGCCGTTTCAATGAGATGCTTCTCCTTGTCCAGGAAGGGCAGTATCTGCGCCAGGGGCTGATTGCGTACCTGTTCAAGGCTTAATCCGGTCAGTGTCTGGGCCTTGCGGTTCCACTGGGTCACCCGGCCGTCGCGGTCCCCCCCCCACCAGCACCGACGGCATGGAATCGATGATATTGGACAGATAATTTTTAAGATGGCGAAGCTCTCCTTCGGCTTTTTTCTGGTCGGTGATATCCCTGAATTCAACCGTTCTAACCTGTTTGCCCTTGTAGGGTATGTTTCGGGCTGCCAGCCGAATTGGATACTCTTCTCCGTTTTTGCGCACGCCAAAAGCTTCATAGGGTTCCTGGTGGCCGGAAACAACCATTTCCATCAATAGTTCCCTGGACCTTGGTGCAATGAGCAACATCCCGTCCATGCCGATCAACTCATCAACCGAATAACCGGTTATTTCCGCCAGACCTTGGTTGCATTCAAGAATACGTCTTTGGCCATGGATCATAATCCCGCCGAAAGAAGAGTTATGAAGGGCTCTAAAGCGTTCTTCACTCTCTTTGAGGTCATGGATGAGACGATGCAGTTGCTCTTCATTTTTTTTACGGTTGCTGATCTCCTTTATGAACACAAAGGCATACTGTTGCCCGCCATATTCCATGCGGTTACTCGTTATTTCCACCGGAATCTGTGATCCGTCTTTTTTCAAATGAACCGTTTCAAAACTATCCCATTGGCAGGCGGCAAGGGTTGTGAAATCGGTTTCCATGGTATCGGCGGACAAAAAGGGATCAATCTGAAAAATCGATAATGCCGTCAACTCTTTTACGGTGTACCCAAGCATATCCGCGGCATACGGGTTGGCATTTAGAATCCGGCCGTCCATTGCCAGCTGGTGAATGCCGATGGATACATTCTCAAAATAAAATCGGGTCAGGCCCAGGGCAATGCTTTGTGTTTCTTCGGGCAGTGGGGAAAAAACAGCTGTTTGAGTACGCAGTTCGCGCAGTTCAGCGATAAGTTGGGATTTGGTTTTATCCTCATCTTTCATTTTCATTCTCCAAAGGAGGCTTCTCAGATTTTGGAAAGCGGGGTCGTTCGTTCTTCAAGCCATGGCGTAATTTAAACACATTTTAATCGAAATCACCATAAATGAAAAAAGCAGGGAAAAATATGGCAGCGCGGGTCTCCGGACGGAGAACATTCAAGCCATTGACTTTTTACCCTGCCCCGCTGTAATAACAGCCATGGGCTGACCGGGTCTGTTGCACCCAGGTTCAGCCCGCAACAACGCATGATAATAATTTAACAACTTATTGAGACTTCACATAGACCCCACATGACTATCCAACTAACTATCAGCCGGGAGACCGGCCTTAAAGAAAAACAGGTGGCCGCAGTCCTGGACCTGCTGGACCAGGGGGCCACCGTGCCGTTTATAGCACGGTACAGAAAAGAGCGAACGGGCAGCCTGGACGAGGTGGCCATATCCGATATCCGGGACAGGGCCAAGACGTTAAATGAACTGGAAGCCAGGAAACAGGCCATTATCAAGTCTTTGGAGGAGAGGCAGCTTTACACCAAAGCGCTGGGTCAATTGATCGAAAATGCGGACACCATGACCCGGCTGGAGGATGTGTATGAAAAGTATCGGCCCAAGCGACGGACCCGGGCCACAATTGCCCGGGAAAAAGGGCTGGAACCCCTGGCCCGGCTGATCCTGGAACCCGAAACCGGCATGGACCTTGAAAAAAAGGCCGCAGAATTCATCGGCCCGGATGTGGCAAGCCTGGAAGAGGCATGGGCCGGTGCCCGGGATATTATTGCCGAAATCATTAACGAAGACGCCGTTATCCGGTCCGAAATCCGGGATCTGTTTGTCAAAACCGCCATGATCAGTTCAACGGTGATCAAGAGCAAGGCAGACGAGGGAGCCAAATTCAAAGATTATTTTGACTGGGAGGAGCCGGCATTTAAAGCGCCGTCCCACAGGATTCTGGCCATGCTCAGGGGGGCCGGTGAAAAAATTTTGCGGGTGCATGTCCAGCCCGATGAACAAAAGGCGTTGAACGTTATTCATGGGCTATACCCGGGCAAACGCAAAGTCAACGCCCAGAGCCGGGAACAGATTCTTGCGGCCGCCGAAGACGCTTACAAACGTCTGCTGTGCAAATCCATTGAAAATGAGGCCTTGCGAGATCTCAAGCAAAAGGCCGATGAAAAGGCTGTGGCGGTTTTCTCGGATAATTTACGCCAGGTGCTGCTCGCCCCGCCCCTTGGCGGCAGACCCGTACTGGCCATTGATCCTGGGTTCCGCACAGGATGCAAAATCGCCTGTCTGGATGCCACGGGAAAACTGGTTCACCATGATGTGATACATCCCCACACCCCCAATGGAAAAACGTCTGCAGCCCAGCTGATCCCCAAACTTGTCTCCCGGTACGAAATCCGTGCCGTAGCCGTGGGCAACGGTACGGCCGGCCGGGAAACCGAAACCTTTATCAGGGAGCTTTCACTGCCCCAGGATGTGGATGTGATCATGGTGGATGAAAGCGGAGCGTCCATTTATTCCGCCTCTGAAACAGCCAGGGAAGAGTTTCCCGACCATGACATCACGGTCAGGGGCGCGGTATCCATCGGCAGGCGGCTCATGGACCCCCTGGCGGAACTTGTCAAGGTGGAGCCCAAATCCATCGGGGTGGGCCAATACCAGCACGATGTGGACCAGAACATGCTCCAAGCGGCCCTGGATGATGTGGTGGTATCCTGTGTCAACCAGGTGGGCGTGGAAGCCAACACCGCATCAAAGCAGCTGTTATCCCGGGTATCGGGTCTTAACGCCGGAATCGCCGCCAACATGATCCAATACCGGGATGAAAACGGTGCCTTTGCCTCCAGAAGCGATTTTCTCAAAGTGCCCCGTCTGGGAAAAAAAGCCTTTGAACAGGCCGCAGGCTTTTTAAGAATCCAGAATGGGAAAAATCCCCTGGATCGCAGCGGCATTCACCCCGAATCCTATCCCGTGGTCAAACAGATGGCCAAAGATATGGGCTGTCGTGTGGAAGAGATGATGACGGCAAACATTTTGCTGAAGAACCTGGATCTTGCGCCTTACGTGACACCGACCACAGGCCTTCCCACGCTCAAGGACATTGTTGCAGAACTGGCCGCCCCAGGCCGGGACCCGCGCCAGCCGTTCCAGGCCTTTTCCTTTGACAAAAACATCCATGAGATAAAGGATCTGGTGCCGGACATGGTGGTTCCCGGCATTGTGACCAATGTCACCGCATTCGGTGCCTTCGTGGACATCGGGGTGCACCAGGACGGGTTGGTTCACATCAGCCAGCTGGCGGACCGGTTTGTCAAGGATCCCAATGAGGTGGTCAAAGTGCGCCAGCAGGTGACGGTGCGTGTCCTTGAGGTGGACATCGCCAGAAAACGAATTTCGCTCTCCATGAAGAAATAAGGCATTCTCACGCAACCATTTCTCTGTATACTTGATGGCGTCGTAACAAGCGCCGCCATCAGCTTAAAATTTTTAAGATTTATCAAATTTGCTTTACACCGTATGGCTGGCCTGATATGCAATTCAAAGAGAAATGAAGGGCATTCAGCCCCATCGACGATTCGATTCCCAGCTTAGGAAACAGCAATGATACGATTAGACAGCAGCAAGGCGAAACTTCGAGCAAAAGGCGCTGACACCGCAGATCAACTGGTGGAACAGGGTCTCAAATACTACGAAAAAGGGGATTTCCCCAGCGCCGGAAGGTACTATAAACAGGCCATTCATCTGGACCCTGGCAATGCGTCCGCCTTTCTTTATCTCGGTGTTTTGGCAAATGAGGCAAATCAGCCGGGACTTGCCGTATCCATGCTTGAACAGGCCATTTCCCTGTCGCCGGACCTGGCACCGGCCTATGAAAACCTTGGGCTGGCGTTAAACAAATTGGGCCGCAACAAGGAAGCCGCAAAAAATTTTGAACGCGCGCAAGCCCTGGACCCGGATGCTGGGACTCAAACGTCCAAGGTGTTGGGAAAAAAATCAGTGCCCCTGAAAACGAAAACAACAGCCAATCCGCCGCCTAACAGCCCAGAGACGGGTCATCCACCCAACGACCAGCTGCAAAACGTGATTCAGCAGTATCAAACCGGAAACATGGCCGGGACTGAACAACGCTGCCGGGAGATGCTCAAAAAGTTTCCCGATTCACACATGTTGCTCAATATATTGGGTGCGGCGGTTCAGGCCCAGGGCCGGGTTGAAGAGGCAATCCAAACCTTTGACCAGATGCTTTTATTAAATCCTGATTTTTCCGAAGGGTATTATAACCGGGGGGTTGCCTTTTCGGAAACAGGACGAAAACAAGAAGCGGTACAGGATTATTCCAGGGCCGTTGCGCTGAATCCGGATTTTTACAATGCCCATCTTAACCTTGGATTAACCCTGGAGAGACTTGGGCGTTGCGATGAGGCCCTTCAAAGTTTTGATCAGGCCATTGCTTTAGAACCGGATAATGCCCACGGGTACAACAACAGGGCCTTTTCCCTGATGAATGCGTCAAGGCTGGATGCCGCGCTCAAGGATTGTGAAACAGCCATTGCCATTGACCCCAACCTGCCGGAAATTCATAATATCCGCGGGTTGGTTTATGATAAGCTCGGCAAGCATCAAAGGGCCGTGAACTGCTTTAAACAGGCCCTTCAACTCAAACCCGGTGCAGTTCAGTTCCTGGTGAATCTTGCCAAAAGTTTAAATGAACTGGAAAAGTATGAGCAAGCCCTCACCCATTGCAACCAGGCGGTCGACGCCCATCCCAATAGCCCGGATGCCTTCTATAACAGAGGCATCGCCCTGCAGGGCCTGATGCGACTTGAGCAGGCCATTGAAAGCTATGACAGGGCCATAGAACTTTCCCCAAAATCGTCGGATGCCTTCTGCAACCGGGGGATTTGTTTCCACCGCCTGGGGCAGATCGACAAGGGGTTTGCCGATTTCAACGAAGCCGTTAAATTAAAACCCGACAATGTCCGTGCCTTTTCCAACCGCGGTCTATCCCATCGTCGATTCGGGCAGTTTGACCTGGCTGAAAAGGACTTTGCGCAAGCCCTTTCCATTGACCCGGATCATGGCTCAACCCTGTTTAACCGGGCAGTTTTGTATCTGCTTAAAGGCGATTTTGAACGCGGCTGGAAGGAATATGAGTGGCGATGGACAAAATCGGCCAAACGAATTTTCCGGTATGGAAAAGTTTGGGAGGGTGAACCCTTATCGGGTAAACGTATTTTCATTTATGGAGAACAGGGGTTTGGCGATTTTATTCAGTTTGTCAGATACCTGCCCCAGCTTCAAAATATGGGGGCCAGGGTCATTCTGGAGTGCAGCAAAACTCTGGGAAGGCTCATGATACATTTTAAAGGGTACGACCGTCTGGAAATTAAAATTGATGATAACGCCCCCCAATTCGAAAACAGTTTTGACTATCACCTGCCGATCATGTCCCTGCCCATGATGTTTCACTCAACCCTTGACACGATTCCCGCAAATGTGCCGTATCTTTTTGCCGACCAGGATTTGAAAAGAATCTGGCAAAGCAGAATTGAGAAAAAAGACGCTTTGGGTGTCGGGGTGGTCTGGGCGGGAAACCCTTCTCACAAGGGAGATCGGCGAAGATCGGTGAGCCTAAACCGGTTCTCACCGCTAAAAGAGATCAACGGCGTTCACCTGTACAGCCTTCAAAAAGATGCCCATGAACTATGGACAGACCAAGATCCGGGCACCCTCTTTACCCGGGATTTTGGATCGCAACTTTCGGATTTCGCCGATACGGCGGCCATCATCAGCAACCTGGATCTGATCATTTCAGTGGACACCTCGGTGGCCCATCTTGCCGGGGCCCTGGGAAAAGAGACTTGGATACTACTGCCCTTTTCTCCGGACTGGCGATGGCTGACCCAACGGGAAGACTCGCCCTGGTATCCCACTGTTAGATTATTCAGGCAGCCTGCGCCCGGCGATTGGGACGCCGTGTTTGAATCCGTAAAATCGGTACTGGAACAAAAAATCACCCAAACAACATCATTGTAAAGTGCCACGATTTTTTATGTAATATCTTAACGGAAACTTGTGATTGGACGAAAAGTTGCCAGATGCAAAGCAGGTGGATCACTTTTCGTCCAATCACTATTTATGCACCCAAATAGGCCTTTTTCACTTCCGGATCATCAAGCAACTGATCCGCCGGGCCTTCCAGCACAAGCTTGCCATGTTCAATGACATAACCTCTCTGGGCAAACTTCAGGGCCAGCCGGGCGTTCTGCTCCACCAGCAGGATGGTGGTGCCGTACTTGTTGATCTCTTTTAGGGCATCAAACATCTCAAGCATGAGCAGCGGCGCAAGCCCCATGGAGGGCTCATCCAGGATCATCAGTTTCCTGCCGCTCAAATATCCCCTGCCCACGGCAAGCATCTGCTGCTCTCCGCCGGACATGGTTCCTGAAAGCTGATTTTTTCGCTCTTCCAGCCGGGGAAACAGATCAAACACCCACTTTTTATCCTTGGCGATTTGCTCGGTATCTTTTCTGGCAAAACAGGCCAGGGTTAAGTTTTCGTTCACCGTAAGGTTACCGAATATTCTTCGCCCCTCGGGGACATGGGATATGCCCAGCCGGGTGACCACTTTGTCGGTATTGTAGGAGAGCACATCTTCGCCCTCAAATTCAATGACAGAGCCCGGCTCACTGGGCACCATCCGGGAGATGGCCCGAAGAGTGGTGCTTTTTCCCGCCCCGTTGGCGCCGATAATGGTGACGATTTCACCGGCTTCAATGCTGAAATCCAAGCCGTGAAGGGCCTTGATATTGCCGTAGGATACCTTAAGATTTTTTACATTCAACTGCATCAGGTCAAATCCTCCTTGCCCAGATAGGCTTCAATCACCAGGGGGTTGTTCTGGATCTCTTCGGGAGGCCCCTGGGCAATCACTTCGCCGAACACCAGGGTCTGGATATGCTGGCAAAGCTCCATCACAAATTTCATGCGGTGTTCAATCAGGAAAATCGCCACCCCGAAATCCCGGTGCACCTGGCGAATAATTTTGATCATCTGGATCAGTTCGTCAGG
Organism: uncultured Desulfobacter sp.; assembly: GCF_963666145.1. Taxonomy (NCBI): domain Bacteria; kingdom Pseudomonadati; phylum Thermodesulfobacteriota; class Desulfobacteria; order Desulfobacterales; family Desulfobacteraceae; genus Desulfobacter; species uncultured Desulfobacter sp. The sequence continues at coordinate 5,303,720 of NZ_OY762614.1, read as the reverse complement.
GGTCATGCCTGCGGTGGGCTCATCCAGAAACAGCACCTTGGGATTGGTGGCCATGGCCCGGGCCATCTCCACCCGGCGCTGGGCGCCGTAGGGAAGGCTTGTGACCAGCTGGTCGGCGTGCTGCTTGATATCAAACAGCTCAAGAAGCCGGTAGGCATTTTCCTCGACTTGGGCTTCCTGCCTTCTGCATTTTCCCGTATTGAAAAATGCGTCAAGCAGGCCGTAGGTCAACTGGGAATAGTGGGCCATCTTGATATGGTCCAGCACATTCATGTGCCGCCAGAGGGCCAGATTCTGAAAGGTTCTGCCAAGGCCTTTGGCTGCAATCTCATTGGTTTCCAGCCCCACAAGATTTTCATTTTCAAGGGTAATGCGCCCTTCGGTGGGGGTATAAACCCCTGTGATCAGGTTGAAGACGGTTGTTTTACCGGCTCCGTTGGGGCCGATCAAGCCGACAATCTGGTTGGGGCCCACCGAAAGATTATAGTTGTGGACCGCCCGCAGCCCGCCAAAATAGTGGGTCATTTTATCTACATGAAGCAAAGGCGTCATGGTATTGCTCCTTATTTATTCTTTCTGGCCGCAAAAAGTTTTTTGGGGTTGATCTCCTTGAATGAGATCAATCCGTATGGCCTGAAAATCATGACAAAAATCAGTATCAGCGGAATAATGATCCACTTGAACAGCTCCAGGGGCCGCAATGCCTCGCCCAAAATATTGATGGAGACGGCACCCACAATGGACCCCACAATGGAGTTCAGGCCGCCGAAATACACCATAGCAAGGATTTCGGCCAGCCGGTTGATGCTGAACATACCCGGATTGATGTAAGTCAAGACATGGGCAAACAGGCCGCCTGCGATGCCGGCCCAGAACGCACCGAACATGAAGGCTGTCATCTTGGTTTTCCGGGTTTTGACGGTCATGGATTCGGATGCGGCCTCATCGTCGCGCACGGCATTCAACGCCTTTCCCATGATGGAGGTGACAAAGTTATGAATCACCCAGATGCACAGCATGGTCCAGATAAAAATCACATGCAGCGGGGCCAGGTCAGGCTGTCCGCCCATGCCCCGGGCCCCGCCGATGATATTGAGATTTTCCACCGCACTCTTGACGATGAACATAAAGGCCAAAGAGATGATGGCCAGATAATCCCCCCGGGTCCTGAATGAGGGAATGGCCACCAGAAGCGATGCAACGGACGCCGCAATTCCGCCCATGATCAATGCAACGGGGAAAAGCCAGGGTCCCATGGACGACGGCAAGAGCGCCGTTCCAAAAATCTTATCATTGGCAAACAAAAACAGGGTGATCACGGAGGAGACATAGGCCCCCACCGCCATGAACCCCGGATGGGAACAGGAGAACTCACCCTGGTACCCGTTGATGACGTTGATGCTGATGGTCAAAATAATGGAGATCAGTGTCAGCTTCACCACAAGCACCCGATAGTCGTTGATGCCGGCCCAAAGGGAGAGGATGCCGTAAAAACAACACAGATGAATCAGCATGGAGAGCCACAACGGCAGCTTTTCCATGGCACCGGCCAGAGGATTGGTAAAAAATGTTGAGGCCTTGCCGACAATGCAGACCGGCAGGACATAAACCACCAGATCATAGGCCAGGGCACCGGGGATCATGACCGGATCCTTAAGCATAAGTATCGCGCCGAACAACACCGGGATTTTGGGAAGTCCCAGGTAATAAGAAATATAGTCGTATCCCCAGAAATACTCAATCAACACGGCAGCCAGCAACCCTAAAAGCCAGCCTGCCATGGGTATGTTCGATAGGAATTTTTTTATTGATTGTACAATCTTCATGGCAACGTTTCTTTCTGAAAACGGGTAAAGAAATAATTAATCACAGCCGCAGTTTAGTGCTGTGTTCCATGCCGAAAAAGCCCCTTGGCCTGAATGTCAGGATCAAAAGGATAATGGAATAGGCAATCAGATCCCTCAGGGTGGACGGAAATATGGTGGCGACAAATATTTCAATGAACCCGAGAAGGTAGCCAGCCAAAGCGGCTCCCTTAATGGAGCCCCGCCCGCCGAGGATTGCGGCAACAAAGGCTTTCCATCCGATGAGAACCCCCATGTACGGGTCCAGAATGGGATAAGCCTGGCCGTAGAGGATACCGGCGACGGCCGCCAGTCCCGCACCTATGGCAAAGGTTAAAGGCGCCATGATGTTGATGGAGATCCCCATGAGGGGAACGGCAAGAAAATCAAAGGACATGGCGCGCATGGCCATCCCCCATTTGGTTTTCTGGATAAAGGCGTTCAACGCTAGCATGAGCAGCAGGCTGATAATAATGATCATCACCTTGATATTGGTAAAATAGACCCCGCCCACATTGTAGGAGACCGATTCAATGAGCGGTGGAAAGCTCAAGCGTTTTGCACCTAAAAGAATCAAAATACCGGTTTCAAAAATAATACCGATCATAAGGCCCGTGATGGCGGCAGAGGCCCGGGGCGCCTGGCGCAACGGCCGGTAGCCGGCCACCTCCACAAACACACCGATCCACGAGGCTAAAAACATGGTCACCACAATGGTGGCCACAAAGATGAGAGGGCCTGGCAAAACGCCTGCAAACAATGCTAAAAAAAGCGTTGCAATACCAAAACCGATATAAGTGCCCACCATGAAAATATCACCATGGGCAAAGTTAAAAAGCATCAAAACACCGTAGACCATGGAGTACCCGATGGAGATAACGGCGTAAAAACTTCCTCGCTGGAGTGCATTGATAAAGTTCTGAATAAAAAACTGTATCAGATCAGTAAACGATTCCATGCATCAGTTCCTGTTAAAAAAACTTAGATTCCTGCTAAATAAAGACAGATAGGTCCAAAAAATAACTGCCGCAGTTGTGGTACGGCAGTTATTTTTTCTAATTTAAATACGTATTAAGAGTGATCCATCAATTCGTTAGGGGCATACGGATTTGTAGAACTCGTATTCGCCCTTATCGTTGATTTTTACGATCACCGCACATTTGACCGGATCACCCTCTTCGGTAAAGGTCATGTTACCGGTGATACCTGCAAAATCCTTTATCTGTGCCAGGGCATCCCGAACCGCTTCACGATCTTTTTCAATGTTGCCGGTCAGTTTGCCGGTATTCTGAATGGCCTGCTGGGCCAGACGAAGGGCATCCCAGGTCAAAGCCGCCACATCATCGGGGACATAACCGTATTTTTCATTGTAGCGGTCAATGAATTCTTTGGTTGCGCCCTTGGCACCGGCAGCAGCGTAATGGGAGGAGAAAAACTGTCCGTAGCAGGCTTCTCCGCACAATTCAACAGTTTCTGCAGATCCCCATGAGTCAGAGCCGACAATGGGTCCTTTCCATCCAAGCTCCTGGGCTTGTTTAACAATCAGGGGCACTTCATTGTAGTACTGGGGGGTAAAAAGTACCTGGGCACCGGACTGGATGATTTTGGTCAGCTGGGAAGAAAAATCGGTGTCTTTGGTGGTAAAGCTTTCAAAGGCAACCACGGAGCCTTCACCGTGTTTCTTTTCCCAAGCGTCTTTAAACACTTCGGCAAGCCCTTTGGGGTAGTCGGATGCCACGTCATAGAGGACTGCGGCCTTGGTAAATCCTAACTCATCGGTGATGAAATTGGCCACAACAGGTCCCTGGAAGGGATCCAGAAAACAGCCGCGGAAAACATAGGGGCGGTTCATGGTGGTGTCGGGATTGGTGGACCAGGGGCTGATCATAACGGTTTTGTATTTGTTGGCCACTTCACCGGCCGGCACCGCCTGTTTGGATGACTGGGGGCCGACAATGGCCAGAACGTCATCCTGGCTGATCATTTTGGTGTTGGCTTTTACTGCAGATTCCGCTTTGGATTCATTATCCTCAACCACCAGCTCGACCTTGTACTTCTGGCCGCCGACTTCAAGTCCGCCGGCTTTTTCAATGTCTTCCAGCCACATTTGCGCGGCATATTTTGTGCCTTCTCCAACCTTTGGGATATCACCGGTCAAAGGCGCATTGATGCCGATTTTAATGACCGTCTCTCTTTTGCAAAACGCAGACGAAGAAAAAACCATGGTGATTGCAATAACGGCCGCCAGACAACAAATAATTTTTTTCAATGTTCCCTCCTGCTCTTTAGTTGTTAACCTTCTATGATCTATTACGGTAAATACCGTATTACACCGGTAAACATATCCGGCATGCACCGTTGCTGCCGATATTCTTAAAAAAGATAAATAGACCTTTTAACAATCAAATTAATGTATAAGAAAATAAAAAAGCGAAGTAAAGTACTATATTGTATAAAAATTTTTCGAGTGTTCAAGTTTGCAGACTTGCAGGCATTAAAAAATAATAAGTTGTTTGACGACTCCTTTCGGTCTATATAAATATTGATGCCACTTGAAAACAATTGACGATTGCCTTTTAAAAAGACAGATACCAATTTATATGAACGATTTGTTCCAACTCGACTTGGGGTATTATTTTATAAAACGCATATTGATTTTAGCACTCACCATGGGATTATTGTTTACCCATGCGGCTTATTCCCATGCCCAAAACCCGGGAATAATTACAGCCGACACCATTCCCATGACCCGGGCGGAAAAGGCCTGGCTTAACTACCATCCCGTAATTACCATTGCAGGTCCTTTATCCTTTCCGCCGTTTCACTATTATGAAAAAGGCAAACCCAAAGGTCTGTCGGCCGATTACACCACCCGGATAGCTGCGAAATCAGGACTTACATTGCGAACTCAAGCCAACCTGGCCTGGACCCAGGTACTGGAACATGTCCGGCAGGGGAAGATTGACCTGATCACCTGCATCGGGAAAACAGCCGAGCGGGAAACCTATCTTGATTTTTCCATGCCCTATCTGACCTTTCCCCTGGTTATTGTCACCCGTGACGACAGCCCCTTTATCGGCGGCATTGAAGATATTTACGGGAAAACATTGGCCGTGGTCCCCCAGACCCTAACACAGGAGTGGCTTTCCCAGGACGGAATTAAATTTTCACCATTTTATGTAAAATCCCCGTTACAAGGCCTTGAAGCCGTCTCCTTTTCACGGGCAGATGCCGCCATAGAAAATCTTGCAGCCGCCACCTATCTGATTCATCAGGCCGGGCTTGCAAATCTTAAAATAGCAGCCCCAACACCCTATGACAATTATCAGTTGTATATGGCGGTCCCCAAGGGGCACAAGGAACTGCTCTCAATTGTAAACAGAGCACTTGCCGCCATGTCTCCCCAACAAAAAAGTGATATCCGCAATCAATGGCTCTCCGTTAAATACGAATACGGCGTCAACCCCAAGGATATGTTTCTATACATCTTTTTAATTCTTTTATTCTCTGTGGGCATTATCTTTATTGTCGTGTTCAAAAATCGAAAGCTTGCCAAGGAGACCCGGGAAAAAATCGCCACGGAAAAGGCATTGCGGGAGAATGAAGAAAAACTGAGAAACATCCTGGAAAACAGTACCAGCATGTATTACGCCCATACACCAGACCACGAACTCACATATCTGAGCCCCCAGTGCAGACAAATCCTGCATTGCGAACCCGACGAGGCCATGACAAGATGGACTGAATTTGTCACGGATAATCCCATGAATCTCAAGGGCATTGAATATACTGAGAAGGCGATCAAAACAGGACAACGCCAGCCCCCATATGAACTGGAACTGAAAGGAACGCACGGTGAAACAATCATGGTGGAAATCCGGGAAAACCCTGTGCTGGAAAACGGCAGGACCGTAGCCGTTGTGGGTTCCGCAACCGACATCACCGAACATAAAAAAGCGCAAAAAGAAAAAGAATCGCTGCAACACCAGCTTTCCCAGTCCCGCAAAATGGAATCCATCGGCACGCTGGCAGGGGGTATTGCCCATGATTTTAACAACATTTTAGGCATTATCCTGGGAAATGCCCAACTGGCACAACTGGATCTGCCCAAAGCGCATCCGGCCCGGTCACGCATCAATGAAATTCAGACTGCCTGCCTCCGGGCAAAGGAAGTGATCCTGCAGCTGCTCAGTTTCAGCCGTCAGTCAGAACAGGGAAACCAGCCATTTAATTTAGCCAAACTGGTGAACGATACGGTCAGTTTTTTAAGGGCATCCCTTCCCTCATCCATTGAAATTATATTCCAGAACGATGCCCCGAAACGAACAATCAATGCCAATCCCACACAAATCCAGCAGGTCATTATCAACCTGTGCAACAACGCAGCCCACGCCATGGAACCCGGCGGCGGCACCCTGACCATTTGCCTGGAAATGGCCCCCCCCCACGATTTAAAAACACCGGCACTAAAATCATTGGATGGGGTTGAGGCGATCCGGCTCACCATTAAAGACACAGGCGCAGGCATTGAGGCGGCCATCCAGGACAGAATATTTGATCCCTACTTCACCACCAAAGAGGTTGGCAAGGGATCAGGCATGGGACTGGCCATTGTCCATGGTATTGTTCTCAACCATGGCGGCGTCATATCCGTTAAAAGTGAAATGGGGTGCGGATCTGTGTTCACGGTTTTATTGCCGGCAAGCTCCACGCCCCCGGCAAAGGAAGGGCCTGCGGATACAGAGTCCATACCCGGCGGCTCAGAAACTATTCTTCTGGTGGATGACGAAAAAGAGCTGACCGATTTAATGGGGGATATGCTGATGAACCTGGGGTACGCGGTAGAAGCACATCAGGATTCTGAAAAGGCCCTGGATACCTTCAAGGGTCACCCTTCCAAATTTGATCTGATCATCACGGATATGACCATGCCCCGGCTCAACGGCATTGAACTTTGTAACGCAATAAAAAACATCCGCCCGGACATTCCGGTTATCATCTGCACCGGACATACGAATCGGCAAAATTCCGATGCTGACAGCGTTGACATCGCTGCTGTCATTATGAAGCCTGTGACAACCCTGGAAATGGCACAGACCATTCGCAAGGTTCTGGATTAATCATAGGGTAGCAAAAGTCTCTATTCTTTTATGGTAAATGGATTAAACGCTTGATTGAGCAAATTTTTTAACGACAAAAACAAAGGTTCCGGGAATTCATTCCAGGCGAACCATTCCCATTTTTCACACTTTTCGGGCTCTTTGACCTCCGGTTTTCCGGAATCATATGCACAAGCCACAAACAATGTTACATAGTGTTTGTGGTGATCCGTAAATACATCATTGGTACATGTAACGAATCTGCAGTTTTTTACCAGAAGACCGGTTTCCTCATAAACCTCCCGGGCCGCACAGCCTTCAATGGATTCGTTAAACTCCAGATGCCCACCGGGAAAAGCCCAACAGCCCGCCCCGTGTGCGCCCTTTCTCTTACCCAGTAACACGCGGTTATTTCGGGTGATGATCACGGCAACACCGACGAAAGGCCTGTTCATGACTTTAAAACTCTTTATAAATGCGCGCCAGAGGATGGCCGGGGGCCTCAAGGACCAAATCGTTGTAGTATCCATAAGCTGTCAGGGACGCATCATATTCTGACGTCGAAAGTCTTTGTTGCACGCGATCCAACAGCTGCCTGGCCTGATCCGGGTCTGCTTTGTCCTCGCCAAGGTGGGTAAACGAATGGAGCAGGATTTTGTTAACATCCCATTTTCTGGCCAGCCATTTGGCATTTTTTACAAGTTTTGTTTCGGATGAACTGCCGTTCTCGACATCTTTGGGTTCGATATGCACAAACGCCACGACAACTTTACTTTTCTCATCCGGCTCGGATATCGGCACCTGCTCCAGGGTTTTGATCGTGGGCGTCCAGGCAAATCTATCACAATACCAAAACAGCACCCTCATGGTTCACGATCCTGCTTCCCGTCTTTTTCGCCGAAATTGTTTTCAGGCTTGCTCGTTGCCAAAAGCTCATTTTCGTCGGCATCAATCAATTTCTGACAGTGAGGACATGTCATTTTCAACCATCTTATATTCCCCTTCATCAAAAATTTTTGACAATGGGGACAACGATATGATTTAAAATTTGAATTGCTCCGTATCGCTTCTACTCTATTCTGGTCCAAGTCCAACCCCTTCAATTCAGTTTTATCAAATACAGTCGGCCAATGTGACGCTTCCGATTTCACTATTATTACTCATAGCACCTATTCACCAATCTTGCCAGATCAGAAATCAACCCCCCCCATCGAATTGATAAAAATTAAGGGATGGGTTCCAACGTCGGCCGCTGTAGGGGCAGGTCCCTGTGCCTGCCCTGCCCCTGTGCCAGCCCCAACAAAGGCAACCACAGGGGGATTGCCTCTACAAGAAATGGCAGACAACAGAATCAAGCCCCAAATTAAAATTTGAAAAATAGGTTGACAAAAAATCAGTTCTTTATAGTATGTAATCCAGTTCGCTAAACAATGAAAAAGAAAAACCTCTATAGTAAAAAAATAAGACGTAACATTTAGACCTGTACGCATACGCAGCCCTGCTATAAATTAGCGAACCCTGTCCATTTTTAAGATTTAAACCGTACAAATGACCTTAAGTTTGATTTACCGATCAAACAAACACCATAACTGTAGCTCATTCACTTAAATGAGATAAAGATCATGGCAAATTTTTGGGCGATCCATTCGGTTGGAGACTCGTTGATCAATTTTTTGCGAAATACGTATCCCAACCCCCTGCGCAGCGATCACCCCTGTGAATTCAGGCTGATTTCAAGTTCGGATCTGGCTGAAAACCAGGATATGGGGACAGCGGTGACCCTTTACCTCTACCGGGTTGAAATTGACAAACACCATGCCCCACACCACCAACCGGGCAATGGCCGGCATCCCTTACCGCTCGCCCTGTATTACCTGATGATTATCTGGGCCGATTCGGCCCTGGCGGAACACGCAATTACCGCCTGGGTCATGTCACAGCTCCATCAACATCCGATTCTCGACAATTCAATGCTCTCGGATTCGGGTAACTGGGCACCCGGGGATCAGGTGTCGGTTCTCCCCGTTGAAATGAAAAATGAAGACCTGATGCGGCTATGGGATGCATTAACGCCCACCTACAGACTTTCACTGCCATATATGGTTCGTGTGGTCCACATTGATCCGGATGACACCGAAACCGGCATGCCGGTCGTGGCCAGGCGTTTTTCCCACGGAGAGGTCAGGGATGAAGATGAGACAGGTTAACATGAAGGAGGCAATCGACCGCCGGGTCCTGGGGGCCTTGCGACTGGTGGACAATGCAACCCAAACCCAAGTGGGACATGCCATGCATGTTTTCGCGGACGGTTTAAAATTTTTCCCCAACCGCTCCCGCCTTTATGTGATTTCCCATGCCCGGGGCCTTGAATCCCATTTAACGGCCTTTGAAAATCCGCCAAACAGTTCAGATCCCAACGCACCGGATATCGGTTCACTGACATTCAATGTCATGATCCGGGACCCCCAGGGCAAATATCTGCCCCGTTCGGTTCAATTGTCCCTGCCCTTGGATCCCGACCCCGAAAAAAACGATTCCATTTTTAACCCCATTGATGTGCCGTTGTTTTCTTCGCCGGTTTCCGGCTTGAACCCCAACTGGAGCATCATCCACGCCTCGGTGTTTGATCTGGCAAATATCAATGAACCAAACCCGACCCCGGTTCAGGGAGCATTGTTCCGAATTTTAAACAGCTCAAATGAGGTCATCGCCGGCGGGATGAGCGATCAAAGGGGAGAAGCCGTCATCATTATCCCCGGCATTCCAGTCAGTGATTTTGTCCGGGAAGAGGACCCGCACATATCGGACCCCGAACTTGATGATGAGGACCTTGAGCCCGGCCATTTGGATTACCTGGCGTCGGGTTCGGTGGTTGAAATGGAAATACCGGTTAAACTGACCGTTGTTGTATCCCCGGATATGCCGTGGCCGGCTGATCCCCAAAAAATGGAAGACAATAGTGGGGATTGGCAAAGGCACTTTAGACGCGAAACAGATGCTGAGCCTGTAAATGAACTGGACTTGAAACTTAAAACCGGAAAGAGACAATCCATCAGATTATTTATTGACTTAACATAAGATTAGGGCCGTGGCCCTTACATTCAAGGAGGGAGAATGCATCATGCCTGAATATTTAGCACCTGGTGTGTATGTTGAAGAGGTCAGTTTCAGATCCAAATCCATCGAAGGCGTTGGGACAAGCACCTGCGGCTTTGTGGGGCCCACACGCAAAGGCCCCTACAACGTCACGCCGGAACTGATCACAAGTTTCGGGGAATACCAACGGGTGTACGGCGGTTTCACCGACCTGGACTTTAACGGCAGTGTCTTTACCAATCACATGACCCACGCGGTGCGCGCATTTTTTGACAATGGGGGCAGGCGGCTTTACATTTCGCGCACCTGTGTTCCCATGGAGACGGCGGGGGTGCCGGTGCCGGGGTTTTCCCACCGCGATATCGGCGGAAATGTGGCGCGCATCCAGTCCCGTTATGCCGGCAGCGGATACGACGGCACCGCCAAGGTCTATCTGAACGCCAAGCGGGTGTTCGGTGCGGTTCCCCTGGACAAGGCCGGTGTGGGAACCCTGCTCCGGGTGGCCTCGGGCACCGCCCCCCAGGCCGCCCTGCCCGGGCGCATAGACGGCACCGTGAACCCGCCCTTTGCCCTGACCAACGATGATCAGCTGGGCATCACCGTGAACGCTGGTCCTGCTCAAAACCTGACATTCAGCGATGCGAAAGAACCAGCCCAGGTCTCGTCCACGGCAGATCTGGCCGCGAGCATTGATGTGCCGGCCGATACAACCTTCAGGGTTCAGGTGGGTCCAGGCGGTACCCTTTTTGATGCGCAGATCACGCTGCCTGCGGGAAATGATCAAACGCCGGCTGACCTGGCGGCCTTCCTGAATCTTGAGATGGATTACGCCAAGGCCGGGGTGGACGGTAACCGGCTGTTCATCCGCACCGACCAACAAGGAGAAAACGCTGAAATCACCATCGAAGCGCTTCCCCTTCTCAACCTGGAAGCGGGTACGGTCAACGGTACGGGAAATGTGGACGATATCAATGCCGTGACCGTGGAAGAGATCAACAGCGCCCTGACCCGGGCGGACATCCCGGTTCGGGCAACCACCATTGGCGAAACTGGAAACATGCGCCTTTCCACCACGGCTGTGGGTGCAGGCAACACCCTGACCATTGCCGACGCCCCGGCAAGAACAGCCACGGGGCTTACCGGAACACCCGCTGCGGGCAGTGACGGCGTAACCTATACCTATTTTCTTAAGCGAAACGGCAACGTCTGGCAGGACAGCTCAAATACAGCTTTAGGAGAGCTTGACGAAAACAGGCTTTATGAAATAGTCACATGGACCCTTGAAATTGAGGATGAAGACGGGAACCGGTTAATCTATGAAGACCTGGGATTTGACCCAAAGCATCCCAATTTTGTCGCCAACGTACTGCCTGAAAACCCGGCCACCAAATCCGAAGCCCTGGCCAATCCCTATTATTTTACGGTCTCCAACGGCACAACCGCCTTTGAACTTTTTACGGCCCTGTTCGGCACCCAGAATGCCAATGCCATCGCCATCGGAAACGGGAACGATGGACTTGAACCCACCGTGAACACGGCCGCCGAAAGTCTGTCCGATCACAGCGTGGCCTATGCCGAAGCCCTGGAAGTATTTGAGGCCCTGGACGACATCGCCATGATCGCGGCTCCAGGCCATTCGGAAATGACCCTTTATCCCTCCATCCAACAGGCCTTGATTTCCCACGCCGAACGGGACAGGTACTGCATTGCGGTACTGGATACCCCGTCAAATCAAACACCCCAGCAGGCCCGTGAAGCCCGGAGCCGTATCGACAGTTCCTATGCAGCCCTGTACTACCCCTGGGTCACGGTGGCCAACCCGTTGTGGAAACCTGGCAGCAGCCAGGTCTACAAAGAGATCAACGTCCCGCCCTCGGGATTTGTCACCGGCATTTACGCCCGGACCGATGTGAACCGCGGCGTATGGAAAGCCCCGGCCAATGAAGTGGTCCGGGGGGCTATCCGGTTTGAACGGGAGATCAACCATGCCCAGCAGGAGATGCTCAACCCCGAAGGCATCAACTGCCTGCGCTTCTTTTTCGGGCGGGGCAACAGAATCTGGGGCGCCCGGACCGCCTCTTCTGACCCGGAATGGAAATATGTCAACATCCGCCGGTATTTCATCTACCTGGAACACTCCATTGACCGCGCCACCCAGTGGGCCGTGTTTGAGCCGAACAGTCAGCGCCTGTGGACCAACATCACCGACACGGTATCCGCCTTTTTGTATAATGAATGGCACAGCGGCGCCCTGCTTGGGGCCACGCCTGAACAGGCCTACTTTGTCCGGTGCGACCGATCGACCATGACCCAGGCGGATCTGGACAACGGACGTCTGATTTGTGAAATCGGTGTCGCGGCTGTGAAACCGGCGGAATTCGTTATTTTCAGAATCGGTCAAAAAACTGCAGATGCGTAAATAAGCACCCTAAGGAGAATGAATCATGTCAAATCAACGAACATCACCATACAGCGCGTTTAATTTTCTGGTCGAATTTAACGGCCAGGATATTTCAGCGGGTTTTTCCGAGGTGACCGGGTTGGGCGCGGAAATCACCATGGCCGAATACAGAAACGGGAATGATAAGGAAAATCAGGTCCGCAAAATCCCCAACATCAGCAAGGTCAGCGACGTAACCCTGAAGCGGGGCATCATCAAATCCAAGGACTTGTGGGACTGGCTCAACCTTACCCGCAGGGAGGGCTGGACCGCCCAGCGCAACGTCACCATCACCATGATGGACGAGGCCAACCAGAACGCCGTCATGCGCTGGACCCTGCAAAATACCGTGCCCATTAAATACACCGGCCCCACCCTGAATGCCAAGGGCGGATCGGATGTGGCCATGGAGGAACTGGTGCTTTCCGCCGAAGGCATTCAGTACGCCGAAGGGTAACCAGCATGCGCGGCATCTCCTTTAATAACCTGCCCCCGATCCGGCAGGCCGCCCAGGACAGAATGGACGTGGCCTGCTTCATCGGATTTGCCCCCCTTGCCCGGCCACCGTTGTTCTCCAGTACCGTGAAACAATGGCTGAACGGGTATGGGTGGGACAGGGATAAAATCGATCAGCTGGAGACAACCCCCGAATTGATCCGAGATACCCCCGTGCCCCTGGAATCCTGGGATGCGTTCTTGGCCCTGTTTGGCGAAGAACGCCTGGGATTTGGGGCAGGTCTGACGGATGCCCATTACCTGCCCCATTATGCCGGAGCGGCCATCAAAGCGTTTTTCCGTCAGGGGGGCAGGAAATGTTATTTCGTTTGCATGGGTGATCCCCTGGCCTACCATGCCCAAGCCCCTCAAAAATCCAGGCAGCTGTATACCCTGATCTGGGGAAAGGAAAAATCCGACGCAGCCGTGGGAGACATGGCGGCATTCACCCAGGAAGACTTGCTTGACATTCGGTTTCCCGCCATCCCCCACGGGGCCTCCCCGGTTGATGACTGGCATGGGGTGTCCCACCTGGCAGGCCTTTCCGACGTAACCTATCTCTGTTTTCCCGATCTTGTGGATCTGTTAGGAAATCCCTCGGGGCAAGCGCCCGAATACCAGGTGTCCCAAGACAGGGAAGTCTTTGTGCCCTGCAGCGAATCCGAAGCCGAACCGGATTGGTATTACGCCGAATATGAAAAACTGCCCGGGTACACGGCCACGGCCTTTGCCGTGTGGAAACGGGTGGTAAACCATATCCTGGCATTTTTGTCGGTCCATCACCCCACGGTTCAACTGGTTGCAGGTCTGCCCATGCCGAACAAAGAGGTTCTAAAAACCTTTGAAAATTTTGTGGCGGACAACCTGCTGGCCGACGCCGAACAGCACCCCACCCATTACAAACACCTTCAGCTTTGTTTCCCATGGCTGAAAACCGATCGTTCCGGGCGCTTGCCCGGTGCTCTGGAGCCTCCGGACGGCATACTTTTGGGAATTCTGGCGGCCCAATCTCGGAAAATCGGCGCATTTCGCAGTGTGGCAGGGACCTATGTGCCAGCCGCCTATGATCTGTCGCCCCGGAATATTGATGCATATGGGCCGGATCAGCCGGAGGGACTTGCCTTTGCAGACCAGATTTCCTGGTTTGATTTTGTACCCGGCGGGATTCGTCTTCAGTCGGACGTAACGGCTGTAGCACACGACAACTACCGATACGGAGCCGTGCGCCGGATCATGATTTTGATCCAGCGGGCCGCCCACCTCATCGGCCTGAATTATGTATTTGAGCCTGGGTCCGAACGGGTCTGGCGATCCATCAAGGACAGCCTGACCGACCTGCTTCACCGGATCTACCTGAAAAACGGACTTCGGGGAACCTCGGCCAAAGAGGCCTATGCCGTGGCCTGCGGCCGTTCTACCATGACCCAGAGCGACATCGACAACGGCCGACTGATTGCCAACGTCTCTTTGCAGCCGGCCGTGCCCATTGAAGCCATTGCCGTGGATATCCTGATGGAGCGGGACCGGGCCGTATTGTTCGGGGAGCAGTCTATATGAGCGGCCAGGCAGAAAACAACAGGAATATCCTGGATTATCCGCTGCCGGTATTCCGGTTTGAAGTACGGTTTACCGTGTCTGCTGATCACCCCGATGCCGGTGGCGAGCGCCTGCTGTGCGGCGGGGCGTTTTCCGAATGCAGCGGCCTGGAAGCCACCATGGAACCCAGATCCATCAAAGCAGGCGGAAATAATTATGGTGAAATCCAGCGGGCCGGCCGGGTCAGCTTTTCCACCGTCATCCTCAAACGGGGCGTCACCCGGAACCGGGATCTGTGGCAGTGGTTTGAACTTGTGGCCAAGGGTGCCTACGCCTTTCGCCTGAAGGCTGAAGTCACCTTGTTTGATTTTGATGTCAACGGGGAAAAAAAGCCGGTCATGGCCTGGGAAATGATCAATGCTCTGCCGACCAAATTTAAAACCGCTGACTTTAACGCCACTTATACCCAGGCAGCCATTGAGGAGCTGCATTTTGTACATGAAGGGCTGATCCATAAAGGCAATTTAGAATCAGAAAATTAGAACATTAAAACCGGAGATTAAAGAGATGCCGGATACCCAATCCACACTGAGAGAGGCGCTGCACACCCAGGCCATTTTCATGCCCAAAACCGATGAAAACGGCCAGCCCCTTTCCGAGAATGCACAACGGGAAAATAAGGTAACCGTTCATTTCAATCCCGAATCCCTGGACATCACCTTTACCAACAGCGTGCAAAAGGGCCGCAGAAACCAGCCCGTCCAGGTTTCGGTCACCGAAACAACGGCCAAGCTGAGCATGGAACTGATTTTCGATACCACCCGGGACGGGGCCGATGTCCGCACCCGGACCAACTTGCTGGGCCGGATGATGGACCCGGCACAACAGCGTCCCCAACGGAACACCCAGAACCGGAAGATCCCGTCCATCGTGATTTTTCAATGGGGCACCATCTGGTTTGAAGGGTATATTGACACATACAAAGAAAAACTGGACTTTTTTTCTTCACAAGGCGTTCCCCTGCGGGCTGTCGTCACCTTATCCATGACCCAGCAGCAGCGCAATTTTGACCCCAACACCAGTGTAAACACCAGCAACAATACGGCCGGAGATCTCACACCCGGTGGCAATTCACCGGTCAACCGGACCGGTGCCGATACCAGTATCACCGCTGCGGTGGCATCGAACAATTCCATGGCCGCAGGCAATTGCCTGGCGGCCCGGGCCGTGGCATCACTTAACGGTATTGAAAACATGCGCCTGCCCGAGGTCAATGAACTGGTTCTGCCCAACCTGAAGGCATCTGCCGGGGCCAATGTATCGTTGAAGGCAGGAGGCGGTATCAGCGCTGGGGCAACCAGCCGAACCGCAGCACAGTTTGCAAACCTCAAGCAGTCGGCAAACGTCTCCATGGGGGCCGGGGTCTCATTGGGCCTGGAAAGCCATTTTAATGCCGGTTTCCAGATGGGTGCGGGTATGTCCGCCGGTCTTGACGCCGGGTTCAGTGCGGGGGCCCAGGCAAGCATGTCTGCGGACGTGGGGGTATCGGCTGATATTGAACCGGGCATAACCTTTGAGGATTGACCATGGGTATTACCATTGATGAAGTGGAATCGGGCATTACCCTGCCCGATGACAATGATGGCTTTCAGGCAGAAGCGCCCCGGGGGGAACCGTCACCCCAAAGCCATGATTCGGAACAAACGATGAAAGAAACCCTGCGGCGGATCGAATATCGCAGGATCAGGCTCATGGCGGATTGATCATGACCGAAGAGACCCCAATATCACAGAGGGATATCTATATTGCCCGGCCGGTGATCGAGGTGGACGGCGTGGTCAATGATATGGTCCAGAACCTTTTGATCAGCATGGATCTGACTGAAACGGACCAGGGCATGGCGGCCATGGAACTCAATTTTTTCAATTCCGCCACCGTGGAAGGCCGGGGCAATGACCTGGCCTTTGAGTACGGTGACAACGATTCATTGTCCCTGGGAAAAGCCATACGGGTGCTGGGGGGGGACAACAATGATCCGGTGGAGTTGTTCAGGGGAACCGTCACGGCCCTGGAAATGCAGATAGGCGGCGGCAGTGAACCGCAATTAATGGTTCTGGCCGAAGATCATCTGCAAACGGCAAGGATGACCCGGCGGACAAGACTCTTCGAGGCCGACTCCTTGCGTTCCATCATTGAGTCTGTGGCATCGGACCTAGGCGTTCAAACAGATATTACCGGCATGGATCAACAACTGGATGCGCAACTCCAGCTCAACGAATCGGACCTGGCGTTCCTAAGGCGGCTCATCGACCGGCATGACGGGGAACTCTGGATGGCAGAAGACGTCCTCACCGTGGCCCCCCGGTCCGAAATCCGGCGCAGTGAAGTGAGCCTGGAGATGGACAGCCAGCTGGAGCGTATCCGGATCATGGCCGACCTGGCCCACCAGGTCAGCACAGTTACCTTTACCGGATGGGATGTAGGCGCCGGTGAACAGATCAACGTGGAAAGCGACGCGTCCGTGGACTACGGTCCAGGCCGGGGAACAACCGGGGCGCAGTTTCTTTCAGACTCGTTGGGTGAACGCAGTGAACATCTCTCCCGGGCCGGGGCTGGGGACGACATTGAGGCCCAGGCCCTGGTGAACGCTGAATTTTCACAGCGGGCCCGAAAATTTGTGTGCGCCGAAGGGTTAACCCAAGGAAACCCGGCCATCCGAGTGGGCACCCATCTGACCCTTGCCGGTGTGGGGCCCCGGTTTGAAAATACCTATTTTGTCACCCGGGTCCGCCACCACTTTAATCTGGAACAGGGATATAAAACCACATTCCACGCCGAATGTGCCTATCTGGGAGGATAAATATAAAGAATATGTCGGCACCGCTGCAACACAACGGACTGAATCAGGATCTGCATCTGGCCAAGGTCACCGCCGTGAACGACCCCGAACAGTTAAATCGCGTCCAGATCAGGCTGCTCTCCCATTCCAGTGCCGAACAACAGGACGGCACCCTCTGGGCCAGGGTGGCGGTTCCCTGCGCCGGGGGCAACAAGGGGGCGTTTTTCATTCCCGATGTGGATGACGAGGTGGTGGTCTCCTTTATCAACGGAGACAGCCGCTATCCCATCGTTCTGGGATCGTTGTGGAACGGCAATGACCAGGCGCCCGAGACCCTGGGGGGCAGCGGGGATGCCGTGGATCGCTGGACCCTGGTGGGCAAGGCCGGCACACGCATTGCCATTGAAGAAGAGACTTCGGCCCAGGCCACCATCAAATTCACCACGCCGGGCGGAACCAGCGGAGAACTCACCGACGCCGGGGGCGGAAAAATTGAATTCAGCACGGCCGGCACCACGGTAACCATTAACTCCCAGGGGGTTACGGTGAACACCCCCCTGGAAGTGACAGTCCAGGCCACCCAGGTAACGGTGTCCGCAGCCCAGGTCCGGGTGGATGCGCCCATGTCCACATTCAGCGGGGTGGTCCAGGCCCAGACCGTAATCACCAACAGCGTGATCAGTGCATCGTATACACCGGGGGCGGGAAACATATGGTAACCCAGACCAAACAGAACAACATCCAGTGGATGGCCCCGTCTGCGCTCTGGGGAGAAAAAAGCGCATGGATGCGCGTACCGGACCCGGGCCTGGGCCAAATGGCACGGCCGGTGATCCTGCGATTTTCCAATGACCTGTTCATGGATGAAATGATCGCCATGCTGACCCACGCCCCCTGGCGTCTGACCGAGTGGGTGGCCCGGCCCGAAACCTGGCGAAACCCCATGCCCACGCCCAAACCTGTGGAAATTTCCCGGCCCAAGGTATTTTTGCCCGAAAGCTACAACACCACCAAACAGCTGGTTCAAAATTACGCCCGGGAAAAGCGGACAACTCAGATAAAACAAGAGGTCAACGGCCCGGCTTCGGTGCCGGATTTGCTTGCCGCGGACGGGCTCAAACTGTATCAGCCCATCCACCAGCGCTATTATGTGGTCACCGGGACCCTTGTGTCAGGCCAAAAGGGTCTTCCCGATTATTCTGTGGATCTTGCGACCCGGGAGCGTGCCACCTTTGTGGTACGGGCCCTTAAACCCAACGCCGAACAGGTCATTGAAGAATTCGGCTTTGTGGCCACCTCCACGGGCATGGCCTGGCAAAAACTGGGGGTTCATGGCGACGACAATGCTGCTGTGATGCGCATTCTGCCCAACGAGGAACAGCACCCCCTGTTTCCGGTCACCTATCCCGACCGGTGCGACCGTTTACGTCAGGTGTTTGGCGGTCTGATTCCCGTCAGTCAACGGGATGTGTGGATGGAGGCCCCGTCCCACACGGGCAGTGACCAGGACACGGTGATCGCAAGCCCGGTCCCGTCCGGAGACAGCGGGATCGACTTGTACAGGGAAATTTTGTTCGCCGATGTGATCGCGCCCTGGAAAGCCATGATCGACCAGGCCGACACCGAAAAACGCGTAAACAGCGAGCAGGATGTCCCGTCCACCAGTTTCGGTTTGGAACTACCTGTGCCGGACCTGGACCTGGTCCAAAATATCCGCAGGACACGGGATGAAATCCAGACCGGTTCCTGGTATGTGCTTCTGGATTTTGCCCGATTTTTGTCCGATCATCTGCCCGGGGTATGGTCAAAGATATCCGAAACAGAGAACAACACCAACCTGTTAACCGCCCAGCCCCTTTTAAGCACTGGTGAAGAAGCGCTGGTCACGGCCCTCACCGATACCCGGCTGGATACCCGGCTCTTCCTTGACCTGGCCGTTGAGAACCTGGCTGTCAGCGGTTTTCAAACCCAAACCCAGAACGGCACCAGGGTTACGGTGTGGGACAAACTAATGGATTTCTGGAAACTTGAAATCTACCTCGAGCTCTCCTGGATTCTGTTCGGTGCTGAGGCCCAGGCCGAAAAAGTCAGGGCCCGGGTAACCTCTGTGACGGGATTTACACCCGTGTTCCGCACCACCCTTTTGTCGGTGCTCTCGTCATTGATATCGGACGCCAAACACAGTTTTCCGGATTTTGCCCAGGCCCTGGAACACAATTTTCCGACGATCAAAGAGGCAGCCGTCTCAGGCCTTGAACCGGGATTTCATACGGATCAGGGCAAGCTGATTCACTGCCTGAAAAAGATCAAATTACCGGCAGTCCAGCACCAAATAATACTGACCCTCAACAGCGATGGGCTGGAGTCAGCGGGACTTGAAAAATCTTTATGGGCGTTACTTGTCTTTTACTGGACCTTTGAAGCCCATGTGGAAGAAAAGATTACAGCCATTAACATAGAAAATATAACGACGAACCTGGCTGCCGGACAGTTCGGTGATGTGGAAACATTCACGGCCACCTGGCTGCAAACGGTTTTCGGCCAGGCCCAAACCAGAAGCTGGTACCCCTTTACCCAGTTTGCATCGGATCTGGAAACCCATTGCCCAAAACTTTATGCCCAGGCAATCCGGGAGGTGTTTGGAAAACCCACAGGCACGGATGCAGCAGTTCTGCAATGGGTAACATTTCTGAAAAACAAGGTGATAGATGAGCAGGAACAGGAGGTCTTGTTTTTCCCCAACACGGGGCAGCGCAATATCCGAATCATTCCCGCATTATCCCAGGCCCTGGTTGAAGCCCTTGCCTGGGGGGACAAACTGGAGGCCGTGGACACCCCCTATGACCGGAGCATCCAAACCGGTGGGGACGACTCCCAAATAAATGAAGACTGGCCCGATTTTCTGTTTCCCCTGACCGATCCCCATCCAAAACTGACCCTTTCCCAGAGCCACCCGGTGCCGGAGCTTTCCTCCCAGGGTTCGGCGTCACCTGTAACTGCCGAGGATCTCCAGGAACAACTGGACGACCTGGCAACGTTTATCCATCAGCAGGTCCTGGCCCACAAGCCGGAGAACGGGGAACCAAACTCATCGACCCTGAATCATGCCCCCCTGCTGGACACCAAAGATGTCCGGTTTGTGGTGCGCCTGGTATTTGAAAGGCCCCATTGCGGCCATCTGTTCCAACCCCGGATCAGCCCGGCCACCTGCCGGTTTGACATGGCTCCGTTCTTTGATGTTGACGCCCCGGCCCGCCCGGTCAAGATCCGGATGCCCTTTGACATCTCTCCGGCGGGGCTGCGCAAATACAAGAAAAGCGCCATGGTCCTGTTTTCGGACATGATGTGCGGCAAAGTCAAAAAAACCAAGAAGATGACCCTGGGCGATCTGGTTCTCTCCGTTCTGCCCTGGCCCTTTCACAAAAAACTGCCCAATGCGGGAAACACAGGACCCTGCAAGGACAAAAGCGGGGCGTCCTTAGGCATGATCTGCTCGTTGTCCATCCCCATTGTGACCTTGTGCGCCCTGATTCTTTTGACCATCATCGTGAAACTTTTCAACATCTTTTTCAAGTGGATGCCCTGGTTCTTTATGTGTTTTCCCCTGCCGAACATCGACCGGCTCAAGGCAAAGGATTAAGCCATGACACAGACAACGCCCGCGAAAAAAAACAAAAACATTCCCGGCGCACCCTTAGGCTGGCCCCTGCTTCCGGTGCCGGATAAGGGGACGCTGGCCTACCCCGCTCTGGAGGACAGCATAAAGCAGTCCATCCGCATCATCCTGCTGACCCGGCCCGGCGAGCAGCTGATGCGTCCCCGGTTCGGCGCGGGATTGTCAAATTTTCTGCACCTGCCCAACACCCTGGAAACCCGACGGCAGATCCAGGAAACGGTATTCAAGTCCCTGGCCCAATGGGAGAGTCGCATGGTGGTGCTCCGGGTGGAGGTATGGGAAGACCGGGAGACACCGGAGGCGGTTCGCATTGAGATTGCCTATAAAATCAGGCGGACCCGGGAAGAGGTAACAACAACGGTTAAACTGAATTTGGGAAGCTGATTATGCCTATTCCGAAATATCGACTGGATGACAGAAATTTCGACGACCTGGTCAAAGAGCTGGTGGCACGGATACCGTCCCACACGCCCGAATGGACCAATCCCCAGGTCGGTGATCCGGGAATGACCCTGATTGATCTGTTCGCATGGCTGGGGGATACCCTGCTCTACCGGGTGAACCTGCTGCCCGAACGCCAGCGCCTTGAGTTTTTGCGCCTGCTCAACATTCCCATGCGGCCGGCCCTGGCCGCCACCGGTCTTGTCACCCTTGAAGTGACCAGCAAGGAGAGAGTCACCCCCGTGGTAGTCCCCCAATACACCAGGATCAAAGGCAGTGTGGAGTTTGAGACCACCCGGGAGATTACGGTGATGCCGTTCTCCGGAAAGGTTTATATCAAGCGTCGGCCCTCGGAACAGGAAGAAGAGGTGGTCGCCTCCATCAAAGAAGAGCTGGAAAAGGTCTATGACATCGGAACCGGTAATGCCGAGCAGTACATTACCACGCCCATGTTCCATGATCCGGATCAAACAGGGGCCGGGCTTGACGTGGTCAAGGATACCGTTGATCAGTCCCTGTGGATCGCGCTGCTGGCGGCAGATGAAGATCCAAGCCTGGTAGAGCGGGTAAGGCAATCCCTGAACCCGGATGCGCATGGATTTAAGATGATCCAGATCGGCATTGAACCCCGGCTGAAAATCCCCGAATTTGATCAATATGTGCAGCAGGCCGTGACCATGGCCGATTACTGGCAATGGGACATGCCGTCCAGCCGGAATGATGACGATGATCTGGCCTACACCATCCCCTATCTTCCCCTGGAAATATACGATGACACCACCGACGGATTCGTTAAGCAGGGGATTGTTCAGCTCAAACTGCCCTCCTCCACCCAGATTTGCCTGCCGGAAAACAACGTGGATGAAAACATCTATGCCGGTACGGGCAACCATCCGCCCCGGATCGACGACGAAGCCGTTGCCAAACGCCTGGTCACCTGGATCAGGCTCAGCCCCCGGCAGCAGAGCGAAAGCCTGGCCCTGGACTGGGTGGGGATCAATGCCGTGAGAATCGACCAGTTTAAAACCGTCCGGAACGTGATTTTAGCGACCGCAGACGGCACTTCGGATTTGACCCTGCCCCTGCCCGGCACATCGGTGCAGGAATCGAGTTTCAAACTCCAGGTTGAGGAGAAAGGGGTGGGATACAAACGCTGGCAATCCCTGCCCCTGCACATGGCCGGCCGCACCGATACGGTGTTTGAACTGGACAGCGAGGCCGGAACCATCACCTTTGGAGACGGTCTTCGCGGAGCGGTGCCCGAAGCCGGTGCCCGGATCAGACTGGAACAGATGCGATTTGGCGGCGGGATAAAAGGCAATATGGGGGCGGGCAACCTGACAGATATCAGCCATCCGGACCTCGGCGTGGTCCAGGCGATTCCCACCCGGGGCGGCATGGATGCCGAAACACTGGATGAGGCGGAAAAGCGGATACCGTCCGTATTAAAACATTGTGACCGGGCCGTGACCAGAGACGATTACAAACAGATCGCGTCGAAAACGCCGGGGATTGAACTGGGCCGGGTGGAGGTACTTCCCCAATTCAAACCCCAACAGAAATTATTTGATATTATCGGCGTGATGAGTGTCATGGTGCTGCCCAAGGGGGATTCCCACCGGCCGCCCAACCCCAGGCCCGACCGTAATATCCTGGCCCGGGTCCACCACCATGTAGATGAACGGCGGCCCATCGGGGTGGAACTCTACGTGATCGGGGCCGAGTATATCCCCCTGGGATTGGGTGTATCCGTGACCCTCGGAGAGGGCGTTGCCCGGCAGCAGACATTTCAGAACATCAAAACCGCCCTGTATGAATTTCTCTGGCCCTTGTCACCCGGCGGCCACGGTAAAACCGGCTGGCCCCTGGGCCGCATGGTGGACAACCAGGAACTGGCCGTAATGGTGGCCCGAGTATCCGGGGTGCTTACGGTGGAGGGGGTGAACCTGTTCAAACAAAATAGCGAAAAACAATGGGAGCTGGTGGAAGGCGGAACCGAACAGCGCATGTCCCTGTCGGCCTGGCAGCTGCCCGAGCTTTTGGATGTGGTGGTCATTGAAGACGAAGAACCCGTCACCGACCTGGAAGAGGCATTAGGGAAACAAGGCAGCAGTTTAGGAGATTGGGACCAGACGGACACAGGTAAAAAAATCGCCATCCCGGTGGTGCCGGAGATTTGTAAATGATTGATGTCAATCGGCAAAAATTTTGGATGCTGTCCGAACCCAGTCAGTTTGATCTGGGTGATCCGCCGGGGTCCGTGGCGTGGTGCAGCAAAAAAGCCCATCCGGTGCTGCGCATGAAACGCAGTCGAATTCTTGAACATTTGCCCCAAAACAGAACCCAGGCCCGATTACTTTCCAATCAGCTCCCATCCACGGTAGATGCCTACGGCACCTGGGCATATGTGGAAGACGAACAGCCCCATGTGATCCTGGGCGGCGGCGTGTTTCCAGACCCCATAGAGATTGTCACCCTGGCAGAAACCGAGCGCGTGGTGGACATGTCCATGAATCCCGAAGGGGTGCTCTATGTGATCAGCCGGGATGAAACGAATGTATCCACCGTGTATATGATCAATCTTACGGGATCTATACACGATGGGAAAAACGCATTTCTGCAGGACGAGGAGATTGCTGAAGATACCCGTATGGTATCGGTCCGGTTTCCCCTGGGAGACGAACAGCCCGATCGCATCGTGGCTCTGGCATCGGGAGGCGCCCTTTTGCTGGACCGGGAACACCATACATTCTGGCAGATTGTGGGCAAACCCGTGCGGGAACAGCCCTTGGCCCTGTATCCGCCTGAAACGCCCCGGCCCTGTGCCGACGGCCCCCTGCCCCAGGAACTGATTGACCGGCCCGACCTGGTGCTGCCCGAAGGATTTGAAGCGGTGGATATGGCCGCAAGTCCAGAAGGAGGCACCGCAATCCTGCTTTTTCCGCCGGAGGCAGACGCTGACAACCCCGCGGCAGTTGTCCTGATTTCCGGGAAAACCATGGGTGCGCGGCTTTATCTGGAGGGTGTCTCGGCCCCTTTCAGCATCGGCTGGGTCGGAGAAGAGACATGGGCGGTTCTATGTGAAGACCAGAAAGAGGCCTTTGGCTTTACCCTGCCGTTTTTGACCCAAACGCCCGATGAACCGGTCCGGGTGAGCGGATACCGGTATCCCCTGAACTGGGGAAAAAGCAACAGCCTAAAAAACGCCCGGCTCTGTAACGGGTTATCCCAACCGGTGGACTATCCTTCCACGGATAAACAGGGACGTTTTGTGATCCGTCCCCTGTATCCCTTATCTTTTCCATCCTATCCGGCCCGGGTAACGGTATCGGCAACGCATATCATCGACAGCGGCGAACCCCACACGGTGTGGCACAGGCTGTTGCTGGAAGCCCACCTGCCCAAGGGCACAGGGGTAGTTGTCCATGTTGCAGCCAGTGAAAACCGGGAGGATGTAGAAAATGCCCCAGAACAATTTGATCACTATTTCGGGGCGGCCCCGGGCCCCCGGGATGCACCCCGGGGGACATGGATCAGCGAAACATCCGAAGTTCCTTTTTTCCCCGGGCTCCTTGCCGATCCCCCCAAAAACGGCAGAGCCGGTATCTTCGGCGTACTCATCCAGCGATCCGGATATGAAATCAGGTCTTTAAAAGGCCGGTATTTTAAAGTCGCCATGACCTTGACCGGTGGAGGCCAGGCCACCCCGGAAATTGCGGCCCTGCGCATCTATTATCCCCGGTTTTCCTACCTGGACCGATACCTGCCTGAATTGTACAGGCAAACCGATGTCCGGCAAAGGGCCCAGATAAAAGGTGCGGCCAGCGGATCTGATTTTCTCCAGCGGTTTCTCTGCCTGTTTGAAGGGGTGCTCACCGACATGGAAAATAGGGTGGCCGCGGCCCATATGCTGACCAATCCGACGAGTGCCCCGGCCCAGGCCCTGGAATGGCTGGGCCAGTGGGTGGCAGTGTCCGGGGCTGCCATCCTGCCCGAAGAAAGAAAACGGTTGCTCATCGGTGAGGCCACGGCCCTTTACCGCAAGCGCGGCACCCTCAAGGGCCTGGCCCGGATCCTGAAACTTGCCACAGGACTTGAGGGAAATTTTGTGCTGCTGGAGGATTTCCGGCTCAGGCGGACCTTTGCCACCATCCTGGGCCGGGATTTTGACGTTGAAAATGATCCTTTGCTCATGGCGGAGATCCCCAATGCAAATTCCTATCTGGGGGATACCCTGATCCTGGGCCGGGAAGAAAAAAAGGAATTTCTGGCCCTGTACGGCGCGGATATTTCCCTGGACGACGGGGAACAGAATGTGGCGGACAACTTTTATGCCCGCCTGGGCAACCGGTTGACTGTGCTGGTGCACAAAGAGGCCGACCAGGAAACCCTGGGCTTGA
This sequence comes from uncultured Desulfobacter sp., assembly GCF_963666145.1. Lineage (NCBI taxonomy): Bacteria > Pseudomonadati > Thermodesulfobacteriota > Desulfobacteria > Desulfobacterales > Desulfobacteraceae > Desulfobacter > uncultured Desulfobacter sp. The sequence goes on along the minus strand of NZ_OY762614.1, from coordinate 5,277,854 downwards.
TCCGCCGTATTGTGGCCGCTGAAATTCCGGCCCACATCGAATTTCGTGTGGTACCGGCCTCCAAACCTCTGATTATCGGCCTATACTCCCTGTTGGGCGTGGACACGTACACCAGGCCGACACCCGAGCGCCGCACAGCCCGTCTTGGCCAAAGCTACCTTGGCCGCTATGATTTTATCCGGAAACTTCCGGTGTTGGACGAACGGCTGGAACCGTAACCGCAGTTAAACGCCAACAGGAGAAAGAACATGGCTTCTAACTATGAAGATCCCTTGGAAAACCTGGTGTATCCCGACCGGGTGAACTATGCCAACGGCGTGCTGTTGGACGAAAATGACTTTAAGGCGGAACAGACCTATTTCAGGAGCCGTCTGGGCCGATCACTTTCCTATCTCCACGGCTTCGGCACGGTGGCCGGGCTCAATGTCCACACCCTTGAATCGGATCCCCACATTCTGCGTGTCATGCCAGGCCTGGCCGTGGACCGTCTGGGGCGCCTGATAGAGCTTCATGTACCCTACTGCATCCGGGTGAGGAACTGGTTTGTCTCCCAGAACATGGACGCCCTGGAAGAGAGCTACGCCGGGAGCGTGGCAGGCGGCCTGGCCCAGGCGGTGGTGGCCGACCTGTTCATCAAATTCGACACCTGTGAACAAGGCAAAACCCCCTGCTTCGGCGTGGGCAATGTGGATGCCACCGATGCCTTTACCGCGGAACGGTTGAGGGACGCCGTGGCGTTCGATCTGGTCCTGCGAACCCAGGCCGAAGCGGAGAAACCCCGCCAACAGGCACCCTATGAGACAATGAGCCAGGGACCCATGGACTTTGGCGCGGCCATGGACGAGTTACGCACAACCAAGCTGGAAACAGGCTGGCGGGAATCGAAATTCTGGAATTCAGCAGCCGGGAATATCAATGTGGGCGACGAGTACAGCCCGGATCAGAACGGCACCGAAGTGATGCTGGCCCGGATCAGGCTGCCGGCCACGAACAGTCCCATGGCATACAACACAGGCGGAGCCATAGAAATTCAAAACGATATCCGTGTACTGAGCCTCAGCACGGATGAATTGTTCTGGTTAATCAAAGCGACAGGAGGCGTTTAACCATGGCCTTAAAAGATTTCAATGTCGACCGGATAAAGCAGCACATCAGTGTTTTAGATAAATATGAATACGGCGGGTCCGTGTTCGTGGACCGCAGACGAAGCAGGCCCCGGTGGTTCGATGGCCGGTTTCTCAAGGCCGCCGACCTGAACCGAGAAGCCACCTATTTTCTGACCCGACAGGCGGACCTGGCCGTGGCCACGGGAACCGGGGTGGTGGAAGGACTTCTGGTTCAGCAAAAGGATTCCACCCGGATCACCATCGGCCAGGGGCACGGGATGACCTTTGACGGGGAGCGGGTGTTCCTGCCCAATGATGTGGACATCAGCCTGCACAACATTGCCCTGGCAGAAACGTTGAATGTGAAAATGGGGCTGAGCCGGAAACCTGCCCCGCCGGACCGGTCCCGCAGCGGCATTTACATCATAGCCCTGCGTCCCCTGGAGTTTACGGCCAACCCCACCAGTTCGTATCCCGTGGATGTGGACGGTCAACGGCAGATGCGCGACGGCAGCATCGTCGAAGCCACGGCCATCACCCTGGTTCCCTTTTCATACCCGGCCGGGGCGGCCCGGTCCAGCCAGGCCCGGCGGGCCGAAGTGGCCCATCAGCTATTCACCCAGGCCACCGAGTACAACATTCCCGGCACCACCCTGCCCTTGGCCATGATTGAAATGCGGCGGGGAAAACTGCTCTGGCTGGACAATTACATGGTCCGGCGGGAGATAGGCGCGGTGCACAGCGATGTCCTGGGGTTCGGATTCACCCCCAGGCCCATCCGCAGCGCCCATTTCAGGCAGTACGACGCCATGATCCAGGACATCGTGGACCAGCGCCGAGGGGCTGATGCGGACCTGCGGTTTTCAGCCACGGAATACTTTCAATCCCTGCCCTCTGCCGGGCGAATGCCTGCGGCCTGTGTGGATCTCTCTTCATTTACCCAGCACTATTTCCCCGATGCCATGGATGTGGAAATGTCCATTATCCCCAAAGATGAAATGGGCCTGCTGATCGAAGAGAGTCTGCTCCTTCCGCCCATTTCCATGGACGACGACACGGCCATGGAAAATACCTCCGTCATGGTGTTTTTGCCGGTGCCAAGGAACGTGTTTTACAGTGAAACCCAAGCCATCAAAAAACTGCCCGACACCATCCGGTTCCCAGTTAAAACCCTGCGGTCCAGGTTCACCCCCAGGGAGTATCTAAATGTGTTCCAGGCCAAGCTTCCCAATTTCCCGGCCACCGAGGTTAAAAATGAGGAGACCCTGCGGCAGGTGGCCTGGAAACGTCTTTTGAACAAAGAGACCTTTGCCTGGTATGTGCGCCGGCGGCATGTGAGCTACAAGGACAAGATCACCGGCACCGCCGTCCATGTGATGACCAACGAACACAAGGACGAAACGGACATGAGACGGTACCAGAGAACCCTTGGATTGTACGACGAATTCACAACGCTTAAAGTCCGGGGCAGTGCCGCAGCAGATCTGGAAATGGTACGGCTTTTGACGATCCCCAAATTTACCAGATCCGAAATTATGATGCGCGCTGCCCTCAAGGAGTTCGACGATACGGACAAACTGGATGAACGCCATGCCGCCTCGGTGAGTGTCCGGTTTGCCGGAAAAGATGTGGGCACAGGAATGGATAAGCTTGAGGAACGGCTATTTACGGGAACCGACGCACAGAAAACCGAACAGCGCAAAAAAATGGCAGAGACCCTGCGCGTTCCGGAACTGGATACGTTGGCCCGGGGACTGACAGCAGAGGAAGCCGGCATCCTTGCCGATGATCTGAATATCAGGCTGACGGGTCCGGACTCCTCGGAACAGATCGCCGCCTTCATCCTGAAGAAAAAAGAGGAACTGGAATCAGGCAGAATAGAGGAGCCGCAATAATGAAAATAGCCTTCACAAAACACCATTTTGAAGGCGAGCGGGTCATCCGGACATCGCCCTCAATGAGCAACCGGATCTCTTCTGAGTGGTACCGTCGGCCCCATTTGTATACAGGCCGGGCATTGACCGCAGACACCCTGATCTCCAACACCAAACACCATCTGCGCCATCTTCAACTGGCCGGACGCCACATTTCCCGGGGAGTAATCCAGGGGCTGACCCTGTCCCATTACCAGAGGCAGTTTACCGATACGGGGGACACCCATCGTACTGAACAATGGTTGAGACTCTCGGCCGGACAGGGCATCACCCCGTGGGGCGAAGATGTGACCCTGCCCGAGACCTCGGATATCCTTATGGACAACGTGGCGGTGTGGGAAAGTGAAGATCCCCCCCGGGGCGCCGGCATATTCCTGCTTCAGCCCCTGGAAATCCTGGATGAAATCGTCAGTGACACGGAGAATCAATGTCAATGGGATGAAGCCCAGGATCCCTTGGACGACGAACAGATTGTAGACGGATGCCGGCTGGTGTTCATGCCCTGGCCCACAGGCCTTTTGGGGCCCGTTGCCCAGGTGGATGAGCCCCAGTTCAGGAACCGGCTGGTATACCGGATTTTCGACCATGAACAGGCCCATCCCGACGCCCTGTTTCCCTGGGAACAGGTGGGCGTTCCTCTGGGGTTGGCCTACATTGGTGAAGAGACCGGCCAGATCATGTTCATTGATCAGCAGGCCGTGGTGCGCCAGGGCGGTGCCCCCCTTTCCACCCGGTCCCTCTTATCCTTGAACGGCACACCGTTTCTATGGGAGTCTCGCATCCAGCAGTTTGTCGGCCATTTGTATGATATCCGGCAGACCACGGACGAGCTGCCGGCAGCCCATACCCTTTTTGAAAGCCTGCCGCCTGTGGGCGTGCTGCCCAAAGCGGCCCTGAATTTTGATGAGATGGGGTCACAGTTTTTTCCCAGCCAGTTTATCGTCGATGCCGTCCCTATTCCCGAAGAGCAATTGGAAGTGGCCATGGACGCATCGGCAGGCCTCTCTCCTTTTGATCTATACCAGCCCGAGAAAATCAAACTGCTGGTGCCCGTTCCCCAGGCCGTGTTCCAGCCGGATCTGTTGAAAAAAGAGACCCCGGACCCCATTTTTCTGGAAACCCTGCGCAAACTGATTGGTGAAATCCGTCAGTGGATCGCAAACCGCACCTGGCTCAGAAACATGGCCGACCGGGTCATGGGGGGCATTGATATGTCACAGGTTCCCCAGTTCGGGCCGGATTCGGACGCCATCCCGGATGAGGCGGTCTTCCCCGTATTCCCCAACCCTGATGAAACTCTCACGGCATTTGGAGACGCAGCGGTGAATGCGGTCTCTAATCTGCGCACGTGGATACGAAAACATGCGCCGGGCGTTCCGGATTCTGTGCTGATCCCCCTGATCCCCACCAGTGGCGATTTCCCCGGGTTCCGGGAAGAATTTGAGGGGCTTGAAAATTTCATTAACGATCTGAAAAAGAAGATCACCAAAACCGAAGACCTGCTGGATTCCGGCTACATCAAGTCCAAAATCGAGATGTACCGCCTGCAAAGGCTGTTAAAGGGAAATATCAAGGCATCCAGAATGGCCACATCCCCGGCCATGGCAAGTATTGTGGGAGACCAGAAAAGTATTCCCACCCTGGATGATGTGGAAAAATATTTCAATTCAGCCATCACCACCGAAGAGACCCTTGATATCACCCCCGAGGAGTTAGCACCCGAAGATTTGTCCGGCGCCTCTGAAAATGAAAAGATCGACAATGCCCTGGCCATCATGAAAAAACGGGAAAGCGGCCAGGATATTTCCACCAACGAGTTGATGGCGGCCACACGGGCACTGGCCAGCGTAACGGCCAGCCGGTACGGGGACGCCAACAAAACCATTGCCATGCTGGCTGACACTCAAAAGACAACGAGTACCGTACATGCATCCGCCGCAACACCGGAGGTAATCTTTAAATATCGTAAGCCGGTGATCACCCCCCAGAAAATGGCGGTTCGTGACAAATCCGTGATTGAACGAGTATACGAGTCTCCGGCAATGGAGGTGAAAAGCAATGCGGTAAACACCAAATCAGATATTTTTTATCTGCTTGCCCAGGTGCCCCTGGACATTGATGAAGAGGTCAGTGTGACGGACAGCAACACCGCCATCGTTGACCTTGACCCATATAACGCGTTTAAGAAAACGCTGGCCAAAGAGGAACAAGTCATTCTGACAAACCGGTCCCGTCTATCCAAAGATCTTGCGTCCATCCTTATCGTTCCCTTGACCGATGAGGAAAAAAAACTTTTGTCCGACCCGGACCCGGCGATTCCGGCAAAAAGACTTGAAACATATTTTGAAACCCTTGCCGCAAACAGCAAAAAGAATATGCGCTCGATCAAGGACCCGCTGCTCGCCAAAAACATTCGTGAGGGTTTATTTGATCCGGACCCGGCGGACGGGGATGAGGCCAACTATTTTTCATCCGGGGTAACGACATTGGAGCATGGGCTCAATGCCATGCGCCTGATCGAAAAACGGCTCAAGGATCATAAAAAAGCGTTAAAGCAATGCGGGGCGGTGCTTTTGGATCTGCAAACCAATGCCCGCCGCTGGAAAGATCAACTGGGCGAAATTGACGACAAGCTGGTGGTGCTGCGCCACGACGCCCTGGTCACCCGATCCCTGTATGAAGAAGAAAAGGCCCGCCTGACGGCGGTTAATGAAGCGCGCCGGGCCATTCTGGACACCTATGTGACCAGTCTGGTCTTTGTCCGGCCGCGTCTGGCCGATCCCCGGCTGGATGTGCCGTCAATTCCCCTGGCCGCCGAATACGTCAATCCCGTGCCGGCCTGCCTGGCCGAAGACTACGAGGCCGTGGGTGAACTGGACGACATGCTGGATGTGTTCCGTGAAATTCCCATTGCCTGGCTCACCGAGGCCAAAGGACTGGTCCAGCAGATCAACACGGTTCCCGGTGTGGCCGAACTGATGACTCAGGCGGCAGCACGGACCGCCCGGATCATGGCCCGGACGCCCGCCCAGACCGTTTCGTACCAGATATATAGCACCCATGCCTTCGGCCAGGCCGCCGGGAAAATCATATCGGCTAACCAGCAGGCCAAGCAAACGACCCTTAAGGAAAAATCCGTTCTGGATACGGTGAAGCTCAATACCATGACCTGGCTTGGCCTGGTGAGCCTTGCCCAAAGCCAAGTCTCTCTGGCCGATTTGATCGAAAAAGGCAGGGGCTTTTCCAAACTGGCCCGCCGGGCCGCAGCTGTCATGGAAAATCTGGAGGATGTGGCGGTCTGTCTGTATCATCTGGTGGACGGCCTGGCACCGGCGGTCAAACTCCAGTGGGCCAATTTGACGAGTATTCACGACGACCCGGTGGATTTGCGCCATCTGGAGACCCTGCCCGCTTTTGACAAAATTGATACGACCCTGCGCAGGGATCTGCAAAATATGGTGGACTGGCTTTTCTCCCAGGTGGACACCGACATTGACCAGGCCCGCCAAACCATGAACGATCTGGTCCGGGTCTGTATTCTCCTGGCCGCCCATGCACCGGTCAGCACCATCATCAAGGGGAAAACAAACGCGTCTTTTGCCGGGAAGGTGGGGGATCTTATGGATGTCACAGTGAACCAGGGCATTGTTAAAATCGGCATGACCGCCACCGTCATCACCCGACAGTCGGTTGCGGTGCAAGGCGTTGTGGCAGACGTCGGCGCGGGTGCGGCACGCATTAAGATCACCCAAACCCAGGGCGGAAAACCCAATTTCACCATTGACCAGGGGGCGCAAATAAAATTTGTTCCTAAAACCAGTACGGCCCAGATGAACTGGATGCTGAAATCCGCCAGGTGATCGGGAAAAGACGCCATGTCCACAGATTGCCATGTTCGAAAATTGCGGATCAGAACCCGGGATAAAACAGTGCTGCCACGGATGACATTTGCCATTGAAGATGCATTCAGGACAGCGTCGTTTCCCGGGGTCCCCCCCAACGGACAGGTGTTTGTCAAACGGCTTGATCTGGGCAATTTTTCATCGACTGCATCGAGCCGCTTCCTGGCCGAACGGATTGATGCACAGTTCCGCCACATCAGTCCCGTAAGGATCTGTCAGGAGACGCCGGAGATGCTTGACGCACCTGCGGTCTGGTTTCCCGACGACCTGTCCCCCTATCGGTATCTGGTAACGCTTCTATCACAAAACCAGTGCCCCCGGGCGTGGTATTGGCAAGCGGCTGTAAAGGGGTGGCAGCCGTCCCTTTCGGTTCATCAGAGTTATCAGGTGATTGTCTCCCGGGTCTGCCGATACGAGGCCGGTATCCTGGGCATGTATTTTGTACTGGAACCGTTGATGGAAAACGGCAGGATTCTTGACGTCCTTGAAACATTCAATCCCAGGGATGCGACACGCTATCTCTTCAATATGGGACTGGCACCGGTGTCCATTGAACACATGAATGCCCACGGGAAAAAGGCAATGGAATCCAAGGAAACACCGATGATCGTCCCTGTCCTTGAAGGTGGGTTGGTTACGCAGACAGGCGGTCGGTGGTCGGTTTTCGATCCAAGGTTTGCGCTTGCGTCTTATCTGATTTTGGCCCGGATGGGTCAAACAGCTGATCCGGTTCACCTGAACCGGTTGCTTGAAAAGGTTTCCAACCGTCCTGTTACCGCCCATGATACTGAAAAAAAGAAAGAGGAGCAGGAGGCAGGTCGTGAAGTTCTCGAAAACACCATAAAGAACCCGAATCCATCCGGCAGAGCCCCATCGAAAAAGGATGATATGCCTCCCCTAAGCCTAAGGGCCAAAGCGCAGGGTACTCGGGGTCTCTACAAAAACAAATCAGCTGAGGGCACGACATCGGAAAAAGAAACGAGCAGAAAAAATGTCCCCGGTCCTCCCGACCACACCCTGGTATCCGATGCTTTAATGCCCCGTTCTCCGGAATCGAAAGCGGTTCAATCCGCCCCGTTCAAAAAACATGTCATAAAAGAAATTTGGCCGGTTCTGGGCGGGTTTGCCGGAGAAATCACCGAAAATGCGGGATTTCTTTTCATGATTTCCCTGATGAAAATCATTGGCATGGATACCTTAATGGAACAATTTCCGGTGTATGAAGATCTCGACCTTCCCCGGCGCATTCTTTTTCGTTGTGCCGCCCTTTTGTCCATCCCTCAGGATGATCCGGTATTGGCATTTCTCGGACATAAACCGGAACCTTCCGACGTGATACCCGAATTTACGCCCCCCCCCCAATGGCGGCGGATTCTGCCGGAGCCGGTTCGTTCCCGGGAGTGGTCCCTGGACAGTCTGGTGGATACCATGGTCACCGTCATGGAACGGTATTGCCGTGACACGGCAACCATGGATTTTTGGGAGTTGGTCCGGCGCCCCGGGTACATCGCCGCCACAAAAACCCACCTGGACCTGACCTTTCCTTTCAGCCAGCTGGATATTCGCGTGCGCATGGCAGGACTGGATATTAACCCCGGCTGGGTGCCGTGGCTGGGACGGGTGTTTCAATTTCATTATGTCGGGGGGGAGAGTTAACCATGCCCCATACCGCGCCCATTCAACAGGTGATTCCCCCAAGGGACAATGTGCGTTCCCCGGATCTCAAGAGCTGGATCATGGGGCTGCTGGCAGGCATGCTGCCCCCGGATCAGCAAAAGGAACCGACCCGGCCCGAAGCCGCCTATCTGATGAACACAGCGCCGCCTATACCCCGTGGGCCGGCGAACTTAAATGCTATGGTCCAAAACGCCGGTTCCGGGGAAAAGTCTCTGATCGGACTTCTGGGAGCTGGGCACCCCGATTGTTCCGACCTCATCGCCCTGACCCTGTGTTATCTTGTGGAAACCGATCCCATGGCCGGCCGTTGCCTGGCTTACCTTCAGCAGCCCATGGGCGGGTCCCGGCCCACGTTGAGTTTGATGGCTGCGTTGATCCGGGATTCAGGATTTTATCCGGGTGATAATATGGGAAACATCATGGCAAATATCGTCCAGGGCAAAGCCGTTGCACTGGGCCTTCTTCAGGTGCTCAATGACGACTCTCCCCTGCCGGAACAGCCGGTACGCCTGCATACACCTGTGGCCCTGAACGTGTCAGGACGAATCTTTTCATGGCCCGGAACCCGGATCATAGAGGGCGACGACGAATTTAACCTACCGCCAACCCTTGCCCGAAGCGCAGCGTGTCAGGCCCGGTCCCTGGTCCAGGGCACCCGGGACGTCCTGGTGATCCGGTCGCCGTCCCTCCGGGAAAAAACAAGGGCGGCCCGTCATATTGCCGCGGCCCTTGGGAAAAAGGCACTGATGATTGAAAATCAGGAGAAAGCCCTTCCCGGATTGGGCTCCGTCTGCATTCAAAAACAGCTTTTACCGGTTTTAATTTATGACTGCGGACCCGGGGATCAGATCACCCTTCCGGATATAGTAGGATACCATGGCCCAATGCTTGTACTTGCAGGCCATGAGGGGGCCTTTGAATCCAATGCCGGCCAGGTCATTGCCTGGACCATCCCGTTGCCCACCCACGAGGAACGCAAAGATATATGGGACAAACATCTGGGCCGGCCTGAATTGTCCGGACAACTGGCCCAAGACCATATCCACGGCATGGACAGGATTGTTGAGCTGGCACATCTTGCCAAACGCCAAAGTATCATCCACCAGAAAGAGGCGGTCGGTATAGAGGAAATCCGGGAAGCGGCATGGCTCCGGGAAACCAAGGGCTTAAGTGCCATGGTCCAGCCCGTGAGAACCAACGTCACCGGCAACACCCTGGTGGTTCGGCCCCGGACCCAACGGCAGCTGGATCTACTGGCCCAGCGATGCCGCATGCGCGAACAGCTGGTGGATAACCTAGGCATCACCCTCAAGGCCCGGTACGAAATGGGGGTGAAAACACTATTTACAGGGCCGTCCGGAACGGGCAAGACCTTGGCATCAAGCTGGCTGGCCAACCAGCTGAGCGCGCCGTTGTACCGGGTGGACCTGGCAGCCATTACCAGTAAATACATCGGGGAGACCGAAAAAAACCTGGCCCGGCTTCTGGGGCAGTCGGAACAGGAGGACGTGGTCCTTTTGTTTGACGAAGCCGACGCCCTGTTCGGCAAACGCACCGATGTCAAAGATGCCAATGACCGGTTCGCCAACTCCCAGACCAATTACCTGCTCCAGAGGATCGAAACCTACACCGGGGTGGTACTGCTCACCAGCAACAGCAAGGCCCGGTTCGATGCGGCTTTTACCCGCCGGCTGGACGTGATCATCGACTTCCCCCTGCCCACCCCCAAAGAGCGCCGGGCCATCTGGCTCAATCATCTGGGATCATTCCACACCCTTTCCAAAGGCAACATCAACCAACTGGCCATGCAGTGCGAGCTCTCCGGCGGACATATCCGGAACGTGGTGCTCACGGCGGCTGTGATAGCTAAGAGCAAGCAGGCATCCATTTGCTTTGAAACGGTAATCCATGCCCTGTCGGATGAATACCAGAAATTAGGTAAACAGATGACGATTGAATTGAAAAGAATACTGGAGAATTGACATGAAACTGGCAACCCAACAATTAAAAGGGGATCAGAAGACCCGGGAAAAGCCGGTAATCAAACATGATGACTCATATACCCACAAAATGGTCAATACCGACACCAATCCAGGTGTACCCTTTTTTCTTAGGCCTGTGTCAACATCATTTCCAAATCTGCATATACAAAAAACCTCTAATTTCACAAAAAAAATCAATGACACACAAATTGTTCCGAAACTAACGGTGGGTGCCGCTGACGGTGAATATGAGCGGCAAGCAAATCAAGTTGCCAATATTGTAATGCGTATGCCCGAAAGCGTTAATTCTCCAGTTGGAACTGGAAGAAAAAATTACCTTGACGCCATTCAAACTAATTATACATGCGCCAACGTTCTGTCTTCGGGCGGCGGCTCACCAATACCCCAATATATTCGTTCCAAACTTGAACACACTTTGGGAACGGATTTAAGCCATGTAAGAGTCCATTCAGACAAAAGAGCCAATACGGCAGCAAGGGCATTACAAGCCCAGGCCTTTGCACACAAGAACAATATATATTTAGCAAAGGGGCAGTGTTCAGACGATCTTGGACTTATGGCACATGAATCCACCCACGTTGTTCAACAAAGCAAGACAGCCCTGCACCGGTATGCCCCAGAAGATGTTTTAAATTCATCTATTACAGAAGGATTCGCCCTATCTTTGGGCGATGAAGATCTCCGTTTAGCATATGGCCTTACCATGTCGGCATTGGCTTCATCATCTTCAAACAGCCCGGAACATGATGCACTGAGCGGCAACCGGACAATTCTTGCCGCCGAGGGCGCTGCACGTGGTATTGATTTGTCTGAACACAGTGAATTATCTGAAGATATGATGGAGACCCAGGACAGCATACCGATTATCTATGAGGCTGAAGAAATTACATCATTTGACATGGAAGGTGATGTCGGAATATCTGACGCTACAGGGGGGCGGCCTGACATACCCGAACTTACTATCCCATCAAATCCCGGTATTATTTCCCAGGATGATCCAGGCAGTTCTAATCTCTTTGGTGTTTCTACCTTTGGAACGTCATCAGGCATGAGCAGCCATATGCTATCAATGGGTGAACATGTTGCCATGGGTACAGATGGCCGTGCCATGACCATGTTCGGCAATCAGACGGGCCGAGGTGCTTTCACACCGACGTTGAGGGGAATGACATCCCGTTCTTACTGGGGCAGCTTTATGCCCCGGCCCAGAACAACCGAACTTGATAGAATCGTAAATCAGGTTCCTCGTGATTTGGATCCTTATTACGCAACGGTTCGCAGGGGCCTCCCATCACCAGGCAGCGGCCGTGACATCCGTTTGGTGGCGAATGTTACGGATGATCAACTTGCGACTATTCCCAGATTGATTCGGCAATATAATGCCGGGACAATCTCAAGGGCAGAAAGAAATATGTTGATAGAATTGGCCAGATACCACGCAAACGGTACTCCTCGATCCTCTCCACTTGTCTCCTATATGATCCCGGATTCGCCGGCTCCAAACGTGGGTGTAAGGCTTTTCCGGGTTCGAATACGCGTCCCAACAACCCAGGCCTTTAATCATTTATTCGAAAATGCAGAAGAATTTGAATTTTTATTGTCTATGGACCATGAGGGACAAGTAACACAGGTTTCACCCGGATCTCAACCCATGACTTCATCAACGGCAAGCCGAACAACTCAATTTCTGGCCCGTCACGGAAACAAAATTCGATGGGCAGGCCGGATTGTCATAGTGGCTTCGGCGGCTTATGGCGGATATAGGGTGGCCACGGCCTCCGAAGACCAGCGTGGTCGAGTTGCAGGAGAAGAGTTGGGTGGATTGGCAATGGGTGCAGCCGGCACAGCATTAGCCGGTGCTGGTTGCGTTGCGTTAGGCATCGCCACAGGCGGCCTTGCTCTATTTGCATGCGGCCTTGTGGGTGGGGTGGCTTTAGGTGCTTTAGGGCGATATGCAGGCGGTGAAATCGGTGATACCATTCAGCACAATGCAATGGCTCCGGCAAGATGGGTTATTGACCATGCAGTGAGCGCCTGGACCGATCCTATGATTGAGTCGGGTGATCCTGTTCGTCGTGCCGATGGGATAGCGATACGCAGGGTAGTTTATCAAGATGATTCCATGTCCCTAATGTACCTGATGAATCGTATGTGCGGCGGTTGTCTTTCCATGCCATGACGATAGCGATTTATGTGAAAAAATCATGAAAAAAGAACCGCTTTCAACCATACACAAACTCATTGCCGGCACTGTCATAGACTTTGTGTCCCAACTTTTTTTCAGCAATCAGGCGCCGGCTGATTTTTTTCAAATCCGCAATTCGCCCGGCATATTTGGGGCTGATGTGAACCAAGGCATCCACAGGATCGGCAGAGGTCAATGCCTCTTTCACCCGGTTTTTGGCGGCCCGTCCCTGGTGGTGTATGTCTGCGATCAGGGCGCAGATCAGATCGGACCGGCCGTCCAGGTTATACCAGCGATGGTATCTTTGACTCATTTTTTTCTGAAGGATTTCAGCGGCAATTTCCACCTGAAGCCGGGCGATATCCGTGTCATTTTCGGTCCAGTGAATCAGTCGTGCGACCTGGAGGACCTCCTGGGCGTTAATAATTTTTCGGTCAGGATTTAAGTAATTCATGAACAACTGCAGCTGCTTTTGTCCATTGGGTCCCGTTTCCATAACGGTCTCAAGATCGGTCGTACCGCCGTTTTCATTGACCCGGGTCAAATGGCCGTCCACCATTTTTATTTCGGGAAAATAGTCCCGTGCTTTGGGCAGTTCAGCCAGGCGGCGGAAAAACAGAATCAGATTATCTTTAGGCGTGTGGGCGGCAAGTTGGTAAAATCCATAGGTAAATTTGGCCCGGTCATAGGTGTTGAACACGTTGAAATAATTTTTGCTTTCACAATATCCCGTCAGTTCAAGTAAGTAGGCCCAATGATCAATTTGCCTCACATAATTATCCGCAATAAATTGCGGTCCGTCATACTCGCTCGCCTGCCGGAATATGCCATAATATTGAGCGGCCTTGTTGTTCACCTCACGTCCGACATAAAATTCCTGATCATTTTCTGCGTTGACGGCCCGGGCGTACCATTTGCCGCCGTCCCGTTGGTCAAGACAAAAGGCAATCCCGGCCCCAACTTTCTTGGCATTGGTGTCAACGCGCAGTTGCAGATCGGAATTGGGAATAATGCCGTAAAAAAGCCCCTGATCGCCATTGTATACACGCTGAAACGTATCAAAAAATTTTTCCGGCGGCCATCTGACCACCTGGTCATTGGAGTTTGAATAGTGATATATAAACCCGTCATACAACACCCCAATGTGTTTTTGGGGGATATTGGCCATGCGTTTGCATCCAAGATCAACCACATCTTTTCGGGTCACAAACACCAGGACCGGCCGATCCAAGGGTCTATCTTCAAAAGTTCCAACCTTGGGGCACTGGGCAAAAATTTCATGGACCCGGATATTGCCCGGGGCATTGTTTCCCCCTTTAAATTCCTTACAATTGAATGGAAACCTAAGATCGGTCATGTGGCTTACGAAATGGGCACAGTGATTTGCTGAAAAAGTATGGAAATTATTCGGACATATTTTGTCGATGGATTTGCCTAAGGCATTTTCCAATTTGGATTTCAAATCGTTCATTTTCTTTTCCTTTTGCACCCAAACGGTGCACGCAGTCTCCATAATTATCTATTTTATCTCATGATTTTCTGAACCACAATCTTTAAATCAATAAAATACGGTTCTTTTTAAACCCAATTGAGACGGGTGTCGCACAGTTTTTAAAATTGACAAAAACATAAAAAACAGTGTATTCTAAAAGTTCGTTTTTTAATGGCATATTTCAGCTAAACCGCTGTAATTCAAACATATTTCATACCACGCCAACAAATAAAGGAGATGCTGGTGGAATCGGTTCTTTCCATTGGCGGACTGGGAAAGTCTTTTTCCGGTCAGCCGATTCTGCAAAATTTTGACCTCGATGTCAAAACAAGTGAGTTTATAACGCTTCTTGGACCTTCGGGATGCGGAAAAACAACGCTTTTGCGTATCATTGCAGGGTTTGAAAAGCCGGACACCGGCACCATCCTTCTTGACGGGAAAGACCTGCTTGCCCTGCCGGCTGAAAAACGCAAGGTCAACACTGTTTTCCAAAGCTACGCCCTTTTTCCCCATCTCACGGTGTTCAATAATGTTGCCTTTGGCCTGAAAATTCAAAAAATCCAAGGCCGGGAACTTCAGACCCGGGTGATGGAGGCCCTTGAGCAAGTCAAAATGACAGAATTTGCCCAGCGCTATCCCCACCAGCTTTCCGGCGGCCAACAGCAGCGGGTGGCCATGGCCCGGGCCATTGTCAACCGACCCAGGGTTCTTCTGCTGGACGAGCCCCTGTCTGCCCTGGACGCAAGGCTGCGCAGGGAAATGCAGCTGGAACTGAAGAAACTGCAGCGGGAGATCGGTATCTCCTTTATCTTTGTGACCCATGACCAGGAAGAGGCCCTGTCCATGTCCGACAGAATTCTGGTGATGCAGGAAGGCAAAATTGCCCAGCTTGGGACCCCCCGCCAGGTATACGAGGAACCGGAAAACCTCTATGTTGCCAGATTCATCGGCGACATCAATTTTTTTCCGGGACAGATCAGCAAAACCTTTGACACCGACCAGGTGGAAGTCAGCATCTTCGGCCAGCAGATCAAAGCCCAGACCGAGCGGCAATTCCAACCAGGAGACAAGGTAGTACTGCTGCTGAGACCCGAGGATTTAAGGCTGTATGAGCAGCCGCCCAAGGAGATAAAAACCTTTGCCGGCAGCATTGTTGAACGCAGTTACCGGGGCTCTACTCTGGATACACTGGTTCGGCTTGATGACGGCCTGTTACTGACAGCCTGCGAGTTTTTTGACGAGGACGACCCGGATTTTGACTATAGTGTTGGCGAACGGGTATACATTAGCTGGGTTAAGGGCTGGGAGGTTGTTCTGCCTGATGAAGAGTCCTGACAAAACCAAAGCCTGCATCATCCTGCTGATCTCAGGATGGTTCATCCTGTTTGGTGTCATTCCGCTGTTACTGCTTGTCGGCACTAGTTTTCTGACCATGGATCCAACAAATCTGGTCAAATTTTCGTTTACCTTAAAGGCGTATTTTCAGCTGTTCGTTGAGCCCGGATATATCGTTATATTTATCCGGTCGGTAAAATTAGCCCTGGCAACAACACTGCTGTGCCTGATACTGGGATATCCCTTTGCCTGGTTTACGGCCAGAATGACCCCGAAATGGCGCACCTCGACCTTGATACTGTTGATGATTCCCTTCTGGACCAACTCCCTTGTCAGGACCTATGCCATGCGCATGGTGCTGGGCACCCACGGGATACTCAATAAAACACTATTGAGCATGGGACTGATCCACACCCCTTTAAAAATCATGTACACGGATTTTGCAGTGCTGGCAGGGCTTTTTTATCTGATGCTGCCCTTCATGGTGCTGCCGTTGTACGCGACCATTGAAAAACTAGACTTCCAGCTGGTTGAAGCAGCACGGGATCTGGGCGCAGGACCGATCAGTGCACTAAGCAAGGTTGTGTTTCCCCTTACCCTGCCCGGCATCATGGCAGGCTGTGTTATGGTCTTTGTCCCCACCATGGGACTATACTATGTGGCCTCCCTTTTAGGCGGTGCACGCCAGCTGCTTGTGGGAAACCTGATCCAGCAGCAGTTTCTCAATGCCAGAAACTGGCCTTTGGGCTCGGCAACCAGCATCATACTAATTATTTTCATGGCGGTGATGCTGATCGGCTACGGGTTGCTCTTACGCCGTTTCAGCCGGGAAAGGGAGTAGAGGGATAAACATGTTAAGGTTCTTTTACTTTGCAGGCATATTTTTCTATCTCTATCTGCCCATCGGCGTATTGATAGTCAATGCTTTCAATCTGAATAAATACGGCATGAAATGGGCCGGATTTACCTTCAAATGGTTCACGGCCATGCTGGAAAACCACTCCCTGATGGAAGCGGCCCGGCATTCCATGGTCATTGCCCTGTGCGCGGCCACCCTGGCCACAGCGATCGGCGCCCTGGCCGCCATCGGACTGAACCGTTACCGTTTTTTAGGACGAAAGGTATTTAAGGGCACAAGCATGACCCTGATGATGGCACCCGACATTATTTTGGCCATTGCCTTTCTTGTCCTTTTCGTTACCCTGGGTGTCAGACTGGGTTTTTGGTCCCTGCTGTTTTCCCACATCACCTTCTGCCTGCCCTATGCCATCATGACCATCACGGGCCGCCTCCAGGACTTTGACCCCAATATCCTTGATGCAGCCAGGGATTTGGGGGCATCGGAAAAAAACATACTCACCCGGGTGATTCTGCCGATGATGCGGCCGGCTCTGATTTCAAGCTGGCTTCTGGCCTTTACCCTCTCCCTTGATGATGTCATCATCAGTTCATTTGTTACAGGCCCAAGTTACGACGTTCTGCCGTTGAAAATTTTTTCAATGGTTAAAGTGGGAGTCAAACCCGAAGTCAATGCGCTTGCCGCACTTCTGGTCCTGCTCTCCCTTGCATTGGTTATTGTCAGCCAATTAATGTTAAAGGAGAAAAAAATCGCATGAAACTTTTATTTAAACCATTTATTATTCTTTCTTTACTGCTGTTTGCCGCACTTCAAGTCCAGGCCGCAGAAAAAATTTATGTGTATAACTGGACGGAATATCTGCCCGAATCGGCAATCGAACAATTCACTAAAGAGACAGGCATTGAAGTGGTTTACACCACCTATGACAGCAATGAGACCATGTATGCCAAACTCAAGCTGATCCAAACAGATGGATATGACGTGGCTGTTCCCTCAACCTATTTTGTTTCAAAGATGGGCAGGGAAGGTATGCTCATAAAACTGGACCATAGCCTTTTACCCAACATGAAGGATCTTGACCCCGAACTGTTAAACAAAAATTATGATCCGCACAACAACTACTCCATACCCTATTTATGGGGGTCCACCGGCATTGCCGTGAACACCGATGAAATTGACAAAGATCAGATCACATCATGGAAGGATTTATGGAAACCTGAATTTAAAGCTAAGTTGCTGCTCCAGGACGATCTGAGGGAAGTCTTTCACATGGCCCTGCGTCTCAAGGGATTTTCCGGCAATACCACGGACCCCAAGGAGATTGAACAGGCGTATCTTCTGCTTAAAGAGCTGATGCCCAATGTGCTGCTGTTCAACTCAGACTCACCGAGATTGCCCTTTTTGGCCGGTGAGGTCAGCATCGGTATGATCTGGAACGGCGAAGCCTGGATGGCCGAGCAGGAAAATCCGGCAATCCAGTATGTGTACCCCAAAGAGGGCGCAAGTTTCTGGGTGGACAGCTTTGTCATTCCCAAAGGCGCAAGAAATCCCAAAGGCGCGCATCAGTTTATCAACTTCATGATGAAGCCTGAAGTGGCCAAGGCCTGTGTTGAAGAATACGGCTATCCCACCCCGGTGAAACCGGCCGTTGCCCTGCTGGATTCAAAGATCCAAAGCAACCGGACCATCTTCCCCGGCTCTGGGATTATCAAACAAGGCGAATTTCAGAATGATGTAGGACCGGCCATTGAAATTTATCAACGATACTGGGAAAAACTTCGTACCGGAGATTAGTTTTTAAACCCGGACAACTGTTCAGAAAACGCCCCAAAACAAATCACTTGCCGACTCCGGCACCGCATCGCATACAGGCAAAGCAGAAGGAATCAATCGTTTCTGCTTTGCCTGTTGTTTTTTTAAGCCCCTTAAACCTTAGACAACCGTTCCCCTTTTATCTGCTGCCAATCGTTCAGTGTCCGATCCGGGAACTGCGATGGATTTGCCACACTTGGAATCCGCCAGGGCTATGTTCTTTAATTCAAAAATGGTTCTGACACCTTCGTTCCAGTGAGCAGACTCCAGCGTATTTCGATTATATTTATTAACGCATCTCTTTGGCTAACCTAAATTGAATATTCCGATACCAAAAACGCAAGAAGATAAGGATTTTCAATTTGCCAAAAACCCTTATTTTATATAGGTCTTGAATCGTTTCCGGTTTAGGCTGGATAATTGTTGCCGCCCGGAAAGGAAAGGGTATGATGACTAATTTTCAAAAACAACACTGCGTATATTTTTCAAGGCACCGCCCGGAGTCGGCGGGTGCAGAAATGAATGGTTAAATAGATGTTGCTACACAGAAAATTGTTTTAAACCGCCCTGCCAAATTTAGTATTTAAAGGAGTCAGTTAGATGATTAACGTCAGTAAACCTGCCCAGGAACAGGTCAGGATGTACTTTGAAGGCAAAGAAATTGCACCCATCAGAATCTTTCTTAACAGCGGTGGATGCGGTGGTCCAAGCCTTGCCATGGCTTTGGATGAAAAAAAAGAGACAGATGCCGCATTTACCTTTGATGATGTGGAATACATCATTGAGAAAGATCTTTTGGAAAAGGCCGGCACTGTGGATATCGATTTTGAAGGCACCGGGTTTCGCCTGGATTCCAATCTGAAACCCGCAGGCGGTTGCTCCGGTTGCAGCGGCGGAACCTGCGGCGCTTAATCGGGGAAAGAGTATGGCTGAGCAAGTCCATCTTCATCCCAAATTAGAAAAGCAGCTTTCAGCAATGGAAAGCCGGGGCAATACCCCGGCTATTGCTGCAGGCCGCGCCAGAAAAATTATTGAGGCCATGATCAAGGGTCAGACTTCCCAGGCATCCGGACTATTCAGAGCGCGCTCGGACGCCCGGGTAAAAAATTCATGGAAATATGATCTTGGCGCAGGCTACCGGTTGCTGTGTATCCGCACCAAACAGATCATTTACATCATGCACGCAGGGGATCATGAAAGCTGTGATATTTGGTTGAATAATAATCTACAAAAACAGCCCCAAACTACAACAATTAAGATGACCGCCTTTAACATTCGTGATATCGCCCAACCCTTCGATTTTCAAACAGTTCGGTCGCCGGAGCGGGAACCGGATTTTGACGATCAGGACCTGCCACCCATTCCTCAGGAATATTTAAGAAAAGTATTCTGCGGGCTTACTGGTTGACACGCACAATGATAGCGGAAAAATCTTAATTTTAAACAATACTGATGTAAACACTAAGACCTAAAAGCAAACCTTTTCAAAGGAGAACATTATGACCGAGGCAGTAAAACTTGATAAAGGAAAAAAGGCAGCGTTTAAAACAAAACTAATGGACAAACTGCCTAATGGTGTCAACCTGAATATGTGCCTGACCTGTGGCGCATGCGCTTCCGGCTGCCCGGCAACCGGCCTTAGAGATATGGATCCGCGCAAATTTGTCAGAATGGTGGCCTTGGGCATGGATGAAGAACTGGCCAAGCACCCATGGGTATGGTTGTGCTCCCAGTGCCAGCGGTGTGTCTATGTCTGCCCCATGAATATCGATATCGCGGCAATGGTGTTTGAGGCCCGCGCGTCATGGCCCAGAGACGAAAGACCCAAAGGCATTATAGGTTCCTGTGACATGGCCATGAGAAACTCCTGCGGCAGTGCCATGGGTATTTCCGAAGAGGACTTTGAATGGGTGGTTGGCGACATTCTGGAAGAAGTCCAGGAAGAGCAGATCGGCTGGGCAGACCTTGAAGCACCGGTCAACAAAGAAGGTGCACATTTCTTTTTAAGCCAGAATTCCCGCGAACCAGGCACGGAACCCGAAGAAATGGTTCCCCTTTGGAAAATCCTGCATATGGTTGGTGCAGACTGGACCTACGCCACACGGGGCTGGGGTGGAGAAAATTACTGCATGTTCCTTGCCGATGACGAGAGCTGGGAAAAAGTGACAAGAAACTCCATTGAATCTGCCATGGAACTGGGTTGTAAAGTCTACTTGAACACCGAATGCGGCCACTCCACCTTTTCCGTATGGAAAGGCCAGCAAAAATTCGGTATCGAGACCGATCTTGAAATCGCGCCCATGGTTCAATATTACGCCAAATGGATCCGGGAAGGGAAACTTAAACCCAGTTCAGACTGGAACAAAGACTTAAAAGTTACATTTACCTGCCAGGATCCCTGTCAGCAGGTTCGTAAAAGCTTTGGTGATCCATTGGCCGCAGATTTACGCTTTGTAATCAAAGAGTGTGTCGGTGAAGAAAACTTCATTGACATGCAGCCCAACTTTTCCAACAATTTCTGTTGCGGCGGCGGCGGCGGATATCTTCAGTCCGGCTTTAACGAAGAACGTTTGAAATACGGCGAAATCAAAAAAGACCAGATTGTGGCCACCGGTGCAGACTACTGTGTAACGCCCTGTCACAACTGCCACGATCAAGTTCATAAGCTGGCGGATCACTATGAATGTAAATACCATACCATTCATTTATGGACACTGCTTGCCTTTGCATTAGGCGTGCTTGGTGGCAAGGAACGGATGTATCTTGGGCCGGACCTGAAACCACTTAACATGCCGGAAGGCGAAGAATTGGAAGAAGATTATTAAAACACTGTGTGACCTCTTCAGGTTGTTATTATAACAGCCGTGGGCACAAGTTGATTTTCCACCTTCTGCCCTTAGGGTCACACTACCGGTTAAAGTCTGTGTAGATTAAACAGACTTAGCCCCTAAAAAAAAGCAAAATTTTCGGGAAGCAGGATATGATTTATATCTTGCTTTCCGCATTCTTTATCGAAAACATCAATTCAATTTCACATTTTCCATTTATATTTTCGCATTGATCTAAATATATACCCTCTTTATACTGAGCATTTTCAGCGCAGATAAGCACTCGTAAAAGTGAATATTGAATACTTTATCTGTCGCAAAAAAAGCAGCAAATATTGAAGTCAAAAAAAGGAGAGTACAATGAGCGAAGATTATACGTCCATGTGGGAAAGCCTTGGCATGGATTTAAAAGCCCATGACGCACTGCTTGAAGTTTTAGAGCAGGGCTACAAGGACATTTACCTGGCCCAGAAAAATCGCCCCGAAGGCATGGGGTATTTTGATTTTGTGATGAGCGAGGTCCATGGGTTGCGGATCAAAGAGCTTTTAGACGAAAAAAAACAAAACCGCAAAATCATCGGCAGCTATTGCGTATTCGTCCCCGAAGAGATTGCCCTTGCAGGCGGCGCCACACTGATCGGGTTATGTTCCGGTGCTGATTTTGCCGTTGAAGAAGTTGAAAAACATCTGCCCAGAAACACCTGCTCATTAATTAAATCTTCCTTTGGTTTTAAGCTTGGCAAGGTTTGCCCCTACCTTGAAGCCTCAGATATGATCGTTGGGGAAAACACCTGCGACGGCAAGAAAAAAGCCTATGAAATTTTTGGCGGCATGGTGGACAACTTTTATGTCATGGATCTGCCCCAGGTCAAATCAGCCCAGGGCCGGGCGCTTCTCAAACAGGAATTTGATCGGTTTAAAGCCGCTGTGGAAGAATTGACCGGGAACATAATCACCGTGGAATCCCTTAAAGAAGGCATTAAAGTAGTTAATGCCAAGCGGGCCGCCATGCACCGGCTGGCAACATTGCGCAAGGCT
The DNA here is from genome assembly GCF_963666145.1 of uncultured Desulfobacter sp. Lineage (NCBI taxonomy): Bacteria > Pseudomonadati > Thermodesulfobacteriota > Desulfobacteria > Desulfobacterales > Desulfobacteraceae > Desulfobacter > uncultured Desulfobacter sp. The sequence goes on along the minus strand of NZ_OY762614.1, from coordinate 5,255,683 downwards.
GACCCTGCACCCATTTCAGGGCTTGACGCACTGTTGGCCAATCAGGTTTTCTTTTATGACAACCCGGCTCGGTTTACCGAGTCCGTCAACAAAATATGTGATGAACTTGAAGGCCGGATCAAAGAAAACCAGGGCGTATTTCCTGGTAAAACCCCGAGAATTCTCATCTCCGGCTGTCCCATGGCTGTACCCAACTGGAAACTGCCCTGGATTATTGAATCCAGCGGTGCCGTGATTGTGGGCGAAGAATCCTGCGTGGGCGAACGGGGCACCCGGAACCTTATTGATGAGTCCGGCAAAAGCTTGGAAGAACTGATGGAGGCCATCACGGACCGGTATTTCAAAGTAGACTGCGCAATTTTCACCCCCAACCAGGAACGCAGCGACCACATTGTTGAAATGGCCAAGAATTATGGCGCAGACGGTGTGATCCATTACGGGCTTCAGTTCTGCCAGCCGTATATCATGGAATCCATTCCTGTGGAAAACAAACTTGAAAAATTAGGCATTCCATGTATGAGGATTGAAACCGATTACGGCATGGAGGATGTGGGGCAGTTAAAGACAAGAGTAGAAGCCTTCATCGAACAGATAGCGGATTGAGGAAAATTTGATGATTTTTGCAGGTATTGATATTGGTTCCAGGAGCATTGAACTGGCACTAGTTGAAGACAATCAAATAATTGAAACCCGTCAGACCGATACCGGGTTTGACCCCATTTCCCAGGCTAAGAAGGTGCTGGACGGGGTTCAATTTGACCAGATCATGGCCACAGGATATGGGCGCAACCTTTTTGAAGTGGCGTTTGATGATGCATCAACGGTCACTGAGATAAAAGCCCATGCCGCTGGAGTCCGGGTGGAGTTTCCTGAAACCCTCGCCATTCTGGATATCGGCGGCCAGGACAGTAAGTCCATCCGGCTCAACGAACAGGGCCGGGTGGTGAAATTTGAAATGAACGACCGGTGTGCGGCAGGTACGGGCAAATTCCTTGAAATCATGGCCAATAATCTGGGATTTTCCCTGGAAGAATTCGGCCCGGCCGCCCTGGCAGCCCAAAAGGATCTTCAAATCAACAGCATGTGCACTGTTTTCGCAGAGTCTGAAGTGACATCGCTTATTGCCAAGGGCCAGGATCGCCAGGAGATTGCCCGGGGACTGCACCTGAGTGTGGTCAAACGCGCCGTGGGCATGCTGAACCGCGTGGGAGCCCAGGGTCCCATCGTATTTTCCGGCGGGGTGGCACAAAACCCCTGCATGGTGCAAATGGTGTCAGATGCCCTTGAAAAAGAGGTTCTTGTCCCCGAACATCCCCAGATGATGGGCGCTTTGGGTGCAGCCATCATCTTGGCCGCAAAACGATAAATCCACCTGTGCCGGCGCCGGATGCCGAGTTTTTTCCTTGGACACTTCACAAACCTCAGCATCCGGTTCCAGGCAGGGTAAAATTTTACCAAGCCACACACTGGCACCAAAGAAGACCACTGCGCCTGCAATATTGAGATATGGCATCAGCGTCCCTTCGCTGCCCGCAAGAAGCAGCCCGGTTATCCAGATCGCCACTGGTAACGGTAAGATACCATGAAGTTTCTTTTCTCGAATGCTCTTTTCCACGGGGCGTTTTGACTTGTTTATCCGAACGTCCCGATCCCTCGTCAAATGATGGCCATAATTGGTTTTAGATTGAACCCGGGTATTGATGGACCAGACCATTCCATGGGTGCTATGCGATGAATTCCTCCGGTTTAAAAAACTTGATTCTTGCATCTTTCACCTCTTGTTTTGTTGAAAATTATCATATTTTGTTGAATTAAGTAAACATAATTTGCAAAAAATTTTACCTGTATTCCCGGCAGCTCCAAATCACCCGGCCAAGGATCCGGACCTTTTCAAGGGCATGGATATCCAGATGAATGGGGGAAAAATCTTTATTATCACTGCACAACACCAAAGAATCCGGGTGTTTTTCCAAGCGTTTAACAAGAATGGTATCGTCCACACCCACGGCATAAATAGCACCGGCCATAATATGGGCCTGGGACTGATCGATCAACACCGTATCCCCTTCCCGGATCAAGGGTTCCATACTCTGGCCGAACACCTCCATGGCAACCATGGCAGCAGCAGATCCTTTGCGGGCAAGCCAGGCAGAAGGAAATGAAAGAAACTGTGAAATATCCGGATCACATTCAAACGACCCGGTTCCGGCTGACAGACGGGCTGCGACCTTTGGGACCTTGCGAAAGTCACTGCCCTCATTCAGGTGTTTTTGATCAAAAAAGACAGGGCCCTTACCCGTGTCCACCCAATCCGGATTCACCCGGAACCGCCTGAACAGTTTGACAATCCAGTTATCAGGGATATGATTTTTGTTTCTGGCGTGGGTGATTCCAGACCGGTTGATACCAAGCTCCTTGGCAAGTTCCGCCTGGGACGAAATTCCGGTAGCGCTCATGATCCGACGAATCAGCACATCCACTTTATTTTCCGGCATGTCGGTCATCCTTTTCTTAGAATCTTCAAGTATTGTATTTTACATGCCATGGCTGTTTAAAAAATGCAACACATTTTTAAACACTTTTTTCGTGAATTGGCATCAGCCTAACTGAAAATCTCTTTTAGACGTTGGTCATCCTGCCAGACAGCATCCGTATCTTCATAGAGTTCATTTAGTGTCTGTGCCACACGCGCCTGCATCTGCTCAAAACCATTGGAGTCTAAATTCTGGGGCACATGAATGGGAGAACCAAATCGGATGATCACCCGGGAAAAGGGCTTGGGTACCATAAACCGGTCCCAGGAATGGAATACCCAAAGACTCTGCCCGGAGGTAATGACGGGCACAATGGGTAAATCCGCATATTGGGCAATGCGGATCAAGCCGGGTTTCACCGTACCGAAAGGGCCCTGGGGGCCGTCCACGATATGGCCGATTTTGTAGCCCTGCCCGATCAGATTTTTTATGGTGTCAAGGGCTTGCCCGCCGCCACGGGATGACGACCCCCTCACGGCCTGCCAGCCCATGATATGTACCGCCCGGGCTGCCATCTCACCGTCGCGGCTCTGGGAGATCATAATGGCAATGGGCTTGCGCCTTGAAAAAAAAGTAATCCCCGGAAAAAAACGCTGGTGCCATGAGGCATACACCAACTGCCCGCCCGCCCTCAAAATTGCCTGTTCATTATCCGGATCAACGATTCTAATCCGGTAGGTGGCGGACAATAACCTGACAAGGAACAGCCCGCCATAGGGAAATGCATAGTAATACAACAATCGTCTGAATATTTTTTTTATCATCCAATTACTCCTCTTGCCGGAAACCGGAACCCAAAAGTACACTCAATTTTTTTTAGAAATATCCCAATAAATCGTTAGATTATTGTAAATTTTGGTGCGGGATGAAATGACCCAAGATATAGGCCAGGTCAGCCCACGGCTGTTATTAACACGAAAAGCACGTCCTGCCAAGCGTCTTGCAAAGCGACATTCAAATATATAAGCTGTTTTTGATAGTTGGGTATATGCGTTAACACTTTGTATCGTTACATCGCAACCCATAGCGTTACATTGGTAACGCACACATATCTTTTTCTTATATTTAATTATGGAAATATCAACAAATATACATTATAAAATCAATATATTATTTGAATTTCATCTTCATATTAAGCCACTGGCATGAATTTTGGATTTCAAAATAATTCGCAAGGCATTATTCATTTACCCTTTAACACAAAAGGACAATTTAGCGATGTGGAAACTGCTGCAGAAAATGAGTAAAAATCTGACCCTGGCGATTCCGGCAATGATGTTGGCCGGATTTATATTCGGTGTCTTTATGGATGCCGCCTTTCTAAAAAGCCTGATTATTCCGTTCACCTTTTTAATGGTTTACCCCATGATGGTCACCTTAAATATCCAGAAGGTATTTGAGGGCGGAGATATAAAAGCCCAGGTGCTGACCCAGGCCATCAACTTCGGCGTGGTCCCTTTCCTGGCCTACTTTTTAGGACTGATATTTTTTAAGGACCAGCCTTACATGGCTTTAGGTCTGCTGTTGGCTGGGTTGGTACCTACTTCAGGCATGACCATTTCCTGGACCGGATTTGCCAAGGGCAATCTTGCGGCAGCCGTAAAAATGACGGTTATCGGCCTGACACTGGGTTCCATTGCAACCCCCCTGTATGTACGTATGCTCATGGGCACAACCATTGAAATTGACATGGCGGCGATTTTCAAGCAGATCGTGGTCATTGTTTTCATCCCCATGGCAGCCGGTTACCTGACCCGCAGATCCCTGGTAAAAAAACACGGGGAAAAGGGATTTAAATTATCGGTGGCCCCCAAATTCCCGCCGTTGTCCACCCTGGGCGTTGTGGGCATCGTCTTCATTGCCATGGCCCTTAAGGCCCGGGCCATCGCCGCAGCACCCACCATGCTTGCTTACATCCTGATCCCCCTGGTCATCATTTACGGATTCAATTTTATCTTCAGCAGTTTTGTGGGTAAAAAACTGTTGCCCCGGGGGGATGCCATTGCACTTGTTTACGGCTCAGTCATGCGCAATCTGTCCATTGCTCTGGCCATTGCCATCAACGCATTCGGTAAACAAGGCGCCTCGGCCGCCCTGGTTGTGGCGGTGGCTTATATCATCCAGGTCCAGTCCGCAGCCTGGTATGTCAAACTGACCGATAGAATATTCGGCCCTGCTACTGATGACGGCAAACCGACTGCAAAACCCACCTTCAAAAAAGTGCCGGAGCCGCCTCCCGTCCCCCGGGAAGAGCCCCAGGTATCCATGGTCGCGGAGATCAAAAAAATTCTTTTTGCCACGGACATTACCCCCACGGCGAAATATGCGGCACGCTATGCCTGTACCATCGGCAATAAATTCGATGCAAAGGTATGGGCCATTCATGTGGTGCCGGATCTTTTAGCAGAATATTCGGCAGGTGCCGGTTTCACCATAAAGGACCCTGAAAAACAGGAAGAGTTCAACCGGGATGCGGTTGAAAGCGCGGAACAAATTCTTGGGGAACGCATTAGAACCACCTCGGAAAAGGTGATCCAGGAAATATCGGCCTGTCCCTTATCCAAGGACCGCATCATGGTCAAAACAGGAGATCCGGTGGAAGAGATCACCAAAGCTGCGACCGAAGGGAATTTTGACCTGATCATCATGGGCACCCACGGCGACCAGGGCTTTGACGATATCCTTCTGGGCAGCACGGCTCAGGGTGTCATCCACTACTCAAAGATCCCTGTCCTTGTGGCGCGCCCTTCTTAAACACTTTCATAAATCCCATCATGTCCCGCATTTTATAAAAAATGCGGGACTTTTTTAATTAAAACCTGAAGACAACCTGTATTTGGACTTAAAGTTGTCCATATGCAAGGCGCAGAAAAATTTGCAACCGGAGCATACTAAAGTATGTGAGGATTGCAAATTTTTCTGCAATGCCGCAGGTGGGTGACTTTAAGTTCAAATACCGCGAAATGTTCTATTGACAAGCCTAAGCAAGCTACGATATGTTTTTATGTATATTTTCTTCCCCTAAAAACTTAAAAAGCGACAAATGGTATCACCATGAAAGTTATTACACTTGCAAACCAGAAAGGTGGCTGTGGAAAGAGCACCATTGTCTTAAATCTTGCCATTGAATTGGCATTGCAGCAGCACCGGGTCATCGTCTTTGATACGGACCCCCAGGGCAGTTGCTATGAGACGGCTGAAATTCGCAGCGACCAGAAGACAACGGCCCATATCACCGTCGCACCCATTTACGAAAACCTGTATCAGGCCATTGAAGATACGGATAAAAACTATGATTTTGCCATAATTGATACACCGCCCCATGACAATGAGGTTGTAACCATTGCCACGGCGTGCTCTGATCTTGTCATCATTCCCGTTCAGGATTCGCCCCTTGATATCCGCAGTACAAAAACGACCGTAGACCTGATCAACGAAGCCAGGGAACTCAATCCGCACATTGCCGCCTATTTTCTGCTCAGTCGCATTCAGACCAACTCCGTCATGGCCAGAGAGCTTGCCCAGGTATTAAAATCAACTTATAAATTTGACATATTAGACACCCAGATCGCCAACCGGATGGCATATAAATACTCGCTGATTTACGGCCAGAACGTCTCAGAATATTCAAACAAAGATGCTGCTGCCACAGAAATTACGGCCCTTGCCAAAGAAGTTTTGTCTATCCTTGACCGGTAAAAGCTAAATAATACCTGGGCATGCGTTTTTTACCTGCAAATGAAACCGACTATAAAAACAAATACATATCATATGATTTTTTAGGTTTTGCCAAAATCGGCTGATATGCAAAAGGAATTAACGTTATGAAAACAAAGAGGCCTTCATTACTTGATATTGAAGTGTTTGCCAAAAAAAGGGCAGACAGCAGACGCGATAAACTGAAAAAAATTGAAGACGAGACCCTTGAAGCAGCCAAGAAATCTACTGAAAAGGTTGAGCAGAAAGATGCTGCCTTAACTGCGGACCAGGCACCTGAACAGCACAGCGAGCAGGTGCCGGATGCATTTATGGACGAACTCGTTGATTTTGTCACAACCTATAGAGATGAAATTCTCACCTTGAAAAATGACCTGTTCAAGGTCAAGGAACAGGTTCGCATCTTCAGTACCATGATGAACAGCCAACAGAAAAAAATCTCCCAGCTTATGGGAGGCGTCACGGACAACTCCGTCAAGGATGATAATTATTATCGGCTGGTGCTCAGGAACATCATCTGGCTCAAAGAGGAAAAAGGGTTTACCACCAATGACGTGATCCGGCTGTTCCGGGCGGAAGGATTCCAGACCCCTGCGCCCCATCAGGCCTGGAATGCAAAAGTTGTTGAACGGCTGTATGCCGAAGCCCAAAGAACAATTTATTAGCATTGATTCTTCAAAACGTCTACCCAGATGATCTCTCCCGCATTGACGAGGCTTGAAGACCGGATTGCAAAGCGGCATCCAGCCGCTAACCCAACAAAAGGGGCGCCCGAAATTCTGATCTGTGATCAGTGCGGTTCCAGCATGGATTTGGCCTGGGACCTTTTGACGACCAGGGAAATCAACACCTGGGATTCCGTCATCGTCACCACGCAGACCACGGGCAGAGGACAGTACCGGCGCAGCTGGGTTTCCCCCCCAGGAAACCTTTATGCCTCCTGGGTGTGGCCCCAACTCTCCGTCACAAACCGTTCCACCGTTTACCAGGAAAATTTAATCCCCCTTGTCGCCGCATACATTGTCGCATACGCACTTGAATTGCTGGGGGTAGATATCCAAATCAAGTGGCCCAACGATCTTTTATACAACACCCAAAAAATCGGCGGTATCCTGGTGGAGCAGCGGGATCGCCAGGTTATTGTGGGAATCGGGATCAATGTGGCCTCATCACCGTCTTTGCCTGCGGCTGGCACCGAAACCGCCATGGCCGCGACCTGTTTAGCCAAAGAAGGGTTTGATCTTTCACCGTTGAATCTCTGGTGTCATCTGGTAGAATCAGGTAGCCATTGTTTTGAGATGTTGATCAAGCAGCTCTCCGTATCAGAATTTATACACCTCATTACCGACCGCCTGGCATGGCGGGGAAAACAGGTCCATATTCTGGAAAATGGAACGGATGTTTGCCCGGCAATCGTTATGGGCGTTGCAGAAGATGGCGGACTGTTAGTTAAAAAAAACACCCGAATGCAGACCATTCATTCGGGCAAAATTTTAACGGTTGAATGACACCATGGGCAGGTCTGATTCATTCCCCCCTGGACCTTACCCGCAAAAACGCCCCGGATAGCGTGTAAATTCCCCGACCGATCCCATCAAAACGTAACACAGAATTGATCTTTCGCAAAGGCTATAAATGAATTATAATGTTAGAAAAGATCAATTTTTCATCAAACACATAAAAAATTAGGAATCCTTTAAAAGCTATGGAAGAAAAAACTCTTGAGCAGGTTCTGACTGAAAATAAGGACAAAGCCATCCTCGTCGCCAATCGCGGGATTCCTGCCCGTCGACTCTGCCGTTCAATTTCGGAGATGGAAGCCGTTTCCATCATGACGGCCACCGATGTTGACAAAACATCCCCCTCCACCCGCAGCGCCCAGGAACTGATGCTGCTGGGTGAAGATCCAACGTCTTATCTTGATATTGACCGGATCATTGAAAACGCCAAAAACCGGGGGGTGATTGCCATTCACCCCGGCTGGGGATTTGCGGCTGAAGACTGCAGCTTCCCGTTGAAATGCGAAAAGGCAGGGATTCGTTTTATCGGTCCGCCCCATGAAGCCATGGGCCTTTTGGGCAATAAAGTTGCCGTGCGAAAACTGGCCATGGAACTGGGAGTCCCGGTCATCCCCGGCACCGAAGACGCCGTTACACTGGAAGAGGCCCGGATCTTTGCCCGGAAAATCGGGTTCCCGATCATGCTCAAAGCCGAAGGCGGCGGTGGCGGCCGGGGCATCTACGAAGTCTATTGTGAAGAAGAGTTTGAATCCGCCTTTGTTAAAGCATCGACATTTGCCCAGGCCTCCTTCGGAAACCCCAAACTGTTCATGGAAAGGCTTTTGACCAACGTGCGGCACATTGAAATTCAAATCGCTGCCGATCAGCACGGCAATGTGTTTGCCTTTGATGAACGGGACTGCACGGTGCAAAGGAATCATCAGAAACTGGTGGAGATGACCCCCTCCCCCTGGCCGGGCATGACCGAGGAACTTCGCAATAAACTCAAGGAGTATTCGATACGGCTGGTCAAGCATGTCAATTACTATTCCCTGGCAACGGTGGAATTTCTGGTGGATCTGGACGGCACGCCCTATCTCATCGAGGTGAACACACGGCTCCAGGTCGAGCACGGCGTGACCGAATGCCGCTACGGGGTGGACCTTGTGGCCGAACAGATCGCCATTGCCTTTGGTTCGACCCTCAGTTTCAACGACGCGGAGACCAAACCCTACCAGCATGCCATGCAGGTCAGGATCAACTGCGAAGATCCCCGGAACAATTTTTCACCCAATGCCGGTCTGATCACCCGGCATGCCCCACCGGGCGGGACAGGCGTGCGGATCAACACCTGCATCAGCACAGGCTACCAATTTCCATCCCAGTATGACTCGGCTGCGACCCTGTTGATCGCCTATGGCCGCAGCTGGAACAAATGCCTCAAGGTTATGCGGCGGGCTCTCGGCGAATACCACATTGGGGGCGTGAAGACGACCATTGCCTTTCACCAGCAGATTCTTAACCATCCGCTCTTCAATTCAGGGGTTTATGATACCAATTTCATAAAAAAAGCACCGGAGCTGATGCAGTATATTGACCAGGCACCTGAAACCGTGAGGCTGTCGCGTCTGGTGGCTGAAATTTCGGCCAAGGGATACAACGAATTTGTCCAGTTGGGTGAATACCGCAAACGAGAAGATAGCCGCATCGGGCCTTTTACACCGGTTTTCCCCCCTGATGTGCACAACGATTTCATCCACCCGTATCCCGGCAAAGACCGCCAGACGATCCTGGATTTTGTCCGGGACAGCGGTTACATCCATTTTACGGACACAACCCCCCGGGACATGACCCAGTCCAACAGCGGCAACCGCTTCCGCCTGGCCGAAGACCGTCTGATCGGGCCTTATCTGGACAAATGCGGCTTTTTTTCCGTGGAAAACGGCGGTGGAGCCCATTTCCATGTGGCCATGCTGGCCAACATGACCTACCCGTTTACCGAAGCGGCTCAGTGGAATGAATTTGCCCCCCAAACACTCAAGCAGATTCTGATCCGCTCCACCAACATCCTGGGGTACAAACCCCAGCCACGCAACCTCATGCGCAAGACCGGTGAAATGATCTGTGACCATTATGATGTCATTCGCTGCTTTGATTTTTTAAATCACATTGAAAACATGCGCCCCTTTGCAGAAGTAGCCATGGATTCCAAAACCAATCTTTTCGAGCCGGCCATTTCCCTCTCCTTTGCCAAGGGCTTTGACATTAAACATTATCTGTCGGTGACCGATGAAATTGTCCGCATGATTACCGATGTTTCCGGCTTGAAAAAGAAACGAGCGATTCAAACGATGATACTGGGCCTCAAGGACATGGCCGGAGTCTGCCCGCCAGGATTCATCCGGAATCTTGTGACCGAAATCCGCAAAAAATATCCAGAACTTGTCATGCACTACCACCGCCACTATACCGACGGCCTGTTTGTGCCTGCCCTGGGTGCGGCGGCCCAGGCCGGGGCAAATATTTTGGATACCGGCATCGGCCCGGCCGTCCGCTGGTATGGCCAGGGGGATGTTCTGGCCACTGCCGCCTACATGGAAGAAGAACTGGGCCTGAAAACCAACCTGAACAAAGATATGATCCGGTCGTGCGGGTTCATGCTCAAACAGATCATGCCCTACTATGACCGTTACTGCTCGCCCTACTTTAAGGGCACCGATTACGATGTGGTCGAACACGGCATGCCGGGTGGGGCCACCTCTTCCTCCCAGGAAGGCGCCATGAAACAGGGCTATATCCACCTGCTGCCCCATATGCTGGAATTTTTAAAGGGAACACGCAAGATTACCCGGTATCATGATGTGACGCCGGGCTCCCAGATCACCTGGAATACGGCATTTCTGGCGGTAACCGGGGCATATCAGCGCGGCGGGGATAAAGCGGTTCAGCGTCTGCTGGATACCCTCAACGCCGTTAATACCATGCCTGAAAGAAAACTGCCCAATGACATCAAAACATCACGACTGGAACTGTACCGGGACAGTAATGACGCCTTCCGGGATCTGCTGCGGGGCAAGTTCGGTAAACTGCCCCTGGGGTTTCCGCCGGACTGGGTGTATGAAAGCGCATTCGGCGAAAGCTATAAAGCGGCCATTGCCGACCGGACAGAAGCATCACCTTTAAATACCCTGGAAGACATTGACCTTGGGGCAGAACACGACAAGCTTAAATCCTTGATCCACCGGGACCCCACAAACGAAGAGTTCGTTTTATATTTGAACCACCCCGGTGATGCCTTGAAAACCATTGAATTTACGACCCAATACGGAGATCCGAACACCCTTCCGGTGGATGTCTGGTTTGAAGGCATGCGGATCGGCGTTGAAAAAGAATTCACGGACAGCAGCGGCAAACCCCACCAAATGATCATCCTGGACATATCAGCCCCCAAGGAGACCGGACACTGCGTGGTACGCTATCTTTTGGATTCGGAAAGTTTTATCCACAAGGTCAAGGTCAGTGAGGCCACAGGCATCGGCACCCAATCCATTGAAATGGCCGATGCCGCCAATATGTGTCATATTGCGGCCCCGAGCAACGGCGATCTGTGGGTCATGTATGCCAATGAAGGAGACCTCATCCACAAGGGCCAGGAACTGTTCAACATCTCAATCATGAAACAGGAAAAGGCAGTGTGCTCGCCGGTTGACGGCATTGTCAAGCGGGTTCTCAAAACAGCCAATTACCAGGAAACCAAAAAGATGATCCCGGTGGTCAACGGTGAACTGCTCGTGGAAATCTCACCCACAGCGAACACCTGCACCCATTGTAAAAACCCCATTGACGTCGATCATCAAAATTTTTGTCCTATCTGCGGCAACAAAATCAAAATCAATAAAGGATAAAACTTAGGGGGGGAGGGAGCACATGCCCCTTCCCCTAAGTTACTTTTTCACATTTTCCTAATCCTGCCTTCACAGGGATGTAACATTATCCGGTTAAACTCCCTGATTAATTAAGATATTCATCCCAAAATTTAAGGATAGGAAATGATGAAAATAGATCTTCATGTGCACACCAAGTTTTCCAAACGGCCATCCCAGTGGATCCTGCAGAAAATCAGCTGCCCTGAAAGTTTCACGGACCCTATGCTGGTATATAATACGGCCAAGGCAAAGGGCATGTCCCTTGTGACCATCTCCGACCATAACACCATTGAGGGTGCCCTTGAAATCGCCCATCTGCCGGACACCTATATCTCCGAAGAGATCACTTCATATTTTCCCGAAGACGGATGCAAGGTTCATGTGCTGGCCCAGAACATCACCGAAGCCCAGCATGAAGAGATCCAGAAAATCCGGCAGAACGTCTTTGATCTGGTGGCCTATTTAAATGGTGAAAACATCGTCAACATCATTGCCCATCCCCTCTATGCGGTTAATGACCGGATGACCATCAAGCACTTTGAACAGATGCTTTTACTGTTTAAAAACTTTGAGCTCAACGGCGCCAGAAACGATAAACAGAATCAAATCCTTGCCCAGGTACTGAAAAACCTCACGCCCCTGGACATAGAGCGCCTTTCCAACCTCTATGATTACCAACCCCTGTTCGATACCCCCTGGGAAAAAAACCTCACCGGCGGTTCCGATGATCACTCCGGCCTGAACATTGCCAGAACCAGCACTGCGGTTGCTGATGCAACGAATATTAATGAATTTATGGACGGCATCCTCAATGGTAAATCCCGGGTCATCTCCGACCCATCCACCCCCCAAACCATGGCCCACAACCTGTACGGTATTGCCTACCAGTTTTACTCAACGCGATTCGACTTTAAACGCCACGCAGGCAAAGATCAGTTGCTCAAATTTCTGGATCAGTCCCTGATGCCGGTATCCAATGTGGATAATGGCCTTATATCAAGATTTTACACGTTTTTAAGCAAACGGAAAAACCGCAAAGAGGAAACCAAATCCGTCTCCCTGACATATCTGATCAGAAAGGAGACCGAGCGTCTGTTTGCTGAAAATCCGGACCTGCTGAAAATTGCCAGGGCTCAATCAAAGAAAATAGAGTCAGACGTCTCCCTGGATAAAAAGGAACTGCACCGTGAAGACGCATGGTTTGATTTTGTCAACCAGCTGTCAAACAAAGTGTTGTTCCACACCGGCGACCATCTGCTTGGCCAGGCCTCCGGGGCGAATCTGTTCAACATCTTCCAGACTATCGGCTCCGTGGGTGGGCTCTACTCCCTTTTGGCACCCTATTTTGTGGCCTTTGTTCACTTTGCCAAGGACAATGAAGTGAACACAGCCGTCCTGAACCGGTTTGCCAAATACAAAAACGGAAGCCAGCCCTCCAAATCCAGGGTAAGGTTAGGGCATTTCACCGACACCTATTACGATGTCAACGGTGTGGCCCAGACCCTCCAGCAGCAGGTGCAGGCCGCCCTGAAGCATGACAAACACCTGACCATCATTACCTGCGATGCCCAGGCCGAAAAAACAGGCAAGGGGGTAAAAAATTTCACGCCCACAGGCGTCTATGAAATCCCCGAATATACGGAACAAAAATTATATTACCCGCCGTTTCTTGAGATGCTGGACTACTGCTACAGCCAAGGATTCACCCATATCCACTCCGCTACCCCCGGCCCCATCGGCCTGGCCGCCCTGGCCATTGCAAAAATTCTGAAGCTGCCCCTGACCGCCACCTACCATACCCAGTTTCCCCAATATGCCCAGTACCTGACCGGAGACAATTTCATCGAAGATCTGACCTGGAAATTCATGATCTGGTATTATGACCAGATGGATCAGATCTATGTCTCCAGCCAGAACTCCTTTGACGAACTCACCGAGCGGGGTATCAAGGCCGAAAAAATCCGAATCATGCCCCGGGGCATCAACACGGACGTATTCCATCCTTCAAAACAATGCGATATCCTGAGCGCCAATTTCGGGGTTGATGAAGAAGCCCTGAAATTTTTGTATGTGGGCCGGGTATCCAAGGAAAAAAATCTGCCGATTCTGGTGAATGCCTTCAAAGCACTTTGTAAAACAAGTGACAAGGCGCATCTGACTGTCGTGGGCAATGGGCCCTATGCCGATGAGATGAAATATCTGCTCAAAAATTATCCTGTGACCTTTACCGGATATCTTTCCGGAGAACCCTTGTGCCGGGTCTATGCCTCGGCAGATATCTTTGTATTTCCCTCCACCACGGACACATTCGGCAATGTGATTCTTGAAGCCCAGGCATCCGGCCTGCCGGTGATTGTATCGGATCTGGGCGGACCCTGCGAAAATATGCTGGATCAGAAAACCGGCATCATAGTTAAAAGTGATGATGTTGCAGCTCTTTTATCGGCCATGCAGCAATTTTTAAACACCCCGGATCTGTGCAGTCAAATGTCCGACCAGGCCAGGGCATATATGGAAGACAGATCGTTTGAAAACGCATTTATTCAATCCTGGGAGTTTTACAAAGAGATGGATATGCCGGCCTCCATGCTGGAATTTTCCAAGGCCGTATAATGATGCAGCGCATAAAATCAGGACTGAAAACCGCCGCACGGATGGTCAAAGGCAGGATGCCCGGCCAGCTTGTGATCCAGATCACGGACCGGTGCAATGCCACCTGCCCCCAGTGCGGCATGCGTACAACCAATCCGTTTGACAGAACCCGGCTTTCCAATGATCAGCTCAAAGAGATCATTGATGCGGCCGGGGAAAAGGGATTCCAGGCCATCTCCTTTACCGGCGGCGAACCCATGTTGCTGCGCAAGGACCTGCCTGAATTGATCCGGCACGCGGGAAAAGCAGGAATTCCCTATATCCGGACCGGCACCAACGGTTTCTTTTTTGCCGGCCATGAAAAAGCCGGCTTTAAAGACAAGGTTAAAGCCATTGCCGATGAGCTTGCAGCCACCCCGCTGCGCAACTTCTGGATCAGCCTGGATTCTTCTGTTGCGCAGATCCATGAACAAATGCGCGGGTTTGAGGGTGTTGTTCGCGGTATGGAAAAAGCATTGCCCATTTTTCATGATGCAGGCATTTTTCCCTCCGTGAATTTGGGATTGAATCGTAATGTGTCCCAGATCACCCAAGTCTCAGGATCGCCAGCCCCGGAAGATCTTGCAACCCCCGAGGCCTCCCCTTTTTACCAGGCCTTTGCCCGAGGGTTTGCCGACTTCTACCGCAAGGTGATCGACATGGGATTCACCATTGCCAATGCCTGCTACCCCATGAGCATGGAAGACAGTACAGATAAAGAAGATTTGGATGCCGTCTATGCCGCAGCCTCTGCCGACCGGGTGGTTTGTTTCACGGGTACTGAAAAGGCCCTATTATTTAAGGCACTTTCGGACACTATCCCAAAATTCAGATCCCAAATCAGAATTTTTTCCCCCCTTGCAGGCCTGCATACACTCTACAATGTCTATTCAGGCAAAAACGCAGATATCCCCTACGGCTGCCGGGGCGGCATTGATTTCTTTTACTTGAACTGCACCGACGGCAACACCTACCCCTGCGGGTACCGGGGCGCAGACAATTTAGGCCCGTTTCAGGACTTAAACGTCAATGCCATTAAACCTAAAGGATACTGCCTGGCCTGCGACTGGGAATGTTTCAGGGACCCCACCGAGCTTGGGGGGCCATTCATGGAAGCCTTTTCCGCACCATGGCGCCTGGCGGCCAGAATGGCAAAAGATCCGGCGTATGGTGCCTGCTGGTTCAAGGATCTTCAATATTACAAGGCCTGCGATTTATTTAACGGCAGACGGCCGCCCCGGACAACCGCCTTGAATAAATTCTAAACCTGCTTTACCTGGTTTACGAGAATGGCGGACACCATATAAAAAAAGGCGAATCCGGTAAAAACAATACTGAAATTATCGTGGGTCAAATTCAGCACAACACCGGACATCCAGGGACCTAAAAATCCAGCCACAAATCCGTAGGCCGTAAATACGAGTCCAAATACCCGGCCGAAATTTTCAAGGCCGAAGCACTCCGAGACCAATGGCGCGGATACGGTAAACAATACCCCGAATGCAAGCCCCACAACGCTTGCCAATAAACTTAACACATAAAGATTATGGAAAAATGGCATGAGCAGATAGGCCAAAGCCGCCATAAGAAATACCCAGATTAAAATTTTATGTTTGGAAATGCGGTCCGAGAGCATTCCAAAGATAATCCGTCCAAGGCCGTTTACATGCTGAATCCGGTCAGGATCACCACATACCGTGTCACGTCAAAGCCTAAAGACTGCCCCAGGGATGCAGACAGCATAACCATGGAAACCCCTGCGGCACCAGCCAGGGCCCATACCCACCAAAGACACCAGAAGGATCTCAACGTAAGTATCCGACCAACGCCAAGTGCCATTCCCGCTCCTTTTACAGATTTCAATGAATATGCGGAACCCCGCATAAAAAAGGCACATATAATACTGGTACACACTGTCAGGGCCATGGAGAGAACACATGTGGCCTTATACCCCTGGGTAACCAGCAAAAAAGAGAATATCGGCGACATGACTGCCGCAGCTCCGCCGAACACCAGATTGATAAAACCGACTGCCAGGCCTTTTTGCAGCAAAAACAATTTCTGGGAAACGGTCAAGCAGGGGAGGTAAACAAAAGAGCTGAAAAACCCCTCCCAAAACGCCCAGGCATAAATATGATACAGCGTTGAGGCCCACGCAACGGCGCCGACACCCAAGCCACAAGCGATAGTGCCCACAAAGAGAAGCCCTTGGGGCGTTATCTTTTCCTGGAGTTTACCGGACAGGTACATGGAACATCCTGTGCCCGCCAGAATAAAAAACATGAGTTGCCCGATGCAGGCCTTTTCCACCCCCAACAATTGCTGCCACTGAACCGCCATCACCCCGGGAAATCCAAACAAAAAAGCTCCGGGAAAAAAGATGGCCAGACACCCCAATGCCAACAGCAGTTTTCTATTTGTCACTTCGTTCATGGGGCCTGTTATATATCAATTTGACTTAAAGGCAAGCAAAAGCCCTGATCAGCAAATTTTATATCTTATTCAAGTACAAAAGAAAGGATCATTTGAGCCAGTTTTTCGCTTGTTCCAGGAGAAAAAATATCTCCGGCGAGGATATGCTGTCCCGGATCTGCAGAATCGGTAAAGGAAATGAGCTGCTTTTTGACGCACCTCATCTGTTTGAATGCTTGTTCCAGGGAGGGGACATGAATAATCTGATCCTGGGGAGAATAGATCACAAGGCTTGGGATACAAATTTTTGAGAGATCCAGCTTTTCAACGAGCTTGACCAAGCCCATCATGGGAAGAAGGGCCGCCACAGGATACCGGGTGGTCCAATATTGGCCATGGCCCTTATTTTCCGGAGTCACCGCTCTTTCTTTACCAATGACGATTCGGGCAATCTGCCGTCCCCAGGGCCAGGTAAGCAACGCTGAAAATCTGTTTTGGGGCCTGAAATTGGGAGATAAAAAAATGCAGGCATAAAGGGCGTCCATACCCCCCGCGGTTGCCGCCCTGTGGGCCAGCCAGGCAAGACTGGTGCCGCCGGTGGAACAGCCGATCATGATGACCTTTTTACCCAGACGCCGGCCGATCTCATAGGCTTCAACCACATCATTGAGCCAGTCATTCACACTGGCATCGGCCATGGCCTGACCGGTTTGGCCATGGCCGGTCAGGCGTGTATAAAACAGATTGGCTCCCAGGGCTTTTGCCACAACATCGCTCAAAGGTGCTGTTTCTTTGCGTGTGGCTGAAAACCCGTGGATATAGACCACGCTGAATTCAGTCTGTTCATTGGCTTTCCATGCCCATCGAACGGTTTTTTGGGTGCCGGGTATAACGTCGGAAAACTGCTGTTCCCGAAGAATCAGATAGCCCTCTATGTCCAAAGGAATTTTTTTGGGGGATATGGTCTGATCAATACGGACCCGGGGGCCGGATAAAAAAACGATGACGCCAATAATCGCAAGACTGACCCACAGAAGCATTTCCCTTATGTTCCTTATCTTTTTTTAAATGCATAATCAGTTAAATCTCCGTGAAGATCCCGTGTTTATCTACACCGTTTCGCTTTCGCAAAATTTCGCAAAGCGTCGCATAATAGAAACATAACCGCATAGCGTATATATGCAGAAAAACGTATCAGATAGCCCGTAAACAATACCCCTGTCAAGTCCGGATCTTTACAGTTGACAACCGTTCGAACAAAACGTATGCATAATTTTATAGACGAAAATTTAGTTTTAGTACAGGGAGAAGAAACTTGGGCAAACGCATATCTAATAGCCATTGAAATCTAATCAATTGACTACGGGAGTAAGGGAGAAAAAATGTTAAGAAAATGTTTACTAATTGTTTTAATTTTGGGAATGACCGCGCCGGCATTTGGCGGCGGTATTGACAACAAGCAGAATTTTTCATCGGCATATGCCGGCAGTCTCAGCCGAAATGCCGCCACAGATGGTGCAGATGCCGCAGCCTATAACCCTGCCGGCTTGATGCTGCTCAAAAACGGGACCTACGTGGAACTTGATCTGTTGCCTTTTACCTTCGATTATGACCATGAATATAATGGAGAAACCCAAACCGCCAGTCCTAAACTGGTCGCCCCCATGGCTTTTGGGGTCCACAAAATGGACAAATGGGCATTCTGGGGCTCTTTTACCATTAACGGCGGCGGTGGTGAGACGGAATACGAAAACGGCAATATTATTACCCAAACCGTCGAAAACCGGTTAGCAGGAGGTGCATTCGCACCGACCCTCCCAGCAGGAGGCTCTCTTACTCAGCCATATGCCTACGCTGAAAGCTATGATTACACATTCACTGCAGGCGTTTCCTACGATCTGCACCCCATGGTCTCAGTTGCTGCAGGACTCAGGTATGTAATCACTGATAAAGAAGTGGATCTCCACGGCACATACAGCGGAGCCTTTATCCTGGCCAGGTACGATCAGGAAGCAGAGGGCTACGGAGGGGTCATCGGTATTGATATCCATCCTTCGGAGACCCTCAACATTGGCATAAGATATGACACGAAGGTCAAACTGGACTGGGACACGGATACCAGTGGATCAAATGCTCTTGGTGTAGCCCTCCTCAGGGGATATAACCGACAGGACGGCCATAGCTACGCCAGGGACCTTCCGGCCGTACTTGCGCTGGGCGTTGAATGGAAGGTGCTCCCGAAGCTTACACTCAAACCCTCTTTTTCCTACTTTTTTGAAAAAGATGCGGACTGGGATACCCAAAATGATGCCGTGGATGGTAACTCTTATGAAATAGCCATGGCCGTTCAATATGATGTAAATGAGACTTGGTCTCTGACAGCTGGTTATCTTTATATCAATGTTGACATGAAGCCGGAAAACTTTGGTATCATTGAGCAGATGAATCCGCCCCTGGACTGCCATGCCGTTGCCGTCGGTGCTAAATACAGGATGACGGAAAAACTCACCCTGATACTGGGTCTTACCGGGTATTTTTATGAAGAAGATACGGCTCCTTCAGCCCTTGCTACCACAGGACGCCCCGAAGTCACCTACGACAAGACTTTGTACCAGGGAGGTATCGGTATCCAGTATCGTTTCTAACCGGTCAAGATTCCATAAAAGACCGTTAGTTCATATCATTGCGCCCGACCAAAACATACGATTTTGGTCGGGCGCTTTAGTTTTCTTTCTAAAACAACAATCTGCGCTAAGGCTATTTTTTCTTAATGGCAATAGCAATGCAGACACCGGCCCCGATCCAGGTGACACCAAGCCCCAGCACCATCATTACAATAGCGGAAGTCATCATTTTTCACCTCCGTGAACGGTAAAATTAATAAGGATGCTGATAATAAGGATTCCCCCCACCATACACCAGCCGAATACCAACAAGGCCAGAGACGGATACCCGCTGTATGGGGTTTTAATATCCCCGATTAGGTTGGATATTATCATATAGCATAGAATGGCAGGGGTGATAATTTTAAGGCAAAAGGTCCATAACGTGCCGACTTTAAAATCACTGGTCGGATTTATGATTTCTTTAAACCCGTCAAGACCGCATATCCAGGCCAGGAATACAATTTCCACAAGGCCGCCTGCCAGCACACCAAAATTGTTGATGAACCGATCCACGATATCCAGCACCAGCAGCCCTGAATGCGTGGCAAACACAATACCGCACAACATACCGACGCCGCAGTAAATACTGGCCGAACGTTTACGGCTGATTTTGAAACGGTCAATGAGCACCGAAACCGAAACTTCGCAGATGGATACCATGGAGCTTAACCCGGCAAACAGCAGAGCTGCAAAAAACAAGGTGCCGAAAAGTACCGGACTTGGCAGGCTGTTAATGGCCTTGGGGATGGTGACAAACGCCAAGCCTACACCCGAGCTGACCACTTTATCAACCCCTACGCCCTGATTGGCTGCCATATTACCCAAAACCGAGAAGACCATGACGCCACAAAGGATACTGAATCCGCAATTACAAAAGGCAGTGATAAACGCATTGTTGGTCATATCTGAGTTTTTGGGCAGGTAGCTTGCGTAAGTGAGCATGATGGCGAAACCAATGGAAAGACTAAAGAAAAGCTGACCATAGGCCGCAACCCATACCTTAAAATTCAAAAGCGCCGCAAAATCAGGTTTAAACATCCAGTTCAACCCGTCAGCCGCGCCTTCTAAGGTCACGGCCCGGGCTGTGATGATCAGAACCATGATAAAAAGCAAGGGCATAAACACCTTGCTGGCCGTTTCAATCCCTTTTTTTACGCCACTGAAGAGAACCCCCCAGCAAATAATCCAGACGCACAAAATCGCCCCGAGAATAGGCCATCGGATGCCGTTAAAGGCAAGGGGCGTATCTGAAAGCTGAAGATAGGTTTTGAAAAAGAAATTGGCAGGATCCGCTCCCCAGCCCTGGTTGAAGGCCAGAACAAAATAAGAGATGGCCCAGCCAACGACTGCCACATAATAGATGGATATAATAAAGGAGACCAGAATCTGCCACCAACCCAGCCATTCCCAGTGGCCGGACAGGGTTCTGAAGATATTTGGGACCGATGTTTTAAATTTATACCCGACGCCGAATTCCAGAATCAGGAAAGGAATGCCTGCTGTGAGCATGGCAAAAAGATAAGGGATAAAAAAAGCACCGCCGCCGTTTTCATACGCAACGTAGGGGAACCGCCAGATATTTCCCAAACCGATGGCCGACCCGATAGCCGCCAAAACAAATCCAACTCGCGTGCCCCATTGTTCTCGTTTCTGCATAGATCAATGTTTCCGTTTGCAATGTTAATAATTAATAAACTGTTATGGGAGTCCTCCCGCAACCAACCATGAAAGTGCATTAATAAACAATGCATTAAAGCTTTCATATAAAGTCTGGAAAAATACAGAGTTTACCCCCTGGAGTCAAAGATTTTTTTTAAAACGCCAGTGCCAAGTTACTTTAAAAACAGGATATTTTTGGTTCTCCTATCATTTTTATGGTCAGATTTACACCAAGCAATCTAAAAAAAACAAAACGGTCACTTTTTTTGAAGGATTTTATCCCCAAAAAAGTGACCGCAAAAATTAAAAGGACGTATTGGTGTCCGGTTAAACCCAGAAAATTTTGGTCTTAATATCTCTTATTTGACAAAAGAACCAAATGTGGGAATTACCACCCGGCCATATACGTGATTATTAACCACAGCAGCAGCCGTGTACAATCCAAGCCATCCGGTGGCATAGAGCAGATACCCCACAATGGGCTTCAGGGATGCGCTCAACAATCCCATATCAAGTCCCACAATGAGCCACAGGGCAATATCCACCAAAAGAACTATCAAAAACATGGGTGCGGGGCTTTTCAGGTATGCCGGTGTCACTGCCGTTAAAAATGCGGCTCCGGCCATCCAGCAGTAGCCTTCTACGGTGGACTCGGGCTTGACGCTGCCCATGATATCACTGAGCATCAGATACTTTGAAAATACGGATAAAGCAGCCCCAAACATAAAAAATGCAGAAAAAAACAAAAAGACATTACCGCCCGTGATATTATGGTCCTTAAGCTCCATAACCGCAACTGTAAATTGAACGATTCCCCCGCCGACCAGCCAGGCGGCAAGAAGCGGAAAACCGCCCAGACCGACTTTACCGGTAAACACTGCGCCAAATCCGAAGCAAGCGACTGCAAGTGCGGCCAAACCGGCCGGGCCAGGTGATACAAAGGTGTGCTCTGATGACATGTTCTGCTCCTTTTCAAAGTTGTGTAAGAAAGTTTCAATACGTATTTTGATTACTTTCTTGTTCCGTTGAGGGCTTGCGCCTGGTCGTCCATAGACCAGGTCGCCTCACGCCCCTTATAAGGTGTTAGGCGATGGACGATATATAGGCGGCCCTCTTAAAACAATAGGCTCAGATCCGATTTTATGATAGGTAAATTCATCACAATGATACGCCGATAACCTACAACCAACGAGATGACGGTGAAATAACGCGATGTTCCCATTTAATGCCGGGATTAATAAATTGACAGGGTCGCAGAGACGGGTTAATTTCTATACATTTTAACGGTTGTACCAAGGCTTCTCATTACAGCCACGGATTGACCTGACATCAACTGACAGGCATAGCCAACAATAAAAGTTGAAAGATCTGAGGAAATTACCCAGGCTTTCATTAAAGGCGAAAAGAGAGCTTTTTTGTAAAAAATAAAAATTGCAATCAAAACAAGGCGGGTTATGAACATCAAGACTTCTTTTTTCCAAAACAAACCCCTACTGATCATCGTTGCTATGCTGCTGATTTTAGTGGAACTTCAAATTTTTTTTGTTTTTAGTGCAAAATCGGGCAAAAAAAATACCCTGCAGGTTATGAATGCTGCAGGAACAGTCATCTACGAAGCTGACGGAGAACATTTAACCCAATTTAAAAAATATTATTTTGAATCAACTTTTGGCCCCTTTGAAAATTATGAGAAAAAGCTGGTCACCCGGACAGTGCCTTTTCCGTTCAGAGCATGGTTTGCCACGGCCATCGGTCTGCCGCTGGGGTTTACGCTGTTATTTGCCTTTATCATATCAGCCTTTTCAACGTTACTGGGCAAAAAGCCGGAACCTGAGGAAACCGGAGAACGCGACAGTGATACAAACGCTGAGCCCAAAGGAAAGATGGATCAATTTTTAGCCCAGATCAACCGCATGAACATTTTTATAATCGGCGCAGGCGTTTTTCTGGTTGTCCTTGCTTTCTGGGTGCTGCCGAATCTGGTTTCCGTCATCGGTCAAACCGGCCTTGAAGTCATTGAGCGGTATGGATGGTTTATCGGCATTGCCGTCGTGGGCGTTCTTTTGATCTTTGCCTGGTTTCTATATTTACGGTATCTTTTGGCCAAAAAGACATTGGAGGCGGAAACCCATATCCGTGAGCATCAGTTGAACTTAAGCAGATTGGCAGGGCCTGCTGCACCGTCCATGCTTGAAATCGAAAATAAATCCGATCCTAATGTCATTGAGGCACCCACGTCAGCCACTTCAGAAGATTAATAAGGATCAATAAATTTCACATCGAATCTTTATTCCTTGTTCATTTTTTTTGAACGAATACGGAATAAAGAAAAAAAAAGGGTTGGTTCCAACGTCAGCCGCTGAAGGGGCAGCCCCCCGTGCTTACCCTAACAGGGGCAATCACAGTGGGATTGCCCCCCCCCATAGCACACCGTCCAGCAACACCTCTTCTTGACTACCTGCATCCGTGCAATGACATTTTTGTATTTTTTTTTCAAAGAAAATTAAACCAGTTTAAATCAACATCCCATATCCTTTTTCAGCTTAAAAAACGGCGCTAATTTATAGTTAAAACCCATTTTATACGAAGATTTTCCAAATAGAAAGCAATGGAATCTATGCCCAAACACACTTAAATCACAAATATCTAAATATCAGAAATTCTGATTTTAATATTTATTACGTTTTTGAAATATCATTTCTTGCTATTTAATTACAATTTGGAAACAATTTGAATTTTTTAAATTTAATTATAGATATTCAAAAACAGTAATTAAAAATATTTTCTTTTTATTATAGGTATTTATATATTGCATATATCACACAAAGACAAAACGGCGTAATTATTGCTTCCTAAATTCGAATTTTTGGTCGAACAATAAGTTAAACAAAAATGGAGCATGATTATGTTAAAAAAGCAGCATATTTCTTTCGGTTTTGTACCTTTTTTCACCCCCCTGGCTGCATTTGCTGGAGACGGTTCGATAATTGACAGCGGCAACACAAGCTGGATGCTGATTTCAACGGCCCTGGTTCTGCTCATGCTTCCGGGTCTGGCCATGTTTTATGGCGGCCTGGTGCGCGCTAAAAATGTTCTGGGCACCATGATGCATACCTTTGTGGCCATGGCCGTTATCGGTGTGCTCTGGGTGGTCTGTGGCTATTCATTAACTTTTGGCAAGAGCATCATGGGCGGGCTCATCGGCTGGAACAGTGATTTCTTTTTTCTCAAGGGAATTGATGAAGCAGTTACCAACGGAATTCCGGAATATATCATTGCCATGTTCCAAGGCAAATTTGCCATCATTACACCTGCCCTGATCAGCGGTGCGCTGGCCGAACGGGTTTATTTAAGGGGATATATCCTGTTTATTTCCCTTTGGTTCCTGGTGGTCTATTCACCATTGTGCCATTGGGTATGGGCACCGGACGGCTGGCTATACAACGCAGGGGCTGCCGGGGTAATCGACCTGGCAGGTGGATTGGTCATTCATGTGTCAGCCGGTATCAGTGCCCTGGTGGCAGCAATCTATCTTGGGCCCCGGCTGGGACACCCCAAAATTGCCACCCCGCCCAACAATCTAACCATGACCCTCATCGGCGCAGGACTTCTGTGGGTGGGCTGGTTTGGATTTAATGCCGGTTCTACGCTCCAAAGCGGTTTGGATTCAGCCAGGGCTTTGACCATGACCCAGGTGTCGGCAGCCAGCGGCGCTTTGGTATGGCTGTGCATGGAAGGGATTATGTACCGCAAGGCATCCGCCCTTGGTTTTGCGTCCGGTACCCTGGCAGGCCTTGTGGTCATCACCCCGGCAGCGGCAGTCGTCCAGCCCCCGGGCGCTTTGTTCCTCGGCGCAGCATCCACCGTGGTCTGTTTTTATGCGCTTCAGCTTAAGATGAAGTTGGGATATGATGATACCCTGGACTGTTTCGGTATTCACGGCGTAGGCAGCGCCCTGGGGGTTATTCTGCTCAGCTTTTTCATCCGCGATTCCTGGATGGCATCAGCCAGTGAAGCCGCCGGCCACACCTGGACCGTTTTCGACCAGTTGTTGGTTCAACTTAAAGGCTTCGGCGCAACGGTCCTGCTTGCCGGCGTCATGACCCTTATTCTTTGCGTAATTGTGGAAAAAACCGTGGGCTTTAGAATAGATGAAGAGAGTGAGTACCGCGGACTTGACCAGTCACTCCACGGCGAGAGAGGGTATGATTTCTCATCCTGATCGGTAATTTTTTTTAAAAACAAAAATACCCGGTGCCTTTTCTTCAGGCTCCGGGCTATTCATAAACGGTATGGCGTCTGGGATCAAATGCTTCCCGGATACCCTCACCGATGAAAGTGACGGTCATCAGCGTGACCACAAGGGCGGATACTACGGCAGCGGAGATCCACCAGGCTTCCATATTCTGCCAGCCCTGGGATAAAAGCTCTCCCCAGGAAGGGGTGGGTGCCGGCAGGCCGAACCCGAGATAATCAAGCGAGGTTAAGGCAACAATGCCGCCGGAAATGGCAAAGGGTGCATAGGTGACGATCACGGATATGGTGTTGGGGATGATGTGCCTGAAAATGATCCGCATGTGGGAAGCACCCAGAGAGCGAACCGCAAGAATATATTCGCGTTCCTTTTCCCGGTAGGTCATGGTTCGCATCACCCAGGTGATGGAGATCCAGCCAAAAAACGCCATGATCAGAATCAGAACCATGAAGCTTGGCACCACAATGGAGGAGACGATAATAATCACGTACAAAAAAGGGATATTGCTCCATATCTCAATCACCCGTTGAAAAAACAGATCAAATGTTCCGCCAAAATACCCCATGGCACACCCCAGGGATATTCCCACAGTATAATTAAGAAACAGCAGTCCCAGGGAAAAAAGAATGGCTGTGCGAAATCCGTACACGAGCCGGGCCAGCACATCCCGGCCCACGTTGTCCGTACCAATAAAATGCCGCTGGGACAATGACGGCGGAAATGGCGGGTATTCGTTGAGCCGCAGATCGTTTTCATAAGGATTATAGGGCACCGGCGGCATAATCACAAAACCGGTCCCTTCCAGCCCGTCCAGCTTTTCTTTCAGTTCCCGATAATTGGTCTCATATGCATAGCCCAGATCAAAGGTTTTTCCCGGTATCATATTCTGGTAGGTGGGAAAATAGAATTCCCCACGGTAACAGACCACTATCGCCCTGGAATTAATAAAAACTTCTGCGAAAAAGGAGACGAACATCAGGAGTAAAATGATTACAAGGGACCAAAACCCTCTTTTGACACTGCGGAATCGCTTAAATTGTTCGAGCGTCACCGGACTCAATAATGCCATACACTGTTCCTTATTTGAACCTTACCCGGGGATCTACTATGGCCACACACACATCAGATAAAATATTCCCCACCATAAACAGCAGAGATGAAATCACCAGAATTCCCATTACCACCGGGTAATCCCGGTCCAGGATGGACTCATATCCCAACAGCCCCATACCGTCGACGTTAAATACCTTTTCAATGAGAAATGATCCCATTAAAAGAATGGATATATTATTGCCGAAACTGGTGGCAATGGGGATCAAGCTGTTACGCAAGGCATGGCGAAAAACAGCTTGTTTAAAGCTTAAGCCCTTGGCAATGGCCGTGCGCACATAATCGGCGGACAGATTATCCATGAGCGTATTTTTCATCAACAGGGTCATGACGGTAAAGGCACCGACCACATAGGAGCAAAGCGGCAGAACGGTATGCCAGGCCACGTCCTTTATTTTTTCCCAAACCGTCATGTCGGTGAAATAGTCGGATGCAAGACCGCCCAGGGGAAACAGATCCATACGGGAGGCAAACATCACCAGCAGAATGACACCGGCCACCCAGCCCGGGATGGCGTAGCCTGCGAAAATAATCCCCGAGGTGATATTATCAAACCCGCTGTTGTGGTGCACAGCCTTGGCAACACCTAAGGGGATACAGACGCCGTAGATGACGACCATGCTCAACACCCCGAAATATAAAGATATGGGGATGCGCTCTTTAATCATGTCCCACACCGGGTCCTGGTACCGGGTAGATCGGCCGAGATCGCCTTTCAGCACCTTGAGAAGCCAAATCCCGTAGCTTTGAAGTACAGGCTTGTCAAAGCCGTAATAGGCCTCAAGTTTTTTGATCTGGTCGTCGGACAGGGGCTGACCCTGGCCGGCCTGGATTTTGGCACGACCGCCCTGCTCGCCCATCTGCATGGCCCGGGTTTCGGCAATAATGCGCTCAATGGGGCCGCCGGGCACAAAACGAGTGATGGTGAACACCATGATGGTGATGCCGATGAAGGTGGGGATAACCAATAAAAGCCGTCTGATAAAATACGCTGTCACAGGATGGAAACGCCCTCCCCTATTAGAACGCCTGTGGTGTGTGGCGAAAATGTTATGACCCGGGATACGAAAAAATTAAATTCCGCATCCCGGGCTTTGTTTAACGGGGTTCCAATTTATTTGGATACCGTATCAAACACAGACAATAATGCTTTGTCCAGAAACTCTGGTTTGGTGCCGCCGGCCTGGGCCATATCCGGCCGGCCACCGCCGCCGCCACCCACGATTCCGGCAGCAGTTTTAACAATATCCCCGGCCTTAAAGGCCTTGGTCAGATCATCGGAAACCATGGAAATAAGCAGAGCCTTGCCGTTGGATTCAGCGCCTAACAGCAACACGCCCGAGCCCAGCTTGGTTTTGAATTTGTCGGCCAGATCCCGGAGTTGGGATGGATTTTCGATTTCCACCCGTTTGGCCAGCACCTTGACCCCGTTGATCTCTTTGACATCGTCCTCAATATTTTCAGCAGATTTGGAGGCAATTTTAGCCTTCAGTGCGGTCAACTCTTTTTCCAAGGCCTTTTTCTCAGCGGAAAAAGCTTCAAGTCGTTCCACCACACCGTCTTTTGCACTTTTCAGAACCCCGGCTATTTTTTCAAGGGCAAGCTGATCAGCATGGACGGCCTTCAGGGCAGCAAGTCCTGTCACAGCTTCTATACGGCGAACACCCGAGGCAATCCCACCTTCGGACAGAATACGGAACAAGCCGATGTCGCCGGTGGCACGGGTATGGGTGCCGCCGCACAGTTCCTGGGAGAAATCTCCCTGGGAAACCACCCGGACCACATCTCCGTATTTTTCCTCAAACAAGGCCGTTGCACCGGACCGGACCGCTTCGTCCATGTCCATCTCTTTTGTGGTCACCGCAACGTTTTCAATGATCCGGGTGTTAACTTCAATCTCAATGGCCCCAAGCTCCTCAGGGGTAACAGCACTGAAATGGGTGAAGTCAAACCTAAGCCTGTCCGGGGTTACCAGAGAACCTGACTGTTTGACATGGTCGCCTAACACCTTGCGAAGCGCTGAATGCAGGATGTGTGTGGCTGAATGATTTGCCGCCGTAGTCCGTCGAAGTTCTGCATTTACCTTGAGGGTAAAGGTATCGCCTTTTTTGCAAGACCCTTTGACAACCTTGCCCTTGTGAATGAAAAGGCCGGACGGATCTTTCACCGTATCGGTAATCTCAATGGCACAGGCGTCATTTTCAAAAATGCCTTTGTCACCGGCCTGACCGCCGGACTCGGCATAAAATACGGTTTCAGAAGTGACCACTTCAATTTCGTCACCGGCAACAGCCGTTTCCACTTCAGCGTCATCCTTGACCACGATGAGCAGATCACTTTGCATTTCAATGGCGTCATAGCCTTTGAATACGGTTTTTACGCCTGCTGAGGTCAATGGTTTATAGGCATCGCCCACACCGGCAAACTTCTTTTTGGACTTGGATCTTGCTTTCTGTTCGGCCATGGATTTATCAAACCCGTCCAGATCCAGGGCAATGCCCATCTCCTTGACATGGTCCTGAATAATGTCCACGGGAAATCCAAAGGTATCGTAAAGTTTGAAAATCACCTCTCCGGGAATGGTTTTTTCATTGTTTTTCCCCAGATCCTCAATGGTTGCTTCCAGAAGCTTCATTCCGGTTTCAAGGGTTTCAAGGAACTTTTCCTCTTCGTTTTTCACCACATTAAGGATAAAGGCCGCAGACTCTTTGAGTTCTGGATAGGCTTCATCCATAATGGAGAAGACGGTTTGAACGGTTTTGTGCAAAAACGGTTCGGTCAGTCCGATGCTTCGCCCGTACCGGATGGCCCGGCGCATGATCCGGCGAAGCACGTAACCGCGACCCTCGTTGGAAGGCAATACACCGTCGCAAATCAAAAAGGCGGACGCCCTTGAATGATCGGCAATGACCTTCATGGCCACTTCCACTTCCTTGGATTCTCCACGTTTTTTGCCGGCCAGTTCCCCGACCCGCTCCATGATGGGCACAAAAAGGTCGGTATCAAAGTTGGTGGGGACGTTCTGGAGCACGGAAATAATACGTTCAAGCCCCATACCCGTGTCAATACTGGGTTTGGGCAACGGTGTCATGGTGCCGTCTTCGCTTCTTTCAAACTGCATGAATACCAGGTTCCACAACTCCAGCCACCGGTCGCAGTCACAGCCTACCGCACAGTTGGGATCATCACACCCAAATTCTTTGCCACGGTCAATGTGAATTTCGGAACACGGCCCGCAGGGTCCTGTGTCACCCATGGCCCAGAAATTATCCGCCTCGCCCAACCGTGAGATACGTTCAACAGGTATTCCAACCTGCTTGTTCCAGATCTCATAGGCTTCGTCATCATCTTTATAAACGGATACATGAAGTTTTTCAGCATCAAACCCGTATCCGTTGGTGAGCAGGTCCCAGGCAAATTCAATGGCCTTTTCCTTAAAATACTCGCCAAAGGAAAAATTGCCCAGCATCTCGAAAAAGGTGTGGTGACGCGCCGTGTATCCCACATTTTCAAGATCGTTATGTTTGCCCCCGGCACGAACGCACTTTTGTGCGGTGACGGCGGTGGTGTAGTCACGTTTTTCATCACCTGTAAAAACGCGTTTAAACTGCACCATACCCGCATTGACAAACAGCAGGGTGGGATCATCCTGGGGCACCAGGGATGATGAGCGCACATGGCGGTGGTTGTGTTTGTTAAAATATTCGAGAAAAATTTTCCTGGCTTCATTACCTGTCATAATATTATTGGCTCCTGCTCTACTAAACCAGTTTGGTTAGGCTTCCGGCTTGCTGTCCTTTTCAGTGTCGGGTGCAGCTTTGGGTTTTGCTGCCTGCGGTCCGGCAATTCCAAGCTCGGTTCTTACTTTAAGTTCAATGGCATCAAAAATATCGGGATTGTCCAGTAAAAAGGCTTTTACATTCTCCCGGCCCTGGCCGATGCGCTCTTTGTCAAATGAATACCAGGACCCGCTCTTGTTCACAATGTCCAGCTCAACCCCCATGTCCAGAAGGTCGCCGGTCCTGGAAATGCCCTCCCCGTACATCAGGTCGAACTCCACATTTTTAAACGGGGGGGCCAGTTTATTTTTTACCACCTTAACCTTAGTCCTGGATCCGATCACATCTTCGCCGTTTTTGATGGCTGCAGCCTTTCGAATCTCAAGGCGCATGGATGCGTAAAATTTCAAGGCATTGCCGCCGGTGGTGGTTTCTGGGTTGCCGTAGACCACACCGATCTTCATACGGATCTGGTTAATAAAAATCAGGGTGGTGGCGGTTTTACCAATGGTGGCGGTTAATTTACGAAGTGCCTGGGACATCAGTCTTGCCTGCAGCCCCATGTGGGAATCGCCCATCTCGCCTTCGATCTCTGATCGGGGTACAAGGGCCGCCACAGAATCCACAATCATGATGTCAACACCACCGCTTCGAACGAGCATATCCGCAATTTCAAGGGCCTGCTCACCGGTATCCGGCTGGGAGATCAGAAGTTCGTCACAGTCCACGCCCAGCCGCTTGGCATAGGAGACATCCAGGGCGTGCTCGGCATCAATAAACGCGGCAATTCCGCCTTTTCTCTGGGCCTCGGCCACAGCATGAAGGGCAAGGGTTGTCTTACCGGACGATTCAGGGCCGTAGATCTCAATGACCCTGCCCCTGGGATATCCGCCCACGCCCAGTGCCTTGTCCAGGGCAAGAGATCCGGACCGAATCACGGGTACGGCTTCAATTTCCCGTCCGCCAAGTTTCATGATCGAGCCTTTGCCGAACTGGCGCTCGATTTGATTCATGGCGGTCTGGACAGCTTTTTCCTTTTCCTTATTTTTCTCCATCACGTTTTCCTCCTAGATCATGACTGAAAGGTGTATTGCTTTAAGCAGGAAAGCAGCCAGCACCCCTGCCATCAAATCATCCAACACAATACCGGCCCCGCCGGAAAAGTTTTTTTCAAACCAGCGGATCGGAAAAGGTTTAAGTATATCAAAACATCTAAAGGCAATAAAGCCCGAAGCCAAAGTAAACACGGTCACAGGCACCAGGGTCATGGTGACACAAAACCCTGCCATCTCGTCTATGACCACGGCCCCCGGATCTTTGCTGCCCATCAAAATTTCAGCCTCCTGGGAAATCCAGACCGCGCAAAGGATTACGCCCACCAAAAATAAGGCGGCAGCGCCGGGGGTACACGCCTTTGCCAACCATGCCATGATACCTATCAGCGGCAGGCCTGCAAAGGTGCCGAATGTTCCGGGGGCAAAAGGTATCCGTCCCAGACCAAACCCTGTGGCAATAAAAAGTATCGCTTTTTCCCCCATCCGCCGGCTCCTTTTTTTTGATCTATTAAGACCTGCCTGTTTGCCTGTCAAGGGGATTTGCCTCAGCAAGAATCCGTTCATATACCTGGTAGAAAGGCAAATTGTGTTCCTTGGCAATGCGTTTGCATTCATCGTATTCGGGCATAATCCGTGCCTGGCCGTTTGGTCGGGTGATCTTCTTGGCGTTCACATAGCCAAGGCTTGTCTCCACATCCACAGGTTCACGTTTCAAGATCATCCGATCACACACATGATATCGAACACCGATGCTTGTGGTCTCGGACAGAAGGATTTTGGAAAGGGTCTGGAGCTGCGGCTTGTGGCAAATCACCTCAATGCGGGTGGCGGGCCGGTTCTTTTTCATGAATGCCGGTGTAAAGCTGACATCCAGCGCGCCCTCTTCCATAAGGCGGTCCATAACAAAACCAAGGCCCTCGGGACTCATGTCATCCACATTGGTATACAGGACATGAACCTGATCGGACAGGATGTTGTCCCCATAACTTTTTACTTGGGCAGGGGAGCCCAGCACCAGACGCAGAAGATTCGGTACAGATGCACCGGTCTCGCGTTTACCGGCCCCGTAGCCGACTTTTTCAATCTGCATGTCCGGCATACCGCCAAACTGCGGGGCAAGCGTTGCCACAAGGGATGCGCCTGTGGGAGTGACAATTTCTGTTTTGGCATCGGATCCGGTCACTTCAAGCCCCTTAAGGATGGCCACCGTAGCCGGGACCGGCACTGGAATGGTGCCATGGGCACATTTAATCGTTCCTGATCCCAGGGGGATCGGGGTTGCAAAGACCTTCTCCACACCCAAATAATCCAGAGCCAGAAAACTGCCGATAATATCCACCAGGCTGTCAATGCCCCCAATTTCATGGAAGTGGACGGTTTCAATATCCTTTCCATGAATCTGGGATTCGGCCAGGGCAATGTGCTTAAAGGCGGTCAAGGCATTATTGCGGACCCTGTCTGGCAGATCCGCGGCTCCAATCATCTCCCGGATATGGGTATAATGGCGATGGGTGACATGATCGGTCACATCCACATGAAGGTTAACAGCCCGCAAATGGCTTCTGAACACAATTTCAGTGCGCAGATCAAACCCGTCCAGAATAGTCGACAATTTTCCTTTAAGCCATTCCACAGGCACGCCGAGATCCACAAGCGCCCCTAAAAACATATCCCCTGCGATGCCTGCCATCATATCAAGATAAAGAATCATACCGCCGCCTTTCCTGCTGCATGGAGTTTAAGAATTTCAAGAACCAGTTGGGCACACCCAACCATATCATCAAGTGCAATGGACTCTTTAAGGGTATGCACATCCGTCATACCTGTGCCGATAACGCCTGCGGCAATGCCTTTGCCAAAAAAAATATTGGCATCCGCCGCACCGCCGCTGGTTTTACAGGGCATGTCCCGGCCCAGATTTGCCGCAGCCTTCTGTGCAAGTTTGATCACCATATGATCTTCGGGGATACGGGTATGGGGAAAATCATTTTCCACGCTCATTTCCACCCGTGGAACCGTGTCTCCCTGGGCCTGAAGTTCGGCCATGGTTGCTTCAAAGGTGGAAACAATGTTCTGTGTAACCGTTTCAAGCTTTGCCGGATCATGGGACCGGGCTTCGCCGTGAATTTCCACATATTCAGGTACAATATTGGTGGCGGCCCCGCCGAAAATAACGCCCAAGTTACAAGTGGTTTCTTCATCAAGGCGGCCCAGTTCAAGCTTGGCAACGGCACAGGACGCCGCATAAATGGCAGAGACTCCGTTTTCCGGCGAACCGCCGGCATGGGCCGCCCGGCCGTAAATTTTTGCACTGATTTTATTGGCCGTCGGTGCCCGGTTCACTATGCCGTCGGTGGCCACGGCGTCCAGGATATATCCGAATTTAGATTTGAGGCATGAGCAATCAAGGTGTTTGGCCCCCAAAAGTCCCTGCTCTTCACCGACGGTCAGGACCACCTCAACAGGGGGGCACGGCAGGTTATTCTCTTTGATCACCTGCATCACCTCAAGGATAATGGCAAGGGCGGACTTGTCGTCGGAGCCCAGGATGGTGGTGCCGTCACTTCTGAACACACCATCCTCAAATATGACCTTCACCCCTTTGCCGGGCACCACAGTGTCCATATGTCCGGAGAGCATTACCGGCGCAACATCCGCACTACCTTTAAATACGGCCACAAGGTTGCCGCAGTCTCCATTGACCTTGGCACCGGCATCGTCGAACGTGACCGTTGCCCCGAGGTCAATGAGTTCCTTTTCAAGAACCTTGGCAATCAAAGCCTCGCTACCGGATTCGGAATCAATCTGGACAAGTTCCGAAAACCGCTGCCCCAGGCGTTCTTCATCAATCATATCCCATCCTTTACACTTTAAATCCACCAGGACCATTTAAACAAGTGGGATAATATACTAGAATTTATCAAGGAATGCCAGACCCTGTTAACACGGATACACAGGGCAATCGCCATGGACTTTGTTTTCACTTTGAAATTAAGATAAGCCATTAAAGATATAGAGCATTGACGCAGAAAAGGAGAAGTGACTTCGTTTAATCGTATATTTCCAACATTATAATACAGCCGCTGAAACCATCATATCCAGACAAGATACATCTGAAACAGCCGGGGATTAAAATCAATCCCCGGCCCTGCCCGCTGTTTTTTAATTCATTTTGCCGTAATGACTAACGATCCTCGGATGACAGTTCCTGGCTCATGCAGTTGGCGTAAAAAGTAACTGTGGCCGGCCAGTCTGCAAAGATCCCGATAATTCCGACATCTTTTGCCAGAACATCCAGAACTTCGTACATGTCTCCATCGTTATCAATCAGCTCTTTAACTGAGCTGTAGTAAAATTCGTTTCTTGCATCCACAGACTCAAGCAGCCCGGAGCGTTCCAGTGTCCAGGTAATAATTTCCAGACCTGCCTTTTTGGCTTCAAGGGCATAGGTAGAGGGTACGATTTTACCATTTTCCACAGCCAGAAGCATATACATTGGCGGAGCAATGATCTTAACCCCGTCAGCCACCATTTCCGCCATGGAAGGAGACCAGGTGTCGGGATCGGTGTAATCAAACGCTGCATCCCCGTAACGGCCGTCTAAATATACCGCCTGTTTGCCGTATGCCGGGGTGTTTTCGATCCAGTAAAGCACATCGTTAATATCAAACGACTGGGCATATACATTGTCTGGCGGAACATTGGCCGCTTTGTATTCATCAATCATCTGCCGGGCATAGTCCTGCTGGGAGTAATCGCCGTTAAATGGCATATCGACGCTGGGCGATTTAA
Source organism: uncultured Desulfobacter sp. (assembly GCF_963666145.1). NCBI lineage: Bacteria > Pseudomonadati > Thermodesulfobacteriota > Desulfobacteria > Desulfobacterales > Desulfobacteraceae > Desulfobacter > uncultured Desulfobacter sp. Next base: position 5,220,648 of record NZ_OY762614.1, on the reverse strand, counting down.
GTTCCGGAGTCATTTTTACACCCAGTTTTTTAAACAGCTCAATGCTTTCCGCATGGGTCATCAACGTACCGTTCTGGGTGTAAAGGTCTGTTCTGAAAGCAGGTGTAGCATCCATATATTCTTCCACCGTGGTGGCAGCAGGGTTATATGCATCCATTTTGCCTTTCAGCATTTTAAACTCTTCCAAGGTAATGTCACTGGTACAGCACCGGGCGGAAGCCGGGGTGATCACGTCGCCATTTTCGTCCAGTACGGCCGGGGTAAAAGGCGTACTGCACTTGGCGGCAAGTTCCGGAATGGCAAGGATGTTGGTGGTGGTATGCAGATCGCACTGGGAATGGCGGCAGACCAGCTTTTCATCCGACGTAAAGGTAACGTCACATTCTATGATACCAGCGCCCATGGCGGCTGCGGCCTCATAGGATTCCTTGGTATGTTCCGGAAATTGAAGTGCGGCACCACGGTGCCCGATGGAGAAGTCGGATCTGAAAAAAACCGGCATCTTGGTGCACCGCTTTAATTTCTTTTTCAAAGGGCTGTCTTCCATATCCTCAACCAGGTAGAAAGGCCGGGCACCTAAATGAGCCACCTTGCCTTCATCAATTGATTTGTACCATTTTTTATACCAGCCTATTGCGTTGCACAGTTTTTGCTTTTTGTTTTGATCCATGCCGGCCCCGACGATACCCGTCATTGCAATGGAAACGAAAAAAGATAACATGATTGCGACAATTCTTTTCTTATAACCCATTTCTTTTCCCCCAATTTGAAAAACTTTGCACAGCCCATATCAGGCCACACGTTAGAAAAACACATCAAACCTAATCACAATGAAAACAGCGAACAGACAATTATCCGTTTGTTTATGTGATCAATGTTTTGATTTTATGATAAAAGGATTATATTTTTATGACAGAACATCATATATAACGGCGTAGAAAAACTGTGGAGTAGATCGAAGACCTATACAAGGATTCCTTTTTTTCTTAAAAAGGGAAGTCTTCGCCGGTATCCATCTCCAACGTTTTTTCCTTTGGTTTTTGGACAATTTTGTGGATTGAATTGCCATCCACATAGATGGCTTTGAAGGGTTTTGTGGGGCAGGCATGCTCGCATCCGCCACAGCCCACGCAGATGGTTTCGTCTACCTTGGGGATGACCAGCTTGCGGCCTACCGCATTCAGATAGGGAACCATGTATACCGCCTTTGTGGGACAGTGTTCGGAGCATGCCCCGCAATTGGTATTATCCGTATAGACCACACAGTTTTCTTTGATGAATTTTGCTGTTCCCACCTGGGTTTGCTGCTTTTTTTCCACAGTCAAAGGCAGAATGGCCCCGCTGGGGCAAATGTTTGAACAGACGGTGCAGTCATAGTTGCAGTGGCCCGCGGTGAAATCCATTTGGGGCTGCATCATCCCGGACAGGCCGAATGCAAAGACCGACGGCGCAAGGACCCGGGAGGGGCAGGCAGAAACGCATAGATGGCAGGCGGTGCAGACGGCGGTATACCTGGCAATACTGACCGAACCGGGCGGTGAGAGCGGACTGGTTCGGTTTTCGGAAATGGTGGTGGGTCTGGCCTGTATCGGAAGGGTTTCGGGAGCAGCATTGACACGCCTTGCAGCCATGCCAAGCCCCCCGGCAGCCAGACCAAGAACGAAAGTTCTGCGGTCCCGAATGTAGTCTTTTTCATGCTGAACCTGCCGATCCGATTGCGTGTTAAGTTGAAATCCAGGCCCAAACACCATGGCCTGGTCCGGGCAGACGGAAAGACAGTTAAAGCAGGCAACACAGCGATCAACATCCACGCTTTTTGTTTTCACATCAATGCATCCGGCCTTGCAGCGTTGGGCACACCTGCCGCAAGCCCTACACGCACCGGCATCAATACCGATTTTCACCAGCGAAAATTTTGAAACCAGCCCCAGCAGGGTGCCAACAGGGCACAGCGTGTTGCAGTAAAGACGGCCATGCCGGGCGCTCATCCAACCCACCGTTCCCAGGGCAACCAAGGCAATGCCCACAGAAACCGGGACATAGACCGGCCACGGAACACGGTAAAGGACCTGAACACCCAAAGTCTCTGCCGGAGGCACCCCAAAATTATTCAGTAAAACCACAAGCGGTCTAAGCAGATTGGAGACGATTCTGCCGAAACTGCTGAAAGGATCAAGCAGGTTGAGCAGCAGACCGCTGCCCCCAAAAAAGAACAAAAGAGTAGCAATCAACACCGAATACCTCAGGGCACTGTGGGGTGCACGATATTGGTATCGGTATGGCCGCTTTATTTTGCCCCGGGTCTTTGCGCTTCCCGAAAGCCCCCGGGAGAGCAGATCCTGGAATATGCCCAAAGGGCAAACGACGGAACAATAGACACGGCCGACCATCAGAGCTGAAATGAGAACAGCAACAAACCCGGCAGCCCCGACTGCCGGGTGGTCTATAAATTTAACAACAGAAGGCACAAACTGCAAAAACAGCACTGTGTCTGAAAGTGCTTTTACCCCGGTCGCCCATATATCCAGAAAGAGAAATGCCGTCAGCAGAAAAAAAGCCGCAGCAATGCAGACCCGCAGGGGTTTGAGAAGACCAAGATTCATTTAAATCTTGATCCGGTTGATGGACAGGTTTTCAAGGTTCATCTGCCCAAGATTCATATCAGATGCGATCTGAATATGGCGGATATCGGCAGGATTTGTGCCGAACAGCTTGGCCCCGGCCGCATCGGCCGCTATCGGATCAGTTGAAACAACCTGGGCCTTCATGGCAACCACATCATTGACGGACACCCCCCTGGGCCCATTTCGCTTCATTACATTGTAGGCATCCACCACCGTTAGATCGGGTTTACGAAAGGAGGCAAAATCGGCAATGCACTGGTGAAGGTCGTTGCGGTGCCAGTACCAGCGGTCCCACACGACGCCCATGAGATTTTTCATGCCGATGGTGACCATGGACGAACTGTGGTGCTTGAGCACCGGAACATTGATAAAGACATCCGCATCCAGGAACGCCTCATGGACTTTGGCTTCCTTTAGCCGCTCTCCCCGGGGCACGGAAACAGTTTTATAGTAGCCTTCGCTGTCTGCGGAAACCATTTTACCGCCGGCGGCCTTTACCGCCGCCTCAATGCCGCTGTTCTCATAACAGCGCCGCCAGTTATCGCAGGTATGGTCAAATACGGACACGGCTTTGGCTCCCGCGGACAGGCAGTGTTCAACGATACGACCCACAAGGACCGGATGGGTGTTACCGCCCCGGTCAGGCGGCACGTCCCAGCCGATATTGGGCTTGACCAGAACCCGGCTGCCCCGGGGCACAAATTTTTGTATGCCGCCCAAAGAGGCAATGGCCGTGTCGAACATTTGATCCGGCTCCCCGCCCCGTACAGCCACCAGGTCATAGGCTTGCCCCTTTGGGGTGGCCCAAAGTTTTCCCACCCCGGAAAAGGCAAGGGTGGAGCCTGCGGCGATGCCGCCACCAATGGTTTTTTTTAAAAAATCCCGTCGATCCATTTTATTCATGGGGTACCTCTTCTTATCAAGGGTTTTATTTTTTGTCTCTTTTTTCATGGCTCTTTCATCCCGCCGCCTGTCATTTAATCAATATACCGACCTTGGGCGGCATACTGCCCTTGGCGGCCAGAGCATAAAATCTGTTCTAAAAACAATACTCTTAAAAAAAGTGTATCGGATGATGGTGGACAGTTACCGGATAACCAAGGCTATCCAGTGGCGAAAAAAGGACTATACCAACACGATTCGCGTGGAAAACCACGCCCAGATTGCCTGGATGAGGTGACACCCTGAAATTTTCAGGCCATGTTCATCTTGCCGGCACCACCTCAAGCCAGTACCCGTCTGGATCATTGATGAAATAGATGCCCATATCCTTATTTTCATAACAGATACACCCCATTTTTTCATGCAGGGCGTGGGCGGCGTCAAAATCATCTGTTTTAAATGCGATGTGAAACTCTTCGTCGCCAAGATCGTAAGGCGTTTTTCGGTCTTTTAGCCAGGTCAGTTCCAGTTTATTGCCGGACTGATTATCCGTCAAATACACGATGATATAGGAACCATCGGCGGCTGTTTTTCTGTTCAGCTCTTTGAGCCCCAGCGCTTTTTCATAAAAGACCATACTCTTTTCCAGGTTTAATACGTTGATATTAAAATGATCCATTGTAAATTTCATAACTTTTTTCTCCCCAGTAAAATTAAATTATCTCCCTTTGGATGGGTTGATAGGAAATATAAACGTCTATACTATAAATTTAAATGGCTCGCCACACAAGTTCTGTCGACCATATTTAAATTTGAGAGCGGTTAAAAATACTACCCCAGGGGTCGTCCGCAGAGAGGCTCAGGGAAAAAAAGTATCTATTTTCGCTCAATATTTAGTGAAATTTCGTAAAAAAGTCATCAAAAATCAGGGATTCCCCGATTGATTTACCCTGTCTGCCGTTGATATTATATCTCGCATATGTGTGAAAGAGGAAAAAATACAAAAGGATAATCAATTTCCTCTAACCAAAAAAGATTTACACAGGGAGAAAGGCAAATGATTGAAGCAACTGAAACCCAGGTAAAAAGTGACCTTTTTGATTTTCTTAGAATCATCGACGATGAGATTCTAAGTTTTAAGTTAACCGGCGAAATCGGTTCAGACGCAAACTTCAGCTTGCAGGGCACTCATCAATTAGATTCCGGTATCCAATCCGAAGCGGAAATCAAAGAACAGGCCTAATTTCCTACTCTCTTTTCTGAAAATTCTTCTTTCTGATATCCCGGTGCCGCTAAGAAGTTCCTTTTTAGCGGCACCGGGATATTCTTTTTAACGGCCATGGGCCAACCGGATCTCATAAAAATCGAACGTATCCGAAAAAGAAACAAACCATTAAATTGAGTGCGTATATATGAAATTGACAGTGCTATTGATACCATTATAATAAAGAGCGTGGTAAGATTTAACTTAACGCAAAAAAGGAAAGAAAAGATGAAAAAATTTTTGTTTGCAATGGGTAGTCTATTGACTGTTTGCCTGACCCTTACCTTTGGAACCCAAAAAGCAGAGGCCCGGCCAATAAAACTCGGGGTTGCCGGTGCCCATTCAGGTGACCTTGCATCCTATGGACTCCCGTCAGTGAATGCCGCCAAGCTGGTGGTCGAAAAAATCAATGCCAACGGCGGTATTTTAGGCCGCCAGGTGGAACTTTTCATTGAAGACGATGCGTGTAAACCCGAAATAGCCGGTAACACGGCTATGAAGCTGGTTTCAGAAGGTGTAGACGTTGTGATGGGCCATATCTGCTCCGGGGCAACCAAGGCGGCCCTGGGCATTTACAAAGACGCCAAAATCGTTACCATGTCTCCGTCCGCCACAAATCCGGATCTGACGTTGTCCGGAGAGTATCCTAATTTTTTCAGAACCATCCCCCATGATGCCAAACAGGCCCAGCTCCAGGTCCAATTCGCCACCCAAACCCTTAAGGTTAAAAATGTCGTCATCCTCCACGATAAAGGAGATTACGGCAAAGGCCAGGCCGAACTTGCCCAAAAATACTTTAAGGAAGCCGGTGTAAACATTCTGCTGTTTGAAGGGGTCACCCCGGGTGCCGTGGACTATTCTGCCATTGTCACCAAAGTGGAAAAAGCCAAACCCGACCTGGTTGTCTGGGGCGGTTACCATCCTGAAGCCTCCAAAATTGTTACCCTAATGAGAAAACAAAGAATGGACACCCTGTTCATGGGTGCTGACGGTGTCAAGGATGATACCTTTATCAAGGTTGCCGGTAAGTATGCTGAAGGGGTGTATGCCACAGGTCCCATGGATATTTCGGGCAATCCCATGGCAAAGACGGCAAAAGAAGAACACCAGAAAGAATTCGGTTCTGATCCGGGCGCTTTTTTTGACGCGGCGTATGCAGCGACCCAGGCCCTGCTCAACGCCATTGAAAAAGCGGGATCTACGGACTACGACAAGGTGGTCCAGGCGCTGAGAACTGAATATGTTGAAACACCCTTGGGCAAAATCCGCTTTGACGAAAATGGTGATGCCACAGGTATCGGTTTTTCCGTATACAAAGTGGTCAATGGCCAGTTTGTTGAAGAAAAGTAATGATCAAGTAAGGCCAATCAACCGAAATGATGTAATACAAAAAGGGGCGGCATCAGATGCCTGCCCCTTGTCTTTTTTCGGACACCAGCCTTTCTATTTCCATTGAAAAAACAGGTTGCACATGGATTATGAATTTTTTTTAAAACTGTTCCTGGGCGGATTGACCCGGGGCAGTATCTATGCCTTGATTGCCCTGGGCTACACCATGGTCTACGGCATCATTGAGCTGATTAACTTTGCCCATGGTGAAATATATATGATCGGTGCCTTTACCGCGCTGATCATCTCCACAGTTTTGACCATGTCAGGCTTTCCGGCTCTGGCCGTCTCGCTGATTGCTGCAGCGGCAGCTGTGTTTTATGCCTGCTGCTACGGATATACCATGGAAAAAATTGCCTACAAGCCCCTGCGCAAGGCGCCGCGCCTGTCCGCACTGATCAGTGCCATCGGTATGTCATTATTTTTGCAAAATTATGTACTGCTTGCCCAGACTTCGGATTTTCTGCCCTTTCCCAGCCTGATTCCCGATTTTGAATTCTGGGAACCCTATGCCCACATCATGTCCGCCCCTGAACTTGCCATTATCGTCACCACGGTGATTGTCATGATCGCATTGACCGTTCTGATCAAGTTCACCCCCATCGGCAAAGCCATGCGGGCCACCTCCCAGGATAAGACCATGGCCATGCTGCTCGGGGTCAATGTCAACCGGGTCATCTCCGTAACCTTTATCATCGGATCCGGTACAGCGGCCATCGGTGGCATGCTCATTGCGTCGCACATCGGTCAGATTAATTTTTACATGGGGTTCATTGCCGGCATCAAGGCCTTTGTGGCAGCCGTGTTAGGCGGTATCGGCAGTATTCCGGGCGCGGTGTTAGGGTCCCTTGTCCTGGGATGGACGGAGAGTTTTTTCACCGGTTACATCTCCAGTGATTATGAAGATGTATTTGCCTTTTTATTCCTGGTTCTGATCCTGATTTTCAGGCCATCCGGAATACTGGGCCGGGCGGAAACCAAAAAAGTCTAAATTAAAGATCGAAATTATGAATCTGTTACAAGAACTCAAACATTCCACCATTGCAGCGGTCTGGTTTATGTTCCTGACCTTTCCGATCATGGTGATCAAAGTCAATACTGTAACCAAAACCATTGAGTGGCGCTGGTGGAATATGGCCTTTATCGGCATTGCCTTTTTTTTCCTGTCCGCCCTGTGGCGCTACCTGCTCAAACGCAAAGAAAAAAATACAGGTAAAATCGCCCAGGACAAAAAACTGTCTGTCGTCAGAAAACGTCTGGGCGAAAAACGCTTCTTTATACCCGCAATGGTTTTGTTGATCATTGCCACCCTGGCGTTTCCCTACACCTTTTCCATGTACCAGACCACCATCATGATCTCAGCATTGATTTATGTGATGCTGGGGTTGGGACTGAACATCGTTATCGGACTGGCCGGCCTTCTGGATCTGGGATATGTGGCTTTTTTTGCAGTAGGTGCCTATGCCTATGCTCTTTTGAATCTGCATTTCGGCATGACCTTCTGGATGGTACTGCCCCTGGGAGGACTTCTGGGTGCCGTCATGGGGATCATCCTGGGATATCCCGTGCTTCGTCTAAGAGGCGACTATCTGGCCATTGTGACCTTAGGATTTGGAGAAATCATTCGTTTGGTCCTTGAAAACTGGAATACTTTTTCCAAGGGCCCCAGCGGCATTGCCAATATTCCCAAACCCGGCCTGTTCGGCATTGATCTGACATTCCAGCAGAACTTCATCTACCTCTATTATATCATGGTGGCCCTGGTTATTTTTACCATCTTTGTGATCAACCGGCTGCAGAACTCCCGGATCGGACGGGCCTGGATTGCCCTGAAAGATGATGAAATTGCCTGCCAGGCCATGGGCATTGACAAGGCCGGAACCAAACTGCGAGCCTTTGCCCTGGGCGCCACCTGGGCCGGCATGGCCGGCGTTGTGTTTGCCGCCAAAACCACATTCATCAATCCGGCCTGTTTCACGATCTGGGAATCGGTGATCATTTTATGTACGGTGGTACTGGGCGGCATGGGCTCCATTGCCGGTGTCATTTGCGGTGCGTTGATGCTAATCTTGCTGCCGGAATACCTTCGTGCCGTATCTGAATACCGGATGATTGTTTTCGGCGCCGTTCTGGTGCTGATGATGGTGTTTAAACCTGGCGGACTGATTGAAAACGTCAGAAAGACCTACCACTATAAAAAACACGAACACACCACAGAGCAATAGATATGAACAAACCAATTCTGGAAGTTAAAAATATGACCATGGATTTCGGTGGGTTACGGGCCATCAACAGCCTGGACCTGACCATCAACCAGGGGGAAATTGCCGCACTGATCGGCCCCAACGGCGCTGGAAAAACAACCTTTTTCAACTGTATCACAGGGATTTACACCCCCACCCAGGGAGATATTTTTATCCGGCCCAACGCAGATGATTCCACCAAGGAACGCATCAACGGGCTCAAACCCAACCTGGTGACCCGCAAGGGCCTGGCCCGGACCTTTCAAAATATCCGGTTGTTTGCCTCAATGACGGTGCTGGAAAATGTCATGATCGGATGTTATCCCGTTACAAAGGCCGGTATTCTTGGCGCCATTTTCAGGGGGCCTTCCACCCGGGCCGAAGAGCAGTTTATCGTGGATAAAAGCTACGAAATATTAAAAAAAATCGGCCTTGAAGCCTATGTGGATGAATTGGCGCTGAACCTGCCTTACGGTGCCCAGCGTCGTCTGGAAATTGCCAGGGCCATGGCCACAGATCCGTTCCTGCTTCTTTTGGACGAACCTGCCGCCGGCATGAACCCCAAAGAGACCGAGGCCCTGAACGAATTGATTTTAAAGTTAAGGGACGAAGAAAAAATCTCCATCCTTTTGATCGAACACGACATGAAACTGGTCATGACCCTGTCGGAAAACATTTTTGTGGTGGATTACGGGAAAAAAATCGGTGAAGGCACCCCGGACCGGGTCCTGAATAATCCGGCGGTTATCAAGGCCTACCTGGGAGAAGAGATAAATGCTTAAGATCAAACATGTAGATACCTATTACGGGAAAATCCAGGCCCTGAAAAATATCAGCATGGATGTCCAGGCGGGTGAGATCATCACCCTGATCGGGGCCAATGGTGCCGGAAAATCCACCACCCTGATGACCCTGTGCGGGGTAGTGCCAGCCGCAAGCGGCACCATTGAATTCCAGGGTCAGGATATCACCGGCATGCCGGCTGACCGGATTGCGGCCTTGGGCATCAGCCAGGTGCCCGAAGGACGCCGAATTTTTCCCTATCTGACGGTCATGGAAAACCTGGATATGGGGACCTTTCTTAGGAAAGATAAGCGTCAAATTAAAAAAGATTTGGAAAATGTTTTTGAGTTCTTCCCCATTCTGGCGGACCGGAGAAATCAGCAGGGCGGCACCCTAAGCGGCGGCGAACAGCAAATGCTTGCCATCTCCCGGGCCATCATGACCAAGCCAAAACTGCTGCTGCTTGATGAACCCTCCCTTGGGCTTGCCCCCATCATCACCAAACGGATTTTCAATATTATAAAAAAAATCAATCAGGAATATAAAACCACCATATTTTTAGTGGAACAAAACGCCAACCTGGCCCTGAAGGTGGCGGACCGGGGATATGTTATGGAGACAGGCACCATCACCATGACCGACTCAGGAGACAAACTTCTGGCCAACGAAGCGGTCAAAAAAGCATATCTTGGCATGTAGTGAAAGGAAAAAACGTGAATACACTCGATAAACTTAGGCGGCTGAGACAAAAAATGGATGAAGCCGGGGTCAGTGCGGTGATCATTCCCAATGCAGATCCCCATCAAAGCGAATACCTGGCCGAACACTGGCAGACCTTGAAATGGCTCACCAGATTTTCAGGCTCCGCCGGTACGGCGGTGGTGACAAAAACCAAGGCCTGTATGTGGACCGATTTTCGCTATTGGATCCAGGCTTCAGCCCAGTTGGACGAGTTTGAGCTTTTCAGACAAGGAGATACCGATGTGCCCCACTTTGACTCATGGCTGAGCCGGACCTTGTCCAACACCGACCGGGTTGCCCTGGATGGAAAAATGATGTCCGCGGCCCAGGCCGGTAAGCTCAAAAAGAAATTGGCACAAACGGGCATTGTGCTGGACACGACCATGGATCTGATTTCAGATCTCTGGCAGGATCGGCCGCCTAAACCCCAGACCCCGGCCTTTGCACTGGACACAGTTTATGCCGGAGAAACCCGGTCCGAAAAATTTTCACGTATCCGCAAAAAAATGGCAGACTGCAACGCCGACTGCCATGTGCTGGCGGCCTTGGATGACATTTCCTGGACCTTTAATCTCCGGGGGAAAGATATTCAATCTAACCCGGTGAATATAGCCTTTGCCTTGATCACCGCTGATAAAATCAGCTTGTTCATGGATTCCGTCAAAGTCGGTAAATCGCTTGAAGCTGCCCTTGAAGCCGATGGCGTTACCGTGTTTGATTACGAGGCATTTTATGAAACAGTGGGTCTCCTGAATGAGACGTCTAAAGTACTTGTTGACCCCGAACGAATTTCAGATTTTATTTACCAGGCCATTGAGACGCGTGCGCAGATCATTGAGGGTTCAAACCCGTCGGTCATGTTTAAATGCCTGAAAAATAAAACTGAAATTTCTCATATTCGCGAAACAGCGGTCAAAGACGGCCTGGCTGTGGTCAACTTTCTGCACTGGCTTGGCACAAGCGATGTCCCCAAAACGGAAATGTCGACAGCAGAACAGCTTTTAAATTTTCGCAAAGATCAGGAGGCCTTTGTCCATCCCTCCTTTGATTCGATCATGGCGTTCAAGGAACATTCAGCCATCTGCCATTACAGTGCCGGACCAGGTACGGATCTGACCCTGAGCCCTGACGGCATGTTTCTGACCGACTCCGGCGGCAATTACCTGACCGGTACCACGGACATCACACGCACCGTGCATTTAGGATCACCGACACGTCAGGAGATACAGGATTACACCATAGTGCTCAAGGCCCATATCGCCGTGGCAACGGCACGATTTCCCGCCACCGCCAGAGGGTACCAGATTGATGCCATGGCCCGCAGGCATCTATGGCAACAGGGACTGGATTTCGGTCACGGCACAGGCCACGGCGTGGGATTTTTCCTTTGCGTTCACGAAGGCCCGGCGCGTTTAAGCTCACTGCCCCTGGATATCGCCCTTAGACCCGGCATGCTGTTGACCAATGAACCGGGCCTCTACCGGGAAGGTCAATACGGCATCCGGCTTGAAAACATGGTGCTTGTCATTGAGGACCAGGAAACACAGTTCGGCAAATTTTTAAAATTTGAAAACATGACCCTCTGCCATTTTGAGCGCAATCTTATTGATAAAGCCATGCTCAGCCCCCAAGAGATCAGCTGGATCAACGAATATCACCACTCGGTTTATGATCGCCTTGCACCAGGTCTTGCCCCCCCGGTCCGGCAATGGCTTTGGGATAAGACAACCAGGCTTTAAAGACATTGCAGTCATCACACGCTTTGATTCCAAATCATGTTATGATATAAATAGATTAGTTTCCAAGCGAGAATAAAAAAACAATGCAAAACAATCCAATTCAAAATAAAATTATCGCGGCGCTGGTTGATGACGGTTTTCTTACCCCGGAAAAGGCAAAAATTGTCGAGCGGGTTAAATCAAAACTCTCTTCTGAAACAACTATCATCAAAGTCCTAAAAGATCTTAATTACATAACGGACAGCCAGCTTAAAAAGATACTGCGCTCGGACCAGCTCTCGTTGAGGATCGGTGATCTTCTGGTTGAATTCGGGCATTTGACCCCGGAAAAACTCAAAGCAGCGCTGGATATCCAATCCAGAGAACGCGGAAAACAGCTCGGCCAAATCATTATAGATCACCAGTTCATGAGCGAGCATGATTTTCTTGAGGTGCTGTCGGTCCAATTAGGTTTTCCCTTTGTCAACCTGTCCGTGGAAGAACTGGATTCGGAGCTTATAGATCAGGCCCCAATGAAATGGTGCCATTCCAACAACTTCCTTCCGGTCCGTAAAGAGGAGGACCGCGTCATTGTTGCCTTTGCCGACCCCTTTAATCAATCCAGCATTAACAGCGCTAAGAAACTATACGGGGACAAAATAGAGATAGCCATCTCCTCCCCCGGATCCATAGACCGCCTACTACATCACCTGGTGTCCGGGCGCAAATCCGACAAGCTCATGGATGAAAACACGGCGATGGGTATCGTGGATACCATTATTTCTGCCGCGATCGTGGCCGGCGCGTCGGATATTCATATCGAACCCCTTAAGGACAGGCTCCAGGTCAAATTCAGAATTGACGGAATACTTGTCTTTCACCGGGAGCTGCCGCCTGAATCCACAGCCATGGTCACAGCCCGGATTAAAGTACTTGCCAAAGCCGATATTGCAGAAAAAAGAAAACACCAGGACGGCCGGTTGAGCTTTGAGCACAAAGGCAATGTTTACGATCTGAGGGCCTCATTCTATGCAGCGGTATTCGGGGAAAAGGTGGTGCTCAGGATTCTTAACCGCATTGACCAGATTATCCCCATAGAAGAGATCGGCATGTCGCCAAAGATGCTTACCCGGTATCTTCGCGATGTGCTCGGCGTCCCTTCAGGCGTATTGATCATTACCGGCCCCACGGGATCCGGGCAAGACCACGACCCTGTATTCCTCCATCAAACACATTAAACAGCCTGAAATCAGTATCATTACAGCAGAAGATCCGGTGGAATTTGTCATGGAGGGGATTACCCAGTGTTCCATCAACCCCAACATCAATCTGACCTATGAAGAGACCTTGCGGCAGAAAAATCAGTCTGGAAACCACCAATCTGGTAACCTTGATGGAGGATGCCCTGTCCAAGGCTGCTGACGGCATAACCACGCTGGACGAAATATTCAGATGCGTTCCCAGGCTGATTCCTCCCCGATCCATCCAAACCATTAAGCAGCTGTCAGGAATATAAAATGAACGAAAAAGCGTCGATTCTGGATATCCTGAAAAAATATATTGCAAACCAAAAAAATTTTCCCGTACTTCATCCGGATGCGGCCAAGCTTCAAGGTGAAATCACCAAAAAGGATCCGGATCCGTCCCGGATTAAGCGCCTGATTCTTAATGACCCCACCCTGACAGGGGAAATTCTTAAGATTGCCAATTCCTCCTATTACAAAGGGCTGGGAGAAGTCGCCACCATCAAGGAAGCATCTCTTCGCTTAGGCAACGATGAATTATATAACATTATTATACGGGTCATTCTCCGCAAAAATTTTCCATCAAATATGCCCAGGATCAAAAAGCGCCAGGATCAACTGTGGACCCATTCCGTAGCAGCGGCGTTTGCCTCTTTGTGGCTGTGTCGTCGCCTGAAACTTGTGGACTTAACGCCCAAGGCCTTTATTGCGGGACTGCTCCACGATGTGAGTAAACTTTGCCTTTTATCCGCTGTTGAGCAATTTATGAGTGATGAACAGGACAAGGGTCAACTCACCGCAGACCTGATAGAAAAAATTTTGGTTAACATTCACGCAAACCAGGGGTTTGCCCTGCTATCAAGCTGGCATCTGCCGAACAGTTACTGTGAAATTGCCCGGGACCATCACATGGATAATTATGAAGAATCGAACATGTTGCTGGTGGTCGTCCGACTGGCCAACAGGGTCTGCAATAAGATGGAGACGGCCTCCCCCCAAGAGGATATCACCGTTATTATGGGATCCAGAGAGGTTGATATCCTGGGGGTGAGAGAAACCAGTATTGCCCTGCTGGAAATTGCCATGGAAGATGCGCACCTTTATCAGGCGTCATCTCTACGCCAGGCACAATCAACCATTGGGTCGTTGCCTGGGGGTATTTCGAACTTTTACACGCCCCACAAAAAATTTTGAATGCCAGCCAAAATCTTATAGGTATACAGGCAGTCCTATAAACTGATCCAGCAATGCTTTGGGATCATCTTGAATAATGAGTTTGGCGGCAGTCTGTTTTCTGATGAATCCCTGGTCAACGCCGTAATTTACAAACGCATTCAGATGATCATAATAGCCGGCCACATTGAGCAGTGCACACGGCTTTTGATGAATCCCCAAATGGGCCCAGGTCAGTATCTCAAAAAGTTCATCCATGGTGCCGATACCGCCGGGAAGGGCAATGAATGCATCCGACAGATCGGCCATCATGGATTTTCTCGCATGCATGGAATCTACAACCACAAGCTCTGTTAGGCCGGAATGGCTGATCTCCCGATTTACCAGGGATTCGGGAATGACGCCTGTAACCTTGCCGCCACCATCGAGAACAGTATCAGCCAGTTTGCCCATAAGCCCCACACTTGCGCCGCCGTACACCAGGTCGATATCCTTTTCCACCATGGCACGTCCAAGGGCGGCTGCGGCCTGTCGGTATTCAGGGCGGGCCCCGTCACTTGAGCCGCAGTACACACATATTTTTTTCATATTCTATTTTTATATCGGCGCTCAGCTTCCCATGAAATGAATGCATCCGGTGGGGCATTTTTCAATGGCCTTCAGGGCATCTTCATGTTTTGAAGCTGTGTAGCTATCATAATTGCATTTAGAGAGGTTATCTGAAATGGTGAAGAGATCAGAAACCTTTTCACAAGCTTTGCAGCCTACGCATGCATTGTTGCACACGGCTTTGGCATCCTTGGCCTTGTCTTTATTGGAACAGGCCACCACAGGAATGGTCTTTTCCTTAAACCCTTCAATGGAAATAATACCTCTCGGGCAGGCTTTGGTGCAGGCCCCGCAACCGATGCATTTTTCATAGTCCACTCGGGCAAGTCCGTCTTCGATGTGAATGGCGTCGTAATTGCAGACCTGGACACAATCACCATAGCCAAGGCATCCAAAGGTGCAGCTCTGGACGCCGGCCACCTGCTGGGCCGAGGCACACCGCTTTTCCCCCGCGTATTGGGTCATCCCCAAGCGACTGGAGGCCGGTGCGTTGCAATGAACAATGGCACGTAAAGGTACCATATCACCCACCTCAACCCCCATGATATCCGCAATCACTTGGGCACAAGCTTGCCCGCCCACCGTGCATTTATTGACTGGATCATTGTCCGCAACAATGGCCACGGCATAATCGGAACAACCTAAGTAACCGCATCCGCCACAGTTAGCACCGGGGAGAGCCTCTATGACCTCTTCAATCTTAGGATCCACTTCAACTTTAAATTTTTTATTGGCCCATCCCAGGATATAGGAAAAAATCATGGCCATGACCAGCATGCTTGCGCCGGCGATACCCAGTGAAACCATCATGGCAAAATCTCCTGGCTGTTATGCCCCTTACAGGTCATATCAGCTAAATATTCAGTCAACGTGTTCGCATTTGCTTCAGAGCTTTCTTCCTGGATGGCGGGAGCCGGTTTCAGTGCATTTTTGATACCTGAATCCACCCCGGTGAATCCCATGAAGGCGATGGCTAAGATCCCTCCGATAACCAGGGTAATGGCCGCCCCTTTAAAAGGCCTGGGGATATCGCAAAGTTCCAGCTCTTCCCGGATACCGGCCATAATCACGATGGCAATGGTGAATCCAAGTCCGCCAAAAAGCGCCAGGGTCATGGCTTTGCCAAGGTCCCAGACATCTTTGGGATTGTCAACGCCGGCCACATGGCTCATGATGGTCAGACAGGCAAAAAGAATGGCGCAGTTGGTCGTAATTAACGGTAAGAAAACCCCGAAAGACCTGTAAAGCGGTGGAAAAAACTTTCTTACGTACATCTCAACAAACTGAACCGAAGAAGCAATGGCAAAAATATACACAATATAACTGAGCACCGTCAGGTCAATTTGAGCGGCGGCTTCGGGTGTAGTGAAAAAACTTGCAATATACGTTGATACCGGTGCGCCGGGAATCAGTACAAAAACTGTAATGCCCCAGGAGAGAAACGCCGCAATACTCATGACAAACGTCACGGCGCAACCCATGCCAAAGGCCATATCCACCTTTCTGGACACCCCCACAAACGGGCAGATACCCACAAAGTAATAAAATATAAAGTTGTTAATTATCGATGCTGACAGGGCAATCAGCAGGATATCTACAAAATAGTCCATTAGATCCGCCTTAATATTTTATAAATTCTCATATTAAATTCAACTGCGGGATTGTTCCCGTTTATAGTCTATATAATTCACCAAACCCAGCAAAAGCCCCAGTGTAATGAATGCACCGGGAGGCAGCACCATGATGACCCAATCCGGCCAACAGGACGGCAGGACCCTGAAACCCATGAGCATGCCGGTGCCCAGAATCTCACGAATGGCGGCGATACTTGCCAGGGCAAGGCCGAACCCAATGGACTGGCCCAGGGCATCCGCCGCTGCAATAACGACATTCTGCTTGGACGCACACACCTCACACCGGCAGATGATAATACAATTCACAATGATCAAAGGAATATAGGGACCCAGGGTTTTGCTCATCTGGAACATGTAAGCAGCCAGAGCCCTGTCCGCCACGGTTACAAAGGTGGCAATGGTCAGGGTAAAGACCACAATTCGCAGATGGGGCGCTAACAGGTTTCGGATCAGGCTGATCACGACATTGGCGCACACCAGAACAAAGGCCACGCAAACGGCCATGGTCAGCGCCGATTTCATACCATTGGTAACAGCCAATGTGGCACACAGCCCAAGAAGCTGCCGGTAAACCGGGTTCTCGGGCAGAATCCCCTGTACAAATCTCTCCATAGCTGTAGGTTGATCTGCCATCAGGAACGCTCCTTATCTTTACCGGGTTCCTTTTTTTGAACCGCCGGGTTTTTGTTAGTATCAGGGCCAGTGACCTGAAGCTGGGATGCAACATTGGCAACCGTCGTGTTTACGATGCCGGTCACACTCCTTGAAGAGATGGTGGCGCCGGAAATGGCATCAATCTGATCTTCTTTGGCCCCGCCCCCTTTAACAACGGAAAGGGTGTTTTCGGTGGATTTATCTTTGAACTGGCCCCGCCAGGCATCTTCCAGAATTTTGGCGCCCAGACCGGGCGTCTCTTTCTGATCCAGAACAAAAAGCCCTGTAATCGTTTTGCCCTGGGCATCAAGCCCCACCAATAACTCAATCTTATCTGCATATCCCTGGCCGTCAGCTTTGACCACATGCCCGACCATTTTTCCGTCGGGCAGCCAGGCATCATACACCGTGTAGTATTTTGTTGTTCCGTTTTTCTTAACTTCGATCACCCGGGATTTAACGGTCAGCGACTGGTTGTCGGCGGCAAGTTCGGCCGCCAGATCCTCTCCAAGCACCAGTCCGGGTATTTTTGCCATGGTCTCCTGGACCTTATTGGCCTCAATGACCGGCCCAAGCTTAGCCTGAATACCGGCAAGGGCGGTGCCGAACAAAGCGGCAAGCAGCAGCACCAGCCAGGCCTGGGCCAGGTTACTTTCTTTCAATGACATGATATCAGGCCTCCTTTTGTCCCATGGGCGCTGGAATGGTCCAGCGGTTGATCAACGGTGTCATGGCATTCATGATCAGTACGGCAAACATAACGCCCTCCGGATAACCGGAAAACAGACGGATAACCATGATCAAACAACCGGTACCCACGCCGAATATCATCTTGCCTTTGGGGGTTAACGGGGATGTTACCGGATCAGTAGCAATGAAAAAGGCGCCGAACATCAGAGCACCCGCAAACAGATGGTGCATCAGTAACAAGCCTTTATATCCTCCGGCAATATCCGTAACGCCTGCGATCAGAACAACGGTAATCAAAATACTTGCAGGAATCTGCCAGGAAGCGGTTTTTCTATAAATCAGATAAAGTCCCCCTAAAATACAGGCAAGGGCACTTACCTCGCCAACAGAACCGTTGGTCACCCCCAGAAACAACGGTGCAATACCGGTTTCGACTCCATTGAATTTCAATGCGCTCAAAGGCGTTGCACCGGACACGGCATCCACCAGGCCGGTTACATTTTCATAGGCACCTGCCCCCATGAGCTGGGCAAAGGCGATCATGACAAACGCCCTTCCCACCATGGCGGGGTTGAATATGTTCATCCCAACGCCGCCGAATACGATCTTACCGATGCCAATGCCCACGAACGAGGCCAGCGCCCCCACAAACCAGGGGGCGGAGCCGGGCATGGAAAGTCCGAGGATAACTCCGGTGACCATGGCAGAACAATCTTTTAACGTGAAAGATTTACCCCTCATGCGAACAAAAAGGTATTCCGCAGCAAGGCAGGCAACCACACAGACCACAATCTGTTTTAAGGCATAGAACCGAAATAAATAAAGAGATACGAGAATAGCCGGTGACAGTCCAAGGATTACATCGACCATCATCCGGCGTGTGCTGGCCCGGTTATCCGAGATATGCGGGGAACCGGCCACGTTTATGAAGGGCGGCTTTCGCCCGGGCCTGTCTTCAAACGACATGGCTGAATTCATCTGTCTATTTGTATTTGACACGTTTTGTTCCTTGTATCAATTAATCTTTGTTGTTTAATGATCTTGTTGTTAATGATCAGCGGCGTTCCCAAGCATTTAGCTGGACCTTGCCCTCACGAATCAACTGAACCAGATTAAGCTTTGCCGGACACACATAGGAACAGCTCCCACAT
Organism: uncultured Desulfobacter sp.; assembly: GCF_963666145.1. Classification (NCBI taxonomy): domain Bacteria; kingdom Pseudomonadati; phylum Thermodesulfobacteriota; class Desulfobacteria; order Desulfobacterales; family Desulfobacteraceae; genus Desulfobacter; species uncultured Desulfobacter sp. The sequence continues at coordinate 5,201,849 of NZ_OY762614.1, read as the reverse complement.
TCAACACAGGCCCGGATATGATATTGACCGGCCAGTTCGGGATTCTTATACCGGGCCGCCAACGCAAGTTTTGTGGGCACAAGGTTCATGGGACAGGCGTCCACACAGCGCCCGCAGCGCACGCAATTTGTCTCTTCTGCCTTTCGGACCTCGTCATGAGTTAGAATCGTCAGCCCCGACGTGCCTTTGGTGACAGGGGCAGACAGATCTGAGAATGAAAAGCCCATCATGGGCCCGCCGGAAATGATCCGGGCCGCATCCGGCGTCAAACCGCCGCAAAAGTCAACCACCTCGGCCAGAGAGATGCCAATGGGTACAAAAAGGTTTTTCGGGTTGCAGATGCCCCGGCCGGAAACGGTGATGACCCTGTGGGTAAGCGGGACGTCCTTGACAATGCTACGGGCCACAGTGGCAATGGTTTGCACGTTACTTACGGCGACCCCGGCATCAGCCGGCAGCCCGCCCAGGGGAATGTCAAGACCAACCACGGCTTTGACAAGCTGCTTCTCACTGCCCTGGGGATACTTGGTTTTTACAACGGCAACCTGCACGACGGTCTTCTGTGCCGCTTGCTGGAGCCGCGCAATGGCCTCGGGCTTATTATCCTCAACACAGATGACAATTTCCCTGGCCGAGACGGCCTTGGCCGTCAGCAGCGCCCCGGTTACAATGACATCGGGTGCCTCAACCATCAGCCTGTAGTCACAGGTCAGGTACGGCTCGCACTCACACCCGTTTATCACCAAAGTGTCAATGACCCGAGTATCATTGGGCATCACTTTAACATGGGTAGGAAACGCCGCCCCCCCCAGGCCCACAATACCGGATTCCTGAATTTTTTTTACAATGTCCATGGGCGCATAATCGGAAAAGCCGTCCTTAGGCCATTGGGTAACTTTCACCTCTTCCCAGATTCTTTCCGGGGGGAGCTGTTCTCCGTCCGCCTCAATGGTGAGGGCCTCAAGACGCCTGCCGTTGGGCAGGGTCACCATTGTGTTTCGTTTTACTTTTCCGGCAATGGGGGAGTGAAGTGAGGCTGAAACAAATGCCTCTCCCTTACCAACCATTTGCCCGTAACTGACCATTTCACCGGATTTAACAATCTGCTTGCAAGGCACGCCAAGATGCTGCAGCAGCGGCAGCGTCACCGTCCGGGGGGTAGGCATCACTTCGACAGTCATGTTCGCGGACAACACTTTGTTATCCGGTGGGTGAACCCCATGGGGGAAACTGCCGGTTCCCGGAAATCCCTTTAATTTAAATAAACCCATAAATCCTGTACACCTTGTTTCTGAATTTACCTAGACAAATATCTAAAAAGTCCATCCGTATAAAAAAATTATAGATTTCCAGACTTTTTGCTTTAAATCAAGCTAAAACTAAAAAAGGAGATAATTTTGTCTTGGCTCCGTCACGATTTTATATTACTTTTATAAGGGTTTTGATTATACACGCCATGTAGTAATCAATCAATATCATTAATTTTACAAAAAAATTGAATAATTATATAAATTTAACTCATATAGAATAGGAATAAAAAAATGGGAACAGTACTGATTGTTTATTCATCCAGGGTCGACGAAACAAAGGGGATCGCGGAATTAATAGCTGAAGGCGTTCGTCAGTCAGGGCAACAGGCAGTGGTAAAAACCGCAAGCCAGATAGATACTGAAAAAGATTTATTAGGATTTGATGCCTATGTTTTCGGCTCCCCTACCTATCACGGGGAAATGCTGGCCCCCATGAAACAGGTCTTATTCATGGCAGAACGCGCACAACTCGAAGGTAAACCCGGCGGCGCCTTTGGTGCATATGGATGGAGCGGTGAAGCTAATAAAAGAATTTTTGATACAATGAATTATATGTTTAAAATGAAAATGGCATCCGGTCCTTTGATGATTAAGGCGTCCTGGGTTGAAGACGGCGTTGAAACCGCCCAGGCTTACGGGAAAGAAATTGCTGAAATGATATAGCGATTAAACGCAACGCCTTTACAATCATCATTATACCCAACACGCAATTGTGTGCTGGGTATAATGATGAAGGCTAAACTATTTTTTTAAAATTTTTGTCATCAACGAAGAATTATCTGCGGAATTTTTGATAATCAACATCCAGTTTATCCATCCGTAACCGCAATACATGGCGTGTGATGCCCAGTTCCCTATCCGCGTGCGTCATATTTCCCTGGTTTGTCTTTAAGGCATCAACGATCATTTCATAGGCTACGACATCAAGCTTGGCCTGCAGGCCGGACTTGATGGCTGTACCAGACACTTTGGCCGTCTGTAGGGACGGCGGCAGATTAAAGGCCTGGATCACATGCTCATCGGTCAGAATGGCGGCGCGCTCAATCACATTCTCAAGTTCCCTTACGTTTCCCGGCCAGTGATAACTCATGAGCATATCCAGCGCCGGTGTTGTAATCCTTTTAATTTCTTTGTCGTTCTCCTTGGCAAATCGGGCAACAAAATGATCGGCCAGGGTGATGACGTCGCTGCCGCGCTCACGAAGGGGCGGTATCATGATTGGAAATACGTTCAGGCGATAGAACAGATCCTCTCGGAACCGGCCGTCATCCGACATTGCCGCCAAATCTTTATTGGTTGCGGTAATAATTCGAATATCCACCTTGATGGCCCGATTGCCGCCCACACGTTCAAACGTGCGCTCCTGCAGGACACGTAAAAGTTTGGTTTGCATGGCCAGGGAAAGTTCTCCGATTTCATCCAGGAAAATCGTTCCCCCGTCTGCCTCTTCGAAACGGCCGATGCGCTGGGCGCCTGCCCCTGTAAACGCCCCTTTTTCATGTCCGAACAACTCGCTTTCGATAAGGGTTTCAGGCAATGCCGCACAATTGAATTTAATAAACGGGCGACTGGTCCGGGGGCTTGCATAATGAATCGCATTGGCAACCAGTTCCTTGCCTACACCGCTTTCCCCAAGAATCAGGACGGTTGTTTTTGTTTCGGCAATACGCTTTATCATTGCGTGGATTTCACGCATGGGCTTGGAATCGCCGATGATATTATCTGCCCGGTATTTTTTTTCAGCGCATCCTGCAAGCGTTTGTTTTCACTGAGCCAGTAGTTGCGTTCCTCGTTTTCGAGTAAATAAAGCTCAGCCGCATGGGCCGTCATGGTCGCAACAATGGTGAGGATTTCCAGCACACGATTGATAAATAGCTGAGACGCACAGTTGACTTCCGCACTGATTGTCCCCAAAACCTTTTTCCCGCGGGCAATGGGCACACAAATAAACGATAGGTCTCGGTCCTCTTCGGCCGGTATGCTTTGGGTGCGATTCAGAAATTTGGGTTCATTACCGATTTCAGGAATAATTGCGGCTCTGTTGGTTTCAACAACCTGGCCGGTAATACCCTCGCCAAGGCAATAAATCCCCCGCCGCTCTTCTTCCAACGTCAAACCGATGCTTTTATGGATGAAAATCTTACCGGTTTTACGGTTGTACAAGGTCACCATCCCACGGACAACATCCAGATTGGACTCCATAATATTGAGGAGCACATCCATGGCCTGGGATAAGTTTTCGCTTTTGTCCAGGACCTTGCTTAACTGAAAAAGCGAGGGTAACGCCTTGACACGGCATACCTCTCCGGTTGTGTAACTTGAGTTGCGCTCCCTGGATTCCAATGTGGTATTCCTCAATTTGTGCCCTTCCTAATGACGGTTTCATTTTAATGATCTGATGTCGGTTTAACTTTCGAAACACCCCCTTCCGCCGCCACCGCAGACACTGCTTGTACAACGGATGCCGGATTCCTGCCGCCGGGTTGGGCGGGCCAGAATTTCAGGCCGGGCCCTGGTATTTAAGTCGCCGCCGCCGGCGATCAATCCCAGGGCTTTAGAGATTGCGCCTTCAATGATATATACCATTATTCCTTTGTTCACCAATATTTTGAAGGCTGCTTCTCCAATGGCGGGGACCAGCAGCCATTGGCAATCCGACAAAACCGTCCTCAATTGCATCCACCGGCCAAGCCCTTTGGACGGCAGCGGGATATCCCGTTGTTCCACTAACTCGGGGGAAGATGCGCCTGCTTTGTAAATCCAAAGAGATACAGCCCGCCCCAGCGGCTGATCGATATTCTTCCCATCTGTGGAGGCAACGGCAACATATGGGCGTGCCGGATTATAATCGTGGTGAATCAATGCTTCGGACATGTGCAACGCTTTCATAATCTTTCCTTTCTAATGAGTCATTTCAATTTTTCCTGAAAATGTTGGTCTGCTCCCAGGGCAAAATTGAGTTGTTACGCTGATGAATTAAGTAAGCAGCAACCATGCCATAAAAATTCCAATGAGACTCAAACTCGCCTTGTCGGGTCGTATTCCCGGCTTTGGCACTCTGCCGGGAAGAGAAATGTAACATCCGACTTCAGGTTAAAATGTCCCGAATCGCACAAAATACAAAAAAGTGTGTGATTCGGGACAGTGTTTTAAAGGTTTTATGTAAAATTTAAATTACAAATTTGTATTCTAAAATAGAATATTATTTAATATCAGTGTGTTGTATTTGTGGCACGCCGTTTGCTCTACAGGGTTTTACGGCAAATCCGTATATGGATTTCCCACATTTAACCCATTTACAAAAAAACAGGAGTAAACATTATGCCCAGAAAAGTAGCTTTTTACGGTAAAGGCGGAATCGGAAAATCAACCACCCAGCAGAATACAGCTGCGGCAATGGCCTATTTTTATGACCAGAAAATTTTTATCCACGGCTGTGACCCAAAGGCGGACTGCACCCGCCTGATCCTCGGAGGCAAACCCCAGGAGACTCTGATGGACATGCTGCGTGAAAAAGGTGCGGAGAAGATTACCAACGACTCGGTTGTCAGGAGAGGATTTCATGATATCCAGTGCGTGGAATCCGGCGGCCCAGAACCCGGCGTCGGCTGTGCCGGACGCGGCATCATTACGGCCATCAATCTCATGGAGCAGAATAAAGCGTATACAGACGATCTGGATTTTATCTTTTTCGATGTTTTGGGTGATGTTGTTTGCGGTGGATTTGCCATGCCCATCCGCGACGGCAAGGCCCAGGAAGTATATATTGTCGCCTCCGGGGAAATGATGGCCATTTACGCGGCAAACAATATCTGCCGGGGACTGCTCAAATATGCCAAGCAGAGCGGTGTGCGTTTAGGCGGTATCATCTGCAACAGCCGTAATGTAGACCGGGAACTTGATCTTATGGATGAGTTTACCACCGCCATCGGCACCCAGATGATCCACTATGTACCCCGGGATAATGTCGTTCAGCGGGCCGAGTTCAATAAGAAAACCGTGGTGGATTATGATGCCCAGGAAAATCAGGCCAAGGAATATGGAGAGTTGGCGCGCAAGATCATTGAAAATGAAATGTTCGTCATCCCCAAACCTTTGAATATGGATGAACTTGAGGCCATGGTGGCCAAATACGGACTGATCGATTAATGACCGGATTAACATACATATATATAAGGAGAGTTCCCCATGCCGTATCATGAATTTGAATGCAGCAAATGTATCCCTGAAAGAAAACAGCACGCGGTCATCAAGGGACCCGGCGAAAATCTTACGGATGCACTTCCCCTTGGGTACCTGAACACCATACCCGGCTCCATCTCGGAACGCGGGTGTGCATACTGTGGTGCAAAACACGTCATCGGCACGCCTATGAAAGACGTCATCCACATGAGCCACGGCCCCATCGGCTGCACCTACGACACCTGGCAGACCAAACGCTACCTCAGCGACAATGACAATTTTCAGCTCAAGTACACCTTTGCCTCGGACATGAAGGAGAAACACGTTGTTTTTGGTGCCGAACAGATGCTCAAACAGAATATTATAGAAGCGTTTGAGGCCTTTCCGGACATTAAACGAATGACGCTTTACCAGACATGCGCCACGGCGCTGATCGGTGACGACTTTCATGCTGTGGCCCAGGAGGTTATGGATGAAATGCCCGATGTGGACATCTTTGTCTGCAATTCTCCAGGATTCCGGGGGCCCAGCCAGTCCGGCGGCCACCACACCATCTGTATATCCTGGTTTGAAGAAAAGGTGGGCACATATGAACCCGAAATCGAGGGTGATTATATCATCAACTATGTCGGCGAGTATAACATCCAGGGCGATCAGTACGTGATGGAGGATTTTTTTGACCGCATGGGTATTACCATTAACTGCACCTTCACTGGCAACGGTTCCTATGACGAACTGCGATCCATGCACAGGGCCCATCTCAATGTGCTGGAGTGCGCCCGATCGTCAGAGTACCTGTGCAACGAACTGCGCGTCAAATACGGTATCCCCCGCCTGGACATTGACGGGTTCGGATTCAAGCCGTTAGGGGATTCACTCAAGAAGATCGCCATGTTTTTCGGCATTGAGGACCGGGCCCAGAAAATCATTGACGAGGAAACTGAGCGCTGGCTACCGGAGCTTGAGTGGTACAAGGCCCGATTGGATGGCAAGAAGGTCTGCCTTTGGCCCGGCGGCTCGAAACTCTGGCACTGGGCCTATGTGCTGCAGGAGGAAATGGGGGTCAATGTCGTTTCGGTCTACACCAAGTTCGGCCACCAGGGGGACATGGAAAAAGGGATTGCGCGCTGTGACGAAGGCACCCTTGCCATTGACGATCCCAACGAGTTGGAAGGCGTTGAAGCCATGGAGATGCTGGAACCGGACATTATTTTTACCGGCAAACGGCCCGGGGAGGTGGCTAAAAAAATGCGGGTGCCTTATCTGAACGCCCACGGGTACCATAACGGCCCATGGAAGGGCTGGGAAGGCTGGGTCCGATTTGCCCGGGACATTTACAACGGGATCTTTTCACCCATCCATAAGTTGTCGTTTCTGGATATCAGTAAAGATGAAATACCCACCGCCGTCGGCTTTGAAACCCAGCGCATGATCTCCGACGCCGATCTGCCCGACGAGATAAAAAACAATAGTCAGTGGCGGGAATACACAGGTATTTGGGATTGCACCAGGGATCTGATCAAAACCCCGGAACCCCGGAACGCTGCAGAATCCAGACTGAGCAAAACGGCGTAAAAGGAGGGTGCAAGAGATGAATGCAGAACTGATGAAGGAACGGGTTGAGAAACTGGTAAATGTCATCATGAAAAATTGCCTGTGGCAATTTCACTCCCGGGCCTGGGATCGCCGGGACCAGAATCACGGCGTCCTTACCAAAACCACCCAGATTTTATGCGGCGAGCAGGTTGAACTGGAAACCCCTGCAGACCGCTGCTACTGGGTGGACGCCGTCTGGTTGGCCGATGATTACAGGAATAGGTTCGACTGGTTGGCCGAACTGAGTAAAAACGACATAAAAAGCCTTATGAAGGCGCTACATGAGCGCATGGATTATTTGATGATCGACGGCTCGCTCAACCTTGAACTGACGGATGAACACTATTAATTAAGCCACCGGCAAAGGAGAACTATCATGCATTGTGAACTCAAAGAAAAAACGCGCACCGGCGTTATTAATCCGATCTTTACCTGTCAGCCCTGCGGTGCGCAGTTTGCCAGTATCGGCATCAAAGACACCATCGGTATTGTGCACGGCGGCCAGGGCTGTGTCATGTTCGTGCGCATGCTGATTTCCCAGCATTTCAAGGAGAGTTTTGAAATCGCGTCCTCGTCGGTCCATGAGGAAGGCGCGGTTTTTGGTGCTACCCGGCGGGTGGAGGAATCGGTTGACGTGCTTCTCATGCGCTATCCCGATGTGCGGGTGATACCAATTATTTCAACCTGCTCAACCGAGATTATCGGCGATGACATCGACGGGGTCTGCAACAAGCTGAACAAGGGACTGCTGCCCGAAAAGTATGCAGGCCGAGACATCCATTTAATCCCGATCCATACACCAAGTTTTGAGGGGAGCATGATTACGGGGTATGACCTTGCGGTGAGGGATTTTGTACAGCATTTTGCTAAAAAAAGGGGAACCCGGCAATAAAATCAACCTGATCACCGGCTGGGTCAACCCGGCTGACGTAACCGCAATAAAAGGCCTTTTGGCGGCAATGCAGGTGGATGCAAATATCCTTTTTGAGATCGAAGCCTTTGATGCGCCGTTGATGCCGAAAGGCAACCACGTCGCCCACGGGGACACCACCGTTGAAGACCTGACGGATACGGCCAATGCCGTCGCCACCATCGCACTGAACCGCTATGAAGGCATGAAAGCTGCCAAATACTTAGAAGAAGAATTCGGTGTTCCCGCTATCATTGGTCCTACACCCATTGGTATCCGCAATACGGACACCTTTCTGGCGAATCTGAAACAACTGACCGGAAAACCTATTCCGGAGTCACTTGTCCGGGAACGCGGCATTGCCATTGATGCAATCACAGACGTAGCGCACATGTTCCTGGCCGATAAAAAAGTGGCGCTCTTTGGTGCGGCAGACCTGGTGATCGGCCTGACGCAGTTCTGCCTGGATCTGGAGATGCGGCCGATGCTGCTTTTGTTGGGGGACGACAACACCACCTACGGGGAAGATCCCAGAATCAAGGAGCTGGAAGAAAACATTGATTACGATATGGAAATTATTACCAACGCCGACCTGTGGGAACTGGACCGGCGGCTTAAAGACGGCAGCCTTGAACTGGATTTGATTCTAGGGCATTCAAAAGGCCGCTTTGTTTCCATTGACAACAAGGTGCCCATGTTGCGGGTGGGGTTTCCCACCTATGACCGGGCAGGCATGTTCCGCCATCCGGTTCTGGGTTATACGGGGGCAACTTGGCTGGCCGAGCAGATGGCCAACACAATTTTTGCCGACATGGAATACAAAGGCGTGCGTGAATGGAGTCTGAACGTATGGTAACATACAAAAAAGATCTGCCCGAAAATGAATCCATCTTCCTGTTCAACAGCCTGCCCGAAGAATTATACTATTTTGCATACGGCCCGAACATGAATGCCTCCCGGATAAATGAACGCAGTGCCACCGCCAAAATGGTCACCATTGCCCGGCTGGCAGATTATCGTATCGCATTTTTCGGCCATTCCCGGATCTGGGACGGTGCCCAGGCCAACGCCATCCGGGAACCGGGCCATGAGGTATGGGGCGTGGTATATGAATTTTCCGGCACCGACCTGGAGCGGCTGGATGCCTGGCAGGATGTCCGCATGGACGGTACCGGTACATTTTTTCATTATCCGGTCAGGGTCATAGGAAAAGACGGCCTGATTTACACAGCCCTGATGTATGAAAAGGACACCCTGGGCAAGCCTGAGCAACCCAGCACACCCTACCTGGATTTCATTATTCAAGGGGCAAAGGAAAACCATTTGCCTGCCGAATATATCAGGGAATTAAAAGGGATCAAATCCAGGCAGCCCGCCTTCCCGGTGCCCAAATCGAGAATGTTTAATCCGGAAAGCCTTTTGACATGGGACTGTTCATCATGTTCGGATTAAAACACAATCGGGTATGTTGACACGTAAAAAAAGGGTTACACATTGAAAAAAATGGGTTAGAGGAGGGAGCGAACGGATATCATTATCAACTGGAGGTAAAACAACAATGCAAGGACGGATGAAATCAAATAAACTCACAACAGATCAGATAACGGCACTTTTAACCGACGCTCAGGTTGGACATTTGGCAACAATAAGTAGCAATGGGTTCCCTTATGTTACACCCGTGCATTTTGTGTATACTGAAAAAAAAATCTTTATACACGGATTAAGCAAGGGACAAAAGATTGAGAACATTCAGCGAAACAGCAAAGTCTGTTTTGAAGTGATGAGTCCGGGGAAATTCCTGCTTTCGGATGAACCCTGCGATGTTAATACGGAATATAAAAGTGTGATCATTCACGGAGAAGCGAGTATTCTCAGCGAAAAGGAAAAGAAAATTGAAGCGTTGGATGCGATTGTCGGCAAGTATGTCCCTAATTTAGCCGGAAAAGAGTTCCCTTCAAATATGCTTAAAGCCACTGGCGTAATTAAGATCGAAATCAAGGAATGTACTGGAAAGTTTTATGATGCCAGTTGTCAGTAGTATAAATGAGACAGGAACAACCGCCTGAGATGATTTTCACAAATTCTTATTAAAATCCGGGTGCTGATGATTTATCCGCTTACCTTAAATATCAAAACCGGCGGCCCGATTATATCAATGCATTTTTTTGAAGTAATCAACTGGGAGCGGGTGAATCAGCTCTTCAAGGCTGCATCCTGATATTCCAGCCCAGGCAGAGGGACTAAATAAAGTTTGATCCCGATTGCACTTTCAGAAACGTTCATGGCCCGACCTGGTATTCCAGGTCGGGCCACAACGATAGTTGAAAAAGCTGTGTCGCTAACACAGGCTTTATTCTAAAAACGACCTATCTTACTAAAGCTCAAAAGTGGTCATACTGACCACAAGCTCAAGATCTTCGATCTCTTTTACCACATCGGCCGGCACCGGGGTTTCGGTTCTCAGGAATATAATATTTCTATCCCCATCATCCTCGCGGCCCACCATCATTCTGGCGATGTTGATGCTGTGTTCGCCCAGTTTCATACCGATGGAGCCGATGGAACCGGGCTTGTCCACATTGTGAATAATGGACAGGTGACCTTCGGGAATAACCTCTAAACGGAACTTATTAATTCTGACGATTCTGGCATCATCCTTGCCGAATATGGTGCCTTCCAGGACATTGGTCCGATCGTCCGTAACCACGGTCACCCGGATCAGGTTCAGGAAGTTGCCGGCCTCCATGGAGGTGGATTCGCTGATTTTTATACCCATCTCATTGGCCAGGGAAATGGCATTGACCGAATTGACTTCGTCCCTGACATATTCATTGAGAAGGCCCTTGATGCCGTTAATGGTCAAAGGTTTTAAATCCAGATCCGGAAATTTACCAATGTATTCGATCTGGACCTCCTTAACACCGCCCTTGCTGATCTGGGCCTGCATTTTTCCCATTTTCTCGACCAAATAGAGAAAGGGTTTAAGCTGCTTTAGGACATCCCCGGTCACCGACGGCACATTCACCGCATTGATCACGGTGTCGTTCAACAGATATGCAATAATCTGATTGGCAGCCGCCACGGAAACATTGGTCTGGGCCTCCTTGGTGGATGCGCCCAAATGGGGGGTGGCAATGACCTCGTCAAGTAGAAGCAGTGGATGGTCTGCGCTCGGGGGCTCTACGGAAAATACATCAAGGGCGGCACCTGCCACCTTTCCGGATTTGATGGCGGCATGCAACGCTTCTTCATTAACAATACCTCCCCGGGCACAATTGACCACCATGACACCGGTCTTCATTTTTTCAAACGCCTGGGCGTCAAACAAATCAATTGTGGCATCCATTTTGGGTACGTGGATGGTGATATAATCCGAGCGGGCATAGAGTTCATCCAGGGTCACATATTCAAACCCGGCCTTTTCAATATGTTCCGAAGATATATTCGGGTCGTACACAATGACATTCATGCGTAACCCTTTGGCAAGGTTGGCTGCAATGGAACCGATATTGCCGAACCCGACCACACCTAACGTCTTGTTGAAAAGTTCCCGGCCCTGGAGCAATTTCTTATCCCAGCGCCCGGCTTTAAGGGATGCGGTACCCCGGGGAATATTCCGGGTCATGGCCATCATCATGGCAATGGCATGCTCGGCGGTGGTAACAGTGTTGCCGCCAGGGGTATTCATAACGGCAACGCCTTTTTTGGTTGCCGCATCAATATCCACATTATCCAGGCCAATGCCGGCCCGGGCAACCACCTTGAGTTTTTTTGCCGACTCAAGGAGCTCTGCGGTTACCTTAGTTGAACTGCGGATAGCCAATGCCTCGTATTGTCCGATAATTTCTCTGAGTTCGTCGGGGGACAGTCCGGTATTGACATCGACATCTATACCATCCTGGTTTCTGAAAATATCAATACCGGCCTCATCCATTTTATCGCTGATCAGTACTTTCACTATTTGGCCTCCTTTTGAAAGGTTTTCATAAATTCAACCAGGGCTTTAACCCCCTCAATTGTGGCTGCATTATAAATGGAGGCCCTGCATCCACCTACGGATCTGTGGCCCTTGAGACCGCCGAGACCTTTGGCAGTTGCCTCTTTGATAAATTTTTGTTCAAGTTCTTCGCTGGGCAGGCGGAAGGTCACATTCATCAGGGATCTTGACCCAGGCGCTGCGGTGGCCCGGTAAAAATTACTTGCCGCCATGAAATCGTACAACAATCCTGCTTTTTCCTGATTATACGCTTCCATCTGTTCAAGGCCGCCAATTTCCTCTTCGATCCACTTGAGCACCAGATCAATAGTATAGATACCGAAGCAGGGCGGGGTATTGTACATAGAGTTCTTTTCTGCAAAGGTGGAATATTTAAGCATGGAAGGCAGATCCGTATTGGCTGTTTCCAGCATATCTTTGCGCAAAATCACCACGCAGGTACCCGACGGCCCTAAATTTTTCTGGGCACCGGCATAGATCATGCCGAATTTTTCCAGGGGAACGGGCCGGGAAAAAATATCGGATGACATATCTGCAATAATGGGTACGCCACCGGTGTCGGGAAATTCGGCAAACTGGGTTCCCTTGATGGTGTTGTTGGAGGTGATGTGGACATATTTTGCATCTTTGCTGAAACTGATATTTTCGGGAATGTAGGAAAAGTCCTTGTCCTCGGAAGAGGCCACAACCACATGTTTTTTATTCAGAATTTTTGCCTCTTTAATGGCTTTGGTGGACCAGGTACCGGTATTCACATAGTCGGCACTTTGATCCCCGGCCAGAAAATTCATTGGAATCATAGAAAACTGTAAAGAAGCCCCACCCTGGAGGAAAAGCACATGATATTGATCATCCAGACCTAAAAGACGTTTGGCCCGTTCTACGGCATCATTGATGACATCGTCGAAATAAGAAGATCTGTGACTGATTTCTGTGATGGACATGCCTGAATTGTTAAAATTCAAAAAAGAGCTTTGAATTTCTTCAAGGACCGACAAAGGCAGGGCCGCAGGTCCGGCATTGAAATTAAAAATTCTCTGGTCTGTCATTTTTTACCTTTCTTTCTGTTAGGGGTTACCTTTAATTTTTACTGTCCATATAATTTCATTGCCCCAAAACCCGAGGCAATCCGAGATCCAACCCTATTCATTAACGCCGTCGCAGATGAAAATCAATAGTCTAACCCGCTTTATTTAAAAAACATGTTTCAGGCATCTTAAGGGTCTTATCTTTTAATACAAAGTGACGATGGATAAAATAAAAAAAATTCTTTATTATTAAAAAAATAAATATATGTGTTGATATACAATAAAAGGAGGTCCCCCTTATGGCAGATCAAACAAACCAGGCAAACACGCCGACTGGCCCCTGGAACACCCCGTTTTGGCCCGAGGGGGTTGCACACACTGTCAGCAACTACCACTATCCGGTTTTCAAACTGCTGGACGATTCGGCTGCCCGTTACCCCAACCAGGTATTCACCATATTCAACGGGGCCAAGAAAACCTTTTCCCAGGTTAAAGACACGGCAGACCGAGTCGCCTATTTTCTGGTCCAGAAAGGCATTAAAAAAGGGGACAAGGTCGCAATTTTCTTGCCTAACCTGCCCCAGTTTCCTGAAATCTTTTTCGGTATCATGAAGGCAGGGGCCGTGGCCGTGAACTGCAACCCGATCTATACCCCCACTGAATTAAAACAGCAGCTGAATGACTCCACCGCAAAAATGGTATTCTGCATGGACCACCCCACCTTTTACCCCAATGCGGTTAAAGCGGCCGAAGGCACAGGTGTAGAAACCATAGTGGTCTGCAATGTTAAAAGTTACCTGCCGAAAATCAAAGGATTCTTAGGCGGTCTGTTAGGCAAAATCCCCAAAGCCGACCACCATGAACCCGGTCATATCATGTTTGATGATATGGTGGCCCAATCCAGACCCGAGCCGCCGGATATCGACATTGACCCGGTCAACGATACGGCCGTCATGCTGTACACCGGCGGTACCACAGGTGTACCTAAAGGCGCGGAGCTTGTGCACATCAACTTTACCTACCAGGTGGCGGGAATCATGGAGTATCTAAGGTTATCCCACGGTGAGGGCAAACCTCTGGAAAAAGCATACTACGGGGGATACCATTGTTTTCTAGGCATTTTACCCTGGTATCACTGCTTTGGCATCTCCGTGGCCATGCTGTGCGCCGCAGGCACGGGCAGCAGTCTGGTGTGTATTCCTGACCCCAGAACAGGAAAGCCCCCTTTTACTGATGTACTCAAAGCCGTCCAGAAATACCGCCCCACCCTCATGCCGGCTGTTCCCACAATTTTTGTGGCCTTTACCAACCATGCCAAGCTTGATGAGTATGACTTGTCTTCCCTGATGGGATGCTTTTCAGGGGGCGCCCCCATGCCGCCGGATGTATGCCGCCAATTTGAAGAAAAAACCGGTGCGGTTATTTTTGAAGGATACGGATTGACGGAAACCGCCCCTGTACTGTCGGCCAATCCCACCAATCCAGGAATCAGAAAAATAGGGTCCATTGGATTTCCATTGCCCGGCACGGACATAAAAATCCTGGATCTTGAAAATCCCACAAAAGAACTGCCCAGGGGTGAAGACGGTGAAGTGGCCGCCTGCGGTCCCCAGGTCATGAAAGGCTACTGGAACAATGCCGCTGCCAACGCCAACTCCTTTGTCACCATTGAAGGCAAACGCTATTTTCTCACCGGGGACATTGGTCACATTGACGAAGACGGATATATCCTGATCACCGACAGGAAAAAAGATATGATCCTTGTGGGCGGATTTAACGTGTACCCCAGGGATGTGGAGGATATCATATACACCCATCCCAAGGTGGAATTATGCGCCGTGATCGGCGTTGCAAACGCACACAGCGGTGAAACCGTTAAAGCGGTTATCAAGCTCAAACAGGGCCAGACCGCCACCCAGGAAGAGTTCATGGCATTTTGCAAGGAGAACATGGCAGGATACAAACGCCCCAGAATCATTGAATTCAAAGATGTTCTTCCGGTCTCCAACATCGGCAAAGTGTTGCGCAGGGAACTTCGGGACGCCCATTCTGATTAAACCTGTCTTTGCACATACCATCCAATTTAAGACCTGGCAAATCTTTTTTCAAATTTTGCTTGAGCTTAAGTGCGATTAATTCTATAAGACCAGGTGGTATTAAAGTTAAGAACTTAAATTGGATGGCTACCGGTTGAGGATGTCATCCCTGAGCATTATAACCTGACAACAACACTTTTATTTTAGGAGGTTTTATGTCAACTCTCGTATTTGGTCACAAAAATCCGGATACCGACTCCGTCGTCGCAGCCATCGCGCTGGCCGACCTGAAAAAAAGCCTTGGTGAAGATATTGCACCGGCTATTCAAGGCGAACTGAACCCCGAGTCTAAATTTGTCCTGGACAAATTTGGACTGGCTGCTCCTGCAGTGGTTACCAGCTATGCAGGCAAAGATGTTTACCTGGTGGATCATTCTGATCTGGCCCAGAGCCCTGACGACCTTGGCGACGCCAACATCCTGGGTATTGTAGACCATCACAAACTCGGCGACGTTACCACCGGACAGCCCCTGGAATGCTGGATCTGGCCTGTGGGCTGCACCTGCACCGTAATCGCTTCCATGTATGATTACTTCAACGTTGAAGTTCCCAAGGGCATTGCCGGTGCCATGCTTTGCGCCATCCTGTCCGACACCGTCATCTTCAAATCCGCCACCTGTACTGACAAAGACAAAGAAGTTTGTGCTAAACTCTCTGAAATCTGTGGCGAATCCGACCTTGACGCTCTGGGCATTGAAATGTTCAAAGTAAAATCTGCTGTGGAAGGTACCCCCATCCGCGAACTGGTTCTTCGCGACTACAAAGATTTTAAAATGGGTGGTTCCGGCGTTGGCTGCGGCCAGCTTGAACTGGTTGACCTCTCCATCGTTGACGGCATCAAGGCTGATCTTGAAAAAGACATCCAGGCCATGAAAGCTGAAAAAGGTCATCACACCGTACTTCTGATGCTCACCGACATCATGAAAGAAGGCACCGAGCTTCTCGTTGCTTCCGATGACGAATCTGTTGTTGAAAAAGCCTTCGGCGAAAAACCGGTTGACGGCAAATGCTGGCTGCCCGGCATCATGAGCCGTAAAAAACAGATCATTCCTTTCCTGGAAAAAGTTTTCGGTTAATTAAGTAATTCAAGGGCTTTTGGCGTTTTGCCAAAGGCCCTTTTCTTTCTCACGCTTTACCTCTTCCCCCCCCCATACCCAAGGGTCTTTTCCATTTTCACCACACGCGACACTATAGACATGATTTCATAGACAGGCATAATCCACACGTAAGGGACATAGTATTCAAATCCTGTGGCGTAGATTTAGGCCAGATTAGAATTAAACCCATGTGCTGTTAATGTTTTAGCGTACCCACAGGGAAACACCGAGTATCCTTGTTCGACACAATCTAACGCGTGATCCAGAAATCTTTTTTACGGCATGTATAATATTAGCTACGGTAAATTCAGTCGTTATTAAAGCACAACCAGATTAGGGTTGACTTCATGCCACAATGTGGTATTATATATCATACTCTCTCTGATAGCGTCGGAATGATCCCCCGGCGCTATCTTTTTTTTAGGCACCCACCACATTCAGCCAAACTCATGGCATTCCCTTTATTTTCTTTACACACCAACGCCATACTGATATGCCATTGGATCTTATGTTATTTTTTTCTTCACAGATAAAAGAGCGAAAATGTTTAAATTCATTCACGCAGCAGATATTCATTTAGACAGTCCATTGCGGGGCCTGTCAAGATACGAGTCCGCGCCCGTTGATGCCATCCGGGATGCCTGCAGAAGAGCCTTTCAAAACCTGGTGGATCTGGCCATAGAAGAGAAAGTGGCCTTTGTACTTTTAGCAGGAGATCTCTATGACGGAGACTGGAAAGATTACAGCACAGGAATATTTTTAAGCCGGCAAATGGGACGGTTAAATCAGCATGATATCCAGGTATTTTGTGTTGCAGGAAACCATGATGCCGCAAATCGAATGACCAAAGCCCTGGATACGCCGTCAAACATGAAAATATTTTCAGCCCAAAAGGCGGAAACGGTAAAGCTTGAATACCTATCGACAGCCATTCATGGACGCAGCTTCAACACCCAACATGTTGACCGGAACCTTGCAGCAGAATTTTGCAACGCTGAAAAAGGCATGTTCAATATAGGGATTCTTCATACCAGTCTTGACGGCCGGACAGGACATGCCAACTATGCGCCGTGTTCCCTGGATGATCTTATTTCAAAAGGCTATCAATACTGGGCATTGGGACATATCCACAAACAGGAAATCGTCGCCCAGGATCCCTTTGTGGTGTTTTCCGGGTGCATCCAGGGCAGACATATCCGAGAAAGCGGTCCAAAGGGATGTATCATTGTTACGGTTGAAGATGACATCGTAAAAAAGGTAGAAACAATCTGCCTTGATGTGCTGCGATGGACACTATCATCAATTGACCTGACCGGCATAGAAGAACACCAGGATATCCTGGAAAAGGTAAGACAAGCCATTGAACAGGAACGGATATCGGCACAGGACAGACCCCTTGCCATGAGAATAAATCTTGTCGGCGCAACAAAGCTGTCGGAGCAACTTGCCGCCTTCCCGGAAAAATTTGAACAGCAGCTAAAAGCCATGGGCGCTGAGATTGCCGGCGATCAGCTTTGGATTGAGCGTGTTGAAAACAACACCCAGGGAAAATATGATTTAAAAACGGCCCTGGCCGATGAGAATGAGTTCGGCCAACTACTTAAGTCGATCATTGTAACGCCGGATGACATAGATCAGATAGACGGGGTGGCAGATAAAATTGCAGAACTTCGGCAAAAATTGCCCGCTGAAGCCTTTGGTTCAGACAGCATCGTAGATTTGAGCAACCCACAAACCATCCGGCAAATCACCCAGGAAGCCAAAAAAATGCTTCTCGGCAGACTGCTTTCATCCGGAGGCAACAATGAGAATTAACCGCCTGGACCTCATGGCCTTTGGCCACTTTACAGAAAAAACCCTGGACCTGTCTGATGGCAATTTGGGACTGCACATTATTTACGGAGATAACGAAGCCGGCAAAAGCACATCACTGAGGGCGCTTATCGACTGGCTGTTCGGCATTCAAACAAGGACATCGTACAACTTTCTTCATGCCAATCCACAGCTGCGGATCGGCGGAGAGCTGCAGCGTTTAGATGGACAAAAAATTGAATTTATCCGAAGAAAAGGGAACAAAGACACCCTGCTTAAATATGCAGACAGCGAACCTTTAGACGAAAGCCGATTTTTACAATTTCTTCCTGCCGGCATGGATGACATCCTGTTTACCAAACTGTGGGGTATTGACTATGACCGTTTGATTGCCGGCGGCGAGGAACTGTTGGCACAATCCGGAGATCTTGGCCAGGCGCTGTTCAGCGCCGCAGTGGGAACCGCGAACCTTAGAAAAATCCTGGAGCAAATGAAAAAGAGTGCCGTGGAGCTCTTCACCCCCCGTGGGTCCAAGGCCGTATTAAACAAGGCGATTTCAGATTATAAAGCAGCGCAAAAAACCATGCGTGACGCCGCCCTGCCCGTTTCCAACTGGAAGGCCCTGCACGGCCAATTAACCCAAATGAATGCCGATATCAACAATGTTGAACAAATAATCAGTAAAAAAAACAAGCAAAAAAATCGCCTGGAAAGAATTAACCGTGTTAAAGGCGCCCTGGCCCAGCGCCGGAACTATATATCAAAAATTGAATCTTTGGGCACCGTATTGCCGCTGCCCCAGGATTTTGCAGCGCAGTACAAAACCGCTGAAGCAGCTCTGCAAAATGCATTGGACGTAAAAGAACGCCTGGAAGTCAAACTTGATGACCTGAATAAAGAGTCAGAATCTTTAAGTGTCCGGGATGACCTGCTTAAAAACGAAGATGCCATTCTCAAGCTCTACAAGGATCTTGGCGCGGTGGAAAAAACAAATGCCGACAGACCCGGCCAGGACGGAAAAAGACGCTTACTTCGAAATGATGCCGAAAACCGGTTAAAATGCATCCGCCCGGACTTTGACTTGGATAATGCCGACCAACTCAGACCCCTTCTAAATAATAAAAAATGGATATCTGAATTGGTTCAAAAGCACAGTTTATTAATACAAAAAGAAGCAGGATTAGACCGCACATTAAAGGACCTTCAGGACGAACAAAAATCCCTTCAAAGCAAATTAGAAGATATACCCCAAAGCCACATTGATCTCACGCAGTTAAACGCGTCAATTGCGGCAGCCCGCAAATCAGGAGACATTGAACAACGCCTGAATGAAATAAAAATACAGGTAGAACAAGAAACGGCTGCCTGGAAAAATGAATTCGCAAGATTGGGAAATTATCAGGGTTCAGCCGACGCATTGTTGTCTTTAAGGCTACCGGTTCCCGAAACCATAGATCGATTTGAAAAAGAAAATGATGACCTTACGGAGCAATCCAAAACAGCCGTCCGCAAAAAACAGGAACTTACCGAAGAAAAAAAACAGGCCGAGCAGGAGTTAAACGCCTTACTGCGAAAAGAAGACGTCCCCCAAATTGCGGATCTTGAGACATTGCGTAAGCGCCGGGATGCTGGATGGGTATTGATAAAACAAAAATATATCCTGCAACAGGATATCAGCGACAGGCTTTTGGCATATGAACGAAAAGCGGACTTGCCGGCGGTGTATGAAGAACACGTCAGGCAGGCAGATTATATATCAGACCGCCTTAGACTGGATGCGGATCAGGTGGTGAAACGGGCAGAACTGGAAGCCAAGATTGCCGGCATAGCGTCCCGCCTCAATGATCTATCAGCTGTTCTCGAGAATATCAAAAAGGAGCTCACCGATTTTGGTATCAGATGGACGAACATCTGGAAGCCGTTGAACATTATTTCCGGCACCCCACGGGA
The DNA here is from genome assembly GCF_963666145.1 of uncultured Desulfobacter sp. Taxonomy (NCBI): domain Bacteria; kingdom Pseudomonadati; phylum Thermodesulfobacteriota; class Desulfobacteria; order Desulfobacterales; family Desulfobacteraceae; genus Desulfobacter; species uncultured Desulfobacter sp. Next base: position 5,181,871 of record NZ_OY762614.1, on the reverse strand, counting down.
AATGAAACAATGGCTGCTGAAAGCTGAACGGCTGATCGAAAAGATACAAACGGCAAAGGGGTTTGTCGCCAACAAAGAAAAACTGGCCGAAACCTGTGATCAGCTAAAGCAATTGATGGCAACTCAGATCTCCCAATTTGATACGTCCCAAGAGACAAAAGGAAAACGCCTTGAAGCTCTGATCTCAATGTGTGAGCAGCGGGTTGAACAAGAAGAAAAAGAACGTGACAAACGCCGCCAGGTCACATTGTCCTTGAAAGATTCCCAAATTCGTCTTAACCGAACACAAGATGAACTCAAAGCCGTTAAAAATGATTTGATGGCATGGTCCGATGAATGGACAAAAGCAGTCGACGGTCTGAGCCCCAATTCCCATGTCCCGCCCCAAACAGCCACGGAACTTTTTGACAACCTGGTGTTGTTCTTCCAAAAATTCGACGAATCCGAAGCTTTGCGCAAAAGAATCTACGGTATGGATAAAGTAACACAAGACTTTCACCACAAAGTCTATGAATTCGCCGGGCGCATTGGCATAAAAACGGAAGACCAGGATGCACAGGCCATTGCTGCGCTATTACATCGTGATCTGAATGCGGCCCGGGAAGCCCGGGCAAGTTTCGTCAAACTCAAAGATCAACTTGATGAAAAAAAGCAGGAACTCAACGCAGCCGACATCACCATCCGCCAGTCCCAAAAAAAAATAATCGAATTAAAAAGCCAGGCCAAGGTTGACAGCGGTGAAGAACTCATTTCAGCGGCTGAAAAGTCAAACAACAAACGGGAACTGGTAAAGCAGATTGAAACACTGGAACAAGAACTTAATCGCAACGGTGACGGGTTGAGCATTGATCTGCTGGAAAAAGAGTTAAACGATTGCGACATTGACCTCATAGAAAATCAGATGGAAAGCGTCTCCATTGAGCTAAAAAACGTTCAAGCCCAGCGAGACAGCCTACGGGATCAACGCCGAACAATTCAAAATGAAATCGAAGATAAAGACGGCACCGCCCTGGCCGCCGGCGCAGCCGCACAAGCAGAATTGCATCTGGCAGATATTGGGCAATATGCCGAACAATACCTGCGCCTCCAGATCGGTGCGCTTATCCTTGAACAGCAGATAGAAAATTACAGAAAAGAGAACCAGGCCCCTGTGCTGGGAAGAGCCGGTGAATTGTTTGCAAAACTGACATTGGGGTCATACGCAGGCCTTAGAGACGAACTGGATGCTTCGGGAAAACCCATACTGCTTGGCGTCAGACCCAACGATCACGAGGTACCCATCACCGGCATGAGTGACGGCTCCCGTGATCAACTCTATCTTGCGCTGCGTCTGGCAACCCTTGAGCAGCACGTAAAAAAGGAAGAACCCATGCCCTTTGTTGTAGACGATATCCTGATCGGGTTTGATGATGACCGGACCCGGGTCTGCCTGGAAGTACTGGCCCAATTATCAACCAACATACAAGTGCTGCTGTTTACCCACCACCAGCGGGTTCTGGAACTTGCAGACAACTGCAATGAAAGCGATAAAATTTTTCAACACAGGCTTTGCTGATTAAATTATCGCCCTGCCGCAGGTGTGCTGCCATGGCAGGCTGACAAAAAAATCAAAATACCTATACGCCAAATTGAGGAGATGAATCCCCTAATGGACTTTTTTTGCACCGGCGGGATCCACAACCACCAAGGGAACGCCTAACCGTTCTTTAAGCTCCTTAATCCGGGCGGATGCAGGCAGATGGTCATGGGAGGGGTCAAATACGGCAAGCACAATATCATGGTGGGAATCAATATAGCCGGATAAAACGTTTTCAGGGCTGTCTGCACTTAATGCCACCGAATAGGGCACCGGACAGTTTGGATTTTTCAGCATTTTTTTCAGCGGACCGGAAAGCCCCGCAAGGCCTCGGTCCCCCAGGCCGGATAGATCACGGCACCCCATGTCTCTATTTTTGATCCCAACGTCCATATTACCCAGATTATTTGCATATTCCGAGTTGACTAATTTGCCCGTTTTATCTTTTATAAACTGGAGAATACATAACCGGGCACTGATATGTTTGCACAGATCAGCAGCGTATTTAAAAATCGGACGAGAGGGAACATTCCCGTCAATGGCAAGCAGTATCTGCTTCATATTACCCCTTTCTGTTTTGTTTTAAAGACCCGTGCGGGGAAATTTATGGGAAACACTAAATTTCAAAAATTAATTAGCATTTTATATACCAGGCCATACAGACACACCAATTTTTCTTTGAATCCGGCGCCCATAAGCACTTTCAGCGATCAAAACCCATTTTTTGACATATCGGAAAAATCAACGCCGTTTCATTCTGAAATAGAGATATTTTATAAACACAGTGAACATACTGATATCATAGCGAATAAACAACCATTGCAGGAAATATAACGCCTGTTATGATTTGCAACGCAGTTTTTACCTTGAATTTTTAGCCCGGTCATTTAGGATGAATGATATGTAAAAAAATGGTCGATTTTTTTCTCGACATGTCTGGTTAAAATTGAACATGTCCCGTGTCCGTCATTACAAAACTATTACACTGTTAAAATAAGGAGATTGCAATGCCCGTTATCACCATCTCAAGAGGTTCTTACAGTCGAGGTAAGGAAGTTGCTGAAAAGGTTGCCGCAGAACTGGGGTATGAATGTATTTCCCGTGATATTCTGATAGAAGCATCGGAAGAGTTCAATATCCCGGAGCTCAGACTGGTCAGGGCCCTTCATGACGCGCCGTCTGCCCTTGAAAGATACACCCATGGCAGGGAACGCTTTGTAAGTTACATCCGCAAAGCCCTGTTACAACATATCCAGAAAGATAATGTTGTTTATCACGGACTGGCAGGGCACTATTTTTTACTGGACCTTCCCAATGTCCTGAAAATCAGAATCATATCGGACATAGAAGAACGCGTGAAAGAAGAAGTCCGGCGGGAAAATATCTCCGAGGAAAAAGCACGCTATATCCTGAAAAAAGACGATGATGAACGAAGAAAATGGGGATTAAGATTATACGGAATTGATACCTGGGACAGCAGGCTTTATGATATGGTTATCAATATAAAAAATCTTTCGGTAAAAGATGCCGCAGATCTGATCTGCAGCACGGTTCAAAAACCCAACTTTGCCACCACCCCCGAATCGAAAAAAATCATTGACGATGCCCTATTGGCCGCAAAAGTTCATGCTGCGCTTGTAAAACTATCACCCAAAAGCATTGTCACCGCCAATGACGGGGTTGTAAGAATCGGTGATCAGGACGGTGCGCTGGACATAAAAACTGAAGCATCAAATGAAATAAAACGCGTGGCCGAAAGTGTAGAAGGGGTTAAAGAGGTTCTTATCAGTATACACAGAAAAGCGGATGACCATCATGCTGTTAATCCATTCCACAACATATGATCACAGGCCCTAATCAGGCCTACATCTTTTACCAATAAAAAAAGCAGCCAGCCGGCTGCTTTTAAAATCTTTAGTGGGGTGAGTGACCGGGATTGAACCGGCGGCAACCAGGGCCACAACCTGGTGCTCTACCAACTGAGCTACACCCACCACGAAAAAACTCAGCATAAATATCAGAACTGGTTTTCTTTTTCAAGCATTTTTTTTATTATTTTTTATTTTTAATAAAATCCGAGTTACAACATTGGCATTGACCTGCCCTGCCCCTTTGATTATTATTCCTAAATTATTTATTGATATAACATGCAACAAGGCGATTAATTACATGAATATGACTGCACTGATTATTTTGACCATACGTCTGATTCTGGGCCTGGCCTTTGGAATCATCCTTACCCGACTGTTTAAACCGGACTGGGGCATCTACCATGGTGTTGCCACAGGCATCGTTCTTGTGGCCCTGGCCTACGGCATGAGTTATTACAGAAAACTAAAAGGGTAACAGGCAGGTAGTTTTGGACAATATAATTCTGGGAACCGCAGGACACATTGATCATGGAAAAACCAGCCTGGTCAAGGCATTGACAGGCATTGAAACCGACCGCCTTAAAGAGGAGAAAGAACGGGGCATCACCATCGAACTCGGGTTTGCCTCCCTGGATCTTCCAAACGGTCAGCACATCGGCATCGTGGACATGCCCGGACATGAAAAATTTGTAAAGAACATGGTGGCAGGTTCTTCGGGCATTGATGTGGTGGTCATGGTCATTGCGGCAGATGAAGGGGTGATGCCCCAGACCCGGGAGCACATGGAGATCTGCAACCTCATGGGCATCCGGCACGGCATGATTGCCCTGACCAAAACCGATCTTGTGGACGAAGACCTGCTGGAACTGGCCATGGACGACATCCATGATTTTATCCAGGACACCTTCCTTGAAGAGATGCCCATTGTACCGGTATCCTCCGCCACCGGCCAGGGGTTGGAGGAATTTTTAATGACTCTTGAAAAAATATGTTCACAAATACCGCCCCGAAAATTTTCTTCCATTTTCCGACTGCCGGTGGACCGGGTATTTTCCATGAAAGGATTCGGCACGGTCATCACCGGCACCCTGATTTCAGGCCAGGTAAGTGTGGGCCAGGACATCATGGTGTTTCCAAGGAAAATCACCTCAAAGGTCCGGGGCCTGCAGGTGCATTCCAGTTCGGTGGAGACGGCTGTTGCCGGTACCCGTACGGCCATCAATTTCCAGGGCCTTGACCGGGAAGCCGTCTTCAGAGGCGATGTACTCTCCACGCCGGGAGCTTTAATCGAAAGCTATATGGTGGATGCACAGTTCCATTACCTGAAAAGCAATGCCAAACCAGCCAAAGCCCGGACAAGGGTTCGGTTTCATTCGGGCACAAGTGAAATACTGGGTTACATGGTGCTGCTGGACCGGGAGTCACTTTTGCCCGGTGACACGGCACCGGTTCAGTTCCGTCTGGAATCTCCGGTCTGCTGCATCAAAGATGACCGCTACGTTGTTCGATCCTATTCTCCTGTCAGAACCATCGGGGGCGGAGCCATCCTCAATCCGGCGTCCCAGAAATACAAGGCTAAAGAAGCTGCCATCATTGAAGGTCTTCATGACCTTGCCGAACAGGATGATGATGAAAAAACAATCGCCTTTTTTCTCTCCATCAAGGGATATTCCGGGCTGAGCTTCAATGAACTAAGGGTGATGACAAATGTGCCGGACAAAAAGCTGACTGCCGCGTTGCAGAAAATGCTTACCAAACAGGAAGCGGTCCTTACGGACAAGGAAAAGCAGATTTACGTCCATGGCTCTATCTTTGATGCATTTAAGGAAAAAGCACTGAAACGGCTGACCGCCTATCACAAGGAAAACCCCCTAAAAGAAGGCATGCCGGCCCAGGAGTTAAAATCTAAATTTCAATATGTGGATGATGCCAGGTTTTTCAACATCCTGTTCAACCGCCTGGAAAAGGAAAACCTCATTGTTCTGGACAAAAACCTGATAAAACTGTCAGGATTCAAAGTAGCTCTGCAGGTGGACCAGCACGAAATCAAAGAAAAGATTGCCGGCATTTACAAAAAATCCGGCCTGACACCGCCCTTTTTCCGCACCGTTTGCCAGGATCTCGAGTTGGATCAGAAAACAGCCAGGGACGTAATGCAGATGCTCATTGATGAAAAACAGTTAATTAAAACTAAAGATGACCTGTTTTTTGATGCCGTTGCCATCAATGATCTTGAAACAAAACTCATTGAATTTCTCAAGGCAAATGAAAAGATCACCACACCGCAATTTAAGGACATGATCGGCATTTCCAGAAAATATATCATTCCTTTGATCGAACACTTTGACGCCATACATCTGACCATACGGGTGGAGGATCATCGGCAGTTAAGAAAAAAAACAGTCTGAACATCAAATCCGTTCAACAAAAGAAGCGACAATACTGTCCAGCCGCATCCAGCCCTCAAGGGTTAAAACAAATCGTTGCCCGGCATCCCGACGCCGGGCAAACCCTTTATCTTCAAGGTTATCCATCAAATGTTGAAATACGGTTAAAAACCGATTCCGCCAAAGGCTCTGCCCTATTTTTAAATCAAGGCCCATGGCAGTCCTCAGCCCCACCATGACATACTCCATCTGCCGCTGCTCCAGGGTAAGTGTCTCACTGTCAGATTCCGGTGCGCGCCCTGCATTTAAGGCCTTGATGTAGCCATGCAGATCCGGTGCATTCCAGAACCGCTTATACGCGATCGAGCCATCCGTATTGACGTCCACGGCATAGGAATGGGCGGCCGGCCCAAATCCATGATATGGGACCATCTGCCAGTAGGCACGATTATGCCGGGAGCGAAGGGATGCATGCCTTGCAAAATTGGAGACTTCGTAATGATCCCAACCACAGGCTTTCAGATATTGGGCAGCCGTACAAAACAAATCAACCTGATCGGATTGGGCCATGGGTAGAAACTTCCCCTGTTCATGCATGGCTCCCAGAGCTGTGCCCGGTTCTAACGTGAGCATGTAGCAGGAAAGGTGCGCAGGCTTAAGAGCCAAGGCAGCATCAAGCTCCCGGATCAGGTGATCACCCGTCTGACCGGGAAGGCCGTAAATCAAATCCAGACTGATGTTGTCAATACCGGCCGCACGGACCTTTTCCACAGCGTGTGCGGCATCGTCAGCTGAATGGATACGCCCCAAAAGGGAGAGCTGTTCCGGATCAAGGGACTGGACACCAAGACTGACACGATTAACCCCCATGGCTTGGAACGATGTCAGATAACCCTCGTCCAGGGTTCCCGGATTGACCTCAAGGGTGATTTCAGTCTGACGGCAAAGACCGAAGGCGTTGTCCAGGGCCTGTAAAACGGCGTCAATGTGTCGCGGCTCAAGCAGTGACGGGGTACCGCCCCCAAAATAGACGGTTGCTGCATGGCCTGTGGATTTTGATTCATCTAATTGCGAACGCAACTGAATCTCCCGGACCAGGGCCGAGACATAATCAGGAATCAGGGAGAGATCGGTTTTGGAATAAAAATCGCAGTACCGGCATTTTTTTACACAGAAGGGAACATGAATATATAGATGCTCAGGCACAAGCATTATTTTTCTCAATGATCAGGCTTTGTTGATTTGATCGTCGAGTCAAACAAACCGCATCATCAACCGATCCAGAATTTGATCCACGTTCTTCGGTGTGACGCCGTAATTTTCACAAGCCTGGCGAACCTGATCCATCTGGGGACTTGAATTCATATCCTCAAGCCCTTTGAAAAAGCCCATACGCCGACCGATCTGATAGAGGATGCGCTCCTGGGGGGGCAAATTAAAAAACCGGTCGATGATTTCGATCATCTTCTCTTTGTCCTTGGGCATCTCACCGGTAACCGTTTCAAACAGATTCAAAATGTGATCGCTCTTTATACGGGACCGTATATTGCCCAGGGTCTCAAGCATCAGGCGCAATTCCGTGGCGATCATCGCATCACCCGGCTTTTCAAACATCCCCCGGGCCTGCCAGTGGGCAAGTTCCGTTGAGGGTGAAAGGCCAAGGGTCCGAATTTTAATCACATCCGGATTAATGGCATTCAGAGTCTCAGCCGTTTCAAGGGCATGCTCAATGGATAGATCAACGCCGCCCAATCCGGGCACCACATAGGCATACAACTCCATGCCGGCCTGGCGAATTCGTTTTCCCGCCTCAATGTGACCGCCTCTGTTCACCCCGGTGCGCATGCGGTTAAGGACCAGATTTGACCCGCTTTCAACACCCACGTGAAGCCGGTTAAGACCAAGTTCATGCAGCTGCTTCAGCGTGCCTTCGGGCAATTGGAGAATGGTGCTGCTTCTGGCATAGGCGGCAATGGTTTCGGTTTGGGGAAAACATGTCTTAATGTGCCGAAGAACAGCGATCAGATCCTTGGGCTTCATCACCAGGGGATTGGCATCCTGTAAAAAGATGGAGGCCATACCCGCAGCATACCACTTGACGGCATTATTGAAGGCAATCCGGTCCCGGATTTCAAAACCGGTATAGATGGAATGAATCTGCTCCTGGTCAAAGGCAATGGGCATGGCATTTTCCTGGAGCAGCCTGTTAATATAGGTATGAACCAGGTCAATGTCTTTGATGATATCTTCCACAGAACGCATGGAAAATTTTTGATTTTTATAAACCGGGCAAAAGGAACAGCGGTTCCACGGACAGTTCCGGATCAAGCGCAACCGCAAGCTGTATGCATCATTGCCCGGATACATGGGTCCCTGTTCATAGCCCTGGTATGTCTGTGTCTGTTTATCGTCTGCCATAGTAAAAAACGCTTACTGTTTCTCCATCATATTGAACCTTTCCGTTAAAAGGGTTATAAGCATTAGAAAAATGAAAGTCAATATCTGGATCTTGCTTGAAAACATATCCCGAATTTGATATTAATCCCTAATTTTTATAGTCAATTATCAAGTCTTCACCCCCACCGGGGCAAAAAATTTTGTGCAACATAAGGAGAACCCATGCCTGGCTTTGAATTATTTTCAGATGAGGAACGCAAACAGGTCAATGATGTATTGGAAACAGGCGTTTTATTCAGATACGGATTTGAGGGGGCCAGAAACGGCCATTTTAAAGCCCTGGAATTTGAAAAAAAGCTGGCCCAGATAACAGGTACCCAATTCAGCCATCTGTGTTCCAGCGGAACAGCAGCCCTTTGTACGGCCCTGGCGGCCTGCGGCATCGGGGCCGGGGACGAGGTTATTGTCCCGCCGTTTACCTTTGTAGCCACCTTTGAAGCCGTGATCCAGGCAGGCGCCATACCTGTGTTTGCAGACATTGACCAGACCCTGTGCCTGGACCCGGACCGCCTGGAAGCGGCAGTAACACCCCGGACCAAGGCTGTGGTGCCGGTGCATATGTGCGGGGCCATGGCAAGAATTGATGAAATCAAAGCCTTTTGCGATAAAAAAGGGTTGGTACTTCTGGAAGATGCCTGCCAGTCCCTGGGCGCAAGTTTCAAGGGCAGCCATCTGGGCGCTTTCGGAAAGGCCGGTTGTTTCTCCTTTGACTCGGTTAAAACCGTGACCTGTGGTGAAGGCGGCGGCATTATCACCAACGATGAAGATGTTTACACCCGGTGCCACCAGTACGCAGACCATGGCCACGACCACCTGGGCGGGCCGGACCGTGGCGCAGACGGCCATCCCATCATGGGCACCAACTACAGGATATCCGAACTCAATGCCGCTGTGGGAGTCGCCCAGTTAGGCAAACTTGACCGTATCCTTGAAATCCAGAAAAAAAATAAAGCCGCCATCAAAGATGCCATGAAAGAGATTGAGGGCGTTACCTTTCGTGAACTTCCCGACCCGAAGGGGGATTCCGCCACCTTTTTGAGCTTTTTTATGCCCACCCACGCCCAGGCCGAACAGGCGGCAAAAAAACTTGCGGAAAACGGCGCGCCCTGTGCCTACTGGTATAACAACAACTGGCATTACTATAAAAAATGGCATCACCTCAAGGAGGTGAAACGCGCCGCAAAACTCCCCTTTGAACTGAGTACGGACCTGCCAGATTATGCCGGACTTGTACTGGAACAAAGTGAAGAGATTATGAAACGAACGTTGTCCATGCAGATCATGCTCTCCTGGGGCGCTGATGATATGGATAAACGTATACAAGCGGTATTAAACGCTTTAAAATAAGACTCAAATCCTGTTTGAATCCAAAGCCGGCCTTATTGCGACTTGTAATCAGACAACCTTAGGGTTCAAACACGAAATTTGCTTTAAGACATTAGTTAAGGAATTTTAAATGTTTAGAAATTTTAAGCTGGTTCCCAATATTCTCTTCGGCCGGGGCTGTTTTGCCCAGCTTGACGAGGTCGTGGGCGGCCGGCGCAAGTCCGGTGAAGACTGGGCTGTCTTTGTTGTGGATGATGTATTTAAAGGCAAAGATCTTGAAAAACGCATCCCTTTGCATGACAACGATTTTCTTTTGTGGGTCAATGTGGCCGATGAGCCCAAAACAGGCTATGTGGACAAACTCACCCTGGAAGCAAAAAATTTCAACGCCGCCCTGCCCTGTGCCGTCATCGGTATTGGGGGCGGATCAGCCATGGACCTTGCCAAATCCGTCTCTTTGATGCTCACCAACGAGGGATCATCCACCAAATACCAGGGATGGGATCTGATCAAAAACCCGGCCGTATGGCACGCCGCCGTACCCACCCTTTCCGGCACAGGCGCTGAAGTGTCTCGGACCGCCGTACTCACCGGACCGGATAAAAAGTTGGGACTGAACTCCGACTATACGGTGTTTGACCAGGTGGTTCTGGACCCGGAAATCACCAAAGGCGTACCCAAGGAACAGCACTTTTATACCGGCATGGACTGCTATATTCACTGCATTGAATCTTTGCAGGGTACCTATATTAACGAATTTTCAAAGGCCTATGGTGAAAAATCACTGGATCTGTGCCGCCAGGTTTTTGTGGACAACCACCCGGACTCGGCGGACAAATTGATGATGGCCTCCTTTTTCGGCGGCATGAGCATTGCCTACTCCCAGGTTGGTGCCTGCCACGCCCTTTCTTACGGCCTGGCCTATGTGCTCGGCACCCATCATGGCGTGGGCTGCTGCATCACCTTTGACACCCTGGATGAATACTATCCCGAGGGAGTAAAAGAATTTCGGTCCATTATGGAAAAAACAGGGGTGGATATTCCCAGGGGCCTGACAAAGGACCTGACAGGCGATCAGATGGAGACCATGATCAGCGTGGCCCTGAATCTTGATCCGCTGTGGGAAAACTGCCTAGGCAAGGACTGGAAAACCATCATGACCCGTGATAAGGCGCGCAGCCTTTTTGAAAAGATGTAACATATGCCCATTGCAGTGATCCCAGCTCGTTTCGGTTCCAGTCGGCTTGGCGGCAAGCCATTGGTTGATATCGCAGGCAAGCCCATGATCCAGCGGGTGTTTGAACAATCCCAGAAATCATCCGTGGTGACAAGAACCATTGTCGCCACGGATGATGAACGCATTGTCAGCGCCGTAAAAGCATTTGGCGGAGAGGCCGTAATGACTTCGGACACCTGCCGGTCAGGTACGGACCGGGTGGCTGAAACCGCCCAAATGCTGGGGGCGGCCGACAAAGATATCATCATCAACATCCAGGGGGATCAACCCGTGTTTGATCCCCAAAGCCTTGATGATTTGATCCGGCCTTTCAAAGAGGAGCCGGGACTTGCCATGTCCACCCTGGCATATAAGATTCAAAACCCCAGGGAAATCACAGACCCCAAGGACGTAAAGGTCGTATTCAATCGCCAGGGTTTTGCCATGTATTTTTCCCGGGCCCAAATTCCATTTCCCCGGGACGGCCAGACGGATGTAGATTATTATAAGCACCTGGGTTTTTACGCATACACCAAAGCCTTTTTAGACCAGATTGTCACCCTTGACAGCGGCACCTGCGAACAGGTAGAAAAGCTAGAGCAGCTTCGGGTGCTTGAATATGGCTTTCCCATAAAAGTGGCTGTTACCCAATATGATTCACCGGAGATTGATCTGCCTGAAGACATTAAACGCGTTGAAGCGACCCTGCGCTAATATTGCTGATCATCCATGAATAATTTTTATAAAATCATCCATACGTCAAGCCGGACCCTGTGGGGCAACAGGGAAAAACGCATTTTGTGCGAATCATTGTGGATGAAAAAACATGGTCATCAGGTCGTTATTGTCGCACCTGGGGATAGTCCATTATTTAAAAAAGCCAAAAAGGATGGCTTGATGGTCTACCCCATGTCCTTCAAAGCACTGGCCGGCATCGGTGAATATGGCAGACTCAAAGAAATATTTACCGGAGAACAGCCGTTTGTGGTCAACGCCCACGGCAAATGCGACGCAAAACTGGCCTTAAAAGCCGCCCAGGCAACGGATGTTCCCTGCAGAATCATGTCCCGCCACAATGGGAAACGAGTTAAACATACCTGGTCCAATAAAAAAACATATAAAACCCGGCCCCACTATATTTTTACAACCTCAAAAGAGAGCAAAACCCATCTGAGACAGACCTTTTCTCTGTCGGACATGCAGATATTTTCTTTTCCCGACGGCATTATCATGCCTGATAGTGACATTTACATTGACAGAAGCAAGCGGGCAGCAGGCAGACAGGCGCTGTCGAACACGTTGGGAGTGGTACCAGATACCCGCTTCATTGGTGTTTTCGGCACAACAGACACGCCAAATAAACAACTGCTGCGCACATTAGCAGAACAGCTTGACCAGCACTTTCCATCTCATCACATAGTGATCTTAGGCACTCCCGACACCCGGGAGACTCTGGATGAAAAGTTCTCTGCCCGGGTGCATATGCTTCAGCAGACAGAGGATAATGAGGCCTGCTATCAGGCACTGGACTGCTGTATCTATCTTCCAGACCATCAAAACTTTTACCAGGGAGTGCCCTTGGAGGTGACAATGGCCATGGCCTGCTTTTGTCCGGTGATCGGCCCGGATGCTCCCGGTATCAGAGAGATTCTCATTGATAACAAAACAGGCAAGGTCTTTAACCCGAAACAATCTGAATCCTTACCGACGATCATCAACTGGGTCCTGAATACCCCTCCGGATCTTCTGACATTGATCCGGACAGCCCGGACGAGCGTTGAAAAACACCACACCATGGATGCCATAGGCAGGGACATCTTGCGCATTTACAGGCTACGCCAGATAAAACTCGATCGAAGATTTCAAATGATCTCTTAAGTTTTCAATTATATTTTTAATCATTCCCACAGCACATTATACCACACGTCATATTCAAAGCAGATTTTCACTTTTCAGATCATCATTATTTTATTTCACAGGAAGCAGAGACGCCCAAAGGCATTGGGCTGGTGAAAGTCCGGAGCCGGCAGGTCCACCGGTGCCCAGGTCAGCCAATGAGGGTGGGAGGTTTTGTCTGCACATTTGTAAAAGTTTGCCTGCCAGGTTTTGCCCTGTTCAGGGTGGATTACGGTTGTGTAAAGGGAAAGCAGGTCAAAAGGGATACTCACGCTCAGAAACCAAAGCACCGGTTCCTGAATTTCAGGGTTCACCACCTTTGGCAGGGAGGCGTCCCGAAGTATCCGAGCACAGTCAGATAGCGGAATTTGAACGGGGTTTTGTCTGGGCAAGGTCTGGAAGTGAAACAGGATGGTGCCCCCGCAGTTCATCTCAAGATTGAAGTACCCCTGTTCCGGATCCAGCCCTGGAGTGAAAAAAAACTCGACACAACTGTCCTGGTATACCCTATCCTGGTCGGTTTGAGCCAGAGCCCGAACATACCTGTCTTGGACACGAAACATCAGGTGGATCGCATGATCGTCATAAGCCAATTTGACCCGGGTGTCCGGGAAATGGAGGGGAGATTCTCCCATATGGCAGGTCAGTTTCTGGCTTGAAATTTCACGCCATGGGGTTTTCTGCCATAATGAAGCATCTACCCGGAGTTGATCCTGTCTGAAGACATAATAGCGCATGAGTTCCTTCTACGGCTAAGATGGGGTTAAAGATTAAAGGACTATATCACGGCAACAACGAAAAACCCATCCATTAAACTGGCGGACAGCAATTCTCAATATGGATTTTAATCGACTCAAGGATACCGTAACCTGTTGAAATCACGTTAGCCGAAATCATGATTTTATGATATTTCAGACTCATTTGGGCCAAATTTAGAATTGCTGACTGGCGGAACAGGGAAAATGGTGAGATCCTCATGGTAAGCGGTGCATGCCTCCGGATTAGAACTATATTTCAAGCCCTTGAGCATCTGTTCAACTTTTGATATACCTTGTTTTGCAAAAATCAACATCCTGTCTGTTTATCTGTAAACTTGAGGAAGTTATATGCTGAAATTAAGCGACATCAATATCGGTCCGAAATTGGTCTCTTTGTTCATTTTTACCGGGATTATTCCACTGTGTATCGCAGGCTTTTTCAGTAGTCGAATGGCAATAGATGCCCTGATGGATAAATCGTTCAATCAGTTGATCACTGTGCAGGAACTCAGAAGAAGTGAACTCCAAAATACGTTTAAAGATCAATACACATCCATTCGGATGATCGCTAAAAACCCCCAAACCATTAAATTTATTAATGACCTGATTTTAGATCAAGGAAAGTTCAGTGCCGGGCCGCATGTGGATTCGGAACAACAAACAAACGCTTATATCCAGTATTTTAAGAAATATAGTACAATGAGCGGTTACAAAGATCTTATCGTAGTCGACGCACAAAGCGACAACGTATTGCTGAGCACCGAAGGCAAAACCCACAAGACTGCTAACGTATCAAGTGGTGAGTTCAAACAGTCCGGGCTTGCAAAAGTATTTCAGAAAGTTGTCGAATCCCAAAAATGGGGTGTTGAGGATTTCGCACCCTATGAACCATCAGGGGGAATCCAGAGTGCTTTTTACGGTGAACCTGTTTTTGATTCACAAAAAAAATTAATTGCAGTGATTGTTGTTCAATTGCCGCCCTCCTTTTTAACAAATATCATTGAATCAAGAAAAGGAATGGGGCAGACCGGTGAATCTTATATCGTCGGCTGGAGCAAAAGAAACAATCGGTTTGAGCTCAGGACCGATCTTCGAACCATGGGAGACGGCAAATATGTTACCGGTGCTGTTCTGGAAAATTTGAATTACTGGGAAGATGCGGTTAAGTATGGCGTCAAGGGAAACCACGGTACATATATCGACAGTGCAGGAAAAACAGTTCTCGTGGCTTACAACCTTCTGGATGTTAACGGCGTCGAATGGTATCTCATCTCTAAAATTGATAAATTTGAAGTCGAAGCCCCGGTTCGAGCCATTATCATAAAGGGGCTGGGCATTTCCTTAGGTTTAATTGTTTTGATTGGTGTTGCAGCATTCATTATGGCAAGAAAATTTACAAGGCCGATCATTGAGGACATGGAATTTGCACAGGCCATTTCAGAAGGCAATTTTGAAAAGCAAATCGAATTGGATCAAAAAGATGAGCTTGGACAACTGGCTCATGCGTTGAATCGAATGGCGAGAGATCTTTACGAAATCGACTGGATGAAAAACGGAAAAGAAGGGTTGCATGATGCCTTGCGCGGCGAACATGACGATCACTCACTGGCACAGCAATTTATCTCTTTTATCGTCAAACACCTTAACGCCCAGATTGGGGCGGTGTATCAGTGCAACGGAAAGGATTTAAAGCTGATCGGCAGCTACGCATTTACAGATCGAAAAGGGAATTTTAACCATATTAAAATCGGTGAGGGAATGGTCGGCCAGGCCGCTGCAGAAAGAGAAATGATCCATTTTACGGATGTGGAAGACGATGCGCCCAGGATCAACTACGGCGCAGGAGAACGACTGGCTCTCAATTATTTAATTGTCCCGCTGCTTTATCAAGAAAATCTTTTAGGGGTATTCCTGGTGGGGGCTGTCAATCGGTTTACCCCCCTGCAACTTGATTTCATCCGACAAAATACGGATAATACGGCGATCCGCATGAATACCGTAAGATCCCAGCAGACGATCAAAGAATTATATAAACAAGCCCAAGAGCAACAGGCGGAACTGGAACTAAAAAATCAAACACTGGAAGCACAAACCCGAAAACTTAAGGCATCGGAAGCAGAACTGCAGGCCCAGCAGGAAGAACTTCGCGTCACCAATGAAGAGCTGGCAGAGCAGGCCAATAAGCTAAAAGAATCAGAAGCTGAACTTCAAGCCCAGCAGGAAGAACTTCGCGTCACCAATGAAGAGTTGGAAACCCATGCAAAGACCCTGGAAAAGCAGCAGGGAGAGATGCGTCTGAGAAATGAAGACTTAGAGAATGCCCAGGTCATTATTAAAAACAAGGCAAAGGAAGTTGAAATTGCCAGTAAATATAAATCGGAATTCCTTGCCAATATGTCCCATGAATTAAGAACCCCGCTGAACAGTATCCTTATCCTTTCCCAGGTGCTGTCAAAAAACAAAGATGAAAACCTGACGGAAAAGCAGATTCAATCTGCTTCAACCATTTATTCATCAGGAAAAGACCTGTTGAACCTGATTAATGAAATTCTTGATCTGTCAAGAATTGAATCCGGCAGGGTCGAAATCACGACAACAGATGTTGAGGTTAAGAATGTAGTCAAGGATTTGAACCGGATCTTTAAGGATATTTCTGAACAAAAACAGGTCGATTTCAATATCAGTGTTGATCCGGCGGCACCAGGTACCATTCAAACGGACCATCTCCGCCTCCAGCAGATTTTAAGGAATTTGCTGACAAACGCCTTTAAATTTACAAAAGAGGGAGCCGTTGACCTTACGATATCCCGACCGGGTGTGGATATCGTTATGGGTTCGGGTCTGAAGGTGGATACATCGATTGCGTTTGCTGTCAGGGATGACGGCATCGGAATCCCGGAAGACAAACAGGCCGTCATTTTTGAGGCGTTCCAGCAGGCAGACGGCAGCACGAACCGAAAGTACGGCGGAACCGGTCTGGGTTTGTCGATTTCAAGAGAACTTGCCAAACTGCTCGGTGGGTTTATCCATCTTGAAAGCAGTGTGGATCAGGGCAGCACCTTTACTGTCGTCATTCCTGAAAACCATGAGAACCAGCCGCCGGAAGCCCAAACCGCAGACAATAGAGTGCCACATTCAAAGATGCCGAGACAAAGATCGGTATTGGAAAACGCTTCAAAAAAATCGGGCCTGCCGGACGGTGTATCGCTCAAGGGTGACTTTATCAGTGATGACAGAGAAACATTAAATCCCGGAGATAAGGTGCTTCTGGTGATTGAAGACGACTATAAATCAGCCAAACTGATGCGGGATTTTTCAAGAGAACGTGGGTTCAAATGCATCGTGGCTGAAAATGGGGAAACCGGACTTTATTTTGCCGAATATTATCTGCCCAGTGCCATTATTCTGGATATCGGTCTGCCCGGTATCGACGGCTGGACGGTTATGGAGCGACTGAAAAATAATTCCAGCCTGAGTCATATTCCGGTTCATTTTATGTCCGCAGGCGAAGGGACGATGGATGCGCTGCGCATGGGCGCTATCGGATTTTTATCCAAACCGATCAGCATGGCAAAAGTTGATGAAACCTTTGCAAATATTGAAAATATTATTGCCAAACCCATTAAGAATCTTTTAATCGTAGAGGATGATCCCATCCAAAGCCAAAGCATGAAGGAGTTAATCGGCAACGGGGATGTTGTTACGACGATTGTATCAACCGGCAATGAAGCGTATCAAAAGCTTTCAGAAGAGCTGTTCGACTGCATGATCCTGGACCTTGGCCTGGAAGATATGTCCGGATTTGAGTTGCTTGAAAAAATAGATAAAAATCAATTGTTATCCAGGATTCCGGTTATCGTCTACACCGGCAGGGAATTGTCGGAAAAAGAGGATAAACAGCTTCGCCAGTATACGGAGAGCATCATTATAAAGGGCGCCAAATCTCCTGAGCGGCTCCTGGAAGAATCTGCTTTGTTCCTGCACCGTGTTGAGTCAAATCTGCCCAAGGATAAACAGAAAATATTAAAAATGGTACATGCCAAGGAAACCGTCCTGGGTGAAAAAACAGTCCTGGTTGCGGATGACGATATAAGAAATGTTTTTGCGCTTTCAAGTATTCTCGAAGAAAAAGGCATGACGGTTATTGTTGCCCGGGACGGTGTGGAAGCCATTGAAAAGGTAGAAAAACATAAAGAGATTGACGTTGTTCTGATGGATATCATGATGCCGAATATGGATGGTTATGAAGCAATACAAAGAATCCGCAAAGATGTCAGGAATAAAAAACTGCCCATTATTGCACTGACCGCCAAGGCCATGAAAGGCGACCGGAATAAATGTCTTGATGCCGGCGCCAATGATTATCTGGCAAAACCCGTTGACACCGATAAATTGGTTGCTATGCTCAGAGTCTGGTTATATTAATGATCAGTGCCAGGGAAAATATTAAAAATGAGCAGATAGAAATTAAGTTGCTGCTCGAGGCAATCAGCCTGAAATATGGCTATGATTTTAGAAATTATTCTTTTGCACATTTAAAACGCAGGCTTGGAAATCGTCTGAACTTGAGCGAAATGAACAATTTTTCACAAATGCAGCATCGTTTAATTTACGATGAATCTTTTTTTAATTTGCTTTTGCTTGATTTGTCGATCAATGTGACAGAGATGTTCCGAGACCCGTGGGTCTATAAAAAAATCAGGGAGACCGTTATTCCCGTTTTGAAAACCTATCCATACATTAAGGTCTGGCATGCAGGGTGTTCAACCGGGCAGGAAGTCTATTCAATGGCCATTCTTCTTGAAGAGGAAGGTATAAAAAAAAGAGCCCAGCTGTATGCAACCGATTTTAATGAATTAATTTTATCCCAGGCCAAAGACGGTATATACCCGATGGATGCGATGCGGGTATATATAAATAATTATCAGAAATCGGGTGGGAAAAAAGATTTTTCAGACTATTATGCGGCAGACTATAGCCATGCGGTTATAAAGCGTGGATTAAGGGATAAAATCCTTTTTTCATCTCATAATCTGGTGACAGATGGAGTGTTTGGTGAAATGAATCTGATTTTCTGTCGTAACGTGATGATTTATTTTAATAAAGACCTTCAGGATAGAGTTCTCAAGTTATTTTATGACAGCCTGTGTCCGGGCGGATTCCTCTGCCTGGGCACAAAGGAAAGCATCAAATTTTCCGAATTATCAGATGCCTTTGAAATCGTCTGTGACCAGGAAAAGATATATCGTAAGCGGCGTTAATCGAAAGGGACAATATAATTGGCAGTATCGAAACAGTCATATGAAGCAATTGTGATAGGCGTTTCAGCCGGGGGACTGACCGCGCTCACAGAGATTTTGCCTCGGTTTGACAAAGAGATGGCGCTTCCTGTAATGATTGTGCAGCACCAACGTGCAGATTCTGATGATTTCCTGGTCAGGTACTTTGATCGTTTGTGCCGACATTCAGTCAGAGAGGTCGAAGATAAAATGCCGGTGGAGTCCGGCACAATCTATTTTGCACCGGTCAACTACCATCTATTGGTGGAACCCGACAAAACCCTTTCCCTGTCAACAGAAGCCCGGGTGAATTACTCACGCCCTTCTATCGATGTCCTGTTTGAATCGGCAGCAGACACTTACACAGACAGGCTCATCGGCATCATCCTGACCGGGGCAAACCAAGACGGAACACATGGTGCAGCCAGGATCAAAGAACTTGGGGGACTGATTATCGTCCAGGACCCTGAGACGGCCGAGGTAGAAACCATGCCGATGTCCGTGATCAAGCATGTTCAGGTAGACCATATCCTTCCTTTGAATGGGATAGGAGATTTTGTTAACAGATTGAATTAAAAAGAAAACTTATGGAAAAGATTTCCGTGCTGGCCGTTGATGACCGCCCTGAAAACCTTTTGGCCCTGGAGAACCTTCTTGAATCTCCGGAACTTAAGATCGTAAAGGCCGGTTCCGGGCGTGAAGCGTTGATCAAAACACTAAATCATGACTTTGCGCTTATCCTTCTTGATGTTCAAATGCCTGACATGGACGGATATGAGACGGCTGAACTGTTAAGAAGCGTTAAAAAGACAAAGACAATCCCTATTATTTTCGTTACAGCTGCCAACAAAGAAGAGCATCATGTGTTTAAGGGGTATGAATCGGGTGCGGTGGATTATCTTCTTAAACCATTGGAACCGGTCATTCTTACAAGTAAGGTAAAAGTATTCATTGAACTGTATAAGCAAAGAATACTGCTTGAAAAAAAAACAGAAGAGATCCAGAGCTTGAGAAATTACCTGTCCAATATCATTGATTCCATGCCTTCCATTCTTATCGGCGTAGATAAGAAAACCCGGGTCACACATTGGAATC
The DNA here is from genome assembly GCF_963666145.1 of uncultured Desulfobacter sp. NCBI lineage: Bacteria > Pseudomonadati > Thermodesulfobacteriota > Desulfobacteria > Desulfobacterales > Desulfobacteraceae > Desulfobacter > uncultured Desulfobacter sp. Next base: position 5,162,010 of record NZ_OY762614.1, on the reverse strand, counting down.
GTAGTGCCTCGGAAGTAACCCACATATCAAAGAAACTTGCCAGAGGTAAATACCTTGGGAAGATATTTCCTCAACTTAAAAATGGGACGGAATACGTCCAAAAAGCCATTGAATCCCAGCAGGTTTATCACCAGTCCCGTTCCACAAGGCAGGAAAAAGAACGGCTTGTTTATGAAGACATAACCATTTATCCGCTGGTAACCAACGGCGTAGAGGGCGCTGTGATCCGCATTGATGATGCAACCGAAAGGGTTCAAATGGAAGAAATGATGACCGAAACGGAAAAAATGCTTTCTTTAGGGGGCCTTGCAGCAGGTATCGCCCATGAAATCAATAATCCCCTGGCAGGGATGATGCAAAGTGCAATTGTCATGAAGTCCAGACTTGAAAGTACAAATATGCCGGCAAATTTACAAGTTGCCGAAGAACTCAATATTAAAATGACGGATGTCAGGGCTTTCATGGACAAGAGAAATATCTTTCGTATGATTGATTCAATTCATAACTCGGGCTCACGCGCGGCTGAGATCGTTAATTCCATGCTTGTTTTTGCAAGAAAATCGGAGGCCGACGACATCTCTTTGCACTATCTGAACACGCTTATGGATGAAATTCTGGAACTTGCTACCACAGACTATGACCTTAAGCAAAAATATGATTTTAAATCCATTAAAATCATAAAACAATATAATGAAAAATTACCCATGCTGCCCTGTGAACGCGCAAGGATTCAGCAGGTGCTGCTGAACGTTCTGCGTAATGGTGCCCAGGCCATGCACACGGCTAAAACAAAATCCCCCAGATTTATCATTAGAATTTACAAACCAGACGATTCTGACATGATCTGCATAGAAATCGAGGATAATGGACCTGGCATGGATGAATACACCCGCTCAAAGGTATTTGATCCGTTCTTTACGACGAAACCGGTTGGTATAGGAACGGGATTAGGACTCTCTGTTTCCTATTTTATCATCACCAAAAATCATAAAGGCAAAATGGATGTCATTTCTAAACCAGGCAGTGGTACTACGTTTATAATTAAACTTCCAATTAAACAGGATTAAAAGCAGTGAAATGTGTTAATCAACTGAATTCACAGTGACGTCCGCACTTTTTTTGCTAAGCTTTCTAAGCTGTGTTTTGAAAAGGGCTTAATTTATGAAATGAAAGCCTGATTCCAGAACCCCATTCCCGGATCGGATTATTCTATCCTTGCCTGGATCTTTAATAACTGCCTGGAAGCATAGGGCTTGCCCTCTGACAGGGCCACAGAAAGGCCGGGGCAGTTATGTTATCTACCCAACCGTGGAGAGTATTACCAATTCCAGATCAATGACGGGCCACTCCTGGACCCGTACGAAGAATTCAAAGACGAAATTATAGCAGAACAAGCCCGGTTAAAAAAAGAACAACAGAGGCGCGACAGCAATTCTCAATATGGATTTTAATCGACTCAAGGATACCGTAACCTGTTGAAATCACGTTAGCCGAAATCATGATTTTATGATATTTAAGACTCATTTGGGCCAAATTTAGAATTGCTGGAGGCGCGAACGGCGACACCGGGCAGCAATCCAAAAAGCACAAGAGCGGATCAGAACCGGACAGGCGAACCCCGTCGAGGCATTTAAACAGACTTATCCGGTTGATCTTGCTTTGGAGCGTTACGGGTATTCCCGTCACGGAAAAAAATATCTGTCGCCCCTAACGGAATCCAGGGGGGGGGCATGTGGATGATACACATCGTTGGTGGCGCTGTGGCAACGATTCCTTTAAGTGTTGAAATTCAACCATGATTGCTATTTTTTTGAATATACGCAAAGAATGCAGTAGTGTCCGGTTAGGTTTTTGCTTTCTCGGCAAACGTAAATTTTTGATCTTTGACAATATTGTCCCTGCTTAACCCATGCGAACCATTCTCGTTGTACCCGATTAGGTCATTCAAGATGGCAATTCGTAACTGCCGAACTCTTTTAATAGAGACCTTCTCATTAAACTCGTCGCGGCAGTAGATTGCCAGCAACAGGTAAGTGATAAGGCCGCTAAGAATTTGAACCATTAGGCCGTATTCACTGCGGGCAATGAGATGGTAAACCTTCAGGTGCTCTTTCCACCATTTGAAAAAATCTTCAATGGTCCACCGGAGTTTATAAATAGTTGCTATTTGTTCTGCCGTTAAATCATGCCTGTCCGTTGCCACATAATATTTAACCCCGGCAATTTTATACCCAACAACCCGAACGGGATTCTTAGTCTGGTTTTGATTCGGAGTACCAAGCCTGACCAGTGCATCATAAAAAATGTAGCTACCGGAATTGATCTCATGGTTTTCAATTACGGTTCTGGTTGTCTTGGCCTTTATACGGCAAACAAAATGCTTCCCTTGCTCCTGAAGCAGGTCGAAATCGTGATGGGATTGATAGCCACGATCCATAACGCCTGTTTGTCCCTTGGACAGGATTTTTGGTACAAAAGGACGTTCTCCACCGTTCCCTTCCGTCAGAAAAATTTTGTTGGGGATGCCGTGATTAATATCAAACCCGCAATGCGCTTTGGCTTTTTTGCTTCCTTTCCTGTAGTTCGCCCAGTGCATTGAAAGGACAGCATTTATAAGGCTACCATCAATGGATACCAGATCTCCAAGTTCTGCGTGCTCCTTCGGTAGACACCCAACAGCCTGCTTATAAAGGTCCTCGAAGACAAATTGCAGTTGTTCAAGTCCCCGGTGATTGACTGCTTCGCCAAAGCTGCTGCGACTGATTCCCCCGTCTGGAGCAATATTTTCTTTGGCAAAAATGTTCTCCTTGAGATCTTGAATTAAATGCCGGGCTGATTTGTGCTCCTGGAGATGAAAATAAATCAAAGCATTGATTTGGTCTTCGAATGTCATTTTTAAAGGGCGATCTCCTCGAGATTGTAGTTCAGGTGCTTGTGAAAGCGACCTTACCAGAGGGCGCTGGAACTTGTCAAAATTCAGGGACTGTATTTGTTTTTTTGAGACTGAAATGCGCGTCATTTGGGCTCCTTGAATAAAATTTTTACGCACATTTGTCAACAAAAAAACGACTGTTTTTTCAATAAATTAAGCTGTTTTTTACGTGCAAAAACCTAACCGGACACCACTGCAAAGAATGTTATTATGATCTCTAAAATAATATCAATTACCAACATAGGGACCAAAAACAAAATAGATCCCGAAGGCAGAACAATTGGATACAATGCCGGGGTCACGGGCCGTAGAAAAAAACGGCGCAATAATCGGTATGACCGCAGAAAAAGTTTCAGAGAAGGTGTGATTGTTACGTTGTCTTTTAAAAAAGATCGCAGAAAAAAACCTGACCGTCGTCATGTTCAGGCATCAGGAGGACTCGTGCCTGCAGATAATGCCAAAGGATCTATTTATGATGTTAATGGATAGTCAAAAGTGGAGGCGCCGTGAAAGCACACCCTTTAAAGTGTTGAAATTCAACCCATGATTGCTATCTTTTGTATATATTCCAAGGGGGTTATTATGATCGCTAAAATAATATCAATTACCAAAATAGGGACCAAAAACAAAATAGATCCCAAAGCCAGAACGATAGGATACAATGCTGGGGTCCAGGGCCGTAAGAAAGATCGGCGCAATAAACAGTATGACCGAAGAAAAAGTGTCAGAGATGGTGTGATTGTTTCGTTGTCCTTTAAGAAAGATCGCAGAAAAAATCCTGACCGTCGTCATGTTCAGTCATCAGGTGGGTTTGTTTCTGCAAATAATTCCAAAGGGTCTATTTATGATGTTGATGGATAATTAAAGTAATTTCCAACATTATCCAAAGTCGGTAAAACGACGTTTTTAAATACCCTTACTCGGGGTAATTGAATTGCGCGGGGAATATTCACTTCCCAGATTTGGGAAGCCTGTATGAAATCGACCGAAAATTCGGCTGAGTATCTGTGCTGGCACCGGGGATGTCTCCCCATTTTTGGGGTGTGTGAAATAGCAGGGAATATGGGGGAATTAATTTTAAGCCGGGATTTGCCGGGGTCAAACGGAATTTGGTGGGACTGGTGCGGGGGGTGGTTATTTTGAAGTGGTGGCCTGGGTGGTTCTATTAATCTCAGGAAAATTGGGTTACGTCAGTTTGTTTTGCACTTAATCTTAGGGGTTTTAAAAAGGGTATCATCTTTTATAACAATCGGTTGAGTTATTAATAGATTCCAAGTTTGCTATTTTTTCAACTCAAATTCGATACAAATCCAGGATGGTTGATTTTTCAGCCTTTCTGGATTTTATGGTAAATTGCAAAAAAATAGAAGTTGGAAGTTTTTAACTAGAACAGGTAACTATTGAAAGGCGATTATGCAATAAATCTTATATGAATTACTGAAGTTTCGCACATAAATTTTTGTTTGAGAAAGATACCAATTATTTGAAATTATAAGTATTTTTTAGTTGAAGGTAGCTCCAAAATAAGCGATATTGATATTTGCTAAAACATTGAAATCACTTAGTAAAGGAGCTACCGTGAAAATAATTAATACATATTCTTTGTCATTGCAAAGACATTTTCAAAATAAAAGTGTGGACTCAGATATAAATCAGGCATTAATGGAACTGAAAATTGGCAGCATGCTTAAAAAATCCAATATAATCAAACAAAAGGGGTATTGCACGCGGACCTTGCTATTTTTTATTATCCTGCTGCCATTTATAAAAAATACTCTCTGCGCTTATTGGACCAGATCGTGGATCAGCAGACAAACCGAGGCCCATAAAGACACCTGGTATCGGTTTCTGAACAATGAACGGTTTAACTGGCGCAAGCTTGTGACCTGTCTCGCGTTAAAAGTCATTGGTCATAGTAATGATGTTCCGTTGAAAGATAAGGTGTTGATCGCTGATGACTCTATTGCTCCCAAAACAGGGAAAAAAATGGAGATGGTCAGTTATCATTTTGATCACAAATCCGGAAAGAGTGTATTGGGAAACCAGTATCTGCAATTGGGTTTTCACAATGGCGTTAATTTCTATCCGTTAGACATGGCAATGAACACATCATCAAAACGCCCCAATACAAATATGAAAGCCATGGACAAGAGGACGAATGGTTGGAAACGCAGACAAGAGGCTTTATCTAAACGGACAGACATGCTAATCGAAATGGTTCAACGGGCATGGAATGCTGGAATTGACGCGTCCTTTCTTCTTTTTGACAGTTGGTTTGCCCATGATGATGTGATCAATCAAGTTTGTAAATGCGGTTATGGCGTAATCTGCAGGCTTAAACGCGGCAAGGTCAAGTACGAATATCAGGGTAAAAAGTACACTTTGAAGCAACTATGGCAATTTTTTGCAAAGCAGCGAACCACTTACCTTTCCGGTTTTCAGGTAAAAACAGCCTGTATGAATGTCAAACTTCCCAAAACCGGCGATGTAAGAATCCTTTTTATCTCCAACGGCAGGAAACAATGGGAAGCCCTGCTTTCTACAGACATTGATCTGGACGCATCGGAAATCTTGAAGTATTACGCACGGCGTTGGGCCATTGAAGTATTTTTCAAGGATGCCAAACAACTACTGTATATGGGCAAAGAGCAAAGTAAAACGTTTGATGCAACCATTGCATGCCATAGCATCGTGATGATCCGGTATCTGCTATTGGTATACATCCTCAACAATCGGAGGATCACAGGCAGTATTGGTTCAATTTTTAATGATGTCGTTGACAAACAGGGACCTTTATTATTTGCAAAAAAAATTTGGTCCTATGTGAGGGATCAACTTTTAAAGTCAATAAAGGTAATTTCATACAAAATCGAGATTGATCATGTAATGGATCTTCTCGAAATTATAGATGGTATTGTTGGCAGGGAATTAAGTTTTGTTCCTGCGAAACTTTAGTGAATTATTTGTCATTATGCCGTCTTGATTCAATTTCATTTTCTATTCTTTCCTTGTGTAGGTTCATCAACGCCTGTGGAAGCTGAAAAGATAGAGCGAAAGCACTGATCGCAAAGAACATGAAAATTCGTTCTATCCAAATTTCCAACATCGGATATTTCCCTTTAACAAGAACGGATATGAATATTAAAAATAAGGTAGACAAATACAGCAGGAACAATAATTTATGCCTTGTTAAGCGAGTATACAGAACCCTACTACCCAACTCAGCTCGTCTCCAGCTCCCAGATGGAAGCGAGGCAGGATCTCCGATTAATGTAATGACTGCCACCAAAAAACCGGCAAGAACTGAGAAAACGGTAACAATAATATTAATTGCAGAGGTATTGTCATGGATCAAAGGTTGCCCATAATAGGCACCAATACCACTATACAACACGACTGCAATTGCATATTTAATTTTGTTCTTGTCAATTTTTGTATCTGTCATTTTGATAAAACACCCCTTGCCTTAAGTGAATCATAATATTCTTTAAGAACCTTAAAAGCTTCTCCAGGGAATAATGATTTGCCAAGGGTTTTTATTCTGAATTTTTCTGACATGATAATTTCATCTGTTCTGATTTTATTTCCAGCGCCAGTGACAATTGTAAACCCTCCTAATTGACTATCATTAGACATAGCCTCGGATAAAGCCTTTTCAGATGTTTTTTGCAGCCTTGATTTTCCTATCTCTCCAAAAGTCTTATCCTTCTGGTGCTTCATAGCTTCACGCCCATCGAAAGAAATAGAAAGTTTAATGTTTACATTTTCTTTCTCTTTTATATCTCTTAGAGATTCGTCTTCAGCAAAAAGTTCCCTGAGATGCTCTGCTATCTTACCTTTTACATCCATAAGTTTTGTGACTTTGTGACTTTTTTCACTTTTTCTATCTATATACATCAAGCTGGCTTCATATAAACTTGCGTTAAGCTCAATAGATTTCACGCCTTCTTTTTTCACCAGCCGCACCTTATCCTCATTAGCAATGCTTTGAAACTCCAGTGTTCCTGCAATATAATCAAAATCATTTTTTTTCAGCATTGCTATTAGATAGTGCAAAGCAACTTTTTCACGAGCCCCGGAAGGCAAAAGAATGACGTCATTTTTATTTATTAAAATAAAAACATCCCCATCCAGGTAATCTTTTCCAGGAGGGGCATCTATAGCATCTACGGATGCTTCTGATGCCTGATTTGACGATTTTTCTATGACAGAGGTTGGTTGATCAGGAACATACGAAGCTATTTGCATCATTATTCCGACATCTTTTTCACTGTCATCATATTTGGCGCATTTCATTTCGCTACCATAGAAGCCTTTGAAAGTCCGTAATGCTGTTGACTTGTATTTATCATGGCAGACTTTAACAAAGGTCTCTAAGTATTCGGTATTCTTTTGCCCTTCCCAGGATGATCGTTTGTAATAAACTTGCTTCGTCTTTTTATCTGGAATTTTTGACATAATTATCCTTTTTCTAAGGCATATTGTTAGCGGCGTTCTGGAGGGCCTGGGCCATGGCGGTAAGTTCGGCTTTTGTGCCGGTGAAGGTTATGTCTTTGTGGCCTTTGGGTGTTGGTTGTCTTACGGCCAGGGTGCCGGTTGTGATCATGTTTTGAATTTCGGGGAGGCTGATGTTTAGCAGGTGGGGGCCTTCGCTGGTGCTGTATTTTATTCGGATTTCCATTGGATACGTCTCCTTGAAAAAGAATAATGTCAGACTTATGTGTTTTTTATGACCTGGACCCAGGTCAATCTGTTATTTTTAATTCATTGAGGTGGTATGTAGCTGCCTATATTTCTGATGTTGTCGGGCATTTGCCAGCCGGAGATTAAGTATTTGCCTTCGCCTTTGTATATATGGCAATGGCAGGATACTTTTTTGTCTATGAAGCAGAATGTCAGGTCTACGGCCTGGGGTTTTGCGTGGGCTGCGTTGGCCATTGCGTTGCGCAGGTGCTTGAGATCTCTGGCCGAGCTCACATAATCAAAAATGTTGCGGCGGGCATGGGCTACCCCGCTGCCGCCGTCAGCTATCAATCTGCCGTCGATGTCTGTCAGGATAAAGTTGTCCGGATCTCTTTCTGTTAAGCACTGTCTATGTTTTTCCCATCTGAGTCCTTCCAGCCAGTCTCTTTCGCTTTTTTTTGGCCCGCTATTTCGGATTTAATTATTTTAGCGGCTTCACTGGTGGTTTTAAGATATTCACTAACCTTTTTATATAGCTGTTCGCTTGCTTCTTCGATCGTGAGCAAGTGGGCGTTGTTTTCGATCCCCTTTTCCGGATCTTTAAACCGAGACACCAGGTCCTGGTGTTTAATGACAATGACGTTCTCTTTTTTTGACATCATTTGAGGCGGTGAGAGTTCTTCAGGTACCTCAGTTTCTTTACACGATTCGCCATTAAAAACCCAATTTAGATCTAATTTATAGCGATTTGCTAAATCTATTATTTCTGGGTAAGGAATAGAGCCAGACTGTTTGCGTGCATGAAATGCTTTTGGTTTAAGTCCAATCATTTCAGCAAATTCCTTATCGGTACGCAATGACAGTCGCGCCTTTAGGCGCTCAGTTACAAGTCTAAAATTATTAGTATTATTTTCCATTATTAATAGATTTATTATTGACAGATCTATAATTTATAGATTATTAGTTAGTATAGGTTAAAAATAAGCTTTCATAAAGGTACTTTCTTAACGGAATTTTGGCAATGACAAAAAAGAGACCGTTTCCAGCCACAAGAGAACGCCAGCTCAACCTTCCTTTTACACAGTTGCGATCATTTGACGAAGCTGCGGGCAGTTACAGCCGCAAATCGGCTGTGCAGGAGGCTTTGAAACGCACGCTGCGGGACTGCCAGCTCAGCCGAGAGGAGATTGCCGAAGAGATGTCCAGGCTGGTGAGTGAAAAGATAACCGTCAACCATATTGCGAACTGGACGGCCGAGAGCAAGAACGGATGGCGTATGCCGCTGGAGTATGCAGCGGCATTTTTTGTGATCACCGGGGATGCCGGTGTGATCAAGGCGGCGCTGTCAGGGTCCGGTATCGGCATCATGGATGACAGAGAATATGCGTTTTATGAACTGGGCAAGCTGGTTGCCGAAGAGCGGCAGCGGAGCAAGAAGAAACGCCGGGTCATGGAGGAGTTAGGGATATGAAGGATATCAAGGGACTTGATGTCAAAATCTGGATGATGAAACAGGCTTTAAAACAGCGTGACATCGCCAAGGGATATGGGTGTTCCGACATGGTTGTCAGCCATTTTATCCGTGGCGATAGAACGTCAAAAGGACTGGCGGAATACTTCATCAATAAGGGATGCCCCAAAAAAAATTTTAAGAACGGCCGGGTGGCTGTTTAAGGAATGGAGGAGAGAATGGCACAGACTACATCAGAATTGGAAGCGGCCGGCATCCGGCCTTTGACAGATCCTGAACGGGACCGCCTGGCTGAGTGCGAAACTGTTATTCGCAAGGGGTTGGGGACGTTTCTTGAGGTGGGTAAGGCCCTGGCCGAAATCCATGACGCCATGCTTTACCGGGAAACCCATAAGGAGTTCAAGCGGTATTGCCGTGAAGTGTGGGATCTTGGACAAAGCCGCGCTTATCAGCAGATGGACGGATATAGAGCGGTTAAACTTCTTGAGGACAAAAGTTCCACAATTGTGGAACTTTTGTCCGCTGAAAAAGAAGACGAAAATTTATGCGATGTCATGAATCTTGATCCAGACACCCTTGAGCCACATGAATTTATCCTGCCCATAAACGAAGCCCAGGCCCGTAAACTGACCAGCCTTTCCCCGGACGACCAGATCAAAGCCTGGTCGATTGTGTTGAAACGGTTAAATGAAGGCAAAAAGCTGACCGCCTCCCTAGTCGGCAAGGCGGCTAAGGAAATCAAGGGCGATACCCAGAAGCGTAAAATTAAGGAGGCCCAGCGGGAGCTTGAGATTACAGCGCTTGTGAGCAAGATCTTTAAGACCCAGTGGCAGGTGATGGTGGACATCATTTCCGAAGAGCAGGACAACGGCTGGAAAAATTCGTCCAAAAAGGAAGTGGTCAAGTGGCTGAAGAACCTGGTCAAGATGGTTGAGACGGAGGATTAGCCATTATGAATGCACTGGTCGCAGAATCCCAAATATCAGACGCCATGGGCATCACCACCAAGGCGGTGCAGCTCCGGGCGGTTAAGCATGACTGGCCCGTGAAGCAGCAGAAAAAACAGGGGGGCCGGGAACGGTTTTACTTTGCGGATATGCTGCCTGTGGACGTCAAACAGGCCCTGGTTGCGCATCGGGGGCCGGGCCGTTCGGGTCTGACCCTGCCCGTTCATGACAAGGCGGTGCCCAGGCGGTCCAAACAGGTCGGTCTGGCCAAGTACAACCTGGTGCATGCCTTCCGGGTGGCCAAGGAGCGGGCCGGATGGGGGCAAAAGGGCCGGGCCGCTGATGATTTCCTGCTGGCTTACAATGCCGGGGTACTGATGCCCCAGGTGTTTAAGACCGTCGGCGAAATCCGGCTTAAGACCCTTGAGGCGCTGGACAAAAAGCTTGCCAAGCACGACGACAATTACCTTTGCCTGTGCGACGGCCGGGGCGGTTGGAAAAAACACGGGACAACCCGGTACAAGGGGCGGCAGCTTTCTGAGGCTGCCAAGGCGTTTTTCCTGCGGTGTTATCTGCGCCAGGAGCGGCCCAGCGTGATCATGTCCATTCGTGGTGCGTGGCATGCCCTGGAGAAGGCGGGGCTGGATGAAAAGCCGGGAGAGAGCACGTTCCGGCGGTGGCTCAAGGATTATGAAAAGTATAACGCCGGGGTGGTCTGTCTGGCCCGGGAGGGGGAGAAGGCATACAAGGACAAATTTGCCAGATACATCACCCGGGACCCGGAGCTGCTTGAGGTGGGCCAGTGCCTGGTGGCGGACGGCAAGACCTTGAACTTCCAGATCCAACACCCCAGGACCGGTCAGCCCTGCCGGATGACCCTGATCGTGTTTTTTGACTGGAAATCCAGGTATCCCCTGGGGTGGCAGATTGCGCCCACTGAGAATAAATGGGTGATCATGGCCGCATTCCGCAATGCATGTATGGCCCTGGGGCGGTATCCGGACAGTGTGTACCTGGACAACGGCAAAGCGTTTAAGGCCAAACTATTTAAAGGCGCAGGCCTGGATCTGGATTTTGAAGAGATGAACGGCCTGTATGCCCGGGTGGGCACGGCGGTTTTCCATGCAAAACCCTACAACGGCCGGGCCAAGGTGGTGGAGAGGTTCTTTTTGACCTTCCAGGAGCAGCTGGAATCCCAGCTGTCATCGTTCACCGGGGATTCCATCCAGACGAAGCCCGCCCGGCTGCATCGCAACGAAAAGTATCACCAGAAAATCCACCAGCTCCAGACCGGAGGATGGGTCCCCACCATCCGTGAAGCGGCTGTGATTGTTGATCAGTATATACACTGGTATGCAGCACAGCAGCACACGGACCTGAAGTTTTCCCCTATGGATCGGCTTGAAGCCGGTCGTGGACCCGGCCTTGACCCGTCCCAGCTTCATCTCGATTTCCTGATTCCTGTGGATATCAAGATTCGGCGCGGCCGGGTCACGCTGTGGGGAATTGATTATGAATCGGATGCCTTTGACAACCTGGAGAAAAATTTTAAAGCAAAGGCCCAGGTGGATACGGCGGATCTGAGCCGGATCTGGTGCTGGACCGATGACGGAATTTACATGGGTGAGGCGTATCCCGTGCAGGCATGTCATCCCATTGCCAACCTGTTTGGGGACAAGGTGGCTATTGAGCAGGTGGAAGGCGAGATCAAGCGCCAGCGCCGGGCGGTTAAGAATGCCAAGGCGCAGCTTACGGCCCTGGCCGGGCTCAGCGGGGAGATGGGGAACGCGTACCTTGACGCCATTGATGTGTCGTTGCCAAAGGAGAAAACGCCGGTGCTGCCACGGGAGAAAAACAAAAAATCGCCAACGCCCGCCCCGGCCAGTATACCGGACGCAGAGGTCAAACGCCTGGAACAGCTTGTGGACCGGGCCGAGGCGGAAATGGCGGAATTGCCAAAGATCCCCAGGCCCCAATACTGGGCCTCTGATTTTGAGCATTATGAATGGTGTTTTCGCTATGTCCATGAGCACGGCAGGCAGGTGGATCAGGCAGATGCTGATTTTATGACGAAGTTTGAAGGCCTGCCGGAGTTTGAGCAGTACCGGCAGCGGTTTGAAGATCTACAAGAACTTTACAGCTAAAAAGGAGCCCAAAAGCAGATGAGAGACGAATTTATTGTCACAAGCCGGGTCACGGCGTTCCGGGAAGCGGTATCGATCCTGGAGGATACGGTTAAAGGCCATCCCGGCATGATGATGGTGTGGGGACTGTCCGGCAGGGGCAAAACCTCCTGCATTGAAAAGTACGCCACGGATACGGATGCCCTTTACTTTTATGTCCAGAACGGGATGACCCCTGCCGCCCTTATCAGCGAGCTGGTCCGTGAGATCAACGGCATGAGCCCGGGCCGCATCGTCCACGGCAAGCGGATCATCGTGGAAGAACTGGATGCCCAGACCCGGACCCTGATGATTGATGAGGCGGACAAACTCTCTTTGGACTGCATTGAACATTTAAGGGACATCCACGACATGACCGGCAATCCCATTGTGTTTGTGGGAGAGCCCAGCCTGTACGGGAAAATGAATTCACGGAAGCGGCTGATGAGCCGGATTACCAAGACGGTGGAGTTCGGGCCGGTGACCCTGGAGGACATCATGATCCTGGGTAAACGTGCCTGTGATCTGAAGGTTGCGCCGGATGCGGCAGGCCTGATGCTCAAACGGTGCGGCGGGGATTTTCGGCCCCTTTACCATGACATGCGGGATCTGGAACGGATCGCCCAGGCCAATGACAAGGGTGTCATTGAGCCGGAAATGGTGCAGCAGCTCGGCAAACGCCTGACACAGCCCACACCATACAAGGAGGCGTAAATGGTTGCCAAGCAGTTAGAAATCAGTACGACAGAAGCGCTTCGCAATTTTGCGGCGGCCAAGGGCTGTTTCAAACGCAAGGAGGCGGTTACAGCCCTTGGGATCACCCCCAAGCAGGCAGATTCCGCCATCAGTAATCTCCTGGGGATCGGGCATCTGACCCGGCTGTCCATGGGACAATACCAGTTTTGCACCGTGCATGAAGACAACCGCATGGTCACGCTTGAAGAAAAGCTGTGGCGCGCTATGAGGGCCAAACGGACATTCACGGCAGCAGATCTTGCCAAATTGGTCGAGAGCTCCACCGCCCATGTGTATAAATTTGTCCGCCGTTATGTGGCCGACGGCTATGTCAGGCAGCAGGGACGGAAACGGACCATGGACGGCGGCACGGCAAAACTCTACCGCCTTACCGTCAAGGGGAGATCCAAAGCCCGTGCCCCTAAGCAAAAAGAATTTAAACCGGCACCTGTGATCATGGATGTGGTGGAGCTCAACCGCCTGGTCTGTTCTGGCGTGACCCAGGTGGATGAAAAAGCAGCTAATCAGGGCATCGTTCTTTGTAAAAACATTATGAAGCATTTGGAAGAGAGTTTGGACGTATAAATGAAACGGCCTGGCGATGTTAGCGCATCGTGATCCAGGCCTTAATGGCAACTGTGAGAGGTTGCAATACAATTCAAGGGTAGCCATACCGGCCGCCCTTGTCAAGAAAGGGAGCTGAAATGACACAAAGAAATTCAACCGGATGGTTTAAACCTACGAAACAGAGATCCAAGTATATGGTGACCATGATCTGTCTTGAGACCGATTGCGGGCATTTGTGGGATGCCAGGCGGGCTAGTGATCCGTGCCCCAAATGCGGGTCCATTTCGGTGGTGCCTGCGGATAACTGGAATTTCGGCGGCAAGGGAATCATGAAGCTTGGGAGGATGAGATCATGAGTAAAAGCAGGTGGGCACCGTGGGATGATTCGCTCAAAGACCAGGACGATGTGAGGCGGTTGGCTCTGCGTGATATGCAAAAGGACCTTTTGTTTGCGTCGGTTGAGATCGGCGGCATCGTCAACTTAAAATACTGGGCTCAGGAAGGTTTGACGGCCCGGGTGCAGAATTCCGGGCGGCAGGTGCGGGATCTGACGGTGGGGGAGCTGATGGATATGCTCAAGGTCCAGCAGACGTTCCATGCACGTATTGAAGAGAAGCTTACCATAAAATGGAGGCGGCGCGATGATCAGCAAGGCTAAAAAGGCGGTGATCCACATTGCCAAGGCCCAGACCGGCATGACCGATCATGAGTACCGGGATCTGCTGGGCAGCGTGGGTGTCACATCGTCCACAGAGTTGACGAACGTCACGTTTGACAAGGTGATGGCCAGATTTGAGGCGTTGGGGTTCCGCACCACATCCAAACCGCGCAAACGGGCCAGGAAGGCCGATGGGCTGCCCATTGGCAAGCGGGATGTCATGGCCAAGCTTGAGGCGATTTTGGTCGATATGGATCTGCCCTGGACGTATGTGGACAGCATTGCCCAGAAGCGGTTCGGGGTGGATGCCGTGCAATGGCTTGAGGCCGAGGACCTGCACAAGGTGCTCAAGATGATGATTTATCATCAAAACCGGCGGCGAAAGAAAGGATGCGCCCATGCTTAAACTGTCCAAGCATTTTGTAGATAACTGGCAGGATCGCGTGGGCCGGGTGCCTAGTGTGGCTAAACTGCGCCGGATACTGCGGCAGTCGGTGCGGATACAGAAAGGCCGACAGATTTACGGCCGGAGTGCATGGATTAAGACCCTGTCCATCTACTGGCACCCAGAACTGCATGTGATTATTACGGTGGATAACTACAAGGATACGGCGGTGTCCGTCTACAGCGAAGACATGGGCGGACGGCGTCAGATCGGAGATGTCATGGAGGGATTTAATCATGTGCACGCACGATAAAGGCGAACAATTTTTACAGATCATCAAGGAAATCCGTGAGGAGAAGGGGAATAACATGGCTCAAAAACAGGAACTCATCATTGAGACCGATGAGGGCAAACAGAAGTGGTGCCCGGCATGCGAGGAATACCTCCCGGCTAATGAGGAATATTTTTACAAAGATGGGAGCAGTACCAGCAAGTTGTCTTCCTGGTGCCGGAAGTGCCAGCGGGCAAAACAGAAAGCAACGGATATTAAAAAATCCCAGGCCGGCCGGGTTGAGATTATTTCCCTGGATTTTACCGAGTATGCAGAGATGTACAATAAACTTGCAGAGGATGCAAAGGATGATTTCCGGCCTTTGGAACAACATATCCTGTTTATCATAAACGATTATTTTAACCGGATGCCGGCATAAGGGAGGATATTATGAACTTGAACGATTACATGGAAGACCCCCAGGGCCGCCTGGTGCATGTGGACAATGTAAAGGAGATCGACAAGACCCGGGATGATCTGGTGCGGTATATTTTTGACAATGCCAGGGCCGTGCAGGCGGATATGGCGAAATTCAAGGATATGGCCATGTCAGAGATCGCGGCGTTTGTGGAGATGTCGGCCAATGAGTACGGGGTCAAGCTGGGGGGCCGGAAAGGGAATCTGAATCTGCTGACCTTCGATGGCAGGTATAAGGTCCAGGTGCAGATCGCCGAGTATGTGGTGCCTGACGAACGGCTGAATGCGGCCAAGGCCATCATTGACAAGCTGCTTACATCCTGGACAGAGGGGAGCCGCAGCGAGGTGAAGACGATCATCAATGACGCCTTTGCCGTGGATCATGAGGGCAAGTTCAATCTGCGGCGGATTCTTTCCCTGCGGCGGCTGGAGATCAACGACCCGGAGTGGAAAAAGGCCATGGATGCGATTTCCGACAGTCTACAGGTGGTGGGCTCCAAGAGCTATATGCGGGTGTATGAGCGGGTTGGCAAGGAAGATAGATGGTCGCCTGTCAGCCTTGATTTTGCGGCTTTGTAGAGGAGACGACATGGATAAAAAACGAATCGTTGAACAGGCCAAGGATCTGGCAGTGGCGAAATGGCATGACAAGATCCTCCGGCTGAACCGGCTGGAGACGGATATCCAGTCCATGATCCGGGAGTTTGTGGAGATCACTGGGGTTCAGATCAAGGATATCCAGTTGTATGACCCCAATACCGGCGAAGTGCAGTTTGAAACGGATTTATGATTGACATCAACGACATACAGATGGACGATCTGCCCGAGGAGTTCCGGGCGGTGGCCCGGCTGATCGGCATGCCTGCGGCATTGGCCCTGGTGAACGGGTTTGCCGGGTGCCAGCTGTATGTCCCAAAGCTTGAGACTTTGACCCGGCAGCAGAAACACCGGCGGATGTACGACGATTTTCAGGAAAACGGGAACTATAAGCGGGTGGCGGTGAAATACGGCCTAAGCGAGTCCCGGACACGGCAAATCGTCAATGGGGAGCGTCGGCGGAGGCTGCCGATCCGGGAAACACAAAACGAGTTGTTTTGACCCCGTAGGGGCAGGCCCCTGTGCCTGCCCTGGTCCTTGTACCTGACACAATAGAAGCGGAATAATAATATGCATTTAACCGTTGCAGATGAAACAGTCAAAGACATTCTGCCAAGTGGCCATCCGGGCTGGGGTGTCGGAAGGAACTGCGGAAAGGTAGTGATGACCATGGATGTATTCGGACCCAGGTATCTCGTTTTTATAGACGGTAAAATTCATTGTTCCGTTCATGCTAAATACGTGGACCACGTATCCTTCAACGATGGGTCTGAAGTTTGTTACCAAAAAGATATAAAATTTACTGGTGTTGTTTCCAGGCAGACACAATATCAGGTGGTCGGATAATTTCAGAAAAAGAATTCAATCATACAATTAATAAACGGTTATGACCAAATTATTGTACATGTTTTTTAGTATCAATTGGGCACCGCAAGTATATATAGATTTTAAATTATCAAGAAACCTCTCTATATGACTCACTATTAAGATAGTCTTCTATTTTAATTGCTATTTCATGCATTAATGATTGGATCAGTAATGCAAATTCATTTATATCCTTCCGAGTCACAACTATAGAATTTTCTCCATGTGATATTTTATTCCTGAATAATAAAAACCTGTCCAACGGAGCATTATATGCATCATTCAGGGGTTGAATGTTAAATCTCTCAAGAATTTTATTTGTGACTTTAAAATTGATATTTGATTCGGTTGGTATTCCCTGTTCAACCTTTAGAGGAGCATCAAAATTTTTTTTTAATCCAATTATAAATTTCTTTTTTTTATCAAAGTGATGCCGCTCGTTTCCTATTTTTAATTGGTTTTCTATAGTATGAGTTAACAAATTTATGTGAATGGAATCATGATTTAAACCAAGAGTGTTTAAATAACGCGTGAGTACTTCAAATGTATTTTTAACAAAACCCTCCCACAGGGAGTACATTGATGGAACTGTATACATTATAAATGAATTCAAATGTTGTTCACTAAAATTGTACTTCACTGGAATTATTTTAAAATTTGAAATTTCAGCGGTTCTCCAATCTATATCACTGGAGATTGTTTGTATTAATTGATTCATTGGTCTTGGCTAAATAAAGCGTTCGCTACATTTAAGCGTTTTTGAATTCGTGTTTTGCTATTAGCGGCTGATCCTGAAGCTTTTTTAAAATCTTCATCCTTTTTTAATTGTTCTATTTTTTCAACTATTTCTGGAGTTTTGTAACTTTCATATTTATCGATATTCTGTGCTATTCCTATTGTGATACCATCATATAAACTTGTCGAAAATACATTATTACTACCTCTAAACACTTCTTTCCCTATAGGAGATAATAATGACAACGTCCTTCTGAAAAAGTTTTTAAAAGTATGAATAGAGTCCGGCTGTTTCACAATTTCCTTCATGAAATTGGTCATATGCTGCGATATATTTTCATTTATGTTGTCAACATTTTGAAATAAAGAACAGAATCTTAGAACTAATTCATCCAGATACAATTCTTCGATTTGTCTATCGGTCGGGCCAATTAGATTTATGAATTCATCTCTTTTAGCTTCTTCGCTTAAAAATTTATTAAACTCATCTGAAACACCCCTAAAAATACAGTTACGAATCTCCTGATCCGTAAGCTCTGCCCCGCCAGTATTTAATCGATTGAAAAGCTCATAACGCATGTCATATTTGCTATTCCATTTAACAAGCTCAATACGACAGACAGATCTTTTAATGTTTAACTGTAATTTAAGTGGGAGATCTTTACAGCCGTAATTTTCTAAATCTGGTAACAAATCCCCTTTTTCTAAAATCCAGTTATTTTTTTCAGAATAGTTCTTCAGGACACCGAAAAATGAAAATATTGTTGATATTCTTTGCAAACCGTCAACTAATTCCCAACGGCCCTCTGAGTCTTCGGCAACAAAAATTGGGGGAATAGGTATGCCTAATAATACAGATTCAACAAATCTGGATTGTTGAGAAATACTCCATCTAAACAATCTTTGAAAATCAGGATTAATTATAATCTCAGAACGCTCATACATGCTCATTATTTCGCCAAAGGACATGTCAAGTCTGTCAGTATTCAAGCTATTTTTAGTGTTTTCTAATTTTTCGATTAATTCTTCAGGTTCCATTTGGACTCACCTATTATAATTATTTATCGCGTGACGATTAGTGTATTGGGCGTTCGCCTATATATCAATAGCTTTTTTGATGGATAAATATCCAGCTTTATTTCCCATATTTTTATTGAGACAAAACTAATTAAAAAACACTTGAACATAAAAAATGTGAAAAGTAAAATCGGTAATCATTATCCTATCACACGCCTACAATATGTCTATAAGTTTCGCTTTTCGGGGAGTGGTTCTGGGCACAACATCTTGTGCCCCTTCTCTATTCTGTTGAGAGAGGATATATTAAATTTATTCTTGCGTTTCTTTGGCCTGGGTGATTAATCTTCAATAAAATTAATTTGCTCAGTAAGGCTCATATTCAATGATTTTAACCAGAACGGGATATCCTTATTTTTACAATTCGGAATTTTCCAAAGGATAGATTATACATGACCTTTTTTCAAAATGCCTTTTCTGCTCTATTGTCTGCGGCAACCAATCCATTGGCCTTTGCCGGATACCTTGCTGTTATTTTATCATTTACGGTTGTGGCCTTGAAGGTGAAGCGCAATAAACAAGTACTGGACGCATTAGAGAAAGTTTCTGAGGAAGACCAACGTAGCGTTTTGGAAGCAGAAATGGGGCATATTCCTATTCCCATTGATATGACGGCAGAACAATATATTGAAACCAGGATATTGCATTATCTGTATGTTAGATATTGGGTTATTGCTGGTGTTGTAGTTCTCTTATGTGCGATTGCCGCTTGGACATATATAGAAAAAACAAAAAGTGATACCGGAAATATCTTGAACGTAAATCGAATCAACAAACACTTTACCAATGAAATAAATCGAGCGGTCGATTCGTTAAAAAATCCGCCAGATGAACAGGTCTTATGTGAATTAAATAGGCAGTCTGATACAACTAAAAAAATGGCGTTGATGGCCTACGAGGATGGCAATAACGCGTATAAAAATAATTTTTTTAGTCTTGCAATTGAACATTTTCAAAAAGCGCTTGATCTTATGAAGATCCCATCCTTTTATTTTGCCTTGGGGAATAGTTACCATATGACGAACAATTATAGCGCAGCAATGGTTAATTATAATGCCGCCCTTTCACTCTATGAAAAGGACTTTGATTGCAAGAGATCTGAACGCCGAAGATTTGAGGCCAGCGCTTTAGGCAACATCGGTATAATTTACACGAACACGGGTGATCTGGACAACGCCCTCAAATACCTTCAGGACGCTCTGGTGATCCATAAAGAGATCGGTTACAAACTGGGGGAGGCTACCGCTTTAGGTAACATCGGTATAATTTACAAAGACAAGGGAGATCTGGATAACGCACTTAAATACCATCAAGAGGCTTTGGTGATCCATAAAGAGATCGGTTACAAACACGGGGAGGCTACCGCTTTAGGTAACATCGGTATAATTTACATCGACAAGGGCGATCTGGACAACGCCCTCAAATACCTTCAGAACGCTCTGGTGATCAATAAAGAGATCGGTTACAAACTAGGGGAGGCTACCGCTTTAGGTAACATCGGTATAATTTACAAAGACAAGGGAGATCTGGATAACGCACTTAAATACCATCAAGAGGCTTTGGTGATCCATAAAGAGATCGGTTCCCTACAGGGGGAGGCCAACCAGTTAGGCAACATCGGTATAATTTACACGAACACGGGTGATCTGGACAACGCCCTCAAATACCTTCAGGACACTCTGGTGATCCATAAAGAGATCGGTTACAAACACGGGGAGGGCACCGTATTAGGCAACATCGGTAAGGCTTACATGGACAAGGGCGATCTGGACAACGCCCTCAAATACCTTCAGGACGCTCTGGTGATCATTAGAGAGATTGGTGACAAAAAGGGGATCGCCAGCCTGTTAGGCAACATCGGTCTAATTTACAAAAACAAGGGCGATATAGATAACGCACTTAAATACCATCAGGACGCCTTGATGATCATTAGAGAGATCGGTTACAAAATAGGGGAAGCTACCGCTTTAGGCAACATCGGTTTAATTTACATAAATAAGGGCGATCTGGACAACGCCCTTAAATACCTTCAGGACGCTCTGGTGATCAATAAAGAGATCGGTCACAAACTGGGGGAGGGCACCGTATTAGGCAACATCGGTAGGGTTTACATGGACAAGGGCGATCTGGATAACGCACTTAAATACCATCAAGAGGCCTTGGTGATCCATAAAGGAATCGGTTACAAACTGGGGGCAGCCAACCAATTAGGTAATATCGGTCTAATCTACATGTACAAGGGCGATCCAGATAATGCATTAAAATACTTACAAAACTCAAAAGAGCTATATGTTTATATTGGTGCAGGCTACAAAATTAAAATAGTCCAGCATCTAATAGATGGTATTCATTCTATAATTGATGGATAAATGTTGAGACCAGCATTGCTATAAAATTCAATAACTTTTTACTATTCGAATATTCGTCAAAATCAATTTAATAGAACAAACAATTAAGTGACGGTTTAATACAAGATCAAAACCGGGCGGCTTTTTCGGGCCGCCCGGTTTTCATTTTCCATCCCCTCAATTTCTTCTTGAAACACGTTATTTTCATTCAATCAAAATCTTATCTAAACAGTATCCATAACCATTAATTTTTCATGGGGGATTATCCCCCGGGAGACAAGGCATGGATTGCGGATGCAGGCTGGCCGTTTATGGGGCAGGCCTGCGGTGGCCGCACCTGCCGGAAGAGACGGATATGGATACCAAAGAATTCCCGCTGACCGAGCATTTTACCCTGCGTGAGCTGACCCGGTCCCAGACCGCAGCGCGCAAGGGTATTTACAATCTGCCGCCCCAGGATGTGGTGCATAAGCTCCGGGACCTGTGCGTGCAAATCCTGGAGCCCGTGCGCCTGCATTACGGGGTGCCGATCATTCCGTCCAGCGGCTACCGCAGCCCGGAACTCAACGCGGCGGTGGGCGGTTCAAAGACCTCCCAGCACTGCAAGGGCGAGGCCGTGGACTTTGAGGTGCCGGGCGTCAGCAATTACGACCTGGCCGACTGGATGCGCAAGAATCTGATTTTTGACCAGCTGATCCTGGAGTGCCACACCCTGGGCAAGCCCCATTCCGGGTGGGTGCATGTGAGCTATAAGGCCGGGGCCAACCGCCACCAGGTGCTGACCTATTCCGGCGGTAAATATCTTACCGGCCTGGTGGCCTAAGGAGGACGCATGGGACTTGATCTTACCGGCCTTGGATCAGCCTTTGACTTTGCCGGCGGACTTCTGGACCGGTTTTTCCCTAAACAGATGACCGAAGCGGACCGGGCGGCGATGCAGGCCAGGTTGAGTCAGGCCATTGACGAACGGGACGTGCAGCGGGACGCATTGAAACGGGACATCATTGTGTCGGAGATGAACCAGGCGGATGCGTACACCAAACGGGCGCGGCCCAGTGTGGTTTATATGGGCCTGGTGTTCATCGGGCTGGTGCATGTGGTGTTTCCCATGGTGTTCTATTTTGCCGGATTGTTTAAAACCGAAATGCCCACGCTGCCGTCACTGGCGCTGCCCCAAGAATTCTGGTGGGCCTGGGGCGGGGTCTGTTCGGTGTGGATGGTCGGACGCAGTGCAGAGAAGACGGCCCAGGCCAAGGGCGCAGCCGCCAAGGTAATATCCTTGATCACCGGCAACAAGGGTACGTGATGGATGAATGCGATATTGCCGCAGGCCATGAGCAGTTTTTCCGGAACATGGCCATTGAAAAAGCCCGGTGCGGGGATGATCAGCCCATCTGTACCGAGTGCATCGACTGCGGGGAGCCCATCCCATTGGCCCGGCGCAAGGCAATGCCGGGCTGCTGCCGGTGCATCCCGTGCCAGGAAGCGTTTGAGAGGTCGTCATGATTGATTACAAGGCGTTGCAGTTTTGGCTCATGGTGATCTCGCTGGTGGGGAATGTCGTGGTCTGGCTTGGTGTCTGGATCACTAACAAAGACAAGGCACACGGCAAGGACGTTGCAGCAGTCAAGTGTGATATCCAGAAAGTTGATAAACGTGTGACACGCCTGGAAGAGAATAAGATAGGACATCGGGATCTTGCCGCTGTACATGAACGGATCGACAGAGTGTCAGACCAGGTGTCAGAAATGAAAGGGTCTTTGGAGAACATCGGAGGCTCTGTGGATATGATCCTGGAGCATTTATTGAAGTCGGAGAAAAAATCATGAGTTTGAACGATACCATATCCCAGCATTTGCGAATCACCCTGCTGCGGCTGCTTGAAGAGAGCGCGGGTTATTCGCTCAATGAATCCATCCTGGCGGACGGGACCGAGCCCTACGGATTTGCTCCGGGACGGGACCGGGTGCGCACGGAGCTGTCGTGGCTGGCCGACCAGGGTCTGGTGGATCTGGATGATGATCCGGGCATTATGGTGGCCACGCTGACCAACCGGGGCCTGGATGTGGCAAAAGGCCGGGTTGCGGTGCCGGGGGTACGTCGGCCCACGCCAAGAATGAAACGGCGGTAAGATATGACCCAGAATAGACGTAAAGGCCGGGGACGGCCCTCATCCATTGACCAGCTGCCCGAAGATCTGCGGGTGGAGATCAACGCGGCCCTGCGGGACCGGCGCTTGACCCAGACCAAGATCCTTGAGGCGGTCAACCCCGTGCTCAAGGTGCGCGGGGAGAAGCCTATCAGCAAAAGCGCCCTGGGGCGCTACGCCATGGCAGTGGAGGAGAAAGGGGCCATGATGCGCGAGGCCCGGGAAGCTGCCGATGCCCTGGTGGGTGGCCTGGGAGAGAATAAGGGCACGGACCTTGGCAGAGCAGTGACCGAACTTGTAAAGACCTTGTCCTTTAATCTGGTCCTCAATGAGGGTGAGGTGGATGTGGACACCCTGAACAAGGTGGCCTTGATTTCACAGCGCATCGAGCGGGCCAGCAAAATTACCCTGGACCGGGAAGACCAGGTGCGCAAGCAGGCCAAGGAGGAGGCAGCGGCCGCGGCTTTAAATGCCATGGATAAGGCTGAGGCGTCAGGCAAAGCCATGACACCTGAAGAATACAAGCAGATCATCCAGGAGGCTTACGGCGTATGAGCGGCCCCTTGTTTTATCCCTTCCAGCGCAGCTGGATCACCAATCCAAACCGGTTCAAGATCGGGATGTTTGCCCGGCAGACCGGCAAAACGTTCGGCACCACATTTGAGATTGCCAACGACTGCCAGATGGCGGATCTGGAGCTGCGGAAAGCCAGGTGGGTGATTCTTTCCAGGGGGGAACGCCAGGCCAGGGAAGCCATGGTGGAAGGGGTCCAGAAACATGCCAAGGCCCTGGGCGCCATCGTGAACGTGAGGGAAACCGAATATAAATCCGAGGCCACATACCGGGCGCTGGAATGCGAATGGCCTAACGGGTCAAGGGTTACGGCCCTGCCGGCCAACCCGGATACGGCCCGGGGTTTTTCCGCCAACGTGTTCCTGGACGAATTCGCCTTTCACAAGGATTCAACCAAGATCTGGGGCGCCGTGTTTCCGGTGATCTCCAACGGCTGGAAAATCCGGGTGGTGTCTACACCCAACGGGAAAGACAACAAATTTTACGCCCTGATGACCGGCAAGGATGATCTCTGGTACCGGCAGACCACGGATATTTACCAGGCCGTTGAGGATGGCCTGCCCCGGGATGTTGAAGCCCTGCGCCAGGCGCTAAACGACGATGACCTGTGGGCACAGGAGTACGAATTAAAGTGGCTGGATGAAGCATCCGCCTGGCTCAGTTTTGATCTGATCAACTCCTGCGAGGATGAGAATGCCGGCCGGCCGGAATTGTACCAGGGCGGTCCCGCGTATGTGGGCGTGGATATCGGTATCCGGAACGACTTATTTGTCATCTGGGTGGATGAGCTGGTCGGGGATGTGTCCTGGACCCGGGAGATCATTGCCCGGCAGCGCATTAAATTCGCCGAGCAGGACATGCTGCTGGATGACGTGTTTGACCGGTATGATGTCAAGCGCCTGTGCATGGACCAGACCGGCATGGGAGAAAAGCCCGTTGAAGATGCCAAGACCAGATACGGCGAAACCCGGGTGGAAGGCGTGATTTTCAGCGGGGCCAACAAGCTGACCATGGCCACCCAGGGCAAGGAAAAGTTCCAGGACCGCAAAAAGCGCATCCCCATGGGTGACCAGAAGCTGCGTTCGGATCTGCACAAATTGAAAAAAGTGACATCCGCCACGGGCGCACCGCGTTTTGTGGCGGAATCAGACACCGCCGGGCATGCAGACAGAACCTGGGCATGTTTCCTGGCGGATAATGCGGGGGGCGAACCTGTGGGTGAAGTGGCCTATAAAACAACCACCAAAAGGCGTTTTGCCACAAGAGGAGCCTGGTGATGGTGACGATTTACGATCAGTTTGGCCGGCCATATACCCGGACGCAGAAAAAGCCGAACCGGCAGCCCCTGGCTGCGGCCCCTTTGACAGATGCCTATAGAAACTATGTGGCGGACGGCCTGACCCCGGAACGGCTGGGGCGGCTGCTCAAGGAAGCTGATGCCGGGGACGTGGCCCGCCAGGCAGAACTGTTTGAACAGATGGAAGAGCGGGACGGCCACATCATAGGCGAGACCTCCAAGCGCAAAAACGTGATCCTGGATGCGGACTTTACCCTGGCCCCGGCCACGGAGGAGACCAGGGACGTCAGGGTGTGTGAGGATGTCCAAGCCATGCTGGACGGCATCACGGACTGGCCGGATATCCTGGTCAGTATGCAGGATGCCATGGGCCGGGGATTCTGTGCCACGGAGATGGAGTGGGATACCTCAGAAGGCCAGGCCCGGGTGCAGCATTTTGATTCCATAAAAAATAAACGGTTCCGGTTTACGGACCGGGCCGGTGTTTTGTCCGATGTACCGCTGCTGATCACGGACGATGATCCCCTGGGCGTTGAGATCCCGGCATGGAGCATGATGATGCACCGGTATGGCGGCCGGTCCGGCCATCCCACAAGGTCCGGCATATTCCGGGTCTGCACCTGGTGGTATCTGTTCAAAAATTATGCGGTCAAAGACTGGGTGATTTTCTGTGATGTGTACGGCATGCCCCTGCGCCTGGGCAAGTATGATTCGGGGGCCAGTGAAGCGGATAAGGAGGCACTGGAGATTGCAGTCCGGACCCTGGGCCATGACGCGGCCGGGATTATTTCCAAAGCCACGGAAATTGAATTTATTACCGGGTCCAAGGGATCTGTGTCAACGGACCTGTACAAGGACCTGGCCGGGTTCGGCAACAAGGAGATGTCCAAGGCTATTTTGGGCAGCACCCTGACCGCCGATGTGGACGGCAAAGGCTCCTATGCTGCGGCCAACACCCATAACGATGTGCGCCACGATCTGATCAACGCCGATGCCAGGGCCATTGCCGGCACGGTCCGGACCCAGTTTATCCGGCCCTATGTGGGCTTTAATTGGGGCTGGGACACACCGGTGCCCAAGTACACGGGCAAATTTAAAAAAGAGGACCTGGCTGCCTACGCCGACCTGCTGGATAAATTTGCCGACCGGATGGATATCCCGGTGTCCCATGTCAGGGAAAAATACAGCATCCCTGAACCCCAGAAAGGTGAAGAATGCCTTCGGCCCAAAAACAGCCGATTAAACATCCAGACGCCTGCCAAGCAGTATGTGGTCGCAAAATCCCCAAGCCATGCGAGAAATGAAAATCTCGCATTTCTCGATATGGTTTCGGACAACCTCGGCACCCAGGCAGATGAACATATCCTGGAGGTACTGGTCCGGGTCAAAAAAATCATGGCATCGGCCCATGACATCCAGGAGATGAAATCCATGCTTTCCCATGCATTTTCCGACCTGGAACCGGACGATCTTGGCGAATTGATTGCCAAGGCCATGGCCGCAGCCGAACTCATGGGCCGGTATGAGGTGATGGACGATGCCTGAAATCCTCAAAAAATATGCGGGCATGCCCTTTGACCAGGCCATCGCCTATTTCCGGGACAAGGTGTCCATGACCACGGAGCACTGGGACGATCTGTGGAAGCAAATGCACACCAAGGCGTTCACCGTGGCCGGTGCCATGCAGGAAGATCTGCTGGCGGATCTGCGGGCCGCGGTTGACCAAGCCATTGCCGAAGGCACTACCCTGTCCGCTTTCCGTAAGGACTTTGATGCGGCGGTCAAGGCCTTTGGCTGGATTTACAAGGGTGACCGGAACTGGCGGTCAAAGGTGATTTATGACACCAACCTGCGCTGCGCTTACCAGGCTGGGCGGTACCGGCAGATGACGGACCCGGATGTCACGGCGATGCGGCCATACTGGCAATACCGCCACGGGGATTCTGTCCATCCCCGGGAACAGCACCTGGCCTGGGACGGCCTGATTTTGCCCTGGGACGATCCTTGGTGGGACACCCATTATCCGCCCAACGGCTGGGGATGCAAGTGCCGGGTGGTGACGCTGTCTGAACGGGATATGGTCCGGCTGGGCAAGACAGCCCCGGACAAGGCCCCGGTGATTAAATACCGAGGATGGAAGGACCGGACAGGCAAGATCATCCAGGTACCGGTGGGGATTGATCCGGGCTGGGATTACAACGTGGGCCAGGGCAGCAACTTTCTGCGGGCCGCATAAAAGGAGGATTCAATGCACAAAATATTAACGCTTATTGCCAAGGTCAGCCGGGACGGGTCCGGATGGATGCTGCTGTTTAAGGCCGGCTGGGGAGAGCTTGCCGGCGGCGTTAAATACCTGGTGGACAAAACAGCCTTTGACCTGGTTCAGCGCCATGTGGCGGGCATGGGTAACGAGGTGGTTTTTGATTATGAACACCAGACACTCAAGGATGTTGAAGCCCCGGCAGCCGGATGGATCAAAGAACTGGCCTGGGAGGACGGCGTGGGCATCAAGGCCCGGGTGGAATGGAATGAAAAGGCGGCCGAATACCTGGCCAAAAATGAATACCGGTACTTTTCACCTGTTTTCTTTGTCCGCAAATCAGACAGGCGCATATATGGGCTGCATAGTTCAGCCCTGACCAATACCCCTAAAACCAAACATCTGACCCCCATTCTGGCCAAGCTTGAAGCCGGGTTGGATCAATCAAAGGAGGAACCTATGGATCGTAAAAAACTTATCGCGGCCCTGGGGCTCAAAGAGGATGCCACGGATGCAGAAATTCTGGCGGCTGTTGCCAAGTTGGGCATTGCGGTGCCGGATGAAGATACCCGGGGAATCGTTTCCAAGGCCGTGCTGTCTGCCCTTGATCTTGAGGATGATGCCAACGAATCCACGGTGGTGGCATCCATTAACGTGCTGAAACAGGAAAAACAGACATCAGTCTCTGCGGCTGAGTTCCAGGCGCTTAAAAATGATCTGGCTGCCCGGGATGCCCGGGACGCGGTTTCGGCTGCCATTGCCAAGGGCAAGGTGATCCCGGCCCAGAAGGATTGGGCGCTGGATTATGCCACCAAGGACCCTGACGGCTTTGCCCAGTATGTGGCTAAAGCCCCCCAGGCGGTGCCTGTGGATAAGCTGCCGGGCAAAACAGAAATTGCACAAACAGGCGAATTAACCCAGACGGATCTGGCCGTGGCCGGTCAGATGGATTTGGACCCGGAAGATCTTAAAAAATACGGACTGGAGGTGAAACATGGCTGATCGCAACACGCCGAGAAAAGACGGGATTGAAATAGCGCTCAAGGTGGCGGCGTCCACATCCATTGACGCCGGTAACCTGGTTGCCCTGGATTCTGACGGGTATGCGGTGCCGGCTTCGGATACATCCGGGTTGACCGTGGTGGGGGTGGCCCAGGAGGCGGTGGACAACTCTTCCGGATCTGCCGGGGACCTGTCCATCATTGTCCGGCGCAAGAATATGTTCAAGCTGGCAAATTCATCCACCACTGCCCTGGCCCAGGTCAATGTAGGCGGTACCGCCTATGTTGAGGATTCTGTAACGCTGACGACCGCCGCCGGAACAACCAATTCCATCGCGGCCGGTACGCTTATGGCCGTGGAATCAGACGGGGTCTGGGTGGATATTAACTAAAAAACAATCTGCAAAGGAGAATATCATGCTGATCAATCAAGCAACCATTCACTCGGTCTTTGTTACGCTCAAGGCTGTATTCAACAAGGCGTTTGCCGAGGCCCCAAGCACCTGGCAGAAAATTGCCATGAAAGTGCCGGCGCCGTCCGGTGAGGTAGATTATGCCTGGCTGAGCAATTTTCCCAAGATGAGGGAATGGATCGGGGATAAGACCATCAAGGCCCTGGAGGCTTTTGGATACACGATCAAGGCCCGGGATTTTGAGGCCACGGTGTCGGTAAAGCGCAAGCACATTGAGCGTGACCAGCTGGGTATCTACCAGCCCCAGGCTCAGAATGCGGGCATGGCGGCCAGGGAATTTCCAGATGAACTGGTGTATGAGGCCGTGAACGGGTCATTTACCAAGAAATGCTATGACGGGCAATACTATTGCGACACGGATCACCCGGTGGGTACGGAAGGCAATGTCTCGTCCGTAAGCAATAAGGGCACAATGGTGTTGTCCAATGCCACCCGGGCGTTGGCTGACGCATCCATCGGCGTGGCCCTGACCGCCATGCATGAGTTTAAAGACGATGAAGGCCGCAACCTGAATATCCGGCCCAATGTCCTGCTTGTGCCGCCGGCGCTGCATATCACGGCCAAGTGCCTTGCCAACGATGAAAAGCTGGCGGATGACACGCCCAATCCTTACAGGGGCATGTTTGAGGTGGTCATGGACGGGCGGTTAAGTTCCAGTACCGCCTGGTTCCTGCTGGACACCACCCGGCCGGTAAAGCCGTTTATTTACCAGGAAACCAAAAAGCCGCACTTTGTTTCCCAGGTCAACCCGGAGGCGGATGATGTGTTCATGCGCGGGGAATACAAATTCGGCTGCGAAGCTGAGGCTGAAGCCGGTTACGGGTTCTGGCAGCTTTGCTATGGGTCCACCGGGGACGCTTAAACTGAGGATTTAAACCTTGTCCGGGCGGAGTTCTCCTCCCGGGCCGAATCAAGGAGGCAAAATGACGATTTTTATTCAATCGCGCAATGACGGATTCCGGCGTTGCGGTGAGGTGCATACCCGGCAGGGTCGGGAATTTGCCGATGACCATTTTACCGAGGAACAGTTTAAGCAGCTTAATGATGATCCGGAAATCACCATGGTGGCCGGGGTGGTGGATGAGGACATGACCCAAACCGAGACCGCAACAGAAACCCAGGAAGATGAGGCGGTTCTGAAGGATCAAACTCTGGACACGGATACGCCGACCCTGGCGGACATGGCGGCAGCTGCCGGCAAGGCTATTGAAGACGGAAACACCATCAGCAGCGGAGCGCCGTCCGTGGAAGCCATGGAAGATATCCTGGGGTGCAGCATCTCTTCTGAACAGCGGGACGCGGCCTGGACCGCCTGGCAGGCAGGGAATAAATAGCCATGGTTTACTGCACCCTTGAGGATATTCAAGAGCAGATCCCCGAAGAAGAGCTTATTGCCCTGACCGACGATGCGGGAAATGACGTAATTGACACGTCTGCCGTGGACAGAGCCATTGAGGATGCCGACGGAGAGATAGACGGGTATTGCGGCAGCCGGTATTCGGTGCCGCTCTCCCCGGTGCCTAAGATCATCCGCAAATTTTCGGTGGACATTGCCATCTATAACCTGTTTTCCCGGCGGGAAGGGGCACCGGAGGAGCGCAGGACCCGGTACAAGGATGCTGTACGGTTCCTGGAAAATGTGGCCAAGGGAATCATATCGTTGGGCGTGGATGATCCGGACGGCACTCCGGCAGAGAGCAACGCACCACGGATTTCATCCGGCGACCGTGTCTTTTTACGGTCAAGCATGCGGGGGTTTTAAACTATGCCGGAACCGTTGATCGAATTTGACATTGAAGCCCATGAATTGCAGGAGTTGATCGACCGTTTGCCGGGTCGCGTGAAGAACCTGAAGCCGGCGTTCAAGAACATCGGCGAATACATGGTCAAGGAGCGTGAGTCATGGTTCCGGGAAGAACGGGACCCCGACGGACGGCCCTGGCAGAAATTAAAGGTCAGGACCTATTATTCTCTTTTTAAAAATAAAAAGCGGTACACCCAAAAGGGGAAATTGACAGCCGGATTTACAAGGTTCCTTGGCAGCAAAAAGATCCTGACCCAAGACAATCATTTGCGACGAACGGTCTACAAAGCCGAATCCGACCAGGTGAAGATCAGCCCCGACCAACAGGCCAAGGATTATGCCGCCATTCACCAATTCGGCGGGCTTGCCGGCAGGGACCGAAAGGCAAAGATCCCGGCCCGGCCCCACCTGGGGGTAAATCGTAAAAACGAGGCTGAAATTGTGCGCATTATCAAAGACTATTTAATGGGTGAATTTGCATGACACACGAATTTGAACAAATTGAAGAGGCTGCTTTGGCGGCGTTGGCCGATATGGCACAGCTTGGCGTAAAAACCATTGCCCCGTATTCCGGAGAGCTTGAGGTTGATGAGCTAAAGCAGATCACCGTCCGGTTTCCCTGCATTTATGTCATTGCAGACGGCCTGGCTATTGACTGGCGTGTGGGCAGTGACGAATGCCGGATTGATTTGATCATTATGGTGGGGGACAAAAATTACCGGGGGAACCGGACGGCGGCCAGGGGCAGTGCAAATAACCCCGGCGTCTATTCCATGCTCAAGGAAATCCGGGCCAGGATGCACAGGAAAGTGATGCTCCCGGGTTGGGCTCCTGCGGTTGTGATGTCTGAATCGCCGGAGGTCTATATACCAAAACGCGGATTATGCCTGTATTCGGCGCGTTACAGTGTCCAGACAATAACAACAAGACTTTAGAAAGGACAACAAACATGAGTTTAGCATCAAGCGCAGAAAACATGCGATACAACGGCACCGGACGTTGCTATGCCGGGGCTGTTGCCGGGTCCTCTTTTGATGAGTTGGGTGACCTTGAAAACCTGACCTTTTCCATGTCCGTATCCACGGACAAGGTGAAGACAAACCGGAATGCGTCCCGGGCCACCATCCTTGAGGTGGAGACGGACCGCGAGGCCACCCTTAGCTTCGGCCTGCGGGAAATGACCAATGAGAATCTTAAAATCGCGTTGCTGTCGGATACCATCAACACCCTGAACCAGGCTGCAAGTTATGAGTACCAGGCCACCCCTGCCTTTGCGGATGATTTATACGTTGATTTGGGGCACCTGAATGTATTTATCACCAAGTTAACGGGTACTATAACCGGCAGCCTGGCGGTGGGTGACGATGTGACCGGTGAGACGTCTACGGCCACGGGTAAAATTGCCTTTGTGGGCTCCGGTTATGTTGAGGTGGTGAATGTCTCAGGCACATTCCAGGCCGGTGAGCAGGTGTACGAGACCCAGGACACAAACCACATTGTACCGGCGGGGCTTGAGGTCCTGGAGGACGCCGTGGTCACGGATTCCACCGGCACCACCCGGCGTGTGAACGGGACGGATTATTCCATTGACCCCGATTCCGGTTACATTCGCAAATTGTCCGCCGGCAGCATGGCCGATACGGACGTGGTCTCCTATGATTATGAAGCCGTGAACAAGCAATACCTGTGGTCCATGTCCGCCGGCAGCGTCCAGAAAAAAATGATTTTCGTTTCTGACAAAAAGGACCAAGGTCCCCGGCACCGGTGGACTTTTCATAAGGTCCAATTAAATCTTAACGGGGACTTCCCACTAATTGGTTCCGGTGCGGCCATCCTCAATGTGACCGGGACCGTCCTGGCCGATACCAGTCAGCCCAGCGGCCAGGAATACTTTAAAACAGAAATCCTTGGATAGGCGCTTAAATGAGAAAAACTAAATCCATAAAAATTGACGATCTTGAAATCACGCTCAAAGAGCTGCGCGTTAAGGATATCAGGCAGATATTGAACCGCTTGTCTGATCTCAGCGGCGTTGAGGATGCCATGGAACTGTTGCCCATGGTCACGGACCTGCCGGCGGAAAAACTTGAAGAGATGGCCCCCTCTGAGCTTAATCAAGTCTGGGAGGCGGCCAAAGAGGTCAATGCTTTTTTTTTAAGCCTGCTGGAGAAAAGCGGAGTGATAACAGCGTTGAAAGACTCGATTCAGGCAAGCTTGACCGAATTATTTGCCGAGTTATCCAGGCAGGACATGTCCACTGCCTTGGATACGGATTCTCCTTCTTCCTGACAGCCCATGAACAGGCGCAGCGCATAGACAACGAGCAGTTCCGGCGAATAGCAATCGCGCTCAGGCTCGGCCACTATGCCGATGAGAAAGAGTGGAAGGACTTTTTAAAGGAATAATATGGCGCAAGAATTAAAAATAGTCATATCCGCTGTTGGTAAGGGGATAAAACGGACGACAAATTCCCTTATCCAGGGGCTGAACAAGGGCACTAAATCGCTTAAGGTGTTTAATGCGGCTGCCACCGGCGGACAAAAGGTGTCCTCCGGGCTGGCCAGCCAGATTAAAGGCCTTATTGGGGCATATGCCGGATTTTCTGCGCTTTCCAAATCTGTTGAAATGGTCAAAAATTCTGAGACCGCCATCTATAATCTTGAATCATCTGTAAAAGCGGCCAACCGGGAATTTAAAGATACGGGCAGCGTTGAAGATTGGGAAGAATCCGTCAGCCGGCTGTCTGATGAACTTGTGATTTACTCCAATACAGCCCTGAGAAATGCGATATCCAGGACCGTGGATATGACCAAACGCCTGGGGCTGTCAAAAGACCAGATGGAAGAGGTGATCAAGCGGTCTGCGGATCTGGGTGCCGGGAAAACCGATCTTGAAGGGGCCATTGAACGGGTAACCTCTGCGTTGCGGGGTGAGGCTGAAGCATCTGAATATCTTGGGCTTACCCTGAATGAAAATTACGTCAAAAGCTGGTATGAGGCTAACAAGCAGACGGAAAAAGCCTGGAAGGATTTGACCGATATTGAAAAGGCCCAGGTCAGATATCAGGTCCTGCTTGAACAAAGTAATGAACTCCAGGGCCGGGCCGCCGGAAGTGCCCAAACCTTTGCCGGGGCTGTGCAGCTTGTCCGCAAAGAAATTGAGAATGCAGTAACCAACAACCAGGATGTAGTTGAAACCATGAATCAGGTGGCCGCATCCCTGCGGGAAAACGCCGGGGAGATCGGTTTGTTTGTGTCTCAATTGATTTCAGGGGCGGCGAATGTGGCCGAGTTTGCCGTGAAGTATAAAGAGATGCTGCTGGTGCTGGTGGGGGCCACGGTGGCCGTTTCCGTAGTTTCCAAACTGGTTGCCGTTATCAATGCTTTGAATGCCGCTTTTGTGGTTTTGACCGGGATGAATATTGCCGCCTGGTTTGCGTCTTTGCGGGTGGCCATTGCCGGGGCTGCGGCGTCAACGGCTGCCCTGGGGATTGCATTTAAGGGCTTTGTGGCCTTGGCTGCCGCCCAAGGCGTCATCAATATTGTTAAAGCCACCAAGGCCTTTTTTGATATGCGCGATGCCCAGCATGAAGCCAGGGAATCCTTGGAAAGGCTTTATGAAACCACAGACCGGGTCATGAAAAAGTATGATGAATTTAAGGATGTCAAATTGCCCGATGATATCACGGGCACGGCACCCGAGGAACTGGACGAGTTGTCACGTAATTTAAAACGTGCCCGGGCATATTGGGTCGCGTTACAGGCAAAGCTGCAGTCCAAGGCTGGTGAGACTACCATGTTTGGCACGGCCACCAAAGAGGCCATAGCCGCCCAGGGCCAATTGAAAAAGGTTAACCGGCGGATTAACCAAATTAACAGCGATCTGAAAAAGGTTGAAGAGGGCGGCCGGGATGCCGCCAAAGGCCTTGAGGCACCCACCGAGGCGGTTAAGGCCACCAGTGAGCAGTTGGATAAATTCCAGGAACAGGCAAAAAAAGCCTATGATTACGCCATATCCCAGGCCGAAAAATACGCCAAAGAGGTTATATCCTGGGAAGAGAAGATTAAATATGCCCGGATGTCCACGGAAGATAAAATCCGGGAGTTGGGCCGTAAAAGCCTGTCAGACGAGGAACAATGGGCGGACGAAAAACGCCAGGCCGACGAAAAACTTTATGCAGCCAAGCAGGCTTTGCGTCAAAAGGATTATGAACTGGCCGAGAAATTGGCCAAAGATGCCGAATCCCTTTATGCCGGGCTTGCCGAGGAAGTTAAAGGAAGCGATTCCAGCGGCAATGAGGTGGTCAAACAAAGCCTGGAAGATTCTAAAAAGGTTGCCATTAGCGGCGTTGAAACCGTTGGTAATTTCATTCAGGACCTGTATTCCAAACAAAAAGAGAATGCCAAGGAGAGCCAAACTCAATGGGAAACCACGGCATCTAAGATCCAGGCCCAACTTGATAATATTGCCAAAGAGCGGGCAGCCAATGTCAAGATAGAATTAAAGGGCCTTGAGTCTGCCCAAAATCGAATCAACGCTTTAGTCAAAAACGAAACCAAATATATCACGGTTGTCACCCGTACCGTTTCAGAAAACCAAGCAGGCGGCCCAATCCTGGCAGCGTCAGCGGGGGCGTTTGTCCGGCGGGCGGGCCGTCTGGGCGGTTACGGCGGCGGTGACCGGATCAAATCTTTGCTGGAGGCGGGTGAATTCATTATTCGCAAAGAGGCGGTGGCTAAGTATGGGGCGTCTTTCTTTTCTGCTTTAAATTCTATGCGTTTAAATTTACCAGATGTTCAAGGGGCTGTCCGGGCCAGGATCGGCGGGTTGATTTCCTCTTTGCCGGTATCCGGGGTGAAAGTGCCCGCCTTTGCTGCGGGCGGCGGTGTGGGCAGCCCATCAGAAACCTTGCTTGTCAGGTTCCAGGCCGGGGATGTCGAGGCTCCGGTCAGGATTTCCGATCCGTCATCCCGGGCGGCCATGAAAAAAATGGCCCGGGAGATGTCACGCATGAGGTTAACCTATGGCAAATAAATTCAGGATTTATTCCACGGACATTGATCCCACGGTTGATCCGGACAACGCATCCACGGCACCGGCCACCCTGATTGTCTTTGATCAAGATCCACTTTATGGGGAGTACGATTCAGACGATGTCGACCAGGCCCGGGGGACTGTGATCCGGACGTTGGGCGGGGTGGTGGTCCAGGACTTTGGTGTGGTTGAGTCCGACGGGGTGATTTCATTTTCTGATTCCGATGCCCTGGAGGCGGCCACGATCACGACATTGCGGGCGGCATACGAGACTGTGGACGGCCAATACTATTTCACTGACGGATATGAGTGCTGGAAAATCCAGTTTTCACGCAACCCTGCGGGGTTCAAGGTCCGGCGCAACATTTTGGCCGCCTGGCATGACACCCACCTTTTCAGTTATGAAATCCGCATGATTGTGATCAGCAAGGAGATTTAATGACGCTTGATTGGGACATATTGCTGGATGATGTATCTATCAAGGACCAGATTTTCCGGTTTGAGGTGCGTGATTCTGCAGGCGGCTATGCCAGAGAATTGACCCTTGACGCGGCAGATCCCTCTTTTTATGACCAATTTTCCTACACGGTGCTGCCACAATTGCGGCTTGAGGTTAAAGTCATAGACGGGGATAGCTGGGTGTCCCTGGGCAAATTTTACATTGAGCAACCCGGGATTTCAGCCGGGCCGGACAGCATCGCCGGTGAAGGGCTTTGGGGCCGGTCCGAAACTGCCAAGGCTGGTGCCCCCTTTGCGCCGAAGGTTTCAAAATCATGGGAGGCGGACACCACGGCGTCAGCCATTGTCAGCGAAATGGCCGCCCTGGCGGATCTTACGGTAAATTTTGAAATGACGGACTTTACCGTTTTTGCCGGGTCCTATGCCGTTGACGGGGTTTATCCCATTGATGTGATCAACGAACTTGCAGAGTATGCAGGCGGCACCGTGGGATGCACGGCAGCCGAAGCCCTGGTGGTCCGGTCAAATGTTTTCCATCCGGCGGCGGCGGACCACACCGTCACGGATCTGGATATCATCGGCATCATTGAAAATGTAGAGTATCCAGAATTCGGAAACCGGATCAAGATCAGTGCAGACGGCAGCGATTCCGGGTTAACGGTTAGCCTGGCGGCTCCGGATGATGCGGATTGTTTACCGGCGGACGGGTCCAGCAAAAGCAGGCTATACGCCTTTGTATCGAACAACGACGGACCGGTGGCCGACGGGGTGGTGGTGACATGGACGGCGGAGGATGGCGTCACCCTGGGGACGGAAACCACGTCCACCGGGCAGATGCTTATGTCAAACAAGGCACACAACGCCGATAATTATTACAAGGTAACCGTGGATTATCCGGTTTATGATGTGGTTGGTATTTGGGCCTATTCTGACCGGCAGCATAAAAACAATTTTTGGGATGATACCAAATCCGGGTGTACCTTTGAAGATAATGAAATCACGGTTCAAAACCCCTTTGATTATTGCGACCAGACCCTGGTGGTGACCTATATTACTTCGGGCTGCGCGGTGAACACCGTAACGACCGGGACCGAGGCCTTGGACGTGACAGTAACCGCAGATGTCAACGGCTCCCAGGGCACCATTGACGTCAAGCTCGGCAATACCTGCGCCTGCGGTTCCAGCCTGGATGCTATCAAAAGCACGGATACGGATATCTGCTTTGGCAACAGTGCCCCTATTTTAATTTGGGCGGAGATCAACGGAGGTCCTGCCACGGGCATGATTGCCACCTTGACCTTGACCGGCTGCGGGGCGCTTTCCTCAACTAAAAAGATCCTGGGGTCCGTGAAGGTGGTCAATGAAATAAGCTATGTGATCAGCGAAATAGCCGGGACAAGCCAGGTTGAAACGTCTGTGTTTCCTGCAGATTCGGCAACACCCAAGGTATATTTAACCACGGACACCGGCAAAACGAATAATCTCTATCAAAGCCATAATGGCAAAATCATTGACTTAACAAACGAAATAGACACCGGCACAGAGGTCTGGATTGATTATATCGCAGACGGGGCGACGGCGGTTTCCTGGTTATCCGATGATGTGGATGAAGAATGCGATGCGGAGATCCTTATTCGTATGGCCGACGGCACCGAGGCGGGATTATCTGAAACCGTTTCCCTGGGTGCGGTGGACTGCAGCGATGACAATACATCTGATCCACTCTTTTCGGATTATGATTCAGATGATGACCCGGACGATTTCGACAACAACGGCAGTTCCGGCGGCGAGCCCAGCGAAGAGAGCGACATGGGAGACGGGGAAAGCGGCGGGATTTCTTTGGACGGCTGCGATGTCATGATTTTAAACCGTATGACAAATATTGATAACTCAACCGCTGAAAATAAAGACGATATCCGCTTTGGGACGTCGTCTGCGGCAGATTGTGCGGCGGATGATCCATATGGTTGTCCGTGTTCTGAATTATGCAACTCTGAAATACGAACGAAAGGAAATACCTATGATTATAATAAAACCATCCACGAAACCGTCATTGAAACCCATGCGGAAGGCACCCCGGAATATAATGAAGCATATAGCGCGTTAAGGGCTAATAATTTAGCTGAATGTGAACAAAAATGTGAAACCCGGAGAGAAGAACAGTGTGGGGATTGTTCAATGGTTTCCGGGCCTGATGTTTTGTCCCCGGGGGAATCAGCAGAATATGTATGTAGTGATGGCACGACAGTTATAGTTACCATGCCGGAAGATCAATGTGGAGTATACGAGACGGCTGTAGGGTGTTGTACTGTTAAAATAAGATCTACAGACGGCGAATGGGTATTAGTTCCTAATACCGGAGGGGTTACAGGAGCTACCAAAACAAATGAAGTACACACATATAATTTTGATTTTAAGACTTTTTGGGAAAAGATAGATGGGGAAATGAAATATGAAGGCGTTTTTAATTCTAATTTTGTCCAATCGTGCGATGAAATAGGGGAGTGCTGCGGTTGTGCTGAGGAACCATCATACGCACCTGAAAATGTAGCGATTATTCCTGATGTCAGTCAATTTGAATATTGTACTTGGGCCGGTCATTGTACCAACAGTGCTTGTGGTACATGGTCTTTTCAACAAGCGAATTCGTATGAAGATTCCACTTATAATCATAGATATAATATTTCTCCTTATAATCAATATACTTATGAATGGCGGTGTTCATCGTAATAAGGAATAATATGAAAACACCAGATAAACAAATATTGGCTATGTTGAAAGCCTTTAATAAAGATGATGT
The DNA here is from genome assembly GCF_963666145.1 of uncultured Desulfobacter sp. Taxonomy (NCBI): domain Bacteria; kingdom Pseudomonadati; phylum Thermodesulfobacteriota; class Desulfobacteria; order Desulfobacterales; family Desulfobacteraceae; genus Desulfobacter; species uncultured Desulfobacter sp. The sequence goes on along the minus strand of NZ_OY762614.1, from coordinate 5,123,251 downwards.
AGAGAAAGCCATTACGCTTTATGCGGATAACGAAACAGCAAAAAATGAATTAAGGGAAGAGGGTTGGGCACCTCAACCCATTAAACCGGAAGGGCAAGAGTTTTATGAAATAGATGGAGAATACTGGGTTCAAACGCCTAAAATACGTCAGGAAGATATTGATAAAGCTGTAAAGGAGATGAAAGAACAACAGGCCAAAAGGAAGTACACCGGTCAAAAAATGAATTTAAAAAAGGTATTGGTTAAATGCCCTTATTGTGACTCTGAAATGTATAAACAATCGGTATGTCCCAGATGTACTGAAGGTAAGAAAGGGTATAAGGTACGTCTAATTTGTGAAGAAAATCCAGACCATGAGGTATTATTATAATGGCTTGGCTTGGGATGTGGGCAAAAAGAAAAAAAATCACTGTAGATAATACAAACATTGATAGTGATTTGACTCATTTCCCGGTACCTATTTTGTTGGGTGTATCGGTCGGGAAATCCAATCAGGATGTTTCAGACATTTTTGACGATCTTGGAAGCAATTCAAAAAAAATAGCGATTACTGAAAGCGACGGCGTAACACAATTATATGCTGAAATTGAACTATGGGATAATGCCAATAATAAAGCGGTTATATGGGTTTCAAGTTCAAATTTGGTTTTATCTAGTTCCGGCACCACGGATTTATATTTTTATTTTGATCCACAAGAGGCGGACAATGCCGCCTATATTGGTGATACGTCATCCTCACAAGCCCAAAATGTTTGGGATTCAAATCACAAAGCCGTATATCATATGGAGCAAAACCCGGCCACCGGCGGGGCATGTATTTTGGATTCAACGGCAAACGCTAACCATGCGACGCCCCAGGGCGGCATGGGGTCTGCGGATCTTGTTGCCGGTTTGATTGGCCGTGCCCTTGATTTTGATAGTAGCGATTATCTTAATTTGCCTGATAATGATGATTTTAAGCCTGATTACCTTACAATTGAAGCGGTTTGTAAAACGTATTCCGGAAATCCGGATTGGGCCAGGATATTTGACAGATATCGTCATCCATATACGGGATATGCCTTTGCTGTTACCAATACGGGCAAGGTTAGATTTCATCCCCGGTTGACAGGAAATTTATATTATCAGGCGGACACGGTGGCGGTGGTTGAGGGCGATGGAAATTGGCATTATTTAGCGGGCAGTTATGGACCCAACCATATTAAAATGTATGATGACGGCGGATTGGACGAAGACGTTACCTGCCCGGACGATTTGGTTATTATACACCAAACGTCAGAAACCCCGCGAATTGGGGACGGTGTTTATGATAATCAATATTCGGGTATTATAAGCGAATTAAGGGTTTCTGATATTGCCCGGTCAGATGCCTGGATTAAAGTCGTAAATTATAGCCTGATAGACGACTTAGTGACGTTTGATAGCACCGTTTTGGCTCCAATAATTTTAGCAGATATGAGTCTGGACATAGAGCTATCCCAAGAGCAAGTTAATTCATTTCCTATTGATATTCATTTGGCGGAATGGGCAAATGAAAATATTAAGAGCGATATTTCAGCCTTTTTTCAATTTATGGGAGAGGTGCCGCTCAATGTGGACCTTATTTGTGATGAATGTATAGATAAAAAAATTGATATTTTTGCAGCACTTCAGGATTTTCATTTCTTACCTTTAAACATTCGAGCAGCAATAGAAAAATCTAAAAATATCTTTATGGATATTTACTTATCAAACGGTTTTATTAATCAGGATATAGCAATGGATATTTTACTTGGCGATGGCGGATCAATAACAGATATAACAATGGATATCATGGTTGTGTCCACCATGCCGGAATTTAAATCAATCTATGCCATGCATTTAAACAGCGCAATAAGGGAGGTAGTATCATGACCCAGCCAAACACCTATTGGCTTTTTAACGATACGGAAAATGATGGGGCCAATACCGGGAATGCGTCGGGCGGGGCCGGTGGGGCATCATCCAATTGGGTGGTGATGGATCTTGAAAATGATGCGTTGGCCTGGTGTTCGGAACAGCAAACCGACGGGGATGAATTGTCCGGTACCCGGTATCCGGTGGTGATACCGGATTCTGGCAGTAATGAGTCCGAAAAAACCTTTATCAAGGATGCATCGGTGGCGGAATTTGCCCAGGTGCCCCTGGCCGGGACCAGTGCGGGTGGGCAGTCCGGGGGTGATAATCAATTTGTATTTGCCATCTATTTTGACGGGGCCACGGCGGGTGTGCCGTACCTGGAAGCCTGGGACGATACCGGCCACGACACGGCAGATGATAATTTTCTTGGCGGCGGTACGGCCGCCGATTCTTCCATTCGGGCCATTGCCACCACCAACGGGTCGCCAGGTTCCGCCACCTGGGCCGGTACGCCGTTAGCCGGGACCGATTCCAGGATCGAACTTGACACGGCTGCATTGACTGCCGCTAAAAATCTCTATTTCAATATCAAACAGCTTGTCACCAACGGTATCCATACACCGGGCAGTTCCACGGCTTTGGTTTTGACCCTGCGGTATCTGTACTCATAGGTAGAACTATGAATTATACCCTAATATTTGCCGATGGCGTGGTTTATACGTCTCCGGACATCCGGCGAAAAGATCCGGGGTGGGCGTCGGAAAACGGAGCAAAGCGGACCGGTATCCGGGAGTTGAGCCTTGATCTTCCCGGGGGTAAGGCTTTAGTTTTGCAAGGGTTTGAAGCCTACAATTTTTATGTGGAAGCCGGACAGGCCCTGGGGGCAAAAAACGGCGGGGCGAAAATTAAGGCCTTTTGTTTTTGTGGCCGGTGGGGTGGGCATGTTGTCACCTGGCGGATAGACGTAAAAACCGGTCAAATGACAAAACTGATGTCCCTGGATGGCCTGGAATATTTCGGTACCGCTACCCGGGGATGGCGTGAAGGTTTGATGGGTGAAAAGGCAAGGAGCGGCGTATGTCTTTTGCAATAACAGAATGGAATTTAAACCCTAATCGAAACTGGTACGTCTTTTTGTCGGATTCCGGGTCCGGTATCAGCGTTGAATTATATACCACCCAGGCCGATGCAGACGCAAAAACCAATTTGGTTGCATCGGGTGCCGGCGCGTACGGTGCCGGCACACAGATAAATTTTTCCATGGAGGACGGCGGAACGCCGGGAATATCTCTTTTCAATTCGGATCTTGATTATCATATCGCTGTGACCGGCCAGTCCGGGGACATGTCAAAGCTATTACACCTTGCACCCTTTGTGGATCTGGACGAAATCAATAATGGGATCTATCAATCCACGGCTTTAATCCAGGCTCGGGCCCTGCATGAAATTAATTTGCACACCCACACCAGAAAAGAGCGGTCCATTGACCTGGCCGGGCCGTTCCAGCAGATTTTGGTGGGAGATATTTTGCAGATCCAGTCCGGCATGAGGAGCATTGATGTTTTAACGACCGTTAAAGAAACAGTCATCACAGGGACCCCTGATAGCCTCACTGCCCAGGTGGAGACAGTGGAATATGTTGATCTGGTGTACAATGGTTGATGTTCTAAAGCAATTTAGTCCGACTCTGTCAGCAGGCGAAGGCGTTTACAGTTACGGAGAGGTGACTTTAATCGGATCTGGTGGAGTTGTTAAAATCAGAACCACATCCGGGCTTGAGTTGACGATCAGGGACACCAGACAGGTATACACGATAGGGGATCAACTTGTCCTTGGCAAAAAAGAGGGAAACTTGAACAGCGTTTTTATCATTCGCAAGATCGATAGAATATGCCGGTCAGCCGTGAATGTGGTGATTTCAGAAGGTCAGGGATAGGTGAAAACTGCTTTGGAGAATATGCTTCTTTAAAAAATTATACGACTTTATTAAGGGGTATCACCCTGATCCGTGCAGCAACACGGCCAGGGCGAATGGACTGAAGCGAGCAGCCCAGACATCACAAATGACAATACCCCCAGCTCGGACCGAGCATTAGGGGTATATCAATCCGATGGAGAAAAGTCCATGAAAAGCCCTCTTGCCTATATTGGCGGCAAATCCAAATTATCCAAACAAATCATTCCATTAATCCCGAAACACCAAACATATTGCGAAGTTTTCTGCGGCGGGGCATGGATATTTTTTGGAAAACAACCATCCAAAACAGAAGTTATTAACGATTTTGACAGCAACCTGATCTCCTTTTATCGTGTTGTTCAGAATCACATGGAGGAATTTTTAAGACAGTTTAAATGGTGCCTGGCATCCCGGGAGTGGTTTGAAGACTGGAAAAACCAGCTGGACGGGCGGGGCTTAACAGATATTCAAAAAGCAGCCCGCTATTACTATATCCAACGCCTGGCATATGGTGGCCGGGTGAGAAACCGCTCATACGGCACCCAAACAGAAGGTCCACCCAGGATAAACCTTTTACGCCTGGAAGAGGAGATGTCCGAAATTTATCTACGTTTGACGGGCGTCCACATTGAAAACCTGTCATGGGCAGACGTAATTGCTAAATACGATAGCCCGGGGACTTTTTTTTATTGTGATCCCCCATACTACCTATGCCCGGATTATAAGCATAACTTCATTTTGGACGATTTTATAGAACTGGCAGAGACCTTGAAAAACATCAGCGGGAGGTTCATGCTCTCAATCAACGACCATCCTGATATCAGAAAGGTATTCAGCCAATTTATACACAAAGAGGTATCCTTATTATATACGATAAGATCAAAAGGGCCGACCAAAGCCAACGAACTCATATACTCAAATTACGAGTTAAAAGAATATAAGGAGCCAACACTTTTCCAGGAAGATTTTTGTTCAGGAAATTTTTAAAAATATGAAATTACATGCAAGAAAATCTGAAATTACGTGACGCGTTACAGGGTGAGTGCCCGCTTTCAAGGACAATCAAAAGTGGTCCCCAATTTGGTCCCCACTTGCGTTTCACAATAAAAAAAGGCGTCCAGCAAAACCGCTGAAAGCCCTTTCTTTATTATGGTCGGGACGACTGGATTTGAACCAGCGACCACTTGTCCCCCAGACAGAGATTCACGGTTTACGATGCCTTGAAACCCACTGTTTTAGAGGAACTATATTCTACGCACAACCCTGTTTTTTACGCTACGCCACTCAAATCCCCGCCCAAAAGCCCCGCCCAATGTAATATCATTTTAAGCAACAAAAATTGGGCTTTTTTCTATTATGCCACACCTAATTTGCACCCCAGAGCCTTGGTGACTTTGCTGATCGTAATGAACCCCGGGTTCCCGTTTTCTGACAGTGATTTATAAAGGCTTGCCCGGGTGACACCTGCTTTTTTGGCGACTTCGGTCATGCCCATTGCCCGGGCCGCTGTACTTAATGCGTGTATAAAATCGGATTCATCCCCTGTATCAAGAACTTCCTGTAAAAAATTCTTTATATCTTCAGGTGTATTCAAGTGCTCTGCAATGTCAAAGGGTTTTATTTCAAGAGTCATTTTTTATTCCTCCATTTCTTTAAGCATGTCTTTGGCTGCCCGAATATCTTTCTGCTGGGTGGATTTATCGCCACCGGCCAGCAGCAGCACAACGGTGGTTCCATGGATTGTGTAGTAAACTCTATATCCAGGTCCGAAAAAAAAGCGCAGTTCATAAAGGGTTGTATCAATTTGTTTGTAATCCCCAAAATTTCCGTTTTCAATACGGCTCAGTCGGGCCAGTATTTTGATTTTAGCAGACGCGTCTTTTAGCTTCCGAAACCATTTGTCATATTGCCCTGTGCTTTTCAGTTCGTAATTCATATCTTAAATGTATCTTTCGGGATACAGATTGTCAAGACAGAGTAACTTTATTTCCAAAAAAAGTTCAAATGGCCATATGTTGTGTCTGCCTTTTCGGTTTAGCCTGATGTCGTTCTATTATAAAACAAACTCAATAGTATGATCTTTAATTGACATCATTCAAAAAATCCGTATATTAAAATACCATACTATACGGTATGATTATTATCAAAAAGATAAGGAGACCCTCTAAAATTCATTTGGAGAATTTAATATATGAATGAAATACAGGCACAGGAATTAATCATCAAAGCTGTTTTAATTGGAGTTGGGGCTACGGTGATAATGGATATCTGGGCGTTGTTTCTAAACACTTTTTTTAAAATTCCATCCCTTAACTATGCAATGGTTGGACGTTGGATAGGTCACTTCTCGAAAGGATGTTTTGTCCATAAAAACATCACTGAATCACCGTTTATTCCAGGTGAACGTCCTATTGGCTGGAGTGCCCATTACGCAATTGGAATCGCTTTTGCCGGGTTATTGCTGTTTTTTTACGGACCTGAATGGACGCACAAACCGACTTTATTTCCAGCAATACTGATTGGTATTGTGACGGTTGTTGCACCATTTTTTCTAATGCAACCTTGTTTAGGATTTGGTATAGCGGCTTCAAAAACGCCAAGGCCAAATATCTCGCGTTTGCTTAGTATAGTTGCTCATAGCGTATACGGTATTGGTCTTTATCTATCAGCTTTGTTTTATAGTATAACGATCTGGTAGAACACTAAATTAATCGCTGAATTTTTTAAGTTGTGGATTTTCAACCTCAACAGTGAAAGCCTTTAATCATACTGGTCGGGGCGAGAGGATTTGAACACTCCGACATCCAGCTCCCAAAGCCGTTGCTATTGCGATAAAAGCCCTAAAAAGCCTTTGTTTCAAGACGTCTCCCCACTATATTCTTTCTTTTTTTGTCTATTTTGGGATAAGATCTGCAACCAAAACCGCAACCATTTTAAATCTATATTTTGCATTTCACTTTTCTTTATGGGCCTATTTTTTCTGGGTTTCAGTACGGTTAATTTTTAATTAAAATTGCTTTTTAGAGCATACACAATATATGGTCCTGAATAATTTTATGAAAATCAGTTCAATCATACCATTAATGCTTGGTCGACATTGTGGTAAATGAAGAAAAGAAATTGCAAGCCCTTTCCGATGATGTTATTGAACCATTTGCGTGATGTCGATCCAGACCAATGAACCATTTGTGCATACAGGAGTTTCAAAATAATCCTATTACAGAAGGTGATAAAAAGGTGTCTGATTTCTACCAATACTTTAAAGAAAACATGGAAGGCCTTGGTCTTCCTGCTCCTAAAACGCTTTTTGGGAGCATTCAGACCGCAGTTGGGAGTGCGACGGTAATATTAACCCAAATTGATAAATTTGGTAAATCTGTAACTATTGGCGAATTAATTGGTGCAGGTACCCGACTGGAGGGGCTTGGAGTTATTGCAGCATGCTCTGCTGCATTTTATGTGGGTGCTGTTATCGGAAGTATCGCTGTTGCAATTGGTCGCTCGTTATCTGGCGGAATATCACTTTCGGATGTGATCTTCACTGCCCACAGGTTCAATCTTAATAGGCCATGGTTGATTGTGAATCTCCAACGATGGTATGGCATTTATAACCAAAAAGCAGTTGGGCGAAAAATGTATCGATTCCAAAAGGGGATAGCATGAAAGACTCGATAAGCCTTATTTTCTCTGCTACTTGCATGGCAGCCTTAGCGTGGCTTTTTTGGCATTTTGCTGGCAATAGTGGTATTAATACTATTTTAATTGTAGCTGTAGTCGTTCTTATTGTAGATAATATTCGCTTGAGAAGGCAATTACATGTCAGGGAATCCAAAGGGCAACCATAGAAATTCCAACCTTCATATTCACAGACGGCAAGGGGTGTCTGAGGCATTTGCGTTAAAGCTCAAAGCTGAACGTTTTCAAAGTATCTGTTGACGATGTCTATGACCAATCGCTATTGTTCAAATTTTCTGAGCCCCAATATATGGTGGCTATTCCTATTTCGAAAAAATGAGGGCTAATACCATAAAGGCTCAGTTCACTTTAGGCGTTCTTTGCAGCGCAGCCTATTTTAAAGGTAATGGTAACGTTTTAAGAACATTGCAAAGCCGTTTTTCTACGCGTTTTTTAAGCGATAAATCCTGTTCACACTTTTCGAGAAAGTTTTTTACTGCAATGAGCACATCATTAACAAAAGATTTGATACCAATCGCCACAAGGGTTTTATCAATATTTGGATCATATGCATGTTTACCACCATCATGATAAGTAAATTTCACAATATCAGGGTCTTTCGTATGTAATTGAGCCTCTGATCCATAAGTGTGTAAGAATGCACAACGAGCTGCATATACATCCTTCCCCCTATATTTATACTTCTGTTTTGGATGGCAATCTAAGTAAGTATCTACCCATTCGATAAAATCAGATCGTGTAACCTGGATTTTGTCCAAAGGCCTATTTAGATTGGCTACTGTATCAATACAAATGAATGCCATTGCAACGGATGCGGTTGATATACCACAATCATCACACCGTTTAAGTACCATGCCCAATTCGATAATCGCTTGCCAATTGTCAAGAGCATCTGTCATTTTTGTAGCTCCGTATTCGACACATAACGTCTGAAATAAAGCCCGGTGGCTTTTTGCCGTCGTCCAATGCTCTTGTTAAGTGACGGTATCGAAGTATTTTTCCAGACAGTTGTTAACCTCTTCTCGTTTCCCAATAGATATCTGTTCAAGTGTTTCTATAATATCAGACAAACAAAAAATAGCATTTATTATATATACCGCCATATAAGCAATAATTGGTGTGCCATCTTGTTCATGCATCCAAGGGCCGAATAATTTTTCTGTTTTGTTAGCTAATTCTTTATCCCTATGATACTCAAATGCATTTAAGTAATCCATAAATGAGCGAAAACTTAAAAGCTCAACGCCATCATTCTTCAAGGATATTTTTATAGCTTCTGATTTCATCTCAAACATATCAGATATAAGACGAAAGTCATCACGAAAGGCTTCGATATCAATATGTTTGAATAAAATGTTTTTAACCTTATGGAAAAAAGTTCGTTCATTATTGTGAACGAACGGCCTCAAGCGCATCAATACAACAGCGAATGATTCATAGTCAATTACCTTGCTACAAGGCTTAGGAAGTTCTTTATTTTTCCATACCATGCAGAGATTGCCATGAAATCGTGTTTTTACAAAATTAACATCACGTAATTTATCCGATTCTATTCTGAATTCTTGCAATATTTTCCAGCTTGAAGTTGGGATACTTATAACCACCGATTTTCTATATTTTTTACAGTTTGACACTAAATCAAAGTTCATATTCACATTTTCATTCATAACATCCCCAAGTAAATGATAATCGGTTATAATTGAATCATTAATTGGGTAACATGAAATAAGAATGTAACCCAATTCAAAAGGGATAAAAATACATCCTAATCGTTTATCTGTTTTGTATAGAACAATAACTATTAAAAATTCAACATCCCATGCTCAAAATTGCAATAGTCAATTTCATGCTCTGTTAAATTTTCTTTTTTTTTGAATAAGAAGACGCGTTGAATTTGTCTATCAAAGCTCACTTTTCGGGGAGTGGTGCTGGGCACAACATATTGCGCCTGCATCTATTTTATTGATGGAGGATAATAATATATTAAATTTATTCTTGCCTTTCGTTGTCAGGAATGGTTAATCTCCAATTAAATTGATTTTAAAAAAGAATTATCTATATCCGTATAGCATTCAAAATATGCATGTTATCTCGTTAGATAAGTGGACATGAAAGATAAACGGAAACCACCGATCAACTTGTCAGGAGCGCTGATAAAATATGAAATTAAAAATCAAAATAATAGGCACCATAATTTCTCTTGTTTGCTTAATCCTGGTCGGATACTCTACAGCGTATGGAATATTACTGCCTTATAGCCCTGTTATTGTGGGTTTTGAAAAGAAAACCTATAAAATGGCGACTATTTATTATCATAAAGGATATAATCTTCCACCCTTGGAGGAAATTGATACTTTAATTGAGGAAAATGAAAGCACTCATGATCTTAAATATAAAAGAAATGTTGATATTATTCTCTGCGAGTCAGACAGAGAAAAGAAAAGAATAACGGGATCCTTAACTCGCGCTCAATCATTTTTTTTGTTTGGGCGAGTTGTAGTTTCAAGAAAACTTCAAGATGAAGCGGTTGCTCATGAAAAGCCTTTTGGAATGTATCTTCAACATGAACTGTCACATTCGCTTACTCACCAGAACCTATCTTTACTCAGGACTTTTACTTTCCCCGCATGGCTTGATGAGGGCCTTGCGGTATACTCATCTGATCAATTTGGAAAAGCTGGATATTTTAATCAACAAGAAGTTTCTGCGTATTTATCAAAAGGATTCTTCTATCATCCCAATTGGTGGCCTCAGCCACTTCATAAGGCTCCGATTGAGTCTAAGGAATTCGAATTAAAAAACAAATATTATTTTATATATTCAGAATATGGTTGCATTGTGAGCGATCTTATTAACACATATGGACGAAACCGTTTCATAGACTATTATCACCATCTACTGAAAAATAAAGAAAACGAAAAAATATTTCAAAGTTCGTTTGGTATTTCATTTTATGATTATCTGGATGAATTTAAAAAACGTATGATATCAAAAAGCTCCTAACAAAAGGCTAAAGGCCGAAAATACCCGTTCAAAAGCGGCGGGCATGGCAACTTAGCCACGTGTTACATTTAATACATTATTTTCGTTACTGCTCGAAGATCAACCAGAATCAATTTTATAGAACATTAAATGAATTCCTGATCCCCTTGACATCTTGCGTTTTCATTCTAAAAAAAATTGAAAATTTGTAAAGTATTCATCCAGAATAAAAATCACCTAAACTCTTAAACATATGATGATTTCATTTGGAAAAATTTGAAAAAATCATCATATATTCACACAGATGAAAAAATGCCTTCGGCTATCGAAGCCGCTTCGCCGATATCTCTTAGGCCGTAATATCTGAACATTGCGTAAAGCGTTTTCGCGTGCACTGCAATCATGCTTGAGCCGGAATCCATCCCCTGCGTATGGTAACGTTGGGAATCCGGGTATAAACAACCCCGTATCGATAAACCGTTTTATTCCAGCTCAGCTCCCGGAATCCTCCCGAAGTGTTGCGTTCACGTGCGCCTATCGAAGCCTCTGGGTTCCGGGTTCTTTCCATCTCCCTTTGTTACTACCCTCAACCCCTTCTTATAAACCCAAAATGTAAAGCGTTTCCATAAGAAACCAAGCTTATCGCCCACAGGCGCCAAGGGCGTTCGGAATTTTCATATTATAATTTCGGGGTCCGTTGTTATGTCTAATGCTTTTCATCTCCAGAAAAGCTGGTTTTTAAGAACTCAACCATAATCACTCCCCAAAAGTATTAGAATAGTATCGATTATCAGATACGGTCTTTTTCTTTGGTAAGTTCCCCCAAGGTTTTATTCTCTGGAACAGCAATTAACGGTCCTGGGGTAGCACCTTCTTTCAGTTTGTTTGCAATGTATTCTAAATCTGCGACTGTTCTACGAAAAATTTGTTCATCAATATTTTCTATTTCCCAAAGGGCGGTCATTGCGTCTTGTTCTTTTTTGGGAAATTTGAATTTATTGTTAGCACTCTTACCGTAAGATTCAGTGGGGCTATTCACTCCATTTAAATCTATAGCTTCATTCGAAGCCAATAATTTCAATACAAATTTAGCCCCCAAAATTAATTCAACGGCTTTCAAATGCAGTGCATTAACTGGCTTGTTTTGCTTTATACTATTTATGAAAGCTGGGTCCTTCCCAATACTTCTCGATAGTTCGCTTGCAAGTCCACGTTTCGAACTGAGAAGTGCAATAAATTCTTTCGCAATTTCAGCCTTAAATTTATTTGGATCTATGGGTTCTTTTTTCATTGACAAATAAAATCTATAGATTTATTAATTATACACATAGTTTCATTTACCCTTTAAAAGGATAAACACATGCCCAAGTTGTCAGCCTATCATTTTTTATATCCCACATCAAAACAAATCCCCTATAGGTGTCTTGGTTTTTGCACGGGCATGCGTTTTCCCGAGACATCTCACCCCCTGGCATATGGTGTTGGCAGCACCGCCAGGGGGTTTTCTTTTCTTACAATGCAAAGGATGAATTAAAAAATGGTCTCTTTTCATTGGAAATATAAAGACGAGATTCAGCATTGCTCGGAATGTGGAAAACAAATGTCATCGTTTGAAATCGGCCTTGACCATGACCTTTGTTCAGATTGCCGCGCTTACCATCAGGATGAAAAGGAAGCAGAGATAAGGCGGCTTGAATCACGGCTTGCCGATACAGATGAAAATCAGCGGCTTGCAGACGAAGAGATCCGCAATCTCCTGGAAAATAGGTCCAATGAAGACTTCAGTGATTTCCCGCATTCCGAATACAACGACAATGAGCTTCCCAATTCTGAAGATCGTCCATGGGGAGAATACGAAAGAGAACGTTGCCGGGAAGAAGATGAATCAGCCGACGAATATTTAGATGACTATGTGGATTCCTGGTTTGATGACTCTGATTCATCAGATGACCCTTGGGACTATTAGATTATTGGAGCTATCCGTATGAAGATTTTAATCGCATGTGAATACTCCGGACGGGTCCGGGACGCATTTTTAAAAAAAGGCCATGACGCCATGTCTTGTGACTTTCTACCGACAGAAACCCCAGGCCCGCATTACCAGGGCGATGTCTTTGACGTGATCAATGATGGTTGGGATATGATGATCGCTCACCCGCCGTGCACTTATCTTGCCGTGTCCGGCAACAGATCTTTTTTGAATAATCCGAAAAGATGGAAAAAACGCCTGGACGCAATACTTTTTGTCCATGCCCTGCTTAATGCCGATATAGAGAGAATTTGCATTGAGAATCCCCAGGGCGTTATTTCCACCCATATTCGACAACCGGATCAATATATCCAGCCTTATGAATTCGGTTATCCGGAATCTAAGAAAACCGGCCTTTGGCTTAAAAACCTGCCCTTACTGCTTCCAACAAAACCAGTGAAGCCGCTTTGGATAAATACAGCAGACGGCAAGCGCCATTCCCCGACCCATGCCAGGATTAAAGACGCCAAAATTCGAAGCCTTACTTACCAGGTAATTGCTGACGCGATGGCAGATCAGTGGGACAGCGCCGGCGAATATGTGTTCCCGGTAGTTCCGGAACGCCGGCCGGAGCAGGGAAAATTATTTGCATGACGGGAACACATACAGATAAAGGAATTGAAAGGACTCATATGAAATATTCATTAAAAGCCAAGTGGTTCAGTCCGGATAATTCTTCATTCTCTCCAAAACAAACATCTATCCGTTTGCCCATTCTGTCAGCAGCCAAAATTGATGCGCTCTGTGCAATGTTTCCGAGTATGACGAAAAGTTCAATTATTAATGACTTAATTATAGAGGCGCTTGAATCGTTTGCAACGGAGCTTGAAACAGAACCCGGCAATACACGCGGTTATAAAAATCTATCTGATGAAAATATCAGTGAAAAAGCATTATTTGAGAAATTAACACAGCAGTATTTAGGCGTGCATTCTGAAAATATAGAAGAACTTGAAGAATAAAAAAGGCCGGGAGCGCCAACTCCCGACCTTTAAAACACAGTAAAACCCTCGCTCAAAGGAATTTTACATGTCATCCATTAATAAGGATCATAAACAGAGATGTCAACCGTCTCTTAAATCCGACGCTGAAACGACCACGCGCGTCAGCGCGGGGGCGTTCAGCGACGGGGTACAGGCCCTTATAACATGTACCCCCCAATTAGTCAGTTTAAGTAACGTCTATTCAAACATAGATACCTTGCATTTGTCCCTTTATGCAGATCTTTCAGATTCAATTATCCTGGAAGAAATTGAAAAGGCCCGTGCGGTTGCCAGAGAATTTGAACAAGATTGTGTCCCATTCACCTATTTTTCAAATCAATGGAATGTTCACCGGTCCGGCAGGCGGTTTTTCACCTATCATATCTCAATGGCCGACACCCATGTTTATTTCAATAACCGCTCTGTGCATGGCAATTTCCCCACCTGCTTAATAGAAATCGGTTCTATGTCCTCCCATCTGCCCGGGGCCTTTGAAGTCTATGAACAGGTCCTCAAATATTTAAAATCCTGTGACATTTCAATCAAAAGACACCATGTCACCCGTGTTGATTTATCCACTGATTTTGTGAATGTCGATTTCAGCCAGCTGGAGTTACACCACATGGAAAAATGGATCACCCGCGCCGTGTCATCCAGCGTCCATTTTACAGGCCGCACCATCTCCGGGATGTCAATCGGCAAAGGCAACCTGATGTGCCGGATCTATAACAAGCGCACAGAATTAAAAGTCAAACGGGCCACGGCCAAAGAAGACTTCTTTAACCGGCAATGGGGCCTTAATTCCCGGGATCAAAAAACACCGGTTGTCAGGGTTGAGTTTCAATACCGGCGTGAAGCCCTAACAGAATTCAAGACCGATGACCTTGAACGAATAGAAACCCTGTCGGACCTAAAAAAATCCCTGAACGGCCTGTGGGCGTACTCATCAAAGCTTTGGGCCAAACACTGTGAACACGACGTTGACAGATCTAACAACAATCAGTCCCGTGATGCCGTCACCTCCCCTTTCTGGAAACTGGTTCAGATGGTTTCATTTGACGGAGAAAACCCGAACCTTTGGAGGAAACGCGAAAAAAATCAATACGACAATGTAGAGGCTTTAATTGACCAGGGCGTAGGCTGCCTTATCTCTGCCTGTGCCGCATCACTCGAACGTGTAGACGATTTCAGGCAGATCGCAACAATGGCTTCAAGTCGGGTCTGGAGAGAGTTGCAGTTCCGGCTCAATCATTACGAGGAAGAACTGTTCCAAAAAGTACAGATCGTTTTTAACCGCAATAACTTAAACCCGGTCGGTGTGCCGGGATAACACGCAACAAAGGAGTTTAAAACATGGCTGCAACAGCAGAAAAATTGTCAGACGAAAAAAGAGTTGTTCCCATGGCGACCATTCCCATGGGCTTATCCGTCAAAGGGTTGATCATGGAGAAAATTGCCGGGGCCACGCTCAAAGGTGATGAAACCTTCCACCTGTCCGTTGCCGTTAAAGGCCTGGAAAAATTTTTGAAGATAAAAGTTTCCAAGGAGATTTTCGACAATTCAACGGAGATGACGCCCTATTCCCATTCCATCTCGTTTCAGGAATTCAATGGCCGCGTTTACTGGCAGGAACAGGAAAACGACTAATGCGGACAACCCGCAATACATGTGCCGCTCCTCTTTTTCCTGTTTTTCAACATGAATTGAGGGGCACGGCACTGATTTGGACAGGTGTTTTTATGAACAGGGGCAACTCATATAGAGGAAACATGAAACAACTATTATATTTTTTGATTGGGTTTTGTATTCCTTTTATTTGGTTTTCTTTGGCTTATTCTGCAAACGCAATTCGATATTATCCTTCCACTGTTGCTTGTTCTTCTGGCATTTATAATGCTGTTGAGACATTTAATATATCAAATATTATATTTTATTCAGGTGACTCAGATTATTCTAATTTAATCCCATCTGGTTATTCTTTTTACACATCAGCAAGTCATTGCCAGGGTGGAGCCTCTTTATATCGAAATCTTGATACTGCTCCCTCTGGTCCATATATTGGTTTTGTTTATATTCCCCCTGCATCTATTGAATCTGGTTTGTATACCGATATTCAAGATTTAGATAATGATGGCATATCAGATGATTACGATCTAAAGCCCGATTCATCAGAATCCTATAAAGCCGCCATTGTTTCTGTCTGTTACGATGAAAACAATAAAGTCGTTGCCGGTATTATCCAAGACGGTGAAGGCAATCAATATCAGTTTGGCACAATGCCCACCGACTTTGAAGGCTACACAATTGATTCGATTACCGGAGATCTTGTAACGTATCAAACAGCAGAAGATCTTGCCGCCTCCTTAGAAAAATTAGACATTGATGATTTAAACATCACCAAACAAAACAGCCCTGTTGAAATTCAGGATGACGGCACGATTATCCCCGGGTCTACCAATCCCTTTGACGATTATAAAAAAGCGGAAGACGATCAGACAAAAGCAAAACAACCGGACACCCAGCAAGCCCCGTCAGAACAACCGGATTCAAACGATAGCGATTCAGGCCGGTTGGATAAGATTATCAAGAATACCTCGGCAACAAATACAAATTTAGAAAACATTCAAAAATATCTGGGCATAACAAACGATTATCTTGCCAAGATTAATAAAAAAGAACTGGTTATAACGGATTTGGGGGACCCGTCCGTAAGCCTCCCAATGAAGCTGAAATCAAAAGGTTCTGAAGCCAATTCTCGTGGTATTGGAATCCGTTCACTCTTTCAAAAGAACTCACATGGCCCTTTTGCTTTACCGTCCACGGATTGAGTGGAGCAAAATTTTGGATAAGAGCCCAGGCACGTATACTGAGATTGGCCGATTTCATAGTGCCATGAAAATACTTGGTGCTGAATAAATGACGGTCCATCCGTTGCATCAGCCGGTCAACCATGTTGCTTGTTCTATGTGCACCAGGAAAATCATAAGCTTCGGAAAACTGTGGAAGATTATCCTTGAGCTTCTTGATCTTGGCTGAAATTACGTCTGGGATTTCGTTCTGCGTATTTTGACAATGTTCGGAAAGCCTCCGAACTCTCTGTGAGAATGCCCCCTTAGACTCTGCCCGAAAGCAGTACCATAACCTGGTCGCCATATCCAGGAAATGCTCCTTATATTTTTTGCGTGAGCGATCACGTATGCCAATATATATGTGTAAGAAGCAGGATAACACAGTTATCTTGGGGAACAATTTTCTCCAGGCTTTCTGCGTTGACCGCCATCCGTCGGTATTGACAGTTTCTGGCTGATATCCCGGATTAATACATTCAGCCTCCTCTTTAAATACCCCGTAAGCTTTTTGGAGGTCTTTGCCGGAGGCCGTTTCGGAAACACTGGCTCCTAAAATACAGTTTTTCCCAGCCGTCGTTGCAATATAGGTCTTTTCTCCCAAAAGACGAGTATGCTTTTCATCAGCAGAAACATGTTGGGGTAATGTATCTGGGGATTTAATCGTGGTTCCCACAAGACTATGTCGGCCAAGGGATGCTTCAAGGCGATACCAATACATGGAATTTTTACCGAAGCAGTAACTCAAAGCCCAAAACGGGACTGCAAACTTCCGCAAAAATAACGGTTTCTCAACATCTTTTACAAGACCACTCATATAGGGCATGGCAAACGAAGGTCGTATGGTATAACTGACACCTGCTATTACAATTCTCCTGATTTTCAATTTCAGTTTTTTGGAGAATCGGATCTCCTTCATTTTGTATCCGTTAGTGATTTCAACGGGGAAAAGCTCGGGATATTTCATGATTACCATGTCTAATACCATCCGGAATTGGGCTGCCTGCTGGATAATGATGTAATATTGTGCTTGACAAACATTCATACAAATAGTTCGATTCAGTCGGGGAGCGGTGGTAGAGGAGGAACTCATCATTTTCCTTATTTGTTATCGTTGCTGTTGGCGCTTCAACCATAACTCAGGAAATGATTTTTTTCAGTCTATTTCATCGCTCTCCGGCTCTATCCCCCAAATCCGTTATAATCAGAAAAAGAACTTGAAACAAGTGTTTCCGTTTCCGGCGGTGGTTCTGTTGTTTCTTCAACGGGTCCCTCTGCAGATGAAATCGGCCAGGCTGTTGAAGACAATTTGATCGATTCCGGCCAAACCATAGATACGACCATCACAGATAATATCCCCGCCCTGGATGAAACAGACACCTTAACAGCAATTAAAACAAAATACTCTGACAGATACGATCTTTTCATCTCCACGGTAAAAGAGTCCGATCTGTTCAGTCTTCCTTTTGACATCTTTGCCGGTCCGTCAGGTTCCGGTTCTTCTGTACAAACCGTTGATATTGGCAAATGGGGGTCGTCAAGCGAACAAACCGCCACCATAGATTATTCGGATTACGACAATATCTGGGCGATCTTACGATCAGTTCTTTTGTTAGTGACAAGCTTTGCATGCTTTAAAATTCTGGTTCTGAAAAAGGCATAACATGATTCATAAAATAATAGATTTCTGTTCCAATTTCTGGGGAATGCTCACCGACTTTATCAATTGGGTTCTTGACGGTATCTTATACCTGTTGTCCGAAATTGTTTATCTGAGTATGGATGCATTCTTCAGCATCATTGAAACCATTATTTCAGCGATCGACTTCGCCCAGGTCACCGCCCTGTCTTCATTCGGGAACTGGAACCTTTTACCGGATCAGATTTTATATATCCTCTATAAACTGAACATTGCCCAATGCCTGAGCATGCTGGCCGCAGCCTGCCTGATCCGCTTGACCCTTAACCTTATTCCGGCAGCATTCACAAGGGTCTAACCATGATTTCCTGTTACGAAGGACTTCCCGGTGCTGGTAAAACCTATGATGCCATGCGCAAACTCCTGGACAACATTTCCCAGGGCAGGCGCATTCTAACGAACATCTCCGGCCCGGATCAGGAAGAAAAACAGGAAATCATAAAACACTTTCTGAATCTTGAAGACAGTCAACTCAAAGAGAGACTTGTTTCACTCCCAAATCACCAGATTACAGAATTCTGGGACCACACCAACCCGGGCGATCTGGTCATTATTGATGAAGCCCAGAATTTCTTTAATTCCCGGGACTGGCAAACCAAAACAAACAGAGCTTTCGGCAAATGGGCCAGCGAACACCGTCATATGGGCGTTGACCTTATCCTGATCACCCAAAACGTTGAACGTATTGAAAGCTCTGTCAGGTCCTTGATTGAATTCACCTATCGTTACAAAAAGCTGAATATGTTCGGTAACCTGATCAAGAAAAAATATGTCCGCTTTTGCTATTACGGGCCATCCCTTGATCAAATCGGCCAGAAAACCTGCTCCTATGATCCCAAAATATTCAAGTGCTACAAGAGTTATTTTAAGAATGGCACCAAAGAAATAGGCATTGAAAAACCGGCCAATATCCTGAAACACCCCATATTTTACGCGATCCCCTTTGTTCTATGCCTGTTCATCTATTTTTTAAGCCAGTCAAGCCTGTTAAGCGGTGACCTGTTCGGCACCCAGGCTATTTCAGATTCCATTGAAGAAAAAAGGCAACAAGCTTTAACCCAGGACTTTCAGCCAGATACCCCGGATCATGAACCGGGCTATTCCGGCCAGGCAGCTCCTTTAACGGACTACGTATTGGTAGGCGTGATTAATTCAAAAAAGATTTTTAAATCAAAAATCGACGGATCTATTTTGGTGACCCAATGAAATATTTTTATCTGATAACGACATTATTTTTCTGTGCCGGCTGTGCACACCCTTCCTTTAAAGTGCCTGTGTACAATGAACACAAGCCCTTTGATATTCACCGCAATGCATCAACGGTGAAAGAGGTGGTGGTCAAAGATTTTATTAAATTCGATGATGATCTGGACAAAATCCCCGATGATATACAGGTATCAATCAATTTAACCGCCCCGGTCCCCCTGTGTGATTTCTTCCAGATCCTTATTGATCAGGGCATAAACATTGTGGCCGATATCGGGTGTTACATTGAACAGCCCACGGAAACCAAGGATGCCACAAACCTTGCCACCGAGAAAAAGGAAACGCCCAGGCTCCAAACCGTTTCCATGCCCGCGTACCACGGCACCTTGAAAACCCTGCTTCAGTCCCTTCAAATCAGTCATGGTCTATTTTTTAAATACAAACAGGGTGTGTTGATCATCCGCAAAACATCCCCGGCCTATGTAAAGGTACTGATGCCCGGCACCCAGGAAAACCTGATCAAACTATTAAACTCTTTTGGGGTCCAGAACTCGTTTTATGATGAACTCTCCTCCCGGATCGTTTTTAACACCGATTATTATACATACCTGACCATTTACGATTATTTCAAAAACAATCCGTATCTGACCCTGGTTGTATTCGACATCATGATTCTTGAAGCCCAGGACAGCCACATATACAAACACGGCATTGATTGGTCACAATTGGCGGCCAGCTTAACGGACCTGTATGAAGATCCGCTTAAATTTTCTGTCACCGGCTCGGATGACGGCTTCGCCCTGAACCTTGGCGGCGGTCACCTATCATTGCAATCCGTGGTTGAATCCCTGGACGAATTAAAGGATTTTACCGTGCTTCAGTCCGCCCGGATCTCTGTCATGAACGGTTCCACCGCCGAGCTTGATGTGTCGGAAAAAATCCCCTACGTCAAAGAAATTACCGTGTCATCCATTGACGGCGCCACAGATACCGTGGCCCAGGGCTATGAATTCGATACCGTGTCGTCCGGCCTGATCTTAAAACTCAAACCCTCGGTATCCGGGAACATCATCTCAACCCAGTTTACCGGGAACATCCAGAGCCTGATTGAATTTCTTGAGGTAGGCACGGAACCCAACCTTGTCAGGCAACCCCAAATTTCCATTCGCAAAATTGACAATCAAATCGTGTTCAGGGCCGGTGAAACAACCCTGATCGGCGGTCTGAAATATAACAAAGGAAGCGTGTCAAGGTCGTCTTTAAGTTGGTTAAAGATGGGTCTTGATAATCAGGAAACCACGCAGTTTTCGGTTTCCATATTAATCAACAGTGAGGTGATACGCTATGTGTTTTCTTAAGCGAATCCTCAGCGTTGTTTCATTGATCCTCTTCGGGATCACTGGTCTTGCTTTGGCAACAACCGAATACACCCCTTTGATTTCATCAGATATGTTTGATGGTGTCAGAACCGACGTCAATACCGCTGCAGCGGGCATTATCACCATTCTGATAATCGTTGTGGGGCTGGGGTTGCTTGTTAAAGTCTTTCGTTAATTTTTTTTTAAAAGGAGTTTTATCATGAAGAATCTTATCACCCGTTCCCAGATGTTCACCGCAGCTATTTTTTCTGCATTTTTCGGCATGTTCGGCCTGTCCTTTGCCACACCCAGTGTTGCAGACCTTTGGACTGCGTTCGACATCTCAACCATCAACGGTCAGGTGCTCACCGTCCTGACCACCTTTGTCACCATTAACCTGGCCTTCCTCGCCTACAAGTACATCCGGCGCACCATGAGCAGAGGTTAATTTTTTTTTCAAGGGGTGGAGGCCGTTTTTCTCCACCCCAACCACTCCTAAAGGCGTATAAGGTCGTACGTGATTTCAATAGGTTACAAACAAACCTAAAGGAGCGTTATGGAAACCGACTTAATCAGTTTAATGTTCACACAGTTCAAAGCGAATCTTGCAAGCTTTATCGCAAACGATATTTCTGTGGTCCTCCTTGCCATGCTCTCCTTGATGTTCATTGTCTTCGCGTTTGTAAAAATTATGGAACTTTTCAATATCGGCATGACCGAAAGGGAGATCGAAGCCAAGAAAGCGTTTAACCGCTGGCAGATGAGCAAAGGCACCTGGCGTGAACCTTTAATGAAAGAAGAATATCAAATGAGCCTGAACGGTATCAGAGACGAAAAATAAGCCAAAATTTTTGATTAAATTTACGAAGAAAGACAGGAGATAAACAATGATAGATTTAGAAGCGTTTGGAAATGGTTTTGGCCTTGTTGTTATTTCCTTGCTCCTGGGCGTCATTATCCGGGCCATCGTATCAGCCCTTCAGATTGGATCATCCCGTTTCAATTCCATCGGCGTCTTGTTTCTTTTAATACTGCTTTCAAATACCCAATCATATGCAGCGGTCACAAAGACCGGCCAGATTGATCTTTACCGGGTGGATCAGGCAAACGCGTTCTTTGTTGTCGATGACTACCTTTTTAATACATCCGATTTTTCTCAAATCAATATTTTGACCAAAGCATATTACCAACGAACATCAATCTCGGTGACGGATCTCGATTCTGATCCTGGGCAAGTCGACTATATTGAAATTACAGACACCTCGGATCTGACATCAAAAAGTATCTCGTTAATCATCGGCGCCCTTTCATGTAACGCCCTGGCCCTGGGCTTATCCTTGAGGCTTTAACATGATCACTTTACCCGAAGGCTTTGACCTTGCCCTTTTTATCAGTGACATCGTCACCTATGTCGGATTGCCCATTGTGACAATTGCCTTTTCTTTTTGTGTCTTCAGACTGATTTCATACACCTTAAGTTTGGGATCATCAAAATGATTAATATAATAATTGGATAATGTTTTTATGTATTGGAATCTTTTATGCAGGATTGTTGAAAAAGGCCATCTCGATAACGTTTTACATGATCCCTTTAAGCTTTTTCAGGAGATTAAATTATTTAAATTCAATGATAAATCTTCATTAAATTGTAAAAGAAGAAATACTTGGGATTCATTAGGTTATGATTCTTTTAGATTACCTTTTCCTAAAATCGCCATAGAAGATCCTTGGGGTATAGGTATTTATATGGATTCTGAAAATGACCAGTTCGGATTGCATGGAAAACGAATTTCTATTGTTTTTGTTGGTACACAAATTAATTCTAAAAATGGGATTTTGCAGGTAGCAACGATTTCAAAAGTTGATTTAAAAGCACAAGATATGCATTGTGATTTTCATTTTTTGGGTACCGTCACTAATGGTAAGTTAGTTAATAAATTTTCAAAAGAACATGAATTGTTCAGATTTTTTAAAATTGATTTAACAGAAGATGAAGCGGATGAGCATAAAGTTTTTTTTGGCCAACGTTTATATAATGTTATTAGCCTAATTAAACCTAAAAATTTTATTCTAAAAGAAACAACTTTGAATGTTAAATCAAAGAAGAAACGTTTGTTGCGTGCTCACCAAAGGCCTATCTATACAATATTAGAGCCTTCTAAAATTCGTGAAATAATGCATATAAAACCTCCTCCGGCTGGTTCTCATAGATCTCCAATTCCCCATGAAAGATCCGGTCATTTTCGAACTTTAAGGCATCCAAAATATGGGGATAATGTAGGTAAAACCGTTTGGATCAAACCCGTTTGGGTTGGTGATAGTGAAACAATAGTTGGTAATAAATTTTATAAAGTCATTCTCTAACAATATAAACATTATGATTAAACTTGTTGCATTCATCACAATGGTGATTGACCATTCGGCCATATTCTTTTTCCCGGAACATGAATTTATCATGCGGTCCCTGGGCGCGTTGTCTTTCCCTTTGTTTGCCTTTTTCATTACCCAGGGCCTTAAATACACCAAGGATCTCCAGCTTTATATCATCTGCCTGGTGACTTGCGCCGGTGTTACCCAGCCCCTGTTTAATATTTTGTTCCCGGACCTGCATAGACTCAATGATTATAGTGGACCCCAATGTCAAGACAGTTTTTTTTAAATTTAAGCGTCATAGTCGGATTTTTCTCGGTGCCCAGCGGAAGTGGAAGCCAGGTCCTGAGAATGGGCACCATAAAAACTGCCCGTCGGAAGGGGTTGGCTTCCGCTGGAGCGGGTTCTGGCTTCTTCATCCCACAAGACTTAACTGATTTTCGCCATAATACACTTCGGCAGGCGTCTGGCCGTTAAAACTTTGGTGAGGTCGTTCATTGTTGTAAAAATCAAAGTATTTTTTCAGGGAGTTGCGCAACTGTTCAACAGAACGAAATTCATTTACATAAATTTCTTCATACTTCACACTGCGCCACAGTCGTTCGATGAAAATATTATCGAGACATCGGCCTTTTCCATCCATGCTGATTTTAATGTCCTTATCTTTCAATACTTTTGTAAACTCGTGACTTGTGTATTGAGATCCTTGATCCGTGTTGAATATATAGGGTGTTCCATGACATCGTAACGCTCTCTCCAAAGAGGATATACAAAACTCGTTGTCCATGGTTATTGATAGTTCCCAGGAGAGAACATGACGACTATACCAATCCATGACCGCCGTCAAATAAACGAAGCCACCAGAAAGTGGAATATATGTTATATCCGTACACCACACCTGATTTGATCTGGTTACTTCAACGTTCCTCAAAAGATATGGATACACTTTATTTTGGGGATGAGCCTTGCTGGTATTTGGTTTCGGTGCAATGGACTGAATTCCCATTTTCCGCATCGGGCGCATTCCCATTTTCCCGGTCATGCCGCCGGCATTGGATTGTGCGTGGTTGCCATGAGTTTCAAACAATCCCAACGCCCTGCTTTAAAGTATGATCGTAGCATAATCATTTTTTCTGCATTTTCCCGATACCAAAAAGTGCATGGACCTTTCAGACGTAAATTCACCACCCTACGAATTGAACTTTCAATAGCACCGCTGCCAATAGGTAAATTCAACGCTTTTACAGTTGGGAAATCAAGCCGTCTTTCATTGCGCACAAAATAATCCCGTTCCGTCTTAATAGCCTTACTGTTTCTGCCTCGACAAAGTGTCTGGACGGCCTGTACTACGTCAGCGGCTTTTCCTTTCAGCAGGAAGCCCCGCTGTTTTGACACCCAGCGTTTGCGCTCCTTGGATGACCAGGTCTTCTTTAGGGCTGATACTTTACCCAAATGCTCCACGGCATGGTAAAAATCAAGAAGTTCATATACTCGCTGAGGAGCCAAACCCAATGCTTTGATCAGTCCGGGGATCCGGTTCCAAATCCAATGTGCTCCATCTGCAACAAACAGTATTTTATCGGACTTCTGGATATGAAGGGCGTTCAAATACCCCTTTAACAGGAGGAATATGCCATCCGGACCGCTGAAACTGCCATCAATAAATGGTGAGAAGCTTTTTTCTTGTTTTCCCTGGGCATCCACCACATAAATAATCAAAAGTTTGGGTTCTCGCCACGCCCCACGAAATCGGGTTCTATTTTTTGGGGTTTTGGGACCTCTTTTCTTCTCTCTTAACCGTGTGCGTCCACCATCGGTGCTTATAACCACCCGTCGCCCTTCAAGTGAATCTCTCTCATTTAGTGGGATTCGCCCCGCTTGTTGCTCGGCTCGGGCCCGTTCTGCGTAACGATAGGTGAGTTTACGGATAACCTTTATATCCAACACCATACCATGATCACAAAGCACTTGACGGACTTCTTCAAAAGAACTCAATAAGGCCGACCAGGCACTCACCATAGAAGCCAAAGCTGGTGAGCAGCGATCATGGATTCCAAGAAGGATTAAACCGGCGTAGGCACCTTTATATCTTTTTCGATTTCGACGGTCACAGGATCGCCGATAATATCGAACACGAACATCAACAGAACTACCTGTACAACACTGAATCGAAACGGTCTCAAGCCCTTCGCTTTTCATCCGGCCCGGCCAGCTGGACATCAATTCTTTTTCTTGATCGACCTGATCATAGGAATTTAATGAGCCCTGGATGCTTTTTTTAAAAGCAAGGCACTCAGTCGATTCGTATACCCAAGTATTTCACGTTCTACCTGCTCCAATTCTTGAGCATTGCGAACCAACCTCGGATCGTCTTCCAGTTCTTTCAGGCAAGCATAGACTTCCTCAACAGTATTGCAATCTTCAGCTTTTTTCATCAGCACAGTCCATTTTTATAGTCGTCTCAGCGAACAGAAACTATCACGTTTTTTGTTCTCAAAGATAGGCTTTTTTCAAACCGGGAAAATGGGAATGCGCCCTTCCGCATCAGTCGTTGAACCCGTTTGCGGTTAATCTTATATCCGTTACGCCTGAGGGCATTACGAATTTGGCGGGTGCCATAAAAAGGATGGGCGGTATATTCATTGTCAATCAACCTCATGAATTCCAAATTTGTAGGCGTTTCCTGTCCAGTCAGGCCTTTACGGTAATAGATAGAACGTGGGAGCCCTATCAGTTCACATTGCCTTTGAATACTGAGTTTGGAGTTCTTGGGTTGAATCCGCTGTCTTTTCTCTTCAATACTCATCAGAGGTGCCCGCTGTTTTTTTTTAGCCAATCCAGTTCTACCTGGAGTTGGCCGACCTTTTGATATAAACGGTCCCGTTCAATCTCTGTTTCTTTGGTTTGTTTTGCCTGGCTATTGCCAAATACCAATGGAAGGGCTTCTATTGCTTCCTTTTTCCATCTATTTACAAGGCTTGTATGAATACCGAACTCAGAGGCAATCTCATTGACAGTTTGATTCCCTTTTATGGCTGCCAATGCGACCTTACTTTTTAATTCTTTACTGTAGTTTTTCCGTTTCAAAATGAATCCCTTTCTGGTTTCTGGACTGTTATATTTTATCTTAACATCTTGTCCAGTTTTCGGGGTCCACTATACGATGAATAATGATCTTTATTCTACTCTCTGGGATATGTGGCAAAAAAAGATACAAAATAAATGGGTGTTTTATAATAACCGCACCGATGACAGATTTTATAAAAGGCCCAAGTTCATGAAAGGGTTATGTGATAGAGCGGGAATTTCTCCACATTTTGGTTTTCACACCTTGCGTCACCTCATGGCTTCCCTCATGGCCGACAATCCCAAAATATCCACAAAGACGATTCAGAAAATTTTAGGCCACGCAAGCCACCGGACAACGGAAATATATCTGCATGAGTTGGATGGCGCAGTAGGCTCAGCCATGGATTCAATTTCCGGAAAATTTACACAAAGGAAAGAAGACCCACGCCCAGAATCCCCGCCCAAAGCAAAAAAGGTTTCCGGAGAAAACTCCGAAAACCCTTTCGTTATTGGTCGGGACGACTGGATTTGAACCAGCGACCACTTGTCCCCCAGACAAGTGCGCTACCAGGCTGCGCTACGTCCCGTTGAATGCAACGTCGGTGTATTTACCACTTCCGATTGTGGGTGTCAACAAAGAATATTATTTTTTCAATAAAACCCTAAAATTTATATTTATGAAGTAACCGAATACCGTTCCGCCGATCCTACAACCAAATAGGGTGTATCTTATTAACACTCTGTTTTATCTCTTTCACCGTGGTAGAAAGCCGGAAATACATTAGCGCCATGCCAACATTTTGAGCCAACACCTGTAGAAAAGAAAAGTCATCCTCCGAAAGCTCCAACACCGTTGAATGATAGATTCTAAGCGCACCGATCACTTTGCCTCTAATATTAATCGGGAGAGATACAATCGACCTTATTCCTTCATCTATAGCTTTTTGAGGATACTGCAGCATATCGCTGTTCTGTATGTCTTCTATGATTACAGGATTTTGGTTTGATTCATGTTTAATGCTCTGATCAACCAAAATCGGACCTTTGTTAACATAGTTAGGACTTAATCCTTCTGTGGCAAGAATTTCAAGCTCCTCTTTTTCGGTATTCAAAATAAACAAAGTGGCTCCCTTTGCACCTGTAGCACCGATCAGCAGGCTTGTAAGCTGGGAGCTCATTACGTTTAAATCTTCTGAATTTGTAAAAGTTTCAATAATAAGCTTATACGTATCCAGATCTATTTTATTTTGAAAAGACATAGAAACACTCCTCATAAAAATTTGGCGATTTTATTAGGCGTACGGTTCATGTGATTAACGACTTAGGGTCATTCCCCCCTCCTTTGTTTAAAAAAATATATTTTTTTCTTATCAGGTGGAGGTATTAACTTCAGGCATGCACTTATAACGAAAGGGCAGTTTCAATGAGAAAATTCTCAAAAAATGCAGATTCAATTGAGAACGTTATACGGACAAAAATAAATTCAGAATAGCAGCTTAAAAAGCGTCATATTTATGTGTAAACATACCATATTAAATAGAGAATTGTAAAACCCATCCAAAATTTATTATGCAACAAAAAAAATAAAAGCGTTCTGATGGCATCCTAAAAAAAATGCTCCATGGTCGGGAAAGCCGTAAATTCAACATACATCATGCGACTGCGTCACCATTTTTTCAAGAATCTGATATGGTTTTGCGCCCACAAGCCTTTGATCCTTCATCAAAAAAGTGGGGGCGGCCACAAGTTCAAGTTCCCGGGCCTTTGCCCAATCCCGATCCACGGCATCTGCATAGGATCTTGAATCAATAATATCTTCTGCCTGGGCCACATCCAGCCCCGCTGATACGACCAAATCCAAAAGCACTGATTTGTCCGCCAGATTCCGGGCATCCACAAAATAGGCTTTGAAAGCCGCGTCGTGAAACTGGTGGCCCCGTCCGCAATTCTGGGCCCACAGCCCGACTTCCTGGGCCAACCGAGAATTATAGATCATCGTCCCATCGCCAAAGGGCAGGTCAAAACTTTGGGCCGTGGCTTTAAGATTGGCGTTCACCTGTTCAGGGGTCACCAGCAAACCTTTTTTTTCCAACAGCCGGGCTATGGGCAATCCTTGTTCAGGCACATCCGGCTGCAGCGGATAGGCCCGCCACTTAATTTCGATATCATAGGTCTTACTTAATTTATCAATACTCCCGGTACTGAAGTAGCACCACGGTCAGATATAGTCGCTGAAAATCTCCAGCCGGGGCCGATCAGAATCGGTATTATGCTCACTTAACTGCATTGTTCATTCCTTTGGCTTTCCAAACATCCCTATACTCAGGGATTGATCATATTGGATCTTATGCCTTATCCGGTTTAAATCTTCAATACTCTTTAAACCCAAACGAGCGATTTACCCGGATGGATAAACCGCTCGCTCGACGCCAAACTTTTATATATGGGGGTTAAATCAGCAGATGTCAGACAGCGACTTCTCCAGGGCTTTCCGGATCCAAAGTTCCTTTAGCCGACGTGGGCTGACCGGACCTATAGCGAAAAGGTTGAAACACAGATACAATCACACAAAAAAGAAAGGCATTGGCCGGGATATGCAAATTAAAATCCACAATGCTATGAACCAAAATAGCAACCACAGCCACCATAGCCGCCAGGGCAAATCCGCTGGTTTGCCTGCTGCGGCTCTCTCTGTTTTCAAAGCCCGCCTTAAAAAAGAGAACCAGCATCCAGATCATTATTGCAATCACCCATAGCCCCATGTCAGCTGTAAAATGAAGATAATCGTTGTGGGCATGTTTAAATATCACCCCCAACCCCGGGGGCTGATATGCCGGGAATTCCGCAGCATATGTCCCGGGCCCTGTACCGAAAACAGGATAGTCTTTGATCATATCCACAGTGCCTTTCCATGCGGTCACCCGGGATTCTGCGCTGGCGGCCTCATCTTTTTGGGCAACCGTCATCACCCGGGAGACTATGGGAGAACTTGCCAGAATAAAGACGGAAATGACCAGGGTGATACCCGTCAAAACCAGAATCAATTTTTTGCTGTAAAACCGCTTCTGACTCAAAAGCATCATCACCATGAACGCAATGGAAAAGGCCATGGCAGCCCACCCGCCCCGGGACAAAGTCAATGCCTGAACCGCCACCAATACCAGTGCCAGATAAATAATCACCATGAGCCATGCTATACTTCGGGTACGCGTCAGCAGCAACACCAACAAAAAGGGTAATGCCATTTCAATGAACCCGGCAAGATGATTATGATTCCCATAGGTGGCGGACACAAACTCGGGGCTGTACCGCAGTTCATCATACTGCCAGAAGGAAAAAGGATTCACCCCAAACCGCTTGAACAACCCAAACACGGATAAAAATAACGCCGTACCGATAATGGTGTAAACAACAATCCGCTGCTGCTCTCTGGTGCGCACCACAGACCGACCCAACAAATAAACGCCGACATAGGTCAACAACATCAAATAGCCCTGCCAGGCAAGGGCCCTGTGGGGTGAAACCATCATAGAAACACCCGCCATGACAACCAAAACAAATAACGGCAGATTCAAAGATGTTTTGGGAATTAAGACAGTATCAAAATGCAGACTTTCGATGACCAATAGAAGGCAAGAGAGAATTACCCCAAACTGAATCACGGACGATGCCCATGGATGAACACAACCCCGGGCCAACGGCGTAAAGACAATCAAAATGCAAATTATCGTCAGGACGGCTTTACTGTAAATCGTTGGTTTCATCGTTATCGCCCCGCCCCGGTCAACACGCTGCCCACGGTTTTCATGATCAACATAAAATCCAGGCGAAGGGACCATTTATCAATATATTGTAAATCCAATTTCATCCACTCATCAAAGGTCAGGTCATTTCGCCTTGGCGCAATCTGCCACAAGCAGGTCAATCCCGGCTTCATGGAAAGCCGCCTGCGCTGCCACACCTCATATTGACACACCTCACTGGGCAAAGGCGGCCGCGGCCCGACCAGACTCATATCCCCTTTCAAAACATTGATAAACTGGGGTAGTTCATCCAAACTGCTCTTTCGTAAAAAAGTCCCCACATATGGAATAATTCTGGGATCTTTTTTAATTTTAAAAGCAGGCCCGTCCGCCTCGTTCAAAGCCTTTAACGCGTCCAGCTTTTTATCCGCATCCAGGACCATGCTACGGAACTTGAGCACCTTGAATCGACGGCCATTTTGACCCAGCCGTTCCTGGCTGTAAAATACCGGCCCAGGCGATGCCAGATAAATGGCCAGACTGATGATTACAAACACCGGCGCAAACAAAATCAAAAAAAACAAAGCCAATCCATAGTCCATGAAGGACTTCATCAGCAGCAACCCTTCATTAACCGGGGTGCTTTGTAACGTCAATGTGGGGATACCACTAAAATCAATCACATGCATCTGGGCCACAGCCGGGGTATATCTCAAATAATGAATCTGCCAGTCCGGAACAAAGCGGACCCGAACGCCCATGGCTTCAGCCAGCACCAGGTATTTATCCGGATCATCCATAATCCTCAGCGGCATGGCAAAAATCAACTCATCCACCACATTGTTTTCAAGATATGCTTTAAGATCCGTTATGGTGCCAATCACTTTGTACCCATTGACGACCGAAGAACCAACTATTTCAGGATTTATATCAAAGCAGCCAAGAATTCGATACCCCCCTTCCCGGCTCACATCAATGTGTTTAATCACAGACACCGCCCTGTCCTTGCTGCCCACGATCAGGACATTTCGCGTGTTATAGCCCTTGGCCCGAAGCTGCTGCAAGGCCACCAAAACACACCACTTGAACAACGTCAGACCAAATATATTCAGCACGAAAAAAATACCCATCAAAATTCGGCTCATATCCTTGATACCCATGGCAAACAACACCACATTAAGAATGAGAACCCCTGAAAGACATGCCTTGACAATATTGATAAAAAACCAGGAAAACGGATTCTCACGAAATGATTGATACAGCCCCACCCAGGTAAAGCATATAAACCAGATCATAACGATTAGCACAAGAACAAGATAATAATTCGGACCTGTAGAGAGTGAAGAATAATCAGATAGAAGAAGATTTCTCTTTATAAAATAGGCTGCGACAAAACAGCCTGCAGTGATACATAGATCGATCAGCCGATGAATACGAAGAAAAAGTCTGTTTTTCTCTTTTAACATGACGCGATCCTTTTATAGAATGATTATAATAAATTGTATTAGAATATTGATGGTTTGTTACGGGTTGGACGACGGATGATAATAGGAGGAGATCAACCAATGACTGTTACATGAATAGACTTGGAAATTACGGAAATAGAAGGACGCCTGGGACATCAGCCCCAAGCGTGGTAACAAAGAAATTTTAAATCAGAAATTAAACGTAGTTGGACGAAATCCAGTCGCGGTAACTGTTGTCCATGATATCTCGCCACCATTTTTCGTTTGAGAGAAACCAGATGATTGTTTTCTCAATTCCGGTCGGAAAGGTTTCCCGGGGAGAAAACCCAATGGAAGCACTTATTTTAGCCGGATTAATCGCATATCGACGATCGTGCCCGGCCCTGTCTTTAACAAAGGTAATCAGGCTTTGTGACGAATGTCCTTTCGCGGCAGGAGATTCAGGAAAGCGTTGCTTTAACCCGGCATCCACCTTAAACCGCTGATCCAGCAAATCGCAGACATGCCGGACAATATCAATATTTTTCCACTCGTTATTACCGCCGATATTGTAAGTTTCTCCGGGTATTCCTTTATGAAGAATCAAATCGACCCCATAATTGTGATCATCCACATAGAGCCAGTCCCGGATTTGACATCCGTCACCGTAAACAGGCAACGGCTTGTTATCCAGGATGTTGACAATAATCAACGGGATCAGTTTCTCCGGGAACTGAAACGGACCATAATTGTTTGAGCAGTTGCTGATGGTGGTTTTGAGCCCATAGGTTTCATGATATGCCCGGACCAGATGATCAGACGACGCCTTGCTGGCCGCATATGGGGAGTTTGGCAAATATGGGTTGGTCTCCGCAAACGGCGGTGCGTCGGGTGTCAACGTACCATACACTTCATCCGTGGAGATATGGTGAAAACGGTGATCTTCGACATTGCTGTCAATCCAGATCTTTTTAGCGGCCTTGAGCAGGGTATGGGTGCCCACAATATTCGTATTGATAAACGCATCCGGACCCAGGATCGATCTGTCCACATGGGATTCGGCGGCAAAGTGAACAATGGTTTTAATTCCATGATCAAGGAGTAATTTTTCAACTAATTCCTGATCCAGAATATCACCATGAACAAAGGCACAATGGTCCTGCGCTTCAGCATCTTTCAAACTGTGCCTATTTCCGGCATAGGTCAAAGCATCCAGAACGATAATTTTGTCTTCAGGATGATTTTTCAGCCAATAATAGACGAAGTTTGTCCCGATAAATCCGGCTCCGCCGGTAACCAGCATGCCCCTCATTATACTAACTCCGTTAACATGGTTTTGAGTTGAGCGCGCCAATGAACAGGCGTGATTGTTAAACGCTGCCAGATGGAGCTCTTATCAAGCACACTAAATGCCGGCCGCTTGGCCGGCGTAGGGTATTCGGCACAAGGAATGGGAGAGATGGGGATCTGTTTGTCCAGCAGTTTTAACTCCAACCCAATCTCCTGGATGGCCACGGCGAAATCATACCATGAGGCAACACCGGCATCGGTCCAATGATGTATCCCGGAGAGTTCTTGATCAATGGCCCGCCACACACAAAGCGCCAGGCCATTGGCCCAGGTCGGGGTGCCGATCTGGTCATCCACCACGTTGAGATGATCCCGGTCACGCATTAATTTCAGCATGGTTTTCACAAAATTGTTTCCATGGGAAGAATAAAGCCATGCGGTACGAATCACTATACAATCCTTCTGTAAAATCTTTTTAACCGCATTTTCGCCTTCAAGCTTGGTTTTACCGTATACGGATAAAGGATTTGCCGGACTGTTCGGTGTAATGGGGGTGGAAGCGATGCCGTCAAAAATAAAATCCGTTGAGATCTGAACCATTTTCTTATGGGTATTACGGGCCATCTCGGCAACCTGGGCTACAGCCAGATGATTGAGCAAAGCTGCCTGTTTTTCTTCTTCTTCAGCCTTGTCAACAGCGGTATACGCCGCAGCATTAATAATCCATCGTGCATCCGACTTTTCAATGCAACGTTCAAGGCCTTTAGCATCGCTGAAATCGACATCTTTAGACCCGTAGGATTCCAACTTAATATGGGAAGGACAAGTTCGCTGCAATTCCCAACCCAATTGCCCGCCGGAACCGAATAATAAAATTTTCATGCAAACACCTCTGCATCCTGGAACCGCACACCGTCTTCATCTTTTTGAGATAACACAGGCGGTTCTTTTTCGATTCCAGGCCATTGAATTCCAATGGTCTGATCGGACCAGAGGATACTGCGCTCATACTCCGGCGCATAATAATCCGTACATTTATAGGTAAACTGGGCAGTATTGCTGAGCACATAGAACCCATGGGCAAATCCAGGCGGCACCCACAGCATCCGCTTATTCTCGGCTGTTAAAATTTCACCCACCCACTGACCGAAATAGGGAGAAGATTTTCGAATATCCACGGCCACATCAAAGACCTCTCCTTCAATTACACGCACCAGTTTGCCCTGGGGCTGCTTTATCTGGTAATGCAGCCCTCTTAAAATACCTTTTTGGGACATACTGTGGTTATCCTGGACAAACTGCACAGACTGCACGTTCTCGTTAAATTCATCCGCCCGAAATGTTTCCATGAAAAAACCGCGATGATCACCGAACACTTTAGGTTCCATTAATACAACATCGGGTATCGAAAGTTCAGTATATTTCATTGTCAGCGTCCTGTGTGCAAAGACCCATCAAATATTGACCATACCCGTTTTTTAAAAGAGGCTGAGCAATCTGCATGAGCTTTTCTTTGTCAATCCATCCCATTCTAAAGGCTATCTCTTCCAGGCAGGCGATTTTCAAGCCCTGCCGATCTTCCACAACCTTAATAAATGTGCCGGCATTAAGCAAGGATTCATGGGTGCCTGTATCCAGCCAGGCCGTACCCCTGGCAAACAGTTCCACATTTAACTGCCCCCGGGACAGATAAACATTATTGACGTCGGTAATCTCCAACTCCCCCCTTTGGGAGGGTTTAATGGTTTTGGCAATGTCAATAACCTCATTGTCATAAAAATATAGACCTGTGACGGCATAATTGGATTTGGGATTTTCCGGCTTTTCTTCCAGACTGTTCACAACGTGATTACTATCAAACCCCACCACGCCGTAACGTTCAGGATCTTTAACATAATAACCGAATACCGTCGCGCCTTGATCCTGTTTACCAATGGCTTGAAGACGTCGGGATAAACCGTCTGCATAAAAAATATTGTCACCAAGAATAAGTGTAACCGGGTCCTGCCCAACAAATTGCTCGCCAATAATAAACGCCTGGGCCAGACCGTCGGGACTTGGCTGAACCGCATACTCAAGGGTTATCCCCCACTGACTTCCATCCCTCAAAAGATGCTGAAAGCCAGCAAGGTCTGATGGGGTTGTAATAACAAGAATCTGTGTTATTCCAGACAGCATCAGCGTAGACAAAGGATAATAAATCATGGGCTTGTCATACACCGGCATCAATTGTTTACTAACTGAATAGGTCAACGGATACAGCCGAGTTCCAGATCCGCCAGCCAGAATAATTCCTTTACGCAATGTATAGACTCCTTAAAACCTTTATGAAGGGTCTGCAAGACACTTCATCAACAGGCGCTCATACGCCCCATGAACTTTATCAGCTGTAAAATAATTATTATACTGCTTTTTGCTTGTAATCTTCAACTTGTTAATTAGGTCATCGTCCTGAACCAATCTGGTGATTTGCCCCTCGCATTCTGTTTCATTAGAAAAAAACAACGCCTTTTCCCCCGCAACCCACCTGTTAAAACGATTGTTATGGGCTAAGACAGGGGAACCCGCACCTAAAGCTTCAACTAAAGATGGATTCGTACCGCCAACGGTATGCCCGTGAACGTAAAAGCGTGCATAAAACCTCAGAGCCTGGACCACGGGTAAATCATAAATGGCACCGACAAACATGACTTCATCATTTGCTGTTTCAATGACTTTTTTTTGATATTCATTGGATTCTGGAGCGTAGTTTCCTAAAACAATCAAGGGTATTCCTCTTTTTTGGGATGTATAAGCCCGAACAATATCCAAGATAGAATTTTCAGGCTCCGGTCGTGCAATAAGAAGTCCGAATTGGTTCGGTAAAATATGAAAAGGAGACAAAAACTTTTGGTTCGCAGATTTTAACAAATCCGCAGTGTAAGGAATTACAGTGATTTTATTTGCTGAGATACTCTTTGCCAGATGGCTTTTAATCTGAGGGTGATCCGCTACCAGATGATTGCCCAATAATACCCCGGCTTTTTCATTGATATACAGCCAGATCCGTTCCGGAAACGTCCATTTATCACGCTGCCATTCGATGCCGTCCATATTGATAATATTTTTTAGCCCTTTTAGACGATACCAGGCACAAAACACCGACGTATTATAGCCTAGAGTAAGAATAATACATTTCTGCCTTGCGGCATGGCAAGTTGACTTCCAGTCAAAGGCAATGGTTCCCTTGGCTCCTTCCTGGGTAACCGGGATATGGACTCTGTGAATGCCCTTCCAATCATCTTCGTAAATGGGGCCATGACCCTCTTCCTGGCAATAAACCGTTATTTGCCAGCCTTTATCTTTCAAATAAACAGAAAAGTGCTCAGCAAAAGTTTCAAATCCTCCGTGTTGGGCTGGAATACCGCGAGTCCCCAAAATTCTTATTTTTTTTTTATGAATCATTAAATACCATACCCCATTGACTGCATCGTTTCTTTAAAAATTTTTTCGACACCATCATGCAGAACAGGCCACGATTTTGGTTTATTGAGATAAATTCTTTTTTGAGCATAATCTGATACTGCAGCATCAATAGGTAAACAAATCTCCGTTTGCAAATTTTCAAGAAAACGTGAAGGATTATCTAATAAATCTTCATAGCGTACTCTTGTGATAGAGTTGGGATAAATTCTTTCATATTTTAATCCCTCTCGCATTGTCGCGATCCATTCCAAAGCAGCTCGATTTACATGATCTATTTCTTTTGCCAAAATTGGCCAAATATTTTCATATAAGGGATCTTTTAAAAGAATTTGCTCACATAAATATTTCCATTTAATGTCGTCTCTTCCCCACCAATCCTCAACGGAATCCCCGTTTCGAGTACTGTTATTTTCAGACCACTTTTCAATAGAATGGATTGCATCTACTCCGTTTCGAGTAATGAAAATTATTTTAGCATCTGGAAAAAGTCCCTTTACATAAGGAATTCTAAAAATCAATTCAGGATATTTATCGACTACTTTTTGACTTCTAGTGAGAGTCGTATAGTGATGATAGATTCGGGTTGCATACCTCTTAGCTTTTTGTGTAACATCTTGATTATCAAATCGATATAATCCAGCATTTTTATGGACTCGAAAATTAGCATTTAAGTCTTGTCTATTATCAAGAATATGCCAAATAGCTTTAGGTTCGTTCAAATATCCAACGTCAGAATGAATTGATAACAATGTCCCCAAAATTGTAGTTCCTGACCGTCCTAAACCTGTTATGAATATAGGCTCCTTAACTGGACGTCGGGCCGGTATACGAGATAATATTTTTAGAAACGCAAAAACAAACGGGTTCGCCCAACGGCCTTTAGTCGTTAACTGGCGCCCCTCAAAACATGCATAAGTGAAAAAACGGCGCACTATTTTTCCAAGGCCATATTTAAAGTACGGCTTATCAATTTGAGCGATCATACTTTTCCTTTAAGAATATTAATTTTAATCACTGGATACAATATGAAAATGTTTCATTTTTCTTCTAAGTTTTAATTTTCTATTTATTCGAATTCGGATCACCTCAATGAGCCGCCTTACTAATGATAAGATGATAAATGGATTGCTGGATAAACACTTGATGGCTTCTGAATATCTTCTGCGTTTTAATTCTGCAATAGGCCGATTTATTACTATTAATCTAAGAAGATGAGATCGTCTTTTTCGTAACGCAGAAAATAGCCCTGGGGTTTCCTTGATTTCAGGATCTTTTAACAAAATATTTACCACGGCAATTAATTGCCGGTATAGATTGTTTCTATCTGTGGTTAATGAACCGGTGTCTCCCCTACGAAGGCAGTATCCCGGAATTGGCGAAATATAAATTTCTGCACCAGACATTACCAATTGCAACATGAATAAAAAATCTTCTCCATAGAAAACTTGTTCAGAATATCTAATACTTTTAGAAATGAGTAGTTCCCGTTTAATTATTGGCTTTATGGATCCTAAATCAAAATTCACAAGATCAATAGGCCGTATCTTTTTTATGTGTTTCCAAAAAACACCATTTTCAATAAACCGGGTTGAGAATGCAATTCTACTTTTGTCTTCAACTAAGAAAAGGTCATCAGCAACACAGTCTGCTTTGTATCTTTCAGCTATTTGAAAGAGGTTCAATAGCCTGTTAGGCAAAAGCCAGTCATCCCCATCAAGTTGAACTATCCATCTCCCTTTAGCCGCATTGATCCCCTTGTTCCGAGCAAATCCTGGACCACTATTTTTTTTATTGGAAAAAACAAAAACATTGCCTGTGTCTCTGAATTTTTCTGCCACTGACAGTGTTTGATCCGAAGAGGCATCGTTGATGATAATTATCTCTAAATCAATATTTTGTGATAGGCATGAGTTGACCGCTGTTTCAAGCGTATTTTCGCAATTATATGCGGCGATAATTATGCTGAACAAAGGTGTAACAGTATTTTTACTATCCAAGTCTTAAAAGGCCCCAACCTTTTGGTAAACATTTAATATTTTTTGGTAGTGGATATCGGGATTGAATTGATTTTCTACTTTAATCCGGCCATTTATGCCCATCTCTTGGGCGGCTTTTTTATTGCAAAACATCCAATTAATTTTATCTCTTAACATATTTTCGTCGCCAGAAGGGATTAACCATCCATCGACACCATCGTCCACAACTTCAGTCATGCCCCCGATTGCACTGGCTATTACAGGTCTACCAAAAGAAAACGACTCAATAAGCGTGAGCCCGAAAGTTTCATAACACTCGGAAGGTGATACTGAACAAATGCTTTCTTTTATTATTTTTTGCAAATCCTTTCCAGTCTTGAAACCCAATAGCATGACGTTATTTATACGATTTTGTTCAATGTATTTTTTGATATTCTCCCTTTCGTTTCCATCGCCAACAACCCAAAGAGGTACATTCGGCAGTTGACCTATGGCATCTAATAATGTGTAAATTCCTTTGGTAGTTTCTAATCTTCCAAAATATAGGATATATTTACCGGTTGCCGTTGCTGGCTTTATCCTTCGACAATCAATAAAGTTATGAACTGTTGTAATTTTTTCTGATGGCATTCCCATATTTATAATTTTGTTTCGAAGAAAATCGCTTACTGCAATATAATGATCCAAATTTTGAGCCCCTAACCAAAGGGAAATATACGCTTCCAGGCAGCTTAAAAAAGATCTTGATAAAGACCCTCTGTTGCACCTACATGTTATGGCATGCCAGAAATGATTGCCTTTACATTTTTTACAAGGTTCATTAAAAGCCCATAAGCTGTAGGTGGGACAAATCAGCTTATACTCGTGTAAAGTCTGAACTATCGGAATATTGGCTTTTCTTAGCGGTTTGAGAATAGAAGATGTGAGTTGGCCATAATAGATATGAAGATGTGCAATATCAGGTCGAGTTATTTTGATTAATTGTTCAATTCCTTTTTGGGCTGGTATTGAATATAGATACCGTAAAAGATCATGCACACCAGGATTTGAGAAATTAACGGGTTTCGGAAAGAATTTAGACCATTGAGAATTTAAATTACCGGGATGAAACGCTGTAAAAGGGATAACTTTTTGCCCGTTTTTTTTCAGCAGACGTTCCAAAGACAATAAATATCTATCAGACCCCCCTGTGATCCTGTAATTTTGGCCTGCATTTAGTATTGTTAACATAAAATGGATATAGCGTCTATCGGTTAACCGAAAGATTAATCGCCCAGAGAGATTTGAATAAGATAAATTACATCTTCCATAAATACGCCAGATTGTAATTCACCATCAAGGCGCGCCAATGGAAGCATGTTGTAATATGTGTCCTTTGGCATAAGTCGAGGGGGGGGGGGGGGGTAAAAAGCAAATAGAAGGGCAATTTCATTTTGATCATGAGCCTAATTTTGCAACCACCTTCCTCGCTATAGGGACGAGATATTCACAAGCAATCTTGTGGTATAAGTAGCCAATTGGCCAAGGCAAAAAATGGTGCAGATAGCTAACACGCGTTTTCAAAGTAAGTGATCGCCAAGGGCGTTTAAATAAAGACTTCCCCCTCACATGATTATTGTACACATTCATTGCAACACCAAATCCGCATCCACGAACAAAATGGATGAGCGCCTCTCGTTTGTTCGTTACAAACCGAATGACTTTTGAATTATCGAGCAATCCATTTTCCATAGCAAAAGTTTCCATTTTGGAAATGATCCGGATCCATGAATCTATTGATTTCTTGTTTAAAGTGCTCATGATAGACCCTGGATGTAAACAATAAATATAGGTTATTTCATTCACGACCCCCATACTATTTGCCTTACAAGCCACCTGAAAAGACCACAATTCATCTTCATGTATCAAATCTTCTAAAAACCATAATTCATTTTCAATGAAAAATCTACGATTAATCAATTTATTAACGGCCATCATATACCATTTCTTATCCAAATATGAAGCCAGAATCTCCTGATTTGAACGACTAACATTATAAGATGTGCAAAGTGGAATGTAACGCATTTCATTTCCACCAGAAGCATAATTACCGATCACAAAATCAAGAGATTCCGCCTTTAATAGCTCTGCTAACAAAATCAGCGAATCCGGTAAAATCATATCATCGCTATCCAAATAATAAATATATTCACCTGTTGCGGCTTTTGTACCAGTATTACGTGCAGCAGAAAGTCCGCCATTTTTCTCATGGGAAACCAATTTAAACACTATTGGGCCTCGATAATTACTCAGTGTCCGCGCAACAATCTCCATACTATTATCCTGACCACAATCATCGACAATAACACACTCAATATCAGGATATGTTTGGGAAATAACAGAATTTAAACAGCGCCCCACAAACTGGGCAACATTATAAATTGGTATAATTATTGAAATTTTCATGTTTCATCACTATGTTCTGTTGACATTTGACGGACTGTTCATAATTTTACAAAGTAAATGGGGTGGACATTGCCATGCCTAAACGATATTTTATCGATGAAGGATTATATCTGCCCAGGAACTGATTTCTAAAATCAGTAGAACCGCTTATACGAGATCCGTATACCGGGTGGTGAGGGGGGACTCCTCAGTGATTGGGGAGCTATCCGATTAGGCAATTTTAATCTCGAATAGCCAAATGCGATTTTGACAATAAAAATAGTTTTTCAACGCTAAAGCGAGCGTCATTAAATAATTGACTGAACATTTTATTGTCAAGCAGCCTTGCACTTTCAGTAATTCTTACTGCTTCATCTACTGAACTTGCTTTTTTCCAGTGTCCCAATGAAAAATGCATAACTAACCATATGCGACTTGGCTTGGGTACCAATGAAAAAATGGGGTCATGCAATGAGGTTCGATAGGGAACCAATAATTTGGTGTTTGGATAAAATACTTTTTTGCGACCCGCCTTAATTCATTTGAAAAAGCAATCATTTTATTCCAATCGCCGACATGCTCAACTACTGAATTAGAGTGTGCAACATCAAATGAGTTGGTATCGAACATAGATAAATCGCGCCCATCTCCATGAACAAATGTAAACGGACCATGGTTATCTGGAAGGCTACTTCCTGGAAGATTGACTATCGTAATTTTAACTCCGAACTGATCGAGAAATCTCCGAGGGACAATATTCCAATATTTTTCTGTCCCTCCTATATCAATTATATTAACATGCCCATTTCTATTTGAAACTGATTCAATTATTTTTAAGAGTGGGGGCAATTCGTTTGGCCCTGAGTTTCGAACCGAATGATTTCGAGCTATCGTAATTCGTTAATCTTTTTGCTATTGACTTTGTAACTGACACTTGCGTCTCCTTAGTTTGGATGCCTCTCACGGTATCAACGCCCCCCCTCATCTTTGGTTTGGCAATCCCCAAAAAGTCTATCGCTTTTGTGAAAACCTTCAAGGGGAAGCTTTTACGAGCCTCACCTGCGATTTAGCCATTTGCAGGCGCATTTTCAGGACAGCAAAAAAAACATAATTTCAAAATGTTACATAGCGCATTATAATGGTTGTAATGTCTGTGCAACCGTCTATTGAGCGCGTTGATAAGGTACCCCCCCTTTCAAATAGCGATCTGCTTTATCCACTCCTTGATCTGCCTGTAGACACCTTGTAGTTTTTTGGGAGTACCCCTCCAACAATTCGGTTTTGTAAGAAATTGAAAATTAGCTACTAGTTTTTAAACTCGCAGATTGAAACATTATTCATATTATATCAATCCTCATTCCCCAAAATACTTTCAACGGTTCAGGCCCAGAACCATTTCTTTCAACCTGACAAAAAACACTACAAATATAAGATGAAATCCTATTGAGATACCAGGTATTGATGAAAAAGTTTTATTTACTAAAAATAAGAGAATTAAAAAAACAATCGGTTTTAATTTCATCTTAATTAATTTTATAATTGGCATGATGATAGTTAATATAAATGCAGTACATCCCAAAAGACCAAAGTCTGTAAATAATGGAAACCAAACACTTTCAGCACCATATATACCACGCACCTTCCCACTAACCACATAAAACATAAACCCAAACCCATTACCAATAACGGGGGATATTTTCCAATAATGTTTTGTGATAATCCATTGCAACCTCCGCATCTCTTGGCTACTCCCCCTTACACTTTCAGTATCCGTAAATGAATCTATTATCTGTTCGATATAACCTGAGGTATATTGATAAAAAAAAAGAGACATCAACGTAGACACGAGCATCACCATAAGTACTTTCTTTTTAGCTATATATCGGAAATCAACAAACGCGAACAGCCCTACTGCAAAACCCAAAATAACAGATCTCGTGCCAGTAAAAAAAACACAAAGAAACAAGCCAACTAATAGGAGGTATATTCTATTCTTTAACTTGAACAGCTTATTGAAATCCCTCTTTAAAAGTAATAGGGTTACAAACCCCATCCCCGCAATTGTTCCAGCCGCGCCTATGTATGGAGCGAAAGATTGAAGCCTTTTCAAA
This sequence comes from uncultured Desulfobacter sp., assembly GCF_963666145.1. Classification (NCBI taxonomy): domain Bacteria; kingdom Pseudomonadati; phylum Thermodesulfobacteriota; class Desulfobacteria; order Desulfobacterales; family Desulfobacteraceae; genus Desulfobacter; species uncultured Desulfobacter sp. The sequence goes on along the minus strand of NZ_OY762614.1, from coordinate 5,080,724 downwards.
CCAAACCGCATGCCTTCACTGTATTGTTGCATAACAATTCCATGTGACACAAAATAATTCATTACCGGATTTGACGATGTTATTACCTCATAAAAGCCGTAGATAACAAATAAGGAAAGAGAAAAAATCAACACATTGACAAACAGCTTTAATCTATCAGGAGAATTTATACAAATCCACAAAAGAACAGGATAAATATAGACTGTCAACAAAAGGTTAACTGTACCGGCTGGATGGAACATAGGTATATTGGACAACATATACGAGACAACAACAAATACAGTCATCAATTTGAAGGGATACTTGTTAGCAATTATTTTTTTTGGGGGGACCTTGAAAGGTAGAAGCAATAAAGCAAATAATGAAACCAGAGCAAAGACTTTCCCTCCACCAGGATAAGAAAAAGGCATAACAAAATTATCAAGATACGGAATTATAGGGGCTATCGCCACAACTGTCGCTTTGTAATTATAGAACAAAAAAAATACACAAACGAATAGAACTATGGAATTTATTATCATACCACAGAACCTTGTAACGCCTTATTTAAATACCGTAACGAAGTATCTCTCTGTATTGTTAAATTGCCCTGAATGTTTTCTGAATCCCATTCCTCCATTTTTAAGGCTGAAAACTCTGTTCCGATTGATACCGCTCTGCTTTCAATACCAAGTATTCTCAAAAGACTAAGCTGTCTGTCGTCTTCACAATTATCACTGTCTACGACAGTATAAAACGGAATATTATAGTTTATAGAAAACGATGTACCGTGAAACGAAGAGGTAACCACAAATGAGGCATACTCAAACAATTCCAGAAACTCCAAAGGCCCAATATTTATAGCCGATTTTGCAAAATGTTTCAGTTCCTTCGGAACTGCACCTATAAAGACGACCTCAAAGCCAAGCTTGCTACGAACATGCTTTATCAGGTCATAAATATAGGGTATTACGTTAAAAGCATAGTTAAGCACATAAGCCAAAATATACTTCTTTCTTGGAGGCTTCTTCTTTGGTTCCTGACATAGCGTTTTCCACTCGACTGGTGTAAGTAGTAGAGTTGGATCAAGGGTCACGGGTACGTCCCTGTCTAACAAATTTTTAATTAACTGCACTCCATTTCGTTCTCTCACCGAAATATAAGAATATTCGCTTAACAACTCCTTATAAGCCGGTGCATGACTTTTCGGGATATCAGCGCAGGCAAAACTAGGTGAAAAAGCAATCTTCCGTGCACCGTCAGGAGCAAACGAGAGGAAAAAGGAAGAATCTCCCTTCATAAAACGAGGATTCCAAACTTGGTCACTTCCGGTAATATACATATCGTAGATAGGCGGAGCGCTATGCAATTCTTCTGATGTCGAATATATGGAACCACTAAGGTTCAAGTATTCTTTCCAAAACTTTTTAACTTTATCTTGCCTGTTTTGAGCAAAACGCCAGGCAGTCTTTACCGGTATGTACTTTTTAACATAAGACTTCCATGTTATTTCTATGTCTTGTAATTGCTGCTCGCTTAGGTGATAGGCATTTGGGAATACATAATCTATTATTTCAGCATTATATCCCATACCTCTAATAACTTTTTGCAACGCATAGGCCTGCAACGCCGAACCATAATTAATGACCTTATGCATAGTCATGATACCAACAGTTTTTTTACTAATCATCAGAACAACCTTTATGAACTCTAATCCATGTGAAGGACAACTTGACGCTTTATTGTCCCAGTCGGTAGTAAAAACTATGGACTTTAGTCCCAAAACAAGCGTGAAATAAGTAATAAAAAAGAAGATAAAGTCTCGAAACGCCTAACAATAAAGAGTATAATGAGTTTTCCACAACAAACTATACAAAGTTGAAAGGACGTTTCGAGTGAATAAGAATATCAGCAAAAAATTGGCAAAACGCAAGAAAAAAAATCAGCAAAAAACTTAACAAAAGAAATTGGACGGAACAGCCGACTCCTATGTTAAAGGCGTCCAACATTCAATACGAAATTGACGGTCGTCTCCAAGGGGTTGCTCACGGCGGCATAGGCCTGATTCATATGCTTGCAAAAAGGACCGGCCTCCTGAAAGAGATAGATAAAGAGCTCGAGTTGCTAAAACGCCATCTGCCATATCACGAATCAGATCATATCGCCAACATGGCATATAATATTCTTGCCGGCGGTACTTGCCTCCAGGATATTGAACTACTCAGAAATAATGAAGCCTGGCTTAATGCGCTGGATGCAAAACTTATCCCTGATCCAACTACGGCAGGAGATTTTTTACGCCGGTTTTCCCCGGAAGAGATTGTGACTCTGATGGATGTAAAAAATACCATCCGAAAAAAGATATGGGAAAAGCAGCCACAAAATTTCAAGAAATCAGCCATTATTAATATTGACGGTACTATCAGTGGGACAACCGGCGAGTGCAAACAGGGCATGGATATCTCTTACAAAGGGACGTGGGGATATGCTCCGTTGGTCGTCTCTTTGGAAAAAACAAGGGAGCCCCTATATATTATCAACCGGTCAGGTAATGCTCCGTCCCACCTTGGTTCTGCGCAGTGGGTGGATAAGGCACTTGATTTGCTGGAAGGTACTTTCAAAAAATTATACGTTTGGGGTGATACTGATTTTAGTCTTACCACTAACTTTGATAAATGGGATCAGCGCTGTTCCTTTATATTTGGCATGGATGCCAGATCAAATTTGGTCAAACAGGCCAATAATCTCTCGGAGTCTGACTGGATTGTATTTGAAAAACCGCCTCGGTCGATTAAAACAGTTCCCAGACAACGCCCGGAAAATGTTAAACGTGAAGTGGTTAAAAAACGCCAATTTAAACGCTTGGAGACCGCATGTGAACATATAGCCGAATTTAAATATAAGCCGGGTAAATGTCGGAAGCCCTACCGGATGATCGTTCTGCGCAAAACGATCAACGAGTATAAAGGTGAACGTCTGCTGTTTGATGATGTTCGTTACTTTTTTTATATCACCAACGATTGGAAAAAATCGGCCGAGCAGTTGGTGGATTTTTACCGAAAACGGGCTGATCACGAGAATGATATTGACCAGTTGAAACATGGTGTACGTGCTATGGAGAACCCGTCGGATTCTCTAAATGCCAACTGGGCCTATATGGTTATCGCCTCTTTGGCATGGGACCTGAAAGCCTGGTATGGGCTGCTGATGCCATATCGTGCATTAGGTCTTTCAATAATCCGCATGGAATTCAAGCGGTTCATCCAGACATTTATAAACATCCCCTGTTTAATCTTGCGATCCGGCAGGGCCATAAAATATCGAATCATTGGTTATAATGATCGTCTTACAAGCATGTTCAAGTACTTTGACTTCATGAAGACCGTCCGGGTTACGTGATCCTTCTCCCACCGGATAGTTATTGCAAATGGGTTGCAATGGCGAGTCCTAAACCGGTAGCTTTTAAAAGGATTTAAAAAAATGAACCACAACACAATCGGTATGACTCAAAAATATGGGGAGCAGTTCGTCTGCCTGATGACAATTGGCGATAAAAATCATAGCTCAAACGACCGATTGCTCATGAGTGTTGTATTTGGGAAAACACGCTTGTTTTGGGTTTAGTCCAAGACTTTTAGTATCTGAATTGAATGCGATCATATCGAAAAGGTTCACATACGGTACATGATTTAAAAGTCCATTTAGTTTGGGTGACTAAATACCGGTATCAAGTGCTGACGAAACAGATTGGATATCGATTGAGAAATATCATTCGTCAGATTTGTGATAGTCATGATATCCATATTATCCAAGGTCGTATCAGTAAAGATCATGTCCATCTCTATGTCTCATATCCGCCCAAGCTTTCGGTAAGTGATATGGTCCGTTTTATGAAAGGGAAAAGCTCCCGAAAAATCCAGGAAGAATTTCCTCAACTTGGGAAACGCTACTGGGGTAAACATTTTTGAGGCATTGGTTACGCCGCATTCAGTTCTGGTCATGTGACAGATGACATGATTCAGGAATACTTGAAGCATCATGAAGATCACCCGAATCATCAAAATGATAATTTTGTGGTCGAATGATTTTCAATCGTAACACACAAGCTTTAGCTTGTTCCTTTCAGTCAGCTTTAGCTGAGAGGGAGACTTTCAGTCTCCATCGCATTCTATGGGCTTCCAGCCCATAGTGGTTGAACTTAAACCTGTTGTCAATATCCTCTGAATCCCCTGAACTTTTTTATTTTCTTAATTAGTCTTACAAGTGTCAGCTTTGGATGGGCCATTAAAGTTCCATAATGTTTTAATCTATATATTACGAAGGCCTCTGTTTTTAAACCAATCAAAGAAGAACGGAGCATCCACATATAGATTCGATACAGCACCGGCGTGGGAGGAGGTTCTCTCATCTGTCCTTCCGTAACCACTACAATATCTTCAGCAATCAAGGTAACATGTTTTTTAAGAAATTTTATCAACTCTTTACCCTGAAGAGTTAGAGCCAAAACAGCACTTACCCCCTTTTCATCATGCTGATAGGTCTCGCCCCACAGATCCCCTATTCGCATATCGGCGGAAGAGGCTAAGGTTTTGTACTTACAGTCCTCATAACAGGCATTTCCCAGACAACTATCGCTTAAATACATTTTGAAGAACAGATCCCCTCCACTGGATAGAGAAAAATATTCCCCTCTATTCGCGTTTATTGCATATGAATCATGCCAGCCAACCTGTTTGTTTCGCCATGCAATATGGCAAATATTTCCCGCAATTTTTTTTTCAACAAACTGAAGGTATTTGTTCCACATCAACATGGAAGGCACACCATGACAAAAGAAATCCATCAGGACAAAATTATCTTCCATTTTTTTTAGCCGGATAAATCTTCGTAGAGAATCGATTTGGCAGGGTGTCCCCGTCACAAAATACTTTTCGTCTTTTTTAAAGGCAGAAAAGGCATCAGGTGTGTAGCTTTGAATATATTTTGACCCTACACTTGCCTGGTACTCCTGCTCGTTATCTGCAATAAAATGTTCCGCCCGTTGCTTTTTGACATTATATCTCACGCCACATGCTTTGTAGCCTTGGGCAAGCAAAAGCCTCCCCAACTCAAAACCGACTCCGCCCGATGAGCTTTTGAAACGAACAGTCTCGTTATTGCTCCAGGCTGCATATCCCTTTATTTCCTCTGAGTTTTCAAGAAAAATTTCGTCATCAAGGTAGGAACAAACGGAAACACAGAGACTGCACTCAGTGCATTTCTCCAGTTCAGGGATGTCAGGCTGGTAAAAACCATTTTTATCCAATCTCATCCGTATGAGTTTATGCGGACAAATAGCTGCACAAACGCCACAACCATAACAATTTTTAACATTAGCAACGTTTTTCTTCATCACCCGCACCTTCAATGGCCTTTAAAAGAAAATTTCTGGATTGTTGCACCTCTGCGGAAATTTTACGAACTAAGACATTGTGATCAACTCTGCTGTTCACCAATTCTGCGCCTTTTTGGTCTAAGTCCGAGCTCAACAAATGCTCTGACAATGCAAATTTTTTTAACAGGTTATTTATCCTGCAACCTCGTTGATTTCCAGGAGAGATATATGAGAAGAAGTTCTTTGCCAGCAACAGTGAAAATGCAGTCCCGTGAAATGAATCAGTAAGAACCATTTCGGCATTTTTTATCCAGCCCAAGAACTCCTCAAGGCCAGCATCCATAATGAACTGATAATTATTTATTCCATTGGGTTTCCATGCTTGTGACATCACAACCAATTCACAGGACAATTCCGATTTTATTTTTTTTGCATACGACAGAAGTGCGTCGTTCTTACCTAAAATAAAACAGAAAATATATTGTGAAGCTTTATCAGGATCCCTCAGAATTGAATGCCAATATGAAATATCTAACAAAAAGACGGGATCCAAAACTACTTCCACATTTTTCGGCGTAAGTTCGCTAACTAAAGTCTTAGCTTCTTCTTCCCTGACTGATATACAATCATAACTGGAAAGCCATTCTCTGTACTTTTCCTTAACATAGTCAGGAATTGTTGTTACCCCAACGCTAGGAGCATAAGAAATTTTTTTCCCTTCATTTTTGACAAAAGTCAAGAAATATGGTTCGGCTGGAATCCCGCCGTTTCCTGGATTCCAGACCTGATCACTACCGGTTACATATACATCATACGGAGGAGGAGAGTTATATAAATCGTCAATGCAACAAAACCTTTTTGATAGCCTTATTTGACTATTAAATTGTTCAAATTTTCGGTTCCTTGCATGTAATTGTTCACCATATTGCCAATTTCTGCTGATAATTGACTTAATAAAGTTCTTTACTTTCCTCGCCTGCCTTAGCATAAATGAAGGGTTATCTATTATTGTTATCAATGGGTTGTATTTTTCACTTGCAACGTAATCCTGATGAGTTGGACGAGCCAGATCAATTATTTCACAATCGTACCCTTTTGTCGCCAGGTAATAATACAACGCAAAGGATTGTAAGCAGGCTCCATAATTTGGAGAGTTATGAATTGTGATTATGCCGATTGTATTAATACCCAAAATATTTCCCTCAAACTTATTAGTTTTATCTATTGCAACATTTATTTTTTGCCTTTAATCTCAATTTCCAAAGTTGCTGCTTTTGAAAAATTTTTCACAAAGTCTATATACTCAAAGAATGCCTCGTCGGCATCATCATCTTTCCATGTAAAGCAGTTAAAATTAAGCTCTGATACATAGTTCCTAAAAGACTCTGTGTCATAACTTTTAAGGAAGAATTTATTACTTATTTTTCTCTTCAGTACGGGATCAAGAAAACTTAATTTTATAATTTTATAAAATACTTTCTCCCAAATATTTCTTTTGAATTCCAGACTTGCGTAACTTGAACCTAAGTTGGGGTATTTATTTTCTAAAAACTTTCTTCGACGCAACTCTATCTGTTTTGCTTTTTTAATTAATATTTCAGGATTATCCCTTTCAATGTTAAAAATCACCTGGGTCACAACACCCGTGATTGCTTTTGATTTAAGCTTAGATCCCCTATGTTCGTAACACAGTTCCTGATTTGTTACTTCAATCTCCTCTCCATTGTTTACGATTCTTACGCTATTAATAATTTTAGAACATAAGCTATCTAAACAACCGGAATTATTTATTGCCGCCCCAGCAACGGTTCCGGGAAGACCAGTGAATCCCTCAAATCCTTTTATACCATTTGCATTACAATATTTTGCCAATTTAGACATATTATAACCGCAATCGCAAACGATCTTGCCCTCATCTTCGAGTATTTTAATCTCTTTAACCTTTAAGGTTGAAACAATCACATCAGGGTTGTAATTATTTAAAAAATAACAATTGGAAGTATTACCAATGACTTCATAGACAAAGTCTTTTTGTTGTATCCATGAAATAACTTTTTTAAAGTCAGATATTGTGGTAGGTTGCACCCAAACTTTAGCTATACCACCTCTCTTTATCCATGTTTTTGTTTTTAAGGAAATATCCTCTTCAAACGCAATTCCATTCGATACCAGAAAAGTTGTATCCATATCAAAATCCTATTTTAAGGTGGAATATATTTTTTGTTTTATAATGAATTGCAACATATCTCTCTCTACACTTGTTATTCCAATAAAATAGAGTACCGGCAAAGTGAAACAAAAAAATACTCCTGTCAGTATCAGCAACCTTACAAAACTCTCCTTCATGAATAAAGTTACGATATATGGGGGTACTCCTGTTAATATGGTAACCAACAATGTAACGAGCAGGGTCTCAGTTATATAGTCCTTTATCGACATCTTGTGCATCTTACTCACAAAAAGCACTCTTGATATTTGAGATAATATCGCTGTGCCAATAACAACATACATCGTGGCTTCAGGAGGATAGCCTAATCTTAAAAAAACATATGAAAAAGGCAGGTTTAAAATAAGTACCCCCCCCGTTACAACCTGATACAATTTAATATTCCCAGTAGCGCTAACGGCTGTTATCAGGGGGTAGCTAAAAGATTCCAGCATAGCTGTTATAATAACGAGTCTCGTAAAGAGTACGGTATGTTCAGGAATTTCACCTAACCAGAGTGAGAGGATATGGGGTGTTTCGAAAAGTATGGGAACAGCAAAAAGCATTATCAAATAATAACAAAACCGAGATGAACGGAACACTAACGCCATCATTTCTCTATTCTCGCCAGCCGCATAACTCTTAGTTATCTGAGGGCGTACAGCTTGAAAAAAATTTGTCGTAAATAGATTAAGGGCACTATTCACCTGATACGCTACACCTCTTGCCGCATTGACTGCAGGATTAAAAAATAGATTCAGAAGAATGTTGATACCTTGGTCCTTAATCATGCCTGCTAATGCCCCGAAAAACGACCATCCGCTATATGAAATCAGCTCATTGAACATAGCAGAATCCCAAAAAAAAGAGAGCTTACATACTTTGTATTTATATGAACTGTATAGAATGTAAACCGCAGACGAAATAAGAATGGTCAAGAATAAAAGAACCGCATATGCCTTTAATTTATCTGCTTCAACAATCAACAGAACATAAACGGTAACAAGCTTCAATACAGCTTCTAAAACACTTACATAAGCATATATACTCATTTCCTCATATGCGATGATAATGGATCGATAAGGAGTAACGAAAAGCTGAAATATAAATGACGCGACTGAGAACTGGTATACCCACATAGCCGCTGCCATGCGATTTTCCGGTATCACCATCTGTGTTTTAACAAACCACAGCCCTATGGTTTCTGAGAAAATCAATATAAGCCCCCCTAATGCAAAATATATAAGGGCCGTAAGATTAAAGAAATGATTTAAGCGCACATAATTTTTTTTGCCTATCTCAAAGGCAAAGAAACGCATTGAAGAAGCTGACATGGTGTTGGAAAAAAAGGAGAGCATCACCACCACACCCCCTACTACATTCTGGATACCATAATCCTCTGCCCCCAGTGCTTTTAAAACGATACGCACCGTATACAGACTAACCAAAAGGATAAGTATCTGCCTGAAATACAGCATTAAGGTATTTTTTGCTATTCGTTTATTATTACTTTGCATTTCTTGGTACTGGCTCGTACTACTCCTGCACGCCATGGCGTTGTATTTTTTAAAATCGAATAACCACAAATGTTGTGGCGTTTCTGCTACTCAGAGTGATACGAACCCAGTGCCCCATGGATTAAGATTAAGTGGACAAAATTTTAGATAAGTCCACAGGCACGTACACTACTGCTTCTTTACAGGATCTTTAGCCTGCGCAGCAGATACCTCTCCTGTTGGTTTGTTCCCCAGAGTAGCGGTCCAGTCAAAGGAGATATCTCTGATGGCCAGTGAATCGATGCAGAGAGAGAATGTGTTTGCATCCTTGGTACCGACCCAGAATCGTTTGCCGGCCGTATCAGACGTAGGGGTCAGGTTTGCGATTAATGGAGCTTCGACCAAGCCATGGAACACGTCTACCGAGGTCTGTCCGGCAAGAAGAACGACCGCACCACTGTTTTCGGTTCTGAAATTCACATTGCCGTCAACACGATTAGTGCCGCCCGGTTGAACGACAGGGGAACCTTTGCAAGTCTTGGAAAACACATTATCCGTGATGATGTTGTCCCGGCTTTCCGGACCAAGACAGATGTTGTGCAGCGTGTTTCCCTTCTCAGTATTACTGGCCCCAAAGAAGATATTTCCTCTGATGATCAGATCCGATATCCTGTAAGGTTTTTCTACGACACCTGAGATATCGCTCCATGTGTAGGCCTTGCCCAACGAATTTTTCATGAACGTACAACCCTCGATAAGCCCCCTATAAACATTACGCGGGCCAAATTTGATACCTTCCTGCAAATTGGATTCGATATACGAATCGTATACCCAGACACTGCCACTTCCATATTTCTCGATGCCGGCTTGAATGCCGATACCGCAAAGCCAGACGTGGGCATGGTGTATTTTAGTTGCACCTGCATAAACAGCGATCCCGGAGCCTTCCGTCATGGCAATCGTACAGTCGGTAATCCAGGAGTCGGTGATACCCATGTGGATGCCGTTTCGGCCGCACTTTTCAACTACAAGCCGAGTGAGTTTATGTCCGGTTCCGCCCCAAGGAAAACACAGCCCATCCTCGGCGATGTTAAGTACATGCAAATCCGTAAATATACTCCGGGTTAACGGGCCGATGATTCCAGAGCCTTTGGTGTTGTGTTTCCGGTTGCCATCTACCGTGAAGTTGCGACATGCCACGTACGATAACACAGCATTCCATTTGCGTTTTGTTACAATCTCATCCTGTGAGAGATTGACTCGTGGCATGAACTCAATGACATTGTCGTTCACGTTGTCGCCTAATCTCAGTCGGGTATTAAAGTATCCTTCGCCTTCGATTACGGTTCTGCTGCTACGAACCTTCAGGCCATGTGACAGCACATAGGTGCCCAGGCGCAGAAAAATTCGGCCTCCAGAAGGAGGCAGCGCATCAAGCCGCCCCTGGATGACATCCGCGGCATCTGCACGAGAATCAACGGTCCTGCCGGTTTGCGATTCTATGGCTGAGACCATCATTCCCTTCTTTTCAATTATGTAGCTATCCTCAGGCCACGTCGTGCTCACTTCGGTAACTTCGCTGGCGGCATTGGCGGCAATAGGAACCCAGGGGAGTCCAGCCAGAACTACAGCCCCCACAAGAAGAAGAATTACATATCCGGGCAGAAGCCATTTTATATGAATCTCTGAATTCATTTTTACGTTTATATCCTAAATTTTCTTAGAAGTTGATAGAATGGGGTTTGTTTTGAATCGGGACTCACCAACAGACTAATTCTTTTTGATCAAATGTTGTTTTAATTTTTGGTACGATGGATTTTCAGGGGATAGATCCAAGGCTTTTGTAACATAGGTTTGGGCTTCTTCAAATCGGGCAACGCGCTCATAACATAGAGAAATCCGATAAGCGAAACCCGAATTGTCCGACTCCAGATCAAAAGCCCTTTTCCAGTCCTGGGCAGCTAATTCATACTTTTTTTGGGCCCAGCGGACCCAAGCCCGCAGATTAAACAGCCATGGATTTTCTTCCTTTGATTTTTCAAGTGCCTTGGTGGCGGCATCTTCGGCCTGGGAATATTTTTTCTGCCGGTGCAACGCTATAGAAAAAAGAAAAAAGTACGAGCTATTATCCTTATCCAGGACTGTACTTTTCTGAGCCATAAGTTCCATCCGGTCCCAATTTTGTTCTTGTTGTGCTGTTTTTGCTAGAAGATAATAGGCTTCAGCATTAGGACTTTTTTCGGTTAATTGAAGTAAACGCGCTTTGGCTAAGGGATAATTTTCTTGATCCATCCACGCCCTGGCAATGGCAAGGTCTATTTCAGGAAAATTTAACAGTTCATGTTCTACACCGGTTGCAAAACGTATAAATTCCGATAATTGTTCTTCGTGTTTAAAAAAATAGTAGAGGCTGTTTAGTGTAGATTTAAAATCTATTGTGCTTTGTAACCCTTTTAAAAACCAGGCGTCACTCTCATTGATGTTGCCGGCAAGATACTGCAGTCTTCCCATACAAATGTAATCACGCCAGGTGTTTGTAAATGAGCGAATATCTAAGCTTTTCAGATATTGGGAAACGGCCTGATCATTCTCCCCGTTTTGGCTGTAAATATCAGCAAGGGCCTGATGGGCTTCTCTGGTAGAAATATCGTTTACCAAAGCGCCTTTCAAGCCTGCCTCAGCTTCACTGACAAGAGATTCTGACCAAAAATATTCCGTTTTAAGTTTTCCATAAAGAGATGGAAAGGTTTCAGTCATACGCCTAACCATACTGCCTAATTTTTTCTCATCACTTATATAGGCCAGAAACATGGCATAGGAGTACAAAACGTTAATACCGTTGGGGCGAAGCTGAACGGCTTTCCGGTAAAGGGGTTCTGGATCGTAGGGAGGATGCTTTCCGGGATAAAGGGTTGTATAAATCATTTCAAGAGAGGTTTCGACCTGGGCCTGGTTAAATGCAACTTCATAGGTGACTGGATCAATACGTTCTGCCTGCTCAAGTCGAGTCCTGGCAGACAAGTAGGCTGCAAATGCTTTGGGTGGATTGACTTTTTCGGCTATCAAATACGTTTGTCCGAGTTGTTTTAAAATTTTACCGGCCGCAAGATGGATGCGATAGAGGTCCCAGGCAGCATAATGTTGGCATAGCCAATCCGGAATAATATTTTCGGCTTTATCAAATGACACCAAGGCTTGATCCCAGGCATTGTCCAGGGTATGTTCGACGCCCTGCTGATAGATATACCTGGAAGAAAGAAGCAAGCCTTGGACTGTCAACATTACAAACAGGACGATGACAAGGAGGATTTTAACTAATTTTGAAGGACTAATTGCCATAATAGGAAGCGTAGTACTTTTTATAGTATTTGTAATATCCCTCTTTTTTCATGTCTACCCGATTCAGGATTGTGCCGATGACTGGCAGATTATTGCTTTCAAATCGGTTCAGGACCTCTTGGATGATTTTCCGGTTTGCGTGGCGGGATTTAATAATTAGAATGACACCATCAGTGTGTGGAGCCACCAACAACGCATCCGTGGCTGGCATGACCGGAGATGAGTCAATGACGATGAAATCATACCTGGTTTTCAGGTAATCCATAAGAAACCCAGTGCGTTTGGACCCAACCAGTTCTGCGGGATTTGGCGGAACCCTGCCGGCCGGCAGGATAAAAAGATTTTCTGTATAGGTAGGCTGAATCATGTCGTTTATGGTCTTTTTAAGAAAGTCGCCCATGTTCTCACCCACATTGAACTCATCATAGAGCTTATGAAAATCAATACCATGGTTTATTAATTTTTTCACTTCGACCGCAGATAAAGACGAAAAAGTAAATTTTCCCTGCTCCATGGCAGATACGGCTTTAATGGCTTCAATGGTATGAACGGACAGTGTCTTGGCGATGTCCTTTTTTGAAACAAAACCCATAGTATAAAGGATGGTGCCCAGACGCTGGACTGATTTTTTCTGGTGTCCTAGGGCTAAAAGCGATTCTTTTTCGGTGAGGAGTTTTTCCTGTATCAGGGTGTTGGCAAGTTTCATGAAATCCGGACGGTTTTTCCAGTAAACATCTATCATCCGGCCTTTGTCGAACGAAATAGAGACCTGGGTCTCTTCATTTTCCAAATCCAGGCAACATGTTCGAGCCTGAAGCGTGGTAAGCTGAATCAGATCATTGACCGGGTATTGTTCCAAAGAACCCTGGCTCAGATGAATCCCGAACACATCTGCTACCAGGTCAGAGACCCCTTTCTCCTTTCTCATGGAAAAAAGGCTTGATAAATGGGGGCGGCGCAAATCCATATCCACCAGAAGAACACTTCGGTCGGCCTGGGCCACTGTGTGGGCCAGATTTACACAGGTGGTGGTTTTACCCTCCCCTGACACAGAAGAGGTTATCACCACGGACTTCAGATCATTTTCCATGGCTGAAAAAAACAGATTGGTTCTCAAAGTTCGGTAGGATTCGGCAAATCTGGAAGACGAGGAATAATTATTCAACAGAGCGTCTTTGTCCTGCTCAAGATTTCCGGCTTTATTTTTAGAAAAGATCACGATCAGGCTCCATAGGTCTCGGACCGGTCTGCTTCAGGGATAACAGAGAGTACCGGCAGTTTAAAGTGAGATGTAATATCCTCTTCGGTGCGTACGGTCTGGTCCAGATATTCTAAGAAAAAAGCAAGTCCGATACCGCCGAAAAGCCCAAGTACGGCTCCCAGCAAGATATTCCGTTTCTTGTTTGGCGATACAGGGCGCACAGGGACCATGGCTTTTTCCACCACCCGGATATTCGATGTGTCGCTGGTTTGAAGGATATTGGACTCTTTGACCCGGGAGAGCATCAGATCATACAGGTTCTGATTGCTGTCCACGTTACGCTTTAGGATACTGTATTTCAAGGCTTTGGATGAGGTATTAAGCGCATCTGTTTCAAATCCTGAAATGGTTTTCTCCAGGTTTTGTTCCCGGGCTAAAAGCACCTTACGCTCAGATTTCAGGTTTGACAGCTCTTTTTTGATCTCCTCGGTGAGGCGAGACTGACTTTTAGATAGTTCACTTTGAAGCTGTAAAATTTGGGGGTGTTGATCTTTATAAATTTTGGACAGGCGGGAATATTCCAATTCCAGGTCTACTATTTTTAGATAAATATTGTCGATCATCGGGTTATCCATCAGTGACCGGATAGCAGAGATCCCTTTTTCCCCTCTGATATGTTTGGTGAATTCGTCAATTATGGCATCCAGCTCCAAACGGTGGTTTCTGGCTTCGAGATAACGTGTGTTAAACGATTCGATTTTTTGCTCGGCCATCTTCTGCTTACCGTCAAGGGAGAAGACCTTAGTTTCCTGCTTATAGTCGAAAAATTCCTTCTCAGACTGTTCCAATTTTTGGCGCAGTTCATACAATTCGTTATTCAGCCACCCCAGGGTCTGCTTGGAGGATTGCATTTTGCTGGACAAATTAAACTCAATATATTTATTGGCCAGGGTATTGGCCATGTTTGTTGCCAGTACCGGATTTTTATCTTTTACATTTATGGTTAGCAGGCGGGTGTCTTGAATCTGATCAATGGAAATCTTTTCTTTCACCTTTTCCATGAGGGCCAATTGTTTTTCATGGGGAGGCAGTTCCTTTTTATCTACCTGGAGTAAGAGTTTGATATTATCCTTAAACTGCCGGATCACCTTGGTGATGGGGTTAATATCCAGGTTTTCTTCTTCTTTATCCAACCCCAGGGTATTGATCAAAGATTCTATCACGGGCGCGGAGGTGATCAGCTTGAAATGGGTGTTAAAGGTCATGAACTGGGAGTTATAATTTTCATAATCCAGCCGTTCGCCGGTAATGGGGGAGGCTGACGACTCTTTGTCAATGATCAGTTTGGCGCTGGATTGATACACCGGGGTCATCAGGAAAGTACCCAAAATCGTAATAGAAACAGTGATCACAAAAAAGGAGATGATCAGCGCCTTGTGCTTTAACAGCACCAGATAATAGTCCGAGAGATGGATCTCTTTTTCCAGATTTTCGTCTTCCATAATTTTCCTTGTATTTGACTGTTACAGCCAGGATTCAGGGATGTGAATGAGATCTCCCGGCTTTAGGAGGATGTCTGCCTTGTCGCCGGTTTGAACTTTCTTTAGATTGATTTTAATGGTTTCCTGGCCGTCGGCGGTTTTACGGATTACCTTGGCCCGGTTGGGTGCCGCAAATTTATCAAAACCTCCGGCCATGATGCAGGCACCAAGAGCAGTGAGCCCTGGCTGATAATCAAATATGCCCGGACTTTTGACTTTCCCCTGGACATAGACCTTGGTAGCGGCCTGGTCCAGTTTTGATCCTAAGGGGATATAGACGGTGTCGCCGCTGACCAGACGGATGTTTTCAGACATGTCACCTTCGTCCAGAAGGCGGTTAAGATCAATTTTTACCAGGCTTGATGTGCTGATGGCTTCGTGTATCTCAGAATCTGACATGGTGTCGTGGCCAACCCCTTTCAGAATATAGGCCAGATTACCGCGCCCGGGCAAGACACCGCCGGCATTGGCAATCAGATCCATGACCGTAGGAGTAAAATCCAGTTCAAACTTCCCTGGATTTTTGACGGCTCCGGAGATGGAAAATTCCAGGCTGTGGTATTCCACAATCTGGAGATGGATCTGGGGATCCACAAAATAATCACGTTCCAGGGGGACAAATATTCTTTTTTCCAATTGACTTAAGGTCAGCCCTGCTGCCGGAATCTTCCCAACAAAGGGAACATTTATATCACCGGTTTCGCTGACCACCATCTCTTTTACCACCTGTTCGAGACCACCGGCCAGAATTGATATTTTGACCAGATCCTCGGGTCCCAATCGGTACCCGCCATTGCTTTGCTCTTCGCATAATCCGGTAATGGGCAGCATTGAAAGCGAAACGGCCAAAAGCACAATTATTAAAAGCACGTTAAAACTATTTTTCAACATAAACAAATCATCCGTTGGGGTTAAAAAACATAGTGGTACGAATCAAAAATAAATTCGTACCACTATGTTTTGATATTACAACGTCAACTGTACAGAGCTATTTGGACCCAAAATCGTAATCCAACTTAATGTTGAACATGACATAGGCGTTTTCAAAATCTTCACCGTCTACATTGGAATCTCGATCTTCCAGGCCAGCCTCCAGGCCCACGATAAACAAATCGTTGATCAGGTAATCCAGGGCACCTGAAAAAAAGATTCGGTCATCCTCACGATGTGACGTTTCGTAGTCGGAATGCTGGTAACGGCCTGTCAGGGAGCCGTTAATTCGCTCAAAAAAGAGATAGGTGGCCACGGCATCAAACCGGGTGTAGGTATAATAGGTGTCATCGGCGCCACTATCGTTGAGATTACTGCTAAGGGACAAAGACAGAGAACTTTTTGGATATTTTACCCTTTCGTCCGGGGGATTCTGGCCGGTCAGGGATATCTGCCAGGCCAAAGCACCCTGGTTTCCGCCCGAAACTTCTGCTTCATTGTCAAACTCACGGGTATGATAGCCGATCCCGGCCGCTAACGTCAGGTAATTGAACTGACGGCTGATATTGACCATCATCTGGTGTGAGTCATAGTCGGATGTATCGCCATCGTAATCACGGTGCCAGGTCTGGTAATCCAGATCGAAAAAGGTCCGTTCGTTAAAATAGTAGTAAAAGGTCAGAATGCCCCGATTTTCATCGGAGTCTTCTTCTTCGGCATCATTATCGTAATCTATGGTTTTATTAGTATACCCAATTCCCAGGCCGAATTTGTGCGCAAACCGGTATTTCGCCCATGGGCTGAATCTATTAAACGTATACTTATACCGTTCCACGGCATTGGAATACCTGTCAGCATTTGCAGCCTCCCGTGTCTTCCAGAATCGATTGTCCAGACCAAACGTCAAACGATCTGTGGGCGCAAGCCGGGCCCGGAAGTTTGCCTGGTGCTCGGTGTAGTCGTATTCATCGGCTGCAGTATCTCCGGGTCTGACGTCGTCTTGATCATCGTAAACCAGCCGGTTCAGCCAGTAGTCCAGGGTGATTTCGGTTTTCTCCGTGGTGTAGCCGAGTTCCACACCAGGTTTAACATAATAGGTATCTACGGTTTTTGTATTTTCTTCGGATTTATGAAAGTTGGTATCCCGCCGGACGCCTGACTGGATATGGGGATTAATGATCAATCGCCCCTGGGCAAACACATCGTTCGCACAGACAGCAGAAACCAGGAATAAAGACATCGCCAGAACCATGACGGTCTGTTTATAATTCATAATGAAATCTCAGGGGAATGAATTGGAAGTCTGTCCGGAAACCACTTTTCATTCATATAGGCTAAGCGCATATTCCCGGACAGACATGTCAAAAGGTTAATTATCAGATGGGACTTGCCGGCCTATCCACAACCAATACGAACATATTCTTGTAGCGTTGGAATTTTTCAATGGTGAAATTAAACTGCCCGGCTTTATAAGCATCTCTCAGCTCGGCCGGACTTAGCCCCGTGGCATTACTAAGCCGTTTCACGGCATTTTTAAGCGCGGCCGTCTGGCCGGTTATGACCACCGTGCGTGCGCTTACGCTTGCGACCCCTGTGGCCAAAAACGCAGCGACAAGCATGGCGATCGCTAACAATCGAAACTTTTTCATGCTGCACTCCTTTTTTTAAATTTGCGTTAAACCGTCTTACTCACACTTAGCCTATATGTTTTTCCCGGGGCTTGCACTTCCAATAAACGAAGAATCAGTTGTATTTTCAGAATCAATTTTCCGGGAGGCAATGCAAGCTGGGTTATCTTCCAGTATCAATTGGGTTGCAGTCTCCCCAATCCACCTATTTAACCGTTTTGCGGCCTTTTTCATCCGGTATTTGCGGCCCGGGTGGATATCTGATCCCAGGCAGAACACCTGATCTTTTTCACACATGAGCCGGGAAACTCTCATGACCTGCCGGCCGAAATCCCCTGTCAGGCTTGAAGCGGTGACCTGAATTTTTGCGCCATGGTAGATGAATTGATCAGCCAGATCGGGCCGGTTCAAAATCACAGGGTTTCGTTCCGCATGGGCGATAATGGGGATTACGTCACGCTCATGGAGTTTTCGGATCATCATGGAGACGGCACTGTCGATAAACATAAGGGGTAGTTCTATCAGCAGGTATTTTCCTGCGTTGTTCATCGTGAGCAGTTCTCCATTGTCAAAGCGCTCAATCAGATCGTGATTGACACGAATTTCCGCCCCGGGCAAGACAACCAGGGGCAAGCCGGCAGCTGACAGGTCATGGGAAAATCGTTTGCATGCGTCAATGATATCCGCTTTGGCGCAATTATAAACACCGTCGTAGCAGTGGGGGGTTGCGAACAGGGTGTGTACACCTTGTTTTAAGGCCTGCTTTGCAAAACCAATGGCGTGGGAAAGACGCTTGCTGCCGTCATCCATGCCGTAGAGAATATGAGAATGCGTATCAAACATTTTTTTCGTTCTCTATTTTAAATGAAACAGTTGGACGCAAATGCAATTTACTAAACCACAAAATCTGCCTGGAATCAACCAAGGAGAACCCTAAAGTATTAAAGTCTCGATCAATTTAATTTTACTTATTATTCCAATTCCAAATCGCAAAAAATACAAATATTAAAAAATTCTATCGCCAGAATGTTCATTCCCATAAAGCAACAAAATAAGTCACGACATAGAAGCAATTAAAACATTAAGTTAATCCGGAATCGCTAAATTTCAAAAGCTTATGACCGTCTCTCCACATTTAAACTTCAGCATCCACTATTTACTTATATTAACCAGATAAGACACCAAGTTAATTAGTCAATCCTATTAAAGTGCTTAGTATAGATATAGCTCCGCCCTTTCGCCTACATAGATCGTAGCGGTAACTTCCCAAGGGTAAAACTTCCGTTTTATTTACTTGTTACTTTGTTTTTAAATCGTAAAATTAAACTTTTTCGGCAATACATGCCCTAAATTGAACTGAACTTGCTTCCCAACGTTTTCATAGAAACAAGTTTTTTTATTTAAAAGCCCTTGTAATTGATTTAGAGCTTTGAGCTTTGAGCTTTCATTTTGGGTTGAACAGGACATCAATTGAATTAGATCAACCCGTGACTGTTATTACAAAAACATAATGAATTATATAAAAATTTACACAATATCGTAATTTAGCAATTCGCATGCCATCGCAAAACATGTAATTTTTTCAATACATTAACAAAATGCACACCTAAATTCACACACCATAGTTACGAAACAATCATTAAGAGTTACCAATTTTGCACCACCCCGCTTTGAAACGACCGGTTATTATTGAATTTGATATCAATGTGCAATTTTCGTAACTTTATAATCATATCCAGATATCCTGACATAATTTTTTGTGCGTATTAGGAACAGGATCCCCCTCATCCACGTGAGTCTTTTATGATTTAATTGAGGGAAGTGACCATGGATGTTAACAACCAGATCACCCATAATTAATATTGCTTATTTCAATATTCTTGATAGAAGTCAACGAATAAAAAAAAATTAATTTGATCCAAACATTTTTTATTTATGATCAGAGAAGGAGCTTAATAGATTTAAAACAATGTTTAAAAACACGATATTGTCGCCCATCACGACAGAATATCTTAAGTAGTATCAGTCATTGGGCATTGGCGGTGTTGATGGATTTTACAAAAGAAATGTCGGCACAGTGCAAACCGTCTTCCTCCCGGCTGGTATAGTACCAGCCAAGCCTGTCGCACAACTGCCGGGTCAGTTGCAGGCCCAACCCGAACCCCAGATCCCCTGCCGTATCGTCTTCTCGGGGGATGTCGTTGACAATCTGGACACCGGTTTCGTCCTGGGTGATCCGGACCTGACCGCGCCAGGTATGCTGAAACGCATTACGAATCAGATTGCCGGTTACAATGCGTGCAGGGTCCTGGGCAAGGGTCAGCACCGTGGGCGCTGTCTCCAGAATAATCTCCACATCCTTATGGGCGCATTCCCATTTTCCCGGTTTGAAAAAAGCCTATCTTTGAGAACAAAAAACGTGATAGTTTCTGTTCGCTGAGACGACTATAAAAATGGACTGTGCTGATGAAAAAAGCTGAAGATTGCAATACTGTTGAGGAAGTCTATGCTTGCCTGAAAGAACTGGAAGACGATCCGAGGTTGGTTCGCAATGCTCAAGAATTGGAGCAGGTAGAACGTGAAATACTTGGGTATACGAATCGACTGAGTGCCTTGCTTTTAAAAAAAGCATCCAGGGCTCATTAAATTCCTATGATCAGGTCGATCAAGAAAAAGAATTGATGTCCAGCTGGCCGGGCCGGATGAAAAGCGAAGGGCTTGAGACCGTTTCGATTCAGTGTTGTACAGGTAGTTCTGTTGATGTTCGTGTTCGATATTATCGGCGATCCTGTGACCGTCGAAATCGAAAAAGATATAAAGGTGCCTACGCCGGTTTAATCCTTCTTGGAATCCATGATCGCTGCTCACCAGCTTTGGCTTCTATGGTGAGTGCCTGGTCGGCCTTATTGAGTTCTTTTGAAGAAGTCCGTCAAGTGCTTTGTGATCATGGTATGGTGTTGGATATAAAGGTTATCCGTAAACTCACCTATCGTTACGCAGAACGGGCCCGAGCCGAGCAACAAGCGGGGCGAATCCCACTAAATGAGAGAGATTCACTTGAAGGGCGACGGGTGGTTATAAGCACCGATGGTGGACGCACACGGTTAAGAGAGAAGAAAAGAGGTCCCAAAACCCCAAAAAATAGAACCCGATTTCGTGGGGCGTGGCGAGAACCCAAACTTTTGATTATTTATGTGGTGGATGCCCAGGGAAAACAAGAAAAAAGCTTCTCACCATTTATTGATGGCAGTTTCAGCGGTCCGGATGGCATATTCCTCCTGTTAAAGGGGTATTTGAACGCCCTTCATATCCAGAAGTCCGATAAAATACTGTTTGTTGCAGATGGAGCACATTGGATTTGGAACCGGATCCCCGGACTGATCAAAGCATTGGGTTTGGCTCCTCAGCGAGTATATGAACTTCTTGATTTTTACCATGCCGTGGAGCATTTGGGTAAAGTATCAGCCCTAAAGAAGACCTGGTCATCCAAGGAGCGCAAACGCTGGGTGTCAAAACAGCGGGGCTTCCTGCTGAAAGGAAAAGCCGCTGACGTAGTACAGGCCGTCCAGACACTTTGTCGAGGCAGAAACAGTAAGGCTATTAAGACGGAACGGGATTATTTTGTGCGCAATGAAAGACGGCTTGATTTCCCAACTGTAAAAGCGTTGAATTTACCTATTGGCAGCGGTGCTATTGAAAGTTCAATTCGTAGGGTGGTGAATTTACGTCTGAAAGGTCCATGCACTTTTTGGTATCGGGAAAATGCAGAAAAAATGATTATGCTACGATCATACTTTAAAGCAGGGCGTTGGGATTGTTTGAAACTCATGGCAACCACGCACAATCCAATGCCGGCGGCATGACCGGGAAAATGGGAATGCGCCCCATCCTTATTCTTAAGCAGATAGCCGGCCTCTTCGACCAATTCAAGAACAAAATGTTCAAGGTTCACAGCCGAAACCGACAGCTGGACCTGCTCATCCTGCCCCAGCCACAAAAGGGTCTGGGTCAGATGTTTCATGGTTAGGCTGGCTCTGTCTATGCGGTCTATAGTTTTGTTTTTCTGCCTGGTGTATCGGGAAATTTTATCCGGATTCACATCGATTAGCTCCTGCGCCTGTTCATCCAATTTTTTAAGCAGTTCAACATTATTTCTGATCACACAGATGGGGGTACGAAGCTCATGGCTGGCGTGGCGTAAAAAAGTGTGTTCTCTGTCCAAACTCTCCTGGACGGATGACAGGCTCTTCTGGATGAGCCGTGCCAACTCGTTGAGTTCGGGATAAATAAAATCAGGGGCAGGCGCTTTCAATTGATCCGCATCCAGCCCACGGGCCCACTGTCCTAACAATTTTACCGGACGCTCCACCCGCTTTAAAAGGAGCTGGATCAACACAGCAATACCAAACGCGGTCAACAAACTTATGCCAAGCAGCAGGCGCATATTTTCTTTGCCCCTGTTTCCGATCAAAGGAGAGGCCTTGTGCGGCGATGGCAGAAGCACGACATAATAAATCTCTTTTCCCAACTGAAGCGACGTGGCAAAAACGACGCGCTTAGGCTTACCAAACCATGTATCTTCCTTGCGAACCAAAAGTTTTCCTGTTGCTTGGGGACAATCCATAAAATATTTTATATTTTCCGGCATCTGCTCCCATTGTTTTGCAATCATAAAACCGCTGAACTGCGCCAGCCTGTTCCTCTGATCTTCGGGTGTGGTTTTAACGTAACTTTCAAGCACATGAACCATATTTCCGGCAATAATATTATCCATGCCTTTAAAAAAAAATCTCACACTTAATACAGAGTACCCAATAATCAGAACCGCAGCCATCACTAAAAAAGAGAGAATGACAAACCACTTAAGGGTGATGATGGGCTTTTTCATTTTAATCCCCTTCTTTTATGGCAAAGCCGCGGCCTGGAATGGTATGGATCAGGGGCGGGTCAAACCCATCGTCCACCGCCTTTCGTAAATGGTGCATATGCACTTTGAGACTATTGCTGTCCGGTGGATCATCCCCCCATACGGTGTCAATCAGTTTTTGCTTGGTTACGGTTTCAGGAGAGACGCGCAACAATGCCTCAAGAATCTGCCGGGCAATGGGTGACAAATTGATCTTCCGCCCTGCCCTGATCACATCGTCTTCTTTCAGGTTCATTTCGAGATCGGCACAGCGCAGAAGCTGAACCTGCCCCGACCTTCTCCGTGCCAGGGCGTGAATTCTTACCACCAGATCCCGAAGTTCAAAGGGTTTAACCAGATAATCGTCTGTCCCTGCCTCAAATCCAGCCACCTTGTCATCCAGCTGATCCCGGGCCGTGAGCATAAGCACAGGCGTATCATTACCGCCGGAACGCAGCTTCTGGCAAAGGGTCAAGCCATCAAGCCGGGGCAGGTTAAGATCCAGCAGCACCACATCATAGCTTTTATCATTTAATAAGTTTAGGCCTGCCACTCCGTTGCTTGCGTAATCGCATGAAATAGACTCGATAGCCAGATAGTCAATCACGGTTTCGGCCAAATCAAAATCATCTTCTACCAAAAGCACGTTCAGCACATCTCTTTCCTTTCAGCAAACGGGTTTATCCACCATTTGAACCAACTTAAAAACCGACAGATATCATGGTGAACCACCAAAAGAGAAGCAAACTGTCATTGACCACCACACCGGCCAGAGCAATGATACCATTGAGGGATAAAATCCCCAAGGAGAGATCGTTTACCCAATGACCCAGCACCGCCCCCACAATACCGAAAGGAATAGCCGTCATAATTAAAAAGGGCTGAATGTAGGATTTTAACGGAATGGCCAACAGAAAATAGATAATAAATAGTGCCAGAATAAACATATTTACCATGGAGGTTTCGGTCTCAGCCTGTTCTTCT
The DNA here is from genome assembly GCF_963666145.1 of uncultured Desulfobacter sp. Classification (NCBI taxonomy): domain Bacteria; kingdom Pseudomonadati; phylum Thermodesulfobacteriota; class Desulfobacteria; order Desulfobacterales; family Desulfobacteraceae; genus Desulfobacter; species uncultured Desulfobacter sp. The sequence goes on along the minus strand of NZ_OY762614.1, from coordinate 5,057,140 downwards.
GCCTCGCCGGAAAAATCAATGTCCAGGTTCGGGTATTGCTGTTTGAGTTTGGGCACCAGCTGCTTTTGAAGCTGAGCCACAAGTTCCGTGGAGGACATGATATCCTTGTCCACATCTGCGGAGACGTATACCGCCCGCTTGCCGTCAATGCAGGTGATGGTGTCCCGGGTGTACCCGTACGTAATGTTGGCGACACTGGTCAGGGGCACCACGGTGCCGTCGGAGGTTCTGACATCGGCATTAAGGACATCGCTGACACTTTTTCTGGCCCCCTGGGGATACCGCACCTTCACCTCCACCTCATCCACGGAGCGTTGGAACCGCTGGACCACCTGGCCGGAAAAAGCCTGGAGGACCTGTTCGGCCAGCATGTCCGTGGTAAAGCCCAATGCCCTGCCCTGGGCGGTTAGTTCCATGAAAAGCTGGGGCTGGCCCGGTTCCAGGTTGTCTTCGATGCCGCTCACCGCAGCAATGGTGGACAACCTGTTCTTCAGAGCCTCTCCTGCCAAAGTGAGTACGGTATCATCGCTGGAGCGCAGCTCAATGCGAAGGGCATCCACCATGGCCGGGGCATTTCGAACGCTCATGGTTTTTGCCCCTTCGGGCATCCCGGACAACGCCCGCCATTTTCGGGTAAAGGTATCGATATCATAGGGCGCATCCTCGGTTAATTGCAGCTTCACAGACCCGGATTGATCCGCCTCGGACAGCACCTGTAGATACGCAATGGCGCTGCCTTTATCGTCGTCGGCATCTCTAAGTTCCTGATCCGCCTCATGAGCCCTTGACTCCAGCAAGGCCAAAGCCGCATGGGTCTGGCCGTAACTTGCATCATTTTTCATGGTCAACTCCGCACGCACCGTATCCCCGGGGATATCCGGGAAAAAACTCATACGCACCATACCGGTCAAGGGCATGGAGACGGCAAATATAAAAATGCCTGCAAACACCACCAACACGGCATACCGATGGTGAAGAGATATTTTAATAAGGGGCCCGTAAATGCGTTCGTTCACCAGGTTCAGACTCTGGTCGGTTATTTTCTGCACCCACATCCAGCCACGTTGTACGGGATTTTTTCCTGGAGACTGGCGCGTATTAAGATGAGCCAAATGGGATGGCAGAATGAGCTTGGATTCAATCACCGACAGCACCAGGCAGATGGTGACGACGATGGCAAACTGGGAGTAAAGTTCTCCCATGTGGCCGCTGACCTGGGAGATCGCGTAAAAAGCGGCCACCGTGGTCAGTACACCAAACAAGGTGGGAACGGCAACGGCCTGGGTCCCCCGAATGGTGTTTTCAATGGTGTCGCCTTCTTTAACGCGCAGGGTGTAGACGCTTTCGCCGATGACCACGGCATCATCCACCACAATACCCAACGCCATGATAAATCCGAAGGTGGTGAATTCATTTAAGGAAAGCCCTGCAAAACTGTCCCCCATGAAATAAAGGGTGCCGAAAAAAATAAACGGCAGGCCCATGGCCACCCAGAATGCCACGCTGACATTGAGAAACATAGCCAGAAGAACAAATACAATAATGAACCCGGTTAAAGCGTTTTCCGCCAGAAGTTTCAGGCGCTCGATGATCGTGGTGGAGCGGTCATACCAGGAGGTGAGCTTTACATTATCCGGCAGGCTGCCGCTGTTTTTAAATTCAGCCACCACCTTTTTGGCACCGGCCACGGTTCTGGAGATATCATCCTCGCCGGTGGTAATGACCTGCAAAGCGATGCTGGTATGGCCGTTGAATCTGGAAAGCGTAGGCGTTTCATCATCAAAGGTATCGTCAATTTTAGCCACATCGCCCAAATGAATCTGACTGCCGTCTTCAAGGGTCACCAGGGGAATCGCGGCGAACTCTTCTTTCAAATAAGCCTGCTCCGAAGCTTTGAGCTGCAGATACAGATTTTTATCCCGAAGCACGGCAGTGCGCGAACTTCCCGATTCGTTGTTAATGGCATCTTCCACATCGGACAGGGACAACCCATAGGACTGGAGCTGGGCCTCATCAATCTCAACACTGATCATGGGATCAAGGTCACCGGAGATCTCCACCCGGTTCACATTGGAATTGGCCAAAAGATCATCTTTAAGTTCTTCGGCCAGGGTCTGCAAAGTATGGCGGCCCACCTCCCCGTAAAGCTGGATCCACAGGGCATGCTCTTCGCATTCCGCCTTTTCAATGACCGGTTTGTCTGCATCGGTCGGAAACGTGGAAATGGCATCCACCTTTGCCTTAACATCCCGCAGCAGCGTATCCAGATCATAATCGTCCTTCATCTCTATGGTTACGGTGGTTCCGGTGGTGGTGGTGGAGGAACTGGTGATGGTTTTTATTCCCAGCACATCTTCAAGCTCTTCCTCTATTTTAATGGCAAGCCCTTCCTCGGACTGCTGGGCGGAACCGGAGTCATAGGTCACGGAAACCGTCAAGCTGTTGGGGGAAAGACTGGGAAACGCCTCTTTCCTCAATTTTCCCATCTGCATCAATCCCAGTGAAATGATAAGGATCAACAGCAGATTGGCGGCCATCGAATTCTGGGCAAACCAGGGGATAATCCCCCGCATTCTGCTACTCATGGGTATTCTCCTCCACCGGGGTGACAGCCATGTCGTCCAGGTAATGATTTAACGGATGGATCAGCACCTTTTGGGCTGAATCTGCGATATCCGTGGGCGGTATCACATAAATGGACTCTCCATGGCTGAACACCGGTTCCGTGCTAAAAGAGGCCAGGGTATTGTCCTGTTTCACATACCAGATTTCACCCTTCTGGCTGAAGGCGGAACCCGGAAGTTCCCAAAGGCCGGACATGGGCGGCCCCTGGATGTTTACGGTCACAAAGACACCGAACAAAAGCGGAGTGCCGGAATCCAAGGGGTGATCCAATGCCACGATCACGCTTTGCTGACGAGAACTTTCATCCGCCTGCCGGGATGCCCGCAGAATGTAACCGGACCATTGATTGCCGGTCTGGGCATGGGTGAGGGTCACCGGCCATTTACCCGAGTTCAGGGTTGCCATATCCGGCAGGCCGGACCATTGTGCAGCAGACAGGGACACAGTGATTTCCGCCCGGTCCGTGCTGTAAAGGGTGGCAATGGTGGACCCGGCCTGGACATAACTTCCCGGGGCCACGCTGCGTTCCACCACCAGGGCGTCAAAGGGCGCGGTGATCCGGGTGTATGACAGATCTGCTTTGGCGGTTTCCACGGCAGCCTTGGCGGCGGTAACAGCCGCTTTGGCCGCCGCCACCTGGGGTTCATGGAACACCAGTTCCGATGCAGGTTCCCCGGTAAGCCCAGAAGATTTCCACTCCGCCTTTGCCTGCAAAGCTTCCCGCTCTTCTTCGAGCAGGGTCAGTTTTGCATCGGACAATTCTTTTTGGGCCTGGGCAAGGGCATCTTCATATTCAATGTTATCCAGCCGGACAATCACCTCTCCCTTTTTCACCAGTTTCCCGGTTTCAAATGTGCCGGAAAGAGACTTCACCTGACCAGCCACCCGGGCCGTAAGGGTCAGCTCAAAATGGGGGGATACACTGCCGTATCCTGTAATCTGTGCATTGTAGCTGCCGGTGGATACCGATGTCACAGAGACGTCAGGATGCTGGACAACTTCTTCCTTTACAGGGGCCGGCATATTGGCCCGGGCTTTGATGGCTGCCTTGATATAAAAGACAAGGCCAATCATAAGAACAACAGCAACCAGGAAAACCACGATCTTGGAAATACGTCTAATCATTATTTTGCTCCAATGCCCAGTGCCAGCCCGAGGGTGACCCGGTTGGCCAGGCGTTCATATTTAAGGGTGTTCAGTTGAATGGCAAGATCAAAGGTCTGGGTCTGGACGGTGAGCAGATCCAACATACTCGAAAGGCCCTGGCGATAACTCTTCTGATATTGAATCAGGGTGTCTTCGGCCTTGGCTAAAGCGGTTTCAATATGCGCCTGCTGTTTTTTTAAAGATCGTTCAAGCCCCATGGCGTCTTCAATTTCCTGGACAGCGGTATACAGGGTTTCCCGATACGCCTCAAAGGCCTGGGCGGTTTCAAGATCCGCAATCTCGGCCTGGGCTTTGAGTTGTCCGCCCTGGAACAAAGGCGCTGTGAGCTGTCCCAGAAGCGACCAAACAGGACTTGTCAACAGCGCAGAGCCTGGGGTTGAAGCGATATCCTCAAGGGATGCCTCAAGACTGATACTGGGTAAAAGATCCTTGTATGCCACATCCGCATTCAAATCGGCTGATTCAATTGCCAGGAAAGCCGCTTTCAAATCCGGTCTTCGGTGCAGGGTCTGCTCGGGGAGATCGGCCAACGGCAAGATCACATCGGTATAATCTTCAGATACAGAGATATCGGCATTGGGATCTCCCAATAGTGTGGCAAGGGAGCGTTGCTGCTGGGCCAGGGTCTCTTTATATTCTTCAAGGGTCGCCCGGGCCGAAGCCGTGGCCGTTCGGGCCGTATCCAGATCCTCCAGGGTGCCAAGCCCGCTGCGGTAGCGCTGTTGGGTATATTTTTGCGTTTTTTCAAGCACATCAATACGCCGCTGCTCAATGGAGATATTTTTCTTTGCCGATGTGAGTTCCAGCCATCCGGTCATAATCTCCGCGGCCAGGGTATCCCGGGCGGACTGGTAGAGCATCTGCTGTTCTTGGACATCCTTTGAGGCGGCTTTGGCACTGTCAGACAGCTTGCGCCATAGGTCCAGTTCCCAGCTCACCGTGGCGGTCCCTGTGTAGGTATTGTCCTGATCCTCTTCCTTGAGGGCTGAATAGCCTGCGGAGACCTCCGGCAGTCGAGCACCCTGGGCCTTACGATATTCAGCCTGACGAATTTTTAAGGTTAAAAGTGTCTGGGCAAGACCGGGGTTGGCCGAAAGCCCCTTTTCCACCAAATGATCAAGTTCTTCGGATTGAATCAAATCGCCCAGGATGGTGATGGGCTGAGCGCCGTCAAGATCGCTCCATTGCGCAATGTTCGCTTGTTCCTGCACCACCTTGGCCCCATAATCCGAATTTGAACCGGCAACACAGGCCGAAAGGGTGAACAGGCTGAGCAGCACAAGTTGCATACATGCCGATTTAAGTGTCATCTTAACTATTCTCCATGTCATAGTTCACCACGATTTTTCAAAACATATCGTGATGGTACGACAGGATATAACAGGCGGGGGGTTAAGACGGGGTTAACAACATAAAGGTTTTACAATTTCAATTACCGGTAAATTTCAGTGCGCAGCACTGAACTCTGTGTGTCTCTGTGCTCTCTGTGGTTAAATAAAAAAAGCGGGCAAAGCCCGCTTAATATTTTAAAACCACAGAGAGCGCAGAGAGCACAGAGGTTTGGCTGACGCCAAACTACACAGATAAAGTTTGTACTTTAAACACCTTATCTCGACCTTAACTAAATTTTTCGTAACTGACCTGATCATACAAAAGCGTACTTGCATCATGACCGTCCAGTTCATCTACAGGATGGCCAATGCCAATAACCGCCTCCACCTGGATGTGTTCGGGCAGATCAAGAATATTAGAAATATAATCGGAAGCCGAGATGCCGTCGTCACGAGTACGCAGACGCATCTGCGCCCAGCAGGAACCTAAGCCTAAATCTGCGGCAGCCAGATGAATAATAATGGCGGCGATGGAGGCATCCTCAATCCAGACATCGCTCTTTGAGGTGTCGGCACACACAACAATGGCCAAAGGAGCATTTTTTAAAAAAGTTGAGCCATGGGATTTGGCCTGGGACAACCGGGCGATGCGCTCCTTATCTTTGACCACCACAAACTGCCATGGATTAAAGCCTCTTGAACTTGGGGAGCGCAGTGCAGCTTCGATCAAAATTTTACACTGTTCATCACTGACGGGTTTATCCTCAAACTGCCGAATGCTTCTTCTCTTACGCAATAATTCAATAAACATGTTTACTCCTAATTGTTTAACGATTTTTATACACCATTTTAACCAGCTTTTTGCATATATAAGACAATTTTTGGCCATCAGCACTTATTTTTTAAACTATTCCTTTCAGTTCTCTTGTATAGCGTAAGGATTGTATAAAAAAAGACTTGCCAAAATAGTTAAGCCACTTTATCATTTATAATCATGAATCAGGAATTAAAAAAAAAGGTGATCAACAGTCTGATGCAGGTCACCCGAAAATTTGCCGAGGTGGAAACGCTTCCCATAGCGGTTACCGATGATGTCAGTGTCTCAACCCGGGAGGCCCACGCCATTGAAAGCATCGGTGAAAACCGGTGTGTGAATGTTACACAGATCGCCGACCATTTCGGATTTACCAAAAGTGCCGCATCCCAACTGGTGTCAAAGTTGACCAGGCAAGGATTTGTGGTCAAAAAGCAGGCTGGTCACAGCAATAAAGAACTGCAGCTTTCCCTGACGCCTTTGGGGTGGCAGGCCTTTGAAGCCCATGCAACGATGCACGGTATGGATCTTCAACAAGTTCTTGACACCATGGAGAGTGTGGAGATCAACGTTCTTATACAATTGAACGAGTTGCTGGGCAGGCTGAACAGCATTATGGATGGCCGGTTGGTAAAATAGAATTGGGATAACCCCCCCCACCTTGTTGCGTTGTATCCGGATAGCTTTGCGTCCCGGCATTTAGTGTACGGAATTTTTTTGCATAAATAGTTAAGCATATTAATTAAAATACAAGGGACATATCATGAAAAAAATCATCTTAAGCCTGGCCTCGTTGGCCTTGCTTTCATTGGTTCTGCTTTTCCTGGGAACCGGGAACCGGTTGTTTCCAGCACGAGTTTCAGCCAATGATCCGGCAAAAGAAGCGGTGGGTCAGCCCATTCCAACGGCCCGGGCAATCAGCTACGACCCCAAACAATCTTTCACCTTCCCGGGCAAGGTGAAAGCAGCCAAACGGGCTGAGCTCTCATTTCAGATCCCGGGCCAGATCGAGACTTTGAACATTCTGGAAGGCCAAAAGGTAAAAAAAGGAGCGCTTCTGGCATCCATTGACCGCAAAAATCATCTCTATGCGGTCCAGGCGGCCCGGGCCAGATACCAGGCATCAGCCCAGGCGTTTCACCGGGCATCTCAACTCTATCAGGATAAAGTAATCAGCAAAGCCCAGTTTGACACCGCCCTGGCCGCCCATGATGTGGCCCGGGCGGAACTGGCCATCAAGGAGAAGGCCCTGGCCGACAGCAGACTTATCGCCCCCTTCGACGGCCTGGTGTCCAGGCGCTATGTGGAGAAAAAAGAGCATGTCAATAAGGGCGAACCGGTTCTGCTGCTCCAGGATGTGTCCGGCATTGAGGTTGAAGTACAGTTACCCGAACAACTGGTGGCCCGGGGCGGGGCCGATATCCTGGACCAGCTGAACGTCCGGTTTGATGCCGACCCGGAATTTGCATTTCCGGCCAGCACCATTGAGCTGAGAATGGAATCAAACCAGGAGACCCGGACCTACGCGCTGGTGATCAGGCTGCCGTCTCCGGCAGATATGAATATTCTGCCCGGCATGACAGCCACGGTCTCCGGCATTGTCAAGCAATCCGAAGAAAAAGCCATGCCACACCCGTCATCCGTTCTGGTACCGGTGGAAGCCGTAGCATTTGATCCCGACGGCACCCCCTATGTCTGGATTGTGGAACCCCAAAGGCAAAAGGCCAGAAAGCAACAGGTAATCATCGGCCCCATGCATGACAACACCATTGAGGTAAGCCACGGTATCCACGCAGATGATCTGGTGGCCATTGCCGGGCTTCACACCCTGCATGAAACAACCCGGGTTCGCCCCATGAAACAAGGCAAGAAAGGACTGGAAGGATGAACAATCCGGGCGTATATGCCGTTCGCTATAAAGTGGTTACCTTGGTTTTCTGCCTACTGATTGTGCTTGGCGGAATCTTCAGTTTTCTTCATATCGGCCGCCTGGAGGACCCGGAATTCACCATCAAGGAGGCCGTGATCCATACCCGGTATCCAGGGGCATCAGCCGGGCAGGTGGAACTGGAGGTGACCGAACCCATTGAAACAGCCATCCAGCAACTCAAGCAGCTCAAGGAGGTCCGCTCCATATCCCGGGCCGGGGTCTCCATTATTTTTGCGGAGACCCAGGAGATTTACGACAAAGATAATCTGCCCCAGGTATGGGACGAACTTCGCCGCAAGGTGGGGGCGATCAATGGGCAACTGCCCCAGGGTTGCGGGAAACCGGTGGTCAATGATGACTTCGGAGATGTCTACGGCGTGATGTTTGCCGTCACGGGCGACGGGTACGATAAAAAGCAGCTCAAGGAATATGCCAAGGATATGCGCCGGGAACTGCTCACCTGCACCGATGTCGGACGGATTGATTTCTGGGGTTTCCCTCGGGAAGCGATTTTTATTAGAATAGACCGGGCCAAGCTGGCACAGCTGGGGTTGAATCCCGACGCCATTTTCAACACCATCGCCTCCCAGAACAGTGTCACCCCGGCAGGGGCCGTGCCCGTGGGCAGCGAATACATACCCTTGCGCATCACCGGGGATTATAACGCCATTCAGGACATCGGCAACCAGCTTATCAGTGATTCCCAGGGGCGCATGATTCGTCTAAAGGACGTGGCAAAAATCCGGCACGATATCATCACCCCGGCCGATGAACTCATGCGATATAACGGCAAAGAAGCGGTGGGCATAGGAATTTCAACCGTTTCCGGCGGCAATGTCATTGCCATGGGCAAATCCATTGATGAACGTCTGGCGCAACTGCAGGCCAATACGCCCTTGGGTATCACCATCCATACCATCACCAGCCAATCCAAAATTGTGGACACCGCTGTCTCGGGATTTGTGACCAACCTGATCAGCGCCGTGGCCATTGTCGTCCTGCTGCTGGTGATTTTCATGGGCTGGCGGGAGGGGTTTATCATCGGATTTGTGCTGATTCTCACCATCCTGGCAACCCTGGTGGTGATGAAAACCTGGGGCATTACCCTGCAGCGCATCTCGTTGGGAGCACTGATCATCGCTTTGGGAATGCTGGTGGACAACGCCATTGTGATCACCGAAGGCATCATTACCAAACTTCGCCGGGGAATTCCCCGGGACCAGGCCGCGGCCCAGGCGGTGGGCGAAACCATGTGGCCGCTTCTGGGTGCCACGGTGATCGCCATCCTGGCCTTTGCCGCCATTTCCCTGTCCAAGGACATGACCGGCGAGTGGCTGGCAAGTCTCTTCCAGGTGATCTGCATCTCTTTGGGCTTGAGCTGGTTTTTTGCCATCACCACGGTGCCTTGTTTTTGCGTCATGGTGCTTCCTGTACCCCAAACCAAAGAGAACGCCACGCGGTCCCAACGATTTTTCACCTGGTATAAGGCCGTTGTCGCCAGGGCCATTGATCACCGGTGGCTGACCCTGGCCGGGGTGATCGGACTGCTGGCCGTCGCCATGTGGGGCTTTGGCCATGTTAAGCAGGATTTCATGCCCGATACCAACCGGACACAATTCACCATAGATATCCGGATGCCCCAGGGAACGCATATCAACAGCACGGCAAAAACCCTTGAACAGGTTGAGCGGCATGTTACCGCCCTAAAAGGGGTCCGGAATACGGCAAGTTTCATCGGCCGGGGGCCGTTGCGGTTTCTGTTGACCTTTTCACCGGAGATGCCGGACAGTGCCTATGCCCAATTGCTGGTGGATGTGGATGATTTCAGACGGGTACCGGCACTTAAAACTGAAATCCAGCAATGGCTGGACAGGGATATGCCCCAGGTTATCGGCAGTGTTGACGCATTCAAACTGGGGCCGGGCGGCGGTGCAGTGGTCGCCCGGTTAAGCGGCCCGGAAAGCGGCGAGCTCCGCAACCTTGCAGATCAAGTAATGAAAATTATGGCAGAACATCCCAATGCCCGCACTATTCGAACAGACTGGGGCAACCAGGTCAAGGCTGCAGAGGTTGAATTTTCAGACCGCAGGGCCCAGGAGCTGGGCATTTCCCGACCGGACGTTGCCGGTGCCGTGGCCATGAATTTTACAGGTGCCGTTGTGGGCCAATACCGGTACCGGGACGATCTGCTGCCCATTATCCTGCAGCCTCCCATCTCCCAACGGGATTCCATCAGCGCCCTTGGTGATGTGCAGGTGTTCAGTCGAGTGAAAAACAGATGGGTCCCGGTGCAACAGGTGACCAACGGCATGACCACGGCCGTGGAAAACAGCGCCATCCATCGACTCAACCAAAAACGGACCCTGCGGGTCTTTTGCAAGCAGCGGGAAGGAACCACAGATGCCCTGTTCCGACAATTATCCCCGATGATTGAAAAAAATTTAACACTGCCCCCGGGCTACACCCTGGAATGGGGTGGAGAACATGAGGAGCAGGTTGAGGCCAATGCCAAGCTGATGTCCAATTTTCCCATTGCATTTGCCGGCATGTTCCTGGTTACGGTGCTGCTGTTCAACAGTCTGAGATATCCCTTGATTATTTTCATGGGCCTGCCCCTGATTGTTGTGGGGGTTGCCCCGGGCATGCTCATTGCCGATAAAGCATTCGGGTTCATGGCGATGCTCGGGTTTTTAAGTCTTTTCGGCATGTTGATCAAAAATGAAATTGTTCTACTGGATCAAATCAAGGCGGAGCTGGCCGCAAACAAATCGCCGTTCAACGCGGTGCTGGACTCCTCGGCAAGCCGTATCCGGCCGGTAACCATGGCCACCTTCACAACCGTGTTCGGCATGATTCCATTGTTGACGGACGCATTTTTCAGCCCCATGGCCGCAGCCATCATGGGAGGATTGAGCTTTGCCACGCTGTTAACCCTGTTTGTGGTCCCGGTGTTTTTCAGTACCCTGTTTTCAATCCGCAGGCCAGCACCGGACAAGAGATAAAGGATGTATGATATGTGTTTATTTCAAAAAAACAGAATAGAGATACTCGGGATAGTCCTGTTGTTTTCTATAGGGATGTTGCCTGCGGGGGCATGGCCCGGCGGGGAGGCGAATCCCCCCGCCCCGCTACACATGGAGATCCCCTATGGCCGTTTGACACTTGCCCGGGCACAGCAGATGGCCCTGGCCGGTTCTCCCCGGGTGGCTGAAATGCTGGCCCGCATCACCCAGGCCCAAGCAGTTTGCGACCATGCCCGGGCAGATCTGTGGCCACAGGTTTCGGTGCATGCCGGTTACGATTGGCAGAATCAGTCCATTCGCCCGGACTGGCATCCCGAAATACGGGTGGAAGAAAGCCTGACACATCTGAATACCGGCATACGAATCAACTGGCTTCTGTTTGACGGGTTCAGCCGGCAGGCATCCATTCTGGCGGCAGAGGCAAATACCCAGGCTGCCAAAGAGACCACAGATGATCTCCGCCGCCTGCTGGCCGAAGCTGTGGCCGGGGCATATTACCAGGCCCAACTGGCCGCCCAAGGCATGCAGATCGCCAAACAGAACAGTCTGTTTAACCGCAGCCTGGCGGCAGACGCTGAGAAACGGTTTCTGGCCGGTGCCGTTCCCCAGGCCGAATATCTGAATTTCAGCGTCAAATCCCTGCAGGCGGAAAATAATTTTCTTAGAGCCGAGCAATACTATTCAGCCGTCTGCATTATTCTGGCCAAGCTGCTGGCCCTGCCCGAATCCCGGCTTGCCCCGGATATGTATCCCATGGCCGTGGCACAGCGTGCACCTCAGGATCAGATTCCCCGGTTTAAGGCTGAATTTGCCTACGCCATAAACCACCGGCCGGATCTGTTTGTCCTTGACGCCAAACGGGACGCCTTGGTTCAAAAAGAACGGCAGGGTAAGGCGGCATTCTATCCCAAAGTTTTTATCATCGGCAGTTACGACTATGATGGATACCATGACATTGGCACCATTGACCAGCACGAGCACGGCAGTGCCGTTGGTTTCAGTTTGAACTGGGATCTGTTTGACGGTGGCCGGCGGTCGGCACAACTAGATGAAACAAAAGCAGCGCTTTTGCAGGTCAAAAGGCAAAAGGAACAAAAAATCCTGGAAATCAAGGCCGCCATCCACCAGGCGCTTATCAAGGCCAAATCTTCACAGGCCGTATACGAGCGGGAGCGGTACACCCTGACACTGGTCCAACAAATCCGAGATCATGTGGCGCGTTCCTACCGGTCTGGAGCCACCACCCTGACCCGACTCAACGAAGCCCAGACAGAGATGGTAAATGTCCAGGCATCCGTTGCCACCAGCCGAATCAACTATTTGCAGCATCTGGAAAGCCTGAGGGCCCAAAGCGGCCGGATACTAGAGGGGATAAAGTAAACAATTTATAATCAACAATGGACTTAAATAAAAAAGAGATTGACTTACAGAGCACATCATGATTACCGGAGAACGCTATCTTCATAAAACGATTGAACTGTTTCACCCTTGGCTTGACCAAAACTAAAAAAGAGATCTAACTTTAATTTCGCATGTTAATTTCTAAAAAAACGGAATCCAAAAATGAATCAAAAAAAGCCGCACATATGCCCGGTCGAACGATCGGGATCTTTAGACAACAAACTTCGTAAACTTTTCCAAAACCCCAAAAAAATTTTAAAACCCTATATCCACAAAGGGATGACCGTTCTTGAAGTCGGATGTGGTCCGGGCTTCTTTACCCTTGATATGGCAAACATGGTTGGTGAATCCGGCAAAATCATAGCTGCCGATCTACAGGAAGGCATGCTTGAAAAGGTTAAATCTAAAATAACAGGAACCCGGTTTGAACATCGAATAACGCTACACAAGTGTGACGAGACAACCCTTGGAATTTCTGAACGTATAGATTTTGCTTTACTATTTTACATGGTGCACGAAGTACCGGATAAACAGAAATTGTTCAGCCAACTGGCGTCCATATTAAAACCAAACGGCCAAATCCTTGTGGCAGAACCGCCGTTCCATGTATCGGCCAAAAAATTTCAAGATATGCTGCAACTGGCCAAAGACCAGGGGCTTATAAATGTGCCGGGACCCAAAATATTTTTCTGCAAAACAGCGATATTAAAAAAACCGTAACAATAGACGATTAGATTAAATGGGGGGTAAAAGAATATGAAAAAAATGAATCGATGGGGTATAGGCCCTATTTTCGCATTCTTATCTATCGGTTACGGCATTTTAACATTAATCATCACCCGCTATACAGCGCATGGGTGGTGTTTATTGTGCCCGGTATAATCTTCATGGAAAATAGCTGGATAGGCATGACGACACCGGTATTTATGTACCTTTTGCTTTACAGGTTGGTCATTAAAGAAGAGAACTACCTGGAACAAATGTTTGGTTCCGAATATCTGGCGTATAAAAAGAAAACGCCTTGCATTTTACCTTTGGGCTGTTTTTGAAACAACAAGTGGACTTTCACGTAAAATGAAAAAGAGACAATGCAGGGGCCAGGGACCGAGCAGTTTCTGGATGCAGGAACCCGGGCTTGTATTTGATGCCCTGGATATTTGTCCGGGCCTGAATATCCTGGACATGGGATGCGGTGCAGGAGACTATACCCTTCAAGCGGCCCGTTTGACAGGGCCTTTGGGTCAGGTAACAGCGGTGGACAAATGGCCGCCGACGGTGGATGCGCTCAAGAGGACAGCAAAAACCGCAGGCCTGCCCCAGATCCAGTGCCTGACAGCGGATATAACCAAGCCGCCCCTGCCCATCAACCCGGAGACCATGAATCTTTGCATGGCATTCACGGTGTTACATAGCTTCGGAAATGAAAACAGCAGAAAAAAGCTGTTTTTTGAGGCGGCAAGGGTTCTCAAATCCACGGGGCGGTTGGCCGTGATGGAGTGCAAAAAACAAGAGATGCCCTTTGGCCCCCCGATACAGATGCGGCTTTATCCGGAAGAGGTCGAGGGGTTGGCTGCTGCATATGGATTCAAAAAAATCGGATACACAGATCTTGGATATAATTATCTTGCGATATTCCGTCTTTCAACATCCGCCTTTATGTCATAAATGGATGATTTCCATGTGGGTATCGGCAATCATGGCAAGGCCCAGTTCGTCGGCCAGATTAAACACTTTGTCGACTTTGGCATTGATTGTCCTTGCATCGTTTCCCACCAGGGCGAATCCGATTCCCGCCCAGTCATGGCTGTCATTGAGCCCTATTTCGGCCACACTGATATTGAAGCGGTTTTGCAATCGTGAAATCATTGATTTTACAATGGACCGTTTGGCTTTAAGGGAATGAACATCAAAAAGCCTGAGTTTGATTTGCCCTGTTCCAACAACCATTTTTAAAAAGCCTTTCGTTTCTCATAATATTCATTATATGCTGCAAGGGTAGTATGATTATGTACAAATAATCGATGCGGATCAACATCTCATATTCGGTACGGCCCGGCACCGACAACATCCGAAGAAACCTCTTTTTTATGAAAGGTTGAATATGACCTATGACGTAATTATCGTGGGCGGTGGTCCCGCAGGACTGTTTGCGGCCTATTATCTGATGGAGCATGCGAACCTCAAGGTCTTGCTCATCGAACGGGGCAAAGAGCCCCGGCAACGAAAATGCCCCATCACCAAAGTTCAGAAATGCGCCCAGTGCGATCCGTGCAATATCCTGTCCGGCATCGGCGGCGCAGGCCTCTACTCGGACGGAAAACTCAATTTCATTCCACGCCTTGGCAAAACCGATCTGACCCAATTCATGCCCATGCCCAAAGCCCAGGCGCTGATCGACGAAACAGAGGAGATATTTACCCGCTTTAAAATGGATGCAAAGGTATTTCCCACCAACATGGATGAAGCCGGCCTCATTCGCAAGGAGGCCAAGCGGTTCGGCATCGATCTGCTGCTTATCCGGCAAAAGCATCTGGGCAGCGACAACCTGCCGGGCTACATCACGGCCCTGGCCGACTATATCCAGTCCAGAGGACTTGAGATACGAACCAGTGAAAATGTAATCGATATCATTGAAAACGACGGGATTATCCAGGGGGTGATAACCGACAAGGGCACCTATCATGCCCACAACGTTATTCTGGCACCGGGCCGTATCGGGGCCAACTGGGTGTCATCCCTGGCATTGAAACACGGAATTGAGTTGAGCCAGCGGGGCATCGAAGTCGGTATCCGGGTGGAAGTTCACAACGATATCATGGATGATCTGTGTAACGTGATCTATGATCCCACCTTTTTCATCCGCACCCACACCTATGATGATCTGACCCGGACATTCTGCACCAACCAGGGTGGTTTTGTGGCGTTGGAAAATTACCAGGATTTTGTCTGTGTCAACGGGCACGCCTATTCAGATAAGAAATCGAGCAATACCAATTTTGCATTTCTGTCAAAGGTGGTGCTCACGGAACCAGTCACGGACAACCAGGCATACGGAGAATCCATCGGGCGTCTGGCCAGCATCATCGGCGGCGGCAAACCCATTCTCCAGCGGTTCGGGGATCTGAAACGGGGCCGGCGGTCCACCTGGAACCGGATCCACAAAAGCTACATTGAACCGACCATGACCAACGTGGTATGCGGGGACATTGCCATGGCCCTGCCTGAAAGAATACTGTCCAATCTGACCGAAGGACTTGAAACCCTGAACCAGGTGGTACCTGGGGTTTCCAACGATGAGACCCTGCTCTATGCACCGGAGATTAAATTTTTTGCCACACAGATCGAAACCACACCCCACCTGGAGACCAAAATCAAGGGCATGTATGTGGCAGGAGACGGCCCGGGGGTGGCCGGCAACATTGTATCTGCAGCGGCCACCGGACTGATCCCGGCAAAAAAAATTATTGGGTCACACCAGGGGTAGGATAATAAATCGCGCACGCGTCATCGGATTCCCAGGCCATGACCCTGGAGACCACGATCTGTTCATCCACATGTTCATCCAGGTAGACCTGGACCTTACCTGCAATATAGACGGCAATACGTTCCGACGTGGGCTGCTCGTCCTTAAAGGCGGGCAGTTCATTTAAAAATTTGTGGTCCAGCTCACCGTCCACAACAGAGCGAACCGCCCGTTTGATATCCCCGAAATCGGCCAGCACCCCGGCACCGTTCAATTGATCGCCCTTGACATACACTTCCACCTGCCAGTTGTGTCCGTGCAGATTCTCACATTTCCGGCCCACCATGGCAAGCTGGTGCGCCCCGGCAAACCGGGTTTTAACCTTTAATTCAAACATAGCCCCCCATTCGGATGTTTTCTCTATCACAGATTTTTAAATAAGTTCTTCAGCTTGTTTGATATTTTATTTGAATCAAGTCTGTCAAACTCTTCGAGCAGATCTTTTTGTTTCTGGCTCAGTTTGGTCGGTGTTTTGACGATGACCTTGATAATTTGATCCCCCCGTCTGCCGTTTCTCAAAGAGGCAATCCCCTCGCCTTTGAACTGAAAGGAGTCTCCATACTGGGTCCCGGCGGGGATTGACAATTGCTTTTCTCCCACCAGGGTGGGGACGGAAATTTCAGCGCCCAGGGCAGCCTGGATAAATGAAATATCAATGGCACAGATCACATCTGTTCTGTCCCGCTGAAAAAACTTGTGGGGTTTGACATTGATGACCACATACAGATCACCGGAAGGACCGTTGGGCACATTCGAGGCCTCGCCTTCTCCGGTCAGACGCAATTTTGATCCCACATCCACACCGGCAGGAATTTTCACCTGGACCTTACGGTTGATTTCCATACGTCCGCCGCCCCGGCATTTGGGGCAGGGATTGGGAATAATTGTCCCCCTGCCCTTACAATAGGGACAGGTGGTCTTGACCTTGAAAAAGCCCTGGCTCTGGATATACTGCCCCGTGCCCCGGCAGTGGGAGCAGGTTTCCGAAGAGGAACCGGGTGAGGCACCGGAGCCGTTGCATTCGTCACATGTCTCGTGCTTGGGAATGGAGATGGTCTTTTCCGTGCCAAAGGCGGCCTCCATAAAATCAATGGTCATGTCATAGCGCAGATCCGATCCCCGCCTGGCCCGGTTGCTGCCGCGTCCGCCGCCAAATCCGAAAAAATCTTCAAAAATATCCCCGAAGCTTGAAAAAATGTCCTCAAATCCGCTGGGCCCGGAATGCCCGGCGCCTTCAAGCCCCTGGTGGCCGAACTGGTCATAAAGCTGGCGTTTACTGTCATCAGACAACACTTCATAGGCTTCGGAAGCTTCCTTAAATTTATCTTCGGCCTCTTTATTATCCGGATTTTTGTCCGGATGATATTTGATGGCAAGCTTTCTGTAAGCCTTTTTCAGTGTTACTTTATCTGCATCCCGCGTTACCTCAAGGATTTCATAATAATCTCGTTTTTCACTCATATTAGTGCCCGATAGTGCTTTAATTTAATTTGTGTTTAAACCGGTTGTATGATAGCTTCCAAACCTGCTTTGACTAAAATAAATAATTTAAAATAACTCAGATTCTAAAGTTGTCAACGATGAACCAAGAACTGGATTTTGTCAAAGAAATGTTTGACAAAATTGCACCCAAATATGATTTTTTAAACCGACTGCTCAGCATGCGCCAGGATGTGTATTGGCGCAGGGAGATGGTCAAGGCCGCAAAACTTAAACCTGAGGCAAATGTGCTGGATGCCGCCTGCGGGACCTGTGATGTGGGGCTTGAGGTCAGCCGGGTCCTCAAGGGCCGTGCAAACATTACCGGACTGGACTTTTCCTTTGGTATGCTGGCCCTTGGCAAAAAAAAACTTAACGGATCATTGGGCCGTGCCATTTGCCTTGTCAATGGTGACGCCCTGAACCTGCCCATGAAAGACCAGCAGTTTGATGCAGGTTTTATGGCGTTCGGCATCCGCAATATCATGAACCGTATCGGGGCCATGAAAGAATTTCACCGCACCCTGAAACCAGGCGGCAGAATTATCATTCTGGAGCTGACCACGCCCCAGAAAGGCTTGATGCGCAAGCTCTATCTTTTGTACTTTCAAAAAATATTGCCGTTAATCGGTTCCTTTTTTTCAAAACATGGAAACGCATATGCCTACCTGCCGGAATCCGTATTAAAATTTCCTGATCCCGTATCCTTTGCAGGCCAGATGAAGGCCGCAGGATTCAAGGCGATCAGGTTCAAGGAGATGACCTTGGGAATTGTAACCCTCTTTGTGGGCATAAAACTGTAACCCGTTATTATTACAGTCCGTCTTGACAGTACCCTGTGTATACTTTATAAACGGTCTTCAAAAAATATGTAGATAAAAAATTGCAGAAATGAAAAAATTTCTTTTAAACACCACTGAAGGCCGGGTCCTTGTGACCGGTTTTATATTTACCGCCCTGTTCCTTCTTTTTGTAATCATCGGCATGGTCCGGGGCGAACCCAACGCAAATATCGCCTTTGTTGCGTTTCTGACCCACTGTGTGGGCAGCCGGGCCGGAGGCATCGGTCTGTGCATTTTAAATGGATTTGACCCTGTTACGACCATTGCCCTAAATTTTTATTTAGAATGCCTGATTGTCTGCTATACCTATGCGGTATTTGCTTTGAGCACCAGCGGTATCTTCAAAGCGGCATGGATCAAAAGATCCATGGACAAACTCAGGGAAAAGGCCGAAGAAAAAAAAGAAAAAATAGCGCGCTGGGGCTGGATCGGCATCTTTGCATTTGTGATGGCACCGCTGCCTGTCACAGGTCCTGTGGTGGGAACCATCATCGGATATATGCTCAGGATGCCTCTGTTCAGCAATTTCAGTGCGGCAGGCCTTGGGACGCTGACAGCCATCGTGGGGTGGTGTTACGGGTTTGATTTTCTTGAGCATCGGTTTGCAATGCTTCAATATGTCTTTGGCGCCATTTGTGTTCTCATTATCATACCCTATGTAAAGCCTTTGAAAAAATTTATTAATTCCCTGCGGCATGAAGATGAAAATGATGATGATGATGATGAATAGCACGCCGTAGAGAGAACCAAGTTCTTATTCACTTATAAAAAATCTCCCATCAGCGATGGGTGATGCGGATCCTCTTTCACAGGTCGCCCCTTCCTTTTTTACGTCATACTAAGATAAAAACATGTTTAATTTAAAACTGTTACCAGACAAATTCCATTCACCGGCATACCCATTTCAAGGCGAATTTCAAATCCCATAAAATTTGACAATCGTCGCGAACTGTTAGATACTTTTGGTAATTTCTAAACCAATTTGAGTCTACCAAGCCATGAACACAGTTTTCACCCAAGTCAAAAATGCGTTGGGAAAACCCTATGACGATCTTCATTTTCTTTTGACCTGCTTTAAAGAGGTGTTGGAGGAAAATAACCAGCAAAAACTGGTTGGGTTACTTCCGTGGCTCAATGCCAGCGTTCCGTCAGACTCGGATCTGACAAGCAATGCGTACATCCATATGATGTCCATCTGTTTTCAGCTGTTAAACCTGGTGGAGGTCAATGGGGCGGTGCAAAGCCGTCGCCACCAGGAAGATGAGGACATGACCCAGGTAAACGGGCTGTGGGCCAATCAATTCCAATATTTAAAGTCCAGGGGAATTACCGAGTCCCAGATTCTAAAAGTATTGCCCAATGTACTGGTCGAACCGGTTTTAACGGCACATCCCACAGAAGCCAAACGTGCTGTGGTGCTACAGGAATACCGAAAGTTATATCTGCTGCTGGTTAAAAGAGAGAACCGAATGTACACCCGTATTGAACAGGCCGACATTCGCCAGGATATCAAACAGATCCTGCACCGCGCCTGGCATGTGGGGGAGATTTACATTGAGAAGCCCCGGCTGGAATCGGAGCTGGACAATATTTTGCACTATCTGACCCATGTGTTTCCCAGTGTGATTATGATGCTGGATAAACGGTTGCGCCACGCATGGCTGGAATCTGGATTTAATCCGACAGTGCTGAATGACTCGGATTTACTTCCGGTGCTCTCATTTGGAAACTGGGTTGGCGGAGACCGTGACGGACATCCGCTGGTGACGCCGGAGCTTACCGGCAAGACCATTGAAAAGTTGCGCATTCACGCGTTTTACATCATTAAAAACGAATTAAAAAAATTGGCCCAAAAGCTCAGTATCTATCACAACATCTCGGATGTAAGCCAAAACTTTGCTGATCGGATTAAAACACTTGCCAAAGAGGTCGGGGGGAATGCCGAGGTTGAGTTTAAAGAACATACCGAAGAGATTTTTAAGGCCTACGTCCTTATTTTGATCCAGAAAATCCCCATTGACCTGAGCCGGGAATTCAATCTTGAATTAGAGGATAAACCCAATAGTTACACAAGCTCCATCAATTTGATAACGGACTTGGACCTGCTCCACGATGAATTGGAAAACTGCGGTATCGGTCAGGTGGCCCATGTCGATGTCGGGCGGATGAAGCGGATTTTAAAAATCTTTGGGTTTCATTTGGCAAAATTGGATATCCGCCAGAACAGCGATTTCCATGAAAAAGCGCTAAATCAGCTGGTAACCGCATCCTTAGGGGAAAAATCTGCCAAGCAGATTCAAAAAAGTCA
The DNA here is from genome assembly GCF_963666145.1 of uncultured Desulfobacter sp. Taxonomy (NCBI): domain Bacteria; kingdom Pseudomonadati; phylum Thermodesulfobacteriota; class Desulfobacteria; order Desulfobacterales; family Desulfobacteraceae; genus Desulfobacter; species uncultured Desulfobacter sp. Next base: position 5,036,697 of record NZ_OY762614.1, on the reverse strand, counting down.
GGAGACCAGACGCACGTTTCTGGATCAGGAACTTAAAATCAACCGTCCGTTTTTGGTAGACCATAGGTCGATCGGGCCGGAAGGACAAAATGTGATCGGGGCCTTGCAGGTCGTAAGCGACCATGTTCAACGTTACAGCCCCAATGCATTCGGCAAGCTGATTGTGAGTATGACCCGAAATACGGAGGATCTGCTCACCGTTTACCTGTTCATGCGTGAAGTGGGGTTGATTGTAAAAAAAGACGATCAACTGGGGGCGATTCTGCCTGTGGTCCCCCTTTTTGAAACCATTGAGGACCTAAAACGCAGCCCGGGCATTATGGACGATTACCTGGGCCGGCCCATTGTGAAAACCAGTTTACAGATGCAGTCCTGGAAAAACCCCGATGCCCAATTAATTCAGGATGTGATGATCGGTTATTCCGACAGCAATAAGGACGGCGGTATCCTGGCCAGTTCATGGCTCCTGCATCAGGCACAAAAAGAGTTGACCCAAACAGGGGAAAAACACGGTGTAAAAATCCGTTTTTTCCATGGTACCGGGGGCAGTATCAGTCGGGGGGCCGGCCCCAGCCATTGGTTCATCAAAACATTACCCCACGGCTCCATCCATGGTAATTTCCGTGTTACAGAGCAAGGCGAGACCATTGAACGAAAATATGCAAATCTGGTGAATGCCACATATAACCTGGAACTGATAGTGGCAAGTGTTACGGCACAAACCGTACTGCACGAAAATACCAAGCAACCACGGGATGAGGTTGAAAGTTTATTTCATGGTTTGGCTGACCGGGGGCGTCATTACTACCGGCAACTGATCTGTGATCCTGATTTCATCACTTTTTTTTCCCAGGCAACCCCCATTGATGTGATCGAGTCGAGCAAAATCGGTTCCCGGCCTGCGCGGCGAACCGGGAAACGCACCATGGAAGATCTTCGGGCCATTCCCTGGGTGTTCAGCTGGGCACAATCGCGGTTTAATATTACCAGCTGGTACGGGGTTGGCTCCACATTAAATGAGTTGAAACACCAGGACCCGAACGCGTACAACAATTTGCTTCATTTCGTTGAATACAATCCCTTTGTGCGTTTCGTGATGACAAATCTGGACAGCAGCCTGATTGCAACGGATGAACGGGTCATGGAAAAATATGCGTCGCTGGTTGAAGATAGGCAGATTTGCGACCGAATCATGAACATGATTAAAAATGAACTGGACTTAACCCGCAAAATGGTGGCCGACGTGTTAAAGCGGCCGATTAACGAGCGACGCATTAATCACTATTATTCGACCATACTCAGAGCCGAGGCCCTCAATAATCTGCACGATGCCCAGGTTAAATTACTGCAAAAATGGCGTAACTCGAAAAAAAACAAGGCCAAAGAAGAAGATCATTATCTGTTTGCCCTGTTGCAGTGCGTCAATGCCATTGCCAACGCATTAGGGGCGACAGGCTGATCTGATAAACGACATCCCAATGCTACCCGACGACATCAATAATTTTACCTTTGCCTGTGACGGTTGCAAGATCTGCGGTCTGTTGAACTTCAGTGGATTGGGTTGTGCCGGACGTTTGACCAAGCAAATTAAGCAAAAGATTGGGCATGGCCATGGCTTTTTTCATGGCATCGGTTGATGCGACTGTATTGGGAGGTCCGTTAACGTTCATAAGACACCTTGAATAAATTTGTTAAATCAATAGCCATTATTATAACCCTAAAAAACAGATCGGCAAATGATAAAATACAGATGTGAGAACGCGCCCCAAAATCCTGAACCATAGATGAGGATAACAAAAGCATGGTGTATGCCGTACAGCAAACAATCCATTACAGCCTGCATTTGGCCTTTCCGGGAGTGATTGCCTGGATATTTTTTAGAAAAGAGTGGAAAAAGGCATGGTTAATCATGCTTGCCACGATGCTGGTGGATTTGGACCATTTAGTTGCGGATCCGATATTCGATCCGGCAAGATGCAGCATCGGGTCCCATCCATTACATTCTTACTACGCGATCCTGATTTATCTTCTGCTCTTTTTCTTTGCCCGGCCAAAAACAATTAAAATCGTCTCCATCGGGTTGCTTTTTCATATGTTCACGGATTATCAAGACTGTCTGTGGATGCGGTTCAAAATTTAAAGGGAAAAGAGATGAACTCATTTTTTAACATGACGGGTAAGGGTCAACATGCAACGCATTGATGATACAAGAATTCAAACCATTTCTCTGATGCTTTTGGCATTGATTGGCTTTGGCATGCTGCTCAATATCACAAAATCTTTTATGGTGCCTTTTGTTATTGCGATTCTTTTTGCTTTTTTATTAATACCCGTAGCTGAATTTTTACTTAAACTGCGCATCCCACATATTTTGGCCAACGCCATTGTATTGGTAGGGTTCGGCATCCTTCTCATGGGCCTTGTTTTTCTGATATACGGCGCCTTAAGCTCCGTGACCGGTAGCCTGCCAAGATACATGGAAAAATACAGTCTGGTTATCAAGCAGTTGACAGCACTGATTCAACAATACTTTGATATCGATATTATGCAGGACTACAAAAAGATCAGTATCGAAAATCTTTTTTCCGTCATCTCGCCCTCTTCTGTCGTGCAATCGGTAAATAAAAGCATCGGCACCCTGATCACATTTATGTCACGCACGACACTGACGATAATATTCTTAATGTTTATTGTCAGCAGCCGTAAAATTTTTATCGACAAGATCTACGAATTTTTCCAGTCAAAAAGGGATGACTTGGAAAATACGGTGGAGGTGATTGGCAATGTTGGACACCAAGTCCAGAGGTATCTTTTTATCAAGACTTTGATCAGCATCGGCACCGGTGGCATTTTTGGTCTTGTGGCCTGGATGTTCGGGCTTGATTTTGCATTTATATGGGGCTTATTGGGTTTTGTGCTCAATTTTATTCCCACCCTGGGGCCCATTATTGCGACCATACCGCCCATTTTCCTGGCCCTGTTGCAGTTCGACAGCTTTTGGTATGCCGCCGGTGTTTCCATTTGTATGTCGGCCGTGCAGTTTATTTCGGGCAGTTTTGTGGAGCCGCTTATCATGGGCGATCGGCTTAACCTGAATATTATGGCTATTTTACTTTCACTGTTGCTTTGGGGGATCATCTGGGGGATTCCGGGGATGATCTTGGCTGTGCCGATCACAGCCTCTTTGAACATCATGTTGAACAATATAGAAACGTTTAGGAGCATCAGTATTTTGCTGAGCAAATAATACCCACTTTTAAAAAAATCCTTATAACGTCATAAAAACAAGGAGGTTATAGTGATTGCAATTTTCTATAAATTTTGCGTAGACGAAAAATTTGTGGATCAGGTCATCTCCCAGGCGCGCAAAGTTCAAAAGCATTTTACGGACAATGTGGATGGATGTATAAAATATCAATGCAGCCAGGATTTAGACGATAAAACCATTATGTATATTTTTTGTATCTGGGAAAGTCGGGAAAAACATGAAGAATATCTTAAGTCGGAGTTCATTCAAAAAGAAATTTTTGACAAATTTATCGAATACAACGCAGCGATCATATCAGCTGAACAGATGACGGTCTCAGAGTTGAGCGAGGGGGTTTAATTGGTTTAAGACTGTCAAGCACCAAAGGTTCGCTTCAAAACGCATTACACAAGGTGCGGATATCCATTATCCATTCAAGTTTGCATTTTCAGTTGATACCCCATGTCCGTTTAGGACTTGAACAAAGACATAACATACCCCGGCATTACAGGCAATTACAACACCCCCCAATATTAGTCCTTGTCGTGAGCAAAAGTGTTTATTATAAAGGCTTTCGATTTTAATATTTTGAAAGAAAAAGAGGGGGGGCCTTGTACATACTTTGCCTGAATTGTGATGACCGTCCGGGAATAGTTGCCGCGGTTGCCAATGCGTTGTGTGATTCAAACTGTAATATTGAAGAGTCTTCACAATTTGACGACCCATATTCCAACCAATTTTTCATGCGTGTGATGTTTTCTGCCATAACAGAGGGCGCGCAGGAAAAATTTCGAACCATGTTTGAGGCTGTGGCCAAGGGGTTCGGCATGAGCTGGCATATGAGAAAAATGGATGAACCGGTCAAAACCCTTGTTCTGGTGTCCAAAGATGATCATTGCCTGAACGATATTATCTATCGCTGGCGCACAAAGCATCTTAACATTGAAATCGTTGGGGTGGTCTCAAATCATGAAGTAAACCGTGGGCTTTCCGAGCACTTCGGGCTTGAATTTTATTATGTGCCCACCCAAAAGGTCGATAAAAAGACAGTGGATGAGCAGCATTTCAAAATCATTGAAGAAACGGATACAGAGCTTATTGTGCTTGCACGCTACATGCAGATACTTTCTGAAGATATGTGCGAAAAATACTCAGGCCGGGTGATCAATATTCACCATTCATTCCTGCCGGGCTTTAAAGGCGCAAAGCCCTATCACCAGGCGTATGAACGCGGTGTAAAACTTATCGGCGCAACAGCACATTTTGCAACAAGGGATCTGGATGAAGGCCCGATTATAGACCAGGACGTCATGCGTATCGACCACCGCCATTGTCCGAAAAAACTGCAGATCCTGGGACAGGAGACAGAAGCCAGAGTACTGGCCCGGGCCATTGAAATGTACACCGAAAGACGGATCTTCCTGCACGGAAATAGGACGGTTATTTTGTAGGCTTATTTTTTTGTTGTGAATGCTGAAAATCAGCAATCACCAGTTGTGCTGGCCTATGTCTGTTTTCAACTGTCAACAGAAAAAGCAAGGCCATGGAAACCGTTCCTCTGGAGACATTCTGCTTTCGGTGGATAAAGGAAATACGGATAGTGGTTTAATTTTTTTTGAAAAACGAAGCCATCCCAAGACAATCAAAGATAAACCGATTGATTCCTATTCGCTTCCTGTTTAAATGTGCCAATAAAAAAAGGAGCGCCGCAAACAGGCTAACCCCTTGTTTTTATTTGGTACCTGGGACGAGAATTGAACTCGTACACCCTTGCGGGCGAGGGATTTTAAGACCTTAATGCGCCAAATCAATATTGCATTAAAATTTCAAACTCTTGTCTATCAAGCGTTTTCTCGTCCTACTTTTGGTTTCGTTTGGAATTGTTTTTAATTATTTGACCTTGACGGGCACAATTTGTATAGTGGACCCCAATGTCAAGACAGTTTTTTTTAAATTTAAGCGTCATAGTCGGATTTTTCTCGGTGCCCAGCGGAAGTGGAAGCCAGGTCCTGAGAATGGGCACCATAAAAACTGCCCGTCGGAAGGGGTTGGCTTCCGCTGGAGCGGGTTCTGGCTTCTTCATCCCACAAGACTTAACTGATTTTCGCCATAATACACTTCGGCAGGCGTCTGGCCGTTAAAACTTTGGTGAGGTCGTTCATTGTTGTAAAAATCAAAGTATTTTTTCAGGGAGTTGCGCAACTGTTCAACAGAACGAAATTCATTTACATAAATTTCTTCATACTTCACACTGCGCCACAGTCGTTCGATGAAAATATTATCGAGACATCGGCCTTTTCCATCCATGCTGATTTTAATGTCCTTATCTTTCAATACTTTTGTAAACTCGTGACTTGTGTATTGAGATCCTTGATCCGTGTTGAATATATAGGGTGTTCCATGACATCGTAACGCTCTCTCCAAAGAGGATATACAAAACTCGTTGTCCATGGTTATTGATAGTTCCCAGGAGAGAACATGACGACTATACCAATCCATGACCGCCGTCAAATAAACGAAGCCACCAGAAAGTGGAATATATGTTATATCCGTACACCACACCTGATTTGATCTGGTTACTTCAACGTTCCTCAAAAGATATGGATACACTTTATTTTGGGGATGAGCCTTGCTGGTATTTGGTTTCGGTGCAATGGACTGAATTCCCATTTTCCGCATCAGTCGTTGAACCCGTTTGCGGTTAATCTTATATCCGTTACGCCTGAGGGCATTACGAATTTGGCGGGTGCCATAAAAAGGATGGGCGGTATATTCATTGTCAATCAACCTCATGAATTCCAAATTTGTAGGCGTTTCCTGTCCAGTCAGGCCTTTACGGTAATAGATAGAACGTGGGAGCCCTATCAGTTCACATTGCCTTTGAATACTGAGTTTGGAGTTCTTGGGTTGAATCCGCTGTCTTTTCTCTTCAATACTCATCAGAGGTGCCCGCTGTTTTTTTTTAGCCAATCCAGTTCTACCTGGAGTTGGCCGACCTTTTGATATAAACGGTCCCGTTCAATCTCTGTTTCTTTGGTTTGTTTTGCCTGGCTATTGCCAAATACCAATGGAAGGGCTTCTATTGCTTCCTTTTTCCATCTATTTACAAGGCTTGTATGAATACCGAACTCAGAGGCAATCTCATTGACAGTTTGATTCCCTTTTATGGCTGCCAATGCGACCTTACTTTTTAATTCTTTACTGTAGTTTTTCCGTTTCAAAATGAATCCCTTTCTGGTTTCTGGACTGTTATATTTTATCTTAACATCTTGTCCAGTTTTCGGGGTCCACTATATTGGGCACAGCCAGGCACACCTATGGCCAAGGGATTAACGGTCCTTTGGCCTATATTTTTTATCAAAATACATCAATCCCAAAATTTTTATGGGCACGACCTGATATCGGTCAAAAAACTCTGAATCCCCCTACCCTCTTTCTTGTCAGAAAACACCTTCTCAAATAACTTTTTCTTTTGGGCACAATTGATATAAATTCCATCTTGCATACTCTCTCAAACGATGATCCGCAGACTCAATCAGAACCCCGATCACGTTGGTTTTATTTTTTTAGAGTATATAGTTCGATCCTTTGGTGTCGTTTTCCCGTTCATCATACTTCCCTTTATTAAAATCATGGCCAATAATTTTGCCACGCCTGCAGCCAGAAACCCAAAAATGAAAAGTGTGTGTAACCGGGTGCCTGTAATCCGTTACAGGGTACGAAATGGGTGTAACGGATTTGTGATAGATACTGTAAAAATAGACTTCTATATCCCAGAAGATGCAATGATATCAACGTTTTCAGTTTTACAATCGGACCATAAGGACAGATGACAAAATGCCAGAGTGGTTAGAGTTTTTTTAAAATTTTCCAAGGTGCTAAATGGTATTGGAATTTTCATTTATCCTTGGGAAAATAACACCTTACACATAAATTGTTTGTGAAAATTATTGGGGCTCTGAGTCCGACAAGGAGTCAACCCTATTTTGTCCTCTCACATATGATTTTTCAAAATTTAAATTATTAAGTCTATTTTCTAACCAAGCAATAATGTATGAGAACCTTTTAAATACATCGGCCCTACGCACATTTCCGTATCATCCAGTCCTGGGTTGATCATTGAGGTTGTAAAAATCAATTGGTGGTCGTCTTTCAATTTAGCACACTCTGTAACGATAATTTTTTGGAAATTATGACTACGCTCTTCAATCATTCCTTTATCTTCGATGTTGTCCATAATTAATAGGTTTGGTAAACGTGCAAAGTTATCATCAACCGCATGTAAGAATATTGCTAATCTAATACTATTTTTCATCACAACCATTGAGCTTGCTGAAAATTTGCTACGTCCGTTTACGAACATTTTATCTTTTGCGAAATCGAAAGTCACTTCTTCAACATTATCAAAAGTTGGCTCATAGCTACCATCTTGGGACAATAATTCACCGGCCGTCTTCTCAATAGAATCATAGACATTGTTGTACCTATCTTCTTGTCTGGCATTAACCTGATCAAGCTTGTCTTGTAATGTCTGTATAATTGCGCTGAAATCTGCCTTAGACTGTCTCATTGATTCAACTTTAGTTACATGTTCACGACGATCTTCAAGCGATAGTATTTGACTTTTACAAAAGCCCATTTCAGATGCGATTTCTGCAATAATAGCGTTTTTTGCTTCAGCAGTGACTTCCAGTTCTTGATATTCAAATTTTGCTTCTTCAAGACGAAGATTAATCCCTGGCAGTTGACTATGAATCCTATCCAATTGTGTTTTAAAGTCTATAATTAGAGCTTCACTTTCTTTAATTTGAAAGTTTAATTCGTTTAACATTTGAATATATGCTATATCCCTGTCACCATCACGTTTTTCTGTTTTACATAGGGGGCAACCTATATGCCCTTCTTCTGAAATAGGTTCTAAACAAGCGGGGCAGTACTTAAAACTAATCTCATCCAACGATGTAAATGTTAGCCTCGACTGCTCAAGAGCCTCTCGCCTATCTTTTAACGAAATTACAAACAACTCAGTGTCTGTCAATTCTAATGTTATCTCTGCCTTATCTCCTTCAAGTTTCTGTTTTTGTGATGATAGTTTGTCAATTTCGTTTTGAAGCGTAGTGGCTTTTTTGCTGACAAGTTTATTTAGATCGTTTGGTTGCGATCTAAGGACTGCTTTTTTGCGGGTTTTAAGCTCTTCAAGTTGTGATTCAATTATATCAATCTCAGCATCTAATAATTCCTCGCTAATCTTTGTTGCATCTTTACCAAACAAACGATAAATGGCATTAAGTTCACTATTAATTTTTTCAAAGTCTTTGTTGGCAGAAAGTAGATCTTGTCGTAGGTTGTGGGCCTCAAGATCATCAATTCCCAGCAAATAGTCTCCAATTGCCCGCCTGAAGGTTATGTTGTCATATTCCTTATCTTCTTTGAGAAGTTTAGTCGTCGATGAAAGCTGATCAACATAAATCAAACGCAGAATTTGATGTAGTGTCAAATTCTTAGAATCATCTGTTTTATGCCTTGGTAGCCCCAATAATTCAAAAATTTGCTGAGAAAAGCTATGACGTAGGTTACTTCGTCGCATAGGATATTGCGTCCAACCGTCCACTTTAGACAAAGCATCATCAAATCGCCCCTCAAAGATGGACATGTTTGCTTGCCCACTGTCAACAATATTTCTTTTAAGGCAATACAGCAGTCCATTAAGATTAACTTCTACCATAACCCAATCGCAGAGGCGTTGGTCATCGGTCCAATCAACGATTACGGGCGCATTCCCATTTTCCCGGTTAGCTTAGGCATATTATCCGTAAACGTTGAAATATAGCAATTGCTCAACAATACATATAAAAACAGCTTGTTATATCATAAAATTATCCTTCCAGTCCCATTTTCCCGGTGCACAGAACCAAGGAAAATCAGGTGTCTCGGGCAATTTATGTTGAAATTTTTATCTGGTGAGCGCACAGCGGAAGGCCTTCGTTAAAAACATACAATGTCTAAGCTTGACTTAACTGCTTGATTCTTAATAATTTAATTGCTGTTATAAAAAATATCCAGTCGACCGGGAAAATGGGAATGCGCCCACGATTACTGCACCTAATGCATAGGATAAAAGATCTGTGATTGTCGATTTACCAGTACCATTAACACCACGAATAATATTTACGCCAGTGTGGAATTCTTGGTCGTAGACAAACCGAGAATTGCTATAAATGGCAAATCGCTTAATAAATAATTTTGATCGACTCATGATGTCTCCATGTCATATCTAAATTCCATCAAGCCGGTCCTTTTCTTGAGGCCCTTTCTGCCTCCGAAATTAACCAGAGGGAATTTGTTAACGACCATGCGAAACCATTCATTTTTGGCTATATCCGAGGATTGAATCGCTGTATTCAGATCAGAAGGGAGCGGGGTTGTAGTTCGTTTAAGCCTTTTATTTTTAAAACTGGCAATATCAATAACCTGTTTAGCTAAAAGGTTGTGAATAGACACAGTTTGAATAGATTCCAGTTCATGCATTATTCTATTTGCATTGCGTATAGATTCAAATGGTTCAGGTATGTTTGCTATATGGCGCTTGTAACTACGAAGTTCATTAGGTAGTGGACTAATATACTTTAGCAAATGAGGGAACAGAATGTAAAAATCTATTAATCGGTATAGTTCAAGCGCAATATCTTCATGGATAGTATGTTCCATGATTAGCAATGTTCTAAAAACACAGTGATTAGCGTCTTGAGCTGGATGGTAAATTAACATTCTTCTCTCCAAACAAGATGGCATTTTCCAGTTAGAAAATAAAGCATGCCGCTCACAAGCTCTGTTGTAATTGTACAATCGAATCTGACAATAGCGCTATGGACTGGCTTTATCAGTTCTTCGTGTATGATTTGATCAATTTCCTGATTATTTGAACCGGAAACTATTAATGGATAGATTCTTTGATACCAGACAGTGGTAATAGCAGAAAGAATTTGAACGTATACATATTGCTCAGTAATAGACATTTGGGTTTTTGCAACCCGCCGAGAAAACTTATTTTTGAGAAAACGTGCTCTATTAAACAAATCGAGCCGTTCGCCATACTCCAATTTCTTTTCTAAACCAATTGTCTTTCTCGAAGGATGTTTTGTTATATAATCAGTTAAGTCCTCCAAGATATCAATAATTTTATCCTGGCCATGCCAAGTTTTTTTTATTTGCTCAATTGCTGTCTCTAAGTTAGTCAGAGGCGCAAAATTATTATCTCCAATGTGCTGAGAAGCGCCATTATATTGCACTCCGTAATCCATATCTAAAAATTATTATCCCCATTATGAGTTGAGTTGTCATATGTAACCCTTGGACCATTCGCTCCTTTAGGATTCTCAGCTTGCTCTTTTGGTTTGAGGATGGCAACAAGGAGCGCACTTACCAGTGCGGCAATAATTATGACTGTTATATCGACATTGGGCAGACCTATTCAAAAGAAATTTGATATATTTCTGATACGGTCTGTCCAAAAAGAGTTAATATTTTTCTCCGTATGTCATTTAACCCACTGATAAGACGGTGTACTTCGCCCTCTTTATGAAAAATATTCACACAGTCTATACCTTCCATTTGTTGAAAAATCCAGCGAAGAGTGGGGTTTTGAACGGGTTTCCCAATCTGATTGGGCAGTGTTGTTTCAAGGCGCTTCAATTCATTCCGCATGCGACGCTGGGCAATGGAGTAAATTAGTAATGATAAGGTCATCACCATCAACATTCCTTCGACACGAGATGGCTTTTTGACAAACAGCGACGATGCAAAAAATAAAGGGTCTTTGATAAATCGGAAGCCATTCTCGACCTTAGACTGGCCTTTATATCCCCAAAATACATCTTCGTCGCTCAACTGGAATCTTGGAATTGAGGTCCCAAGAACAAAACAGGATTTCTGATCGCGGTCTTGATCGACTTTTTCTTGATTGACCTTTAAGTCCACATTGATTTGCAATTTAATTGATTTGATCGGGGTATCCGGCGTTGGTCTACCTTTGACGGCATATTTGATGTGCTGTTTAAACTCAATAGTGTCAACCAGATGATACTTCCATTTATCACTGAGTTCTTGGAGGACCGTCATTGCTTCGGCTTCCGAGTCAAATCGTTGGGCCTGAAGATGGAAGAGTTGCTTTTCCGCACGTTCCTTCTCTTTTGAAATAGTTCTTTCAACGCTCTTGACCGCGCGCTCCAGAGCCCCTTTGGATCGAATGATCAACCAACGTTGATCAATTCCATAATGCCCTAACTCCAACGTCTGGTACTGATAATCATCGTTAATCTCCGCCCACAGGTCCCATTTTAGGGCCTGTTCGATGACGGTCTTCACAATGAAAAGGGTTCCCGGGATGCGGGTGATAAACGGGATATCTTTCAAGTTGGAAGCATTGGATTCGGTATATCCTTTCGAATCCATAATCAGGTAACGAGGGGTATCGCTTGCTTTGAACTGACGAACGAGTTCACTGCTGCGTTCTTTGAAAACGGTATTATCCGAAGCATTCCCGTCCCAGCACTTACACAAAATGGGAATACCACCATCCTGGGATACCATCAGCTCCAGCACAGCCTGTTTCAAATCAGGACGGTGGTCTTTGGAGTAACCATGAGTTATTTTGATGGCATGTTCATCCGAATCAGGAAGATACTCCCCGGTCAATGAAAAAGATGAAGTATCCAGATGGTTGAAAAGTAAATGGATACTTTCCGACCGACAGGTAGATGAGGCGATTTCGGTGAAAAGCAGTTCAGAGCTGTAGTCGACCGCATCATCAAGACTGCGCCCGAGCTTGTAGTGATTGAAGTCCGAGGCTTGCACCCCGGGACGGAACAAAACATCCAGCGGCTTGTTTTCGAAAAATTGAGGCGTCAGCGACAGCGGCCGATTGGAAAAACCCAGCCCATTGAGAACCATGCCGGCAATAGCTTCTCCGGCACTGATATTTTCCTTCTCATCTTTTGGTATGCGAGAGTCAATCATTTCGATGATTTTCAAATCCTTGATAACGCCAGCAACAATACCCAAGTGGTCAATACGTTCTACTTTAACAGTTTCCAATGTTTGGTGTTTGGCCCTCTGCTTGTGTTGATTATGATGGTGCAAAGAGGGTATATTCAAATTTTTTAAAATTCAACTGCTCAATGTCGAGTTATAATGAATAGTTTTTCACTACCGAATAACACTATAATTTGTTCACTAAAAATATAGCGTATTACTGTATACAAAAGGAACGCTACAACACCCACGGAGCCGGTAATCTTAATAGTCTTAGGCCAAAAACTTTCCATATGAATCCCCCCCTTCAATAAATTTCTAATTCAACTTAACATTTCATAATTACACAATAGTTTTAAATTTGCACGCAACTCACATAACAGCAAATGGGGTCCCATAAAACAAGTATTTATGTAATTTGATCCCGTTTTGTAAAAAAGAATATGAAACATCCAATATCAGCCAAGCAACCAGATGTAAATATGAAACCAGATCACGAGGAAAAAACGAAATCTCATAGTTGGCCGTTCCTTTTAACATCCCGCCATATTTTGGGAGCCCCTTCCAGACATTAAAAGACCAAAGTCCACCACATCATAGTCGTCAATTTTCAAATCCACTGATTTATCGCCTTTGGGACCCAGTATCAATGCAGTGAGTCCTTTTCCTGTTTGATACATTATAGCCCCCCTTATCCATAGGCCTTTCAGAACATCGCCGGATCAGCACAGCAACCAGTAAGTACCACCCCACCCAGCACCTCAACCTAAACCCTTAAATCCACAGCACAGCATCTCCCCCCCCCCTGTCCCTGTGAAAAACCAACAACGAGGGCTTGTTCGTATAGAGCAGGCCCTTTCATATTTTTACCCCAAAAAAGGAGGACCCCATGAATCACATCGGAGAAATCAGCACCATTAAACAATTTACGAAACAGCCAGACACCGGGAGCATTGCAACTTTTCCAATCTCCCCGTTGGACATGCCCACAAACACCTTTGAAAACGCATTGAAAAACCGACAGGAGAACCAGTGCAAACTCATCCACTGGATTAAACAAAACCTGGAGCCTGACATTCACTATGGCCGGGTACACATCGCACAAAATTGTCCACTTGCGAAGGCTGATGCAGCTTATCTGTGCAGGGATTTCAGCCATTTCTCTGGACTGACTCTTTGGAAAGCAGGGGCAGAAAAGATAATCGCAGCGATGGGTTTGACGGCTCATTTTCCGAACGTTCACCTGTATGAAGAGGCATGCCTTCGTGGTCTGAAAATCAGCCAAGTGTTGCTCAAATGCGAGCTGAAAACGCACGGTGGCAGGATAGTTGCCGAAGGTTCTGGGGCGAGACACCTACGCGAAGATAATTGGCGGCTGAATACCAGCGTTAAAATGGCTGAAAAATCCGCAATGATTGATGCCACCATACGTGTGGCGGGTCTTACTGGTGTTTTCATCAAGACGCATCGCCATACATTGAAACATAAGCTCCCCAGGAAGTCAGATTGTAACGATTACAATTTCCCACCAGGGGCAGATCGTCACAGCGTCCACACCGATGAAAAAGCGATCACGCAGCGCCAAAAAGATTTCATTTTGAGGTCGGCGGGCGTCAAAGGATACACCGCAGACGGCCTGAACCGCCTTATCCATGAACGATTCAACAAACACCTGGATGTCCTCAACCGAGTAGAGGCGTCCAGGTTCATTGAATACATCAACGGCTGACATCCAGCCATTAAACAAGGAGAAACATCATGAAAAACACACCGAAAGAAGCACAATTGGCAACCATCCCCGGTCTTTACCAAACTGAACACATCCCGACCCAAGACAAAATCATCTACGCCCATTTTCACATTGGTCAGTCCCACTGGTTTATCGCAGAGTTTGACCAGGTAGATACGATGTTCGGCTTTTGCATTCTGAATGGTGATTTGGAAATGGCAGAGTGGGGATACGTTAGCTTCCAGGATCTAAAAAACATCAAGATTCTCGGGCTATACCAAGTTGAATATGATGTTTACTGGACACCGAAGCCTGCGGGGCAAATTGAATTGATCCGGCGTGGTGGCGGAATTATCACCGACCCAAGAGATGAAGAAAGCGGAGGGCATTGGAAATGGCATACACTCCAAAATTGAGCCCCGAACATAGCGCGACATTGCGACGAATTGCCTGGGCAATGCAGATGCCCATGACCAAGGCGCTGGGTGAAGTGCTTGATTATCTTGGCACCACCCTGGACCCTTTAAAGGTCTGTTCAGCCTGCCGTGATAGATCCCGATGTGCCGGATGTTCTTTTAATCAAAAAAAGTAAAGATTTAGCCCCTTTTAACGCCATAAAACGATTGCGAGAGCACATCATTTAAGTAAACTAAACAACCAGTAAATCAAGCATTTTAGGCCTTCCTGGGTATCCCCGGCGAAGGTTTTTTTATGCCCAGAATCAAGGAGGGTTCAATGAAAGCAACAGCGACAAAATTTATCGAGAAGCACCTGGCTAACCAGGGGATCACCACCATAAAGAAGCTTCAGCATCGCCTTCAGGCAATCTTTGAACAGGCAGAGCATCAGGAGGCGGCACTTATCGGCTTGTATAAAATGCTGATACCTGAGTGGGAGAAAATTGAGCGCCTGGAAGGTTATCCCATCGTTGGGCGTGGCCTTTGGCAGTACATCGGCAATTTGTTCATCGACTTTGACCAGCGCCATCATCCCCAGGTCTTCAATGGAGGATTGTGGCTCAACCAGGGCTTTTCTTCCAGCGATGAAATTGGACTTTGGGAAATCAGCATGGATCGGTGCAACGCCATTTATTCCTGAAACATCAACGACAATTACAAGGCCATCTGGGGCATGTGCTCTGGGTGGCCTTTTTTATTGGAGGACGCCATGACCAAACAGCAGAAGGAAGCGTATCAGAACACCGAATCCTTGAGAAAAATCATCAAGTCACTTGAAGGCCAGAAGTTCCGCCTGGATTGCGGGCACCATGTGACCGTGTGTCACAGCCTCGGAAACGATATCACGATCAGAAACGGCAAAGAGCCCGTTATCATCTGCTCACAATGCGGGTATTAATCCGCTCCCACCTAAAAAAACTTAATCAACAAAGGAGATTTAACATGACGAACACCACAACTCTCGAAAACGTAATCAACGCAGTTCACCAGAATTCTATCAATCATTTTGATGAAGTTATACCCGTTCATGAAATGGAATTTAACAGCCTCAAACAAATGTGGATTTCAGGCAAACAGGTGGATGTGGCTCCCACAGCCCAGCGCCTTCTTTCCAACCGCCTGCGGGTGCCTTATTCGTATCTGTCCCGCTGCCCGGAAGATTTGCAGGCCCGCAATCTGAATTTTTGGATTGAGCAGGAGCGCCAGCGCCGGGATACATTCTTTTGCAGATTTAATGGCTCAACCCTTCGCGCCGTATTTACCGAGCGGTATAAGCCCCTCGACAACATGGAGATCCTGGCACAACTCATTAAACAGGGCTTTAATCACAACCTGAAAGTTCAGTATTCCCTTGATCACGGCATGTTCCTGTTGAAGATACCGGAGTTCGAAAAGGCATTTGGTGTTAAATCCGGCAATGGATTCTTTGATGAAGTAGTGCCCGGCATTGCCTTTAGCAACAGTGAAGTTGGCTTAATCGCCTTCAGCATCGAATCCTTCTTTTATCGGCTGGTCTGCACCAACGGGTTGATTTCCGTTGCCAGAGCAAAGACCGCCAGGTTCAAGCATATCAGCAGCCGGGGGCTGGACAACTTCCCCGAGGCCTTGTCCGCAGTTATCGAAGGCTCTTCCCACAATCAGGAAGATTTCAAGCTGTCCTGCCAATCGCACGTTGACGATCCCTTCGGTTCAATTGATGTATTCAGCAGGCGTTTCGGGCTATCGCAAAATGAAGCTGACATAGTCAAGAAATCCTTTGAACAGGAGCCGGGGAATACTCTTTTCCACATTATCAATGCCTTCACAGCTTCAGCCAAGGCCGAAGGCCTGGCAACAGTCGACGTATATAAATTTGAGAAAGCCGGGGGCCAGATCCTCTCCCTGGTTAAATCCTGAATTCAAGTATCTGAGGTGAATTACAATGGAGGAAAATAAAATGAAATTCCGAACAGTATGCGCCTGGTGTAACCGCTTAATTTCTGAAAAAGAGTGCCCCAAAACGAAGAACAATCTGACCCTGTCTCCAAATGGCGTCATGATCAGTCACGGGATTTGTGACAAGTGTAGGGAAAACCTTGAAACCATTTATGGATTGAATAAAAAGAGTAAATAAAAATGGCTAAAACATTCACTTGCCAGTGCTGTGGCAAAATCTACATCAAAAATCTTGACCCTGATGTTTATCTGAAAGGAAATTGCTTCGACTGTTCTTTTTGGCTCTTCAAAATAGAATACCAAGAAGACCTGGCCGAGAGGAGAGTCGTCGTAAACGGCAATCATTATATGATATCAGACGTAAAGAACTCTTATCCCCAGGGCTTTGGCGGTAGGCAGTATAGTGGACCCCAATGTCAAGACAGTTTTTTGATGGTCGTATAATTTCAACCAGTAACCTTTGGAGCCAGGGCACTATCCCGGACCGTTTCCGTGAAATGCTCCCTGACAACGCGGTGTTCCTTCCAGTTGAAAAACAACCGAGCACAGCCAGCACTTATTCAGGCAATATTTTTAATGAAGGAGGCAAGCATGTGTGATTTTTTCCCAGATTGGGATGACATTGCGTTGGCAGGGGCTATGAGCGAAGAAATGGCCGAAGAAGAACGTGAGCGCCGCCGCCGTAAAGCCGAGCGCGAAGCCGACGAAGAAGAATAATCTGACAATCCTTTAAACTCTTTCTATTTAAGCTTTCTCCACCCCGAAGTTCATAAATCCACCCTGGTATTAATGTAACCTCTTTATACACAGAGGGACATTTTTCCCAATTTTTAATCACCAGGAGGTTTTATGAAAAATTCGTTAAGCATCAGTGATGCAAGCCGGGAGACCGGCCTTTCCCAGAAACAATTGCGATCCTATGAGGCACGGGGCTACATATCAGAACCGTTCAAGGTCAGGTGTGGCGAAATTGCCTACCGAAGATATACCGCCCAGCACATAGCCGAGATCAAGACATTCAAGCGTTTCGTGGATGAGGGGTTCACCCTTCAGGCTGCATCAAAAAAAATAAAGGAGAAAGTTTAATTATGGCACGTTTAGACGACACCCAGTGCCCATTTTTCAAGCAAGATTGCCTGCAGGCCAAGTGCAGCCTCTATGACAGTCGCCTTGATAACTGCGCATTTCATCTGCTCACCTACAATTTATATAAGCTGGAGAGAACCATCTCAATCATCCAGCCCAAGGATGAGCCGGATCGACCAGGGAAGTTCCCGTTTACAACGAATTAAAAAAAGTGCCTGCCCCCAAAAGGGCGGGCATTTTGCCATTTTAGAAAGGGTTCATAAGGATTATGAAAAAAGTTAGAAAGAAAGAATTTGTGCAATGGCTGGAGCATGCATTGCCTTTTGACATTTGGATTGGCAGTGACAGGCGCACCGTCAAAGATGCTCGTGATTATATCTTTAAGGAGATCGGCGAAGAAAAAAATTACATCAGACGCAATGTAAAATCAAAATACCGTGACAGGGAATGTTTGCTGGTGATCCTGATAAATCTGTGGATAGGATTTTTTGTCGGCAGGCCAATAAGGATTTCAATGGACGCCAATCTTTACAGCTGCAACCAACGCTATGATAAACTGTGGTTCAAATACGATCGTATGAAGCGCCTTATAGATGAGCTTGAATGCCACGGTTACATTGAAAAAGCACCAGGTTTCAGAAACATCAAATATGGGCGTCAGACAAGGATCTGGGCCACAGTGAAATTAATCAGGATCTTCGTTGATGAATATAAATTCCGTCCTATCGGGGATATTTATTACACCCAGCCGGAGAACCTGATTCAACTGCGGAACGAATACAAAAAAAAGAACGGCAAAAACCAAACCATCAAAATTTCAGAGGACGTTGAATTTGACCCCACTGACGCAACCGAATTAATGGAAAGCAACCTCCAGCAATTGAACAATCTTGCTCGCGCAAAAAAAATCACCGTGCGCCTGGATGAATCAGATGAAGTCAATCTGAAAGACCTGACAAGCAACATACTCTCGGATCTCATCAAGGGGAAGATAGAACTTCAAGGGGCAGAACTCGTGGAAGGTGGAGGTAGTGGTATTGGTTCTACAGGAGAGAACAGGACTCATACATCCACAGGAACTGGTACTCATTCACACAGAACCATCCAGAGTGCTTCCAACATACAAGATACTACAGACACCAGCACTGCTATGGAACATATGGATATCGAAGTGCTCACATACCAGAAGTACTCCTATCCCGTAGCACTGTACAGGTCTTTCATTGATGCTAATTTGAATAGAACTACTCTATTGTCTACAGTAACTCATAGCCTGAAGAACCAACAGTACCAAGGCTTACAGCCAGAATTAGCACTTTTTTTACATCTACTGTGGATGAAGAAACTTTTAAGCCTGATGAATGCCAGAGCCAAGAAAGAAGAATTCATGAAACAGGACCGCCCACTCATTGACTTCGGAATAAAAAAGCTGGTGTTTGAAATCAAGGTGAAGGACATGCACCGGGTGTTTAACCGAGGCTCCAAGGATTTTGATAAAGGTGGCAGATTTTATGGCCCCTATTACCAAGGGATGCCCAGCAAGTTCAGGAAGCACATTTACATTGACGGTAAAAAAACCGTTGAATGGGATTATTCCGGGCTCCACATCCGTATGCTTTATCATCAGTTGGGCCTGGAGTTTAACGAGGACCCGTATGCTATTGGTGACGGTTCCCAGAGAAATGAATATAAACTGGTTTCCCTGATCAGCATCAATGCCGACAAACGGGGTTCCCATATTGCGGTCCGTGATGCCCTTGAAGATGCCGGTTTTGATGCAGCCCAGGATCTTACCCAGATACGTCAGATGATGGACGATTTTAAGGACCGCCACGCCCCCATTCAGGGATTCCTGTTCTCGGGAGCTGGTATTGACCTTCAAAACGCAGACAGCATCATTATGGAAAAAATCATGATGAAAATGCATGCAGAAGGGATTGCGGCTCTGCCTATTCATGACAGCGCCATTGTGGAGGAAGATCATTCAGCCCGGCTGCAAAAAATTATGTTCCAAGTTTATGAAGAGGTGATGGGGTATACTCCGGTGTTGAAACTTGCAGGATAAAACAGGTGAGATGCTTCAATGCCTTATTTTATAGGCATATTTTGCTGTTTTTAAGGGGCTTTTATTGTTTCAATGGTAAGTTACGCAAACCGGGTCAAAACGGCTTAAATCGTGCAAACAAACGCATTATTAAAGTATAATATATTTGAAATAGTAATAAGTATTTTTCGCTATTTATGAATTTTATTCATTTCGTGTTTCCCCGTCTTTCATCGATGAAACGCTTGGTCATGTTCAAAGATGATACGATCAGACAGACTTCGTTTGGATAATTTAACGGAAAGGTTTCGACGTCGAAACACTCCACAGAAATTAATAGCGCAGACTCAAAAGAACACTTGATTGGCTGAAGAAACACTATTGAAGCAGTTCTTCAGAGTTTAACGTTTATGAAAGCATACTGCTCCCTTCCCACCAAAACGATGATCCAGGATCATAATGAGGGTGTGGTACTTTCATTGTTTAATTTCGGACATCCCGCCAAGGAGCCTGAGTCATTCAAGCCGACCTGCCATCTTTTTTATGGATCAAGGGTGATTGAAATACAGGATGATCTGCCTAAGTGGTCCGGATACAAAAATCATTCCCAGCGACTGTAAACTGTTTCATCGATGAAACGACAAAAAAAGCATTTTGGGGAAGGGACTGGCTGAAGAAGTACTCACCCACTCATCCAAAGCTCCGGTGGCACAATGCTGAAGTAGTGAACGCCTTGGCTGGAAAGGTTCTTGGGATTCAATGATACCATGATTGCTCAGGTTTATTTTTCACAATTGATTCTCATTCAAGCTTACTATTTACATCCGGTTACCTGGCTGTTATTTGAGGGTTATCCTGTTTTAATTTTTGCTCTGGATAACATTACAACCTCGGACATTAACTCGACATTGAGCAGTTGAATTTTAAAAAATTTGAATATACCCTCTTTGCACCATCATAATCAACACAAGCAGAGGGCCAAACACCAAACATTGGAAACTGTTAAAGTAGAACGTATTGACCACTTGGGTATTGTTGCTGGCGTTATCAAGGATTTGAAAATCATCGAAATGATTGACTCTCGCATACCAAAAGATGAGAAGGAAAATATCAGTGCCGGAGAAGCTATTGCCGGCATGGTTCTCAATGGGCTGGGTTTTTCCAATCGGCCGCTGTCGCTGACGCCTCAATTTTTCGAAAACAAGCCGCTGGATGTTTTGTTCCGTCCCGGGGTGCAAGCCTCGGACTTCAATCACTACAAGCTCGGGCGCAGTCTTGATGATGCGGTCGACTACAGCTCTGAACTGCTTTTCACCGAAATCGCCTCATCTACCTGTCGGTCGGAAAGTATCCATTTACTTTTCAACCATCTGGATACTTCATCTTTTTCATTGACCGGGGAGTATCTTCCTGATTCGGATGAACATGCCATCAAAATAACTCATGGTTACTCCAAAGACCACCGTCCTGATTTGAAACAGGCTGTGCTGGAGCTGATGGTATCCCAGGATGGTGGTATTCCCATTTTGTGTAAGTGCTGGGACGGGAATGCTTCGGATAATACCGTTTTCAAAGAACGCAGCAGTGAACTCGTTCGTCAGTTCAAAGCAAGCGATACCCCTCGTTACCTGATTATGGATTCGAAAGGATATACCGAATCCAATGCTTCCAACTTGAAAGATATCCCGTTTATCACCCGCATCCCGGGAACCCTTTTCATTGTGAAGACCGTCATCGAACAGGCCCTAAAATGGGACCTGTGGGCGGAGATTAACGATGATTATCAGTACCAGACGTTGGAGTTAGGGCATTATGGAATTGATCAACGTTGGTTGATCATTCGATCCAAAGGGGCTCTGGAGCGCGCGGTCAAGAGCGTTGAAAGAACTATTTCAAAAGAGAAGGAACGTGCGGAAAAGCAACTCTTCCATCTTCAGGCCCAACGATTTGACTCGGAAGCCGAAGCAATGACGGTCCTCCAAGAACTCAGTGATAAATGGAAGTATCATCTGGTTGACACTATTGAGTTTAAACAGCACATCAAATATGCCGTCAAAGGTAGACCAACGCCGGATACCCCGATCAAATCAATTAAATTGCAAATCAATGTGGACTTAAAGGTCAATCAAGAAAAAGTCGATCAAGACCGCGATCAGAAATCCTGTTTTGTTCTTGGGACCTCAATTCCAAGATTCCAGTTGAGCGACGAAGATGTATTTTGGGGATATAAAGGCCAGTCTAAGGTCGAGAATGGCTTCCGATTTATCAAAGACCCTTTATTTTTTGCATCGTCGCTGTTTGTCAAAAAGCCATCTCGTGTCGAAGGAATGTTGATGGTGATGACCTTATCATTACTAATTTACTCCATTGCCCAGCGTCGCATGCGGAATGAATTGAAGCGCCTTGAAACAACACTGCCCAATCAGATTGGGAAACCCGTTCAAAACCCCACTCTTCGCTGGATTTTTCAACAAATGGAAGGTATAGACTGTGTGAATATTTTTCATAAAGAGGGCGAAGTACACCGTCTTATCAGTGGGTTAAATGACATACGGAGAAAAATATTAACTCTTTTTGGACAGACCGTATCAGAAATATATCAAATTTCTTTTGAATAGGTCTGCCCAATGTCGAATTAACAGGACAAACTACAGAATTACTCGTTCGCTTCAAAAAATGGAAATGAATAGGCTAAATGGGTGCGTGTTCAAAAAAACAAAAAAGGAATTGATACCAGTCAAACATCGGAGCCAAAAGGATTATAGATTAGTAATATTTGCGCAAGAGTGGGTTGAGTTGTGTAATCCCATGATATTGATTAAATTTTCACTCACTATTCGAAGGATGTGGAAGTTACACCCACCATGATTGTGCTTCTTCAAAGAGTTGATGCATATGTATTAGACATTGCTTTATATTTATTGATAGAAATCTCAGAAAGCATCTCTATATAACGATCCAACTACCAAATGACAAGTTAATACTATGAAAATAATTATTAATAATGATGAAATATCCGCCGAAGAAAAATCCAAAGAAGTCAGGACTGACTCAGTAAAGAACATAATCAGAGTTATACAAGTCACAACAGGTGAAGCTGTTTTCGCGAATGACCAAGACTTTCATATTTTTGAAATCAGAAATGAATTCTGGGTTCCACAATCAATCATTATAGAAAATGATCTAAATGACATTGAGAGTTGGTGCAGTAACCAAAAAATCAGGTATGAAACCAAGCATTTTGATTATCCGCCAAAGGCATTTTGGAAAAAACGGTTTTTAATTAAATATGCTGTTGTTTCACCAGGAATTTACAGTAAAAAATCTGTAACGGAAATTTAATGGGGGCTCATATATGCAAGGTTATACATTGGAAATCAGCAACCAAACAGGAATAAATCAGAATAATACCCTGCTGTTGCCTGCAAAAAATGAAAAAGATGCTGCTCTGTTTTTAGAGTCATTGCAGGACAATAATATAAACTTTTTTGGAACTGGATACAGAATGTGGAATTTAGGTATTTCAATTCCACAAATTCGTAGAGAATATATACATTTTGACAAGCTGTTGGCGAATCGTCTTAAAATCCGAATGGAACAAGGCATCTATTCTGCTAACGACCTTGCAAAATGGGTAGTGGATGAACGAACCAAGATAGCTCGGCGTTTACGTTTGAAGGGAATGGCCCGACAGGGTTTGCCATCCTTTATCATCTATGAAACGAGAGATGCGCTAAAATATGGAATGGGAGGCAGGACTTACCCCAATATGGTTAATTATGCTCAAAAAAAAGGATATAATACCGTGGCTCAAGCAGATCAATATCTGCTCAAAAGTGCTACACGTCCGAATACTAAAATATCTTCTGCATCACTTAAGGTGGGTAAATACCTAAAAAATGGAGGGCGTGTTGGTGTAGTGGTTGGTGTCGCCTTGTCAACTCATACAATTTTAACTGCTGAAGAAAGTCAGTTAGAAGTAGTCATTTCCCGTGAAGCCGGAGGTATTATTGGTGGATCGCTCGCCACCAGTGCTACCGTAGGTGTTTGTCTCGTTTTCGGCATAGTTACCGGGGGGTGGGGACTATTAGCCGTTGGCCTTATAGCTGGAACAGGAGGAGGTATTATAGGAGGGTATTTGGGCGAAAAAACCTATCATTATATAGGTCCAAATGTTGTTACCGGAACTGCTAAAGAAGGAGTGATAGCGGCGAAATGTCTTGTTCGGCCTAATTGGGATACCCATAATATAAGATGTATACCTGCTCACTAAAAATTTTAAATAGCTATTGATGAATTTTTCTTGGAGCGATCTTTAAAAATATTTGGCAAGACTGAACAACAAGATACAAATCTTTGTATACAGCCCTATAATCGTATCGAAAAGCAATATAGTTCAAATTTTGAAACATAATTCAAGCGAACCATTTTCTACACCTGACCGATGTTCCGCTGCGCTGCACACCGTCAGGTGAGAAATACGTTCAGATAACAGCCAAGGCGAGCCTTGTGTCTATTATCTGTCCTTTTTATGGGATTTTTAAAATACAAAATGTTGTATCTGGATAAATCGCAGAGTATTAAATTTTAGTTACGTTAATTTATTTCGAAAAACCAAAATAGAAATGGATAATAATCAAGCAAACCGAAAGAACAAACATGAGCGATTTCATATAGAGGTTTTCTCAACGCTCCAAGCACTTCCTGGAGATGAACTATCCCGAAAAGATGTTTCCCAGAGACCTGACTTCCTGTTTCAAAGCGGTGAGTTAATTGTAGGGATAGAGCATACCGAAATAAAAAAAATAGGTTCTGCGAAAGGAGTCCCGTCACTGGCGCAATTGAAAGGCATCCATCGGGGTATTGTCATAAAAGCTGGGCAGCTTGCAGCCGATCAAGGATTACCCCCTCTTAATGTGAAGGTGAATTTTCATAACCATTTTTACAGATTTAAGCAAAAAGGAAATCAAGTAGTTCAGGCATTATTGGACACAGTTAAAAAGAACTTGGACAATATAATGAAGATGGCGGATGGAAACTCAGTTAAAATTGATCCCCCATCCCCTTTTGTCGGTATTTCTCTCGTTTACGTTTCACCAGGTACTATTAATGGGAAGGTTTGGCTTGATCATCATCGTTGGGAAGTGATGGAACCAGATTTTGTTCGTATAGGATTCATTCCTGAGCTTCAAGCTGCAATCACCAAAAAGAACAGGATAAACAATGAATATTTGAAAAGATGTGATAAATGTTGGCTATTGGTTGTAGCTGATCGGGCAAAGGCGGACCAAAAATTTGAATTTACTCCTGAAATGCAAAAACATATATACGAATCTGAGTTCGAAAAAACCTTTTTCATGGAAATAGCTCAGAGGTTTCTAACAGAGTTAAATACAAAAATGCCCAACATTTAGCTTCAGTAGACATCCAGGGTGAGGCGGACGGGCCAGATTGATATTCTCTTTTGCCCTGACTGCTACTGAGTATGGCGTTGACTTTGTCTATTTAACCGGGCTGCCAAGATTTTGAATACAGTGATCAATTCCAGAAGAATGAATCAGGACTTTTGAGCTTACGCCAGCGATCCTTACAAATGGTAGGGCTCGCTTTCCGGACAAAACATGTTCCCCAAGATGTTGTGCTTTGATTTTTTTTCCGCTAACCACAAATCTTACGGTCAAACGTCGGATTAAAAAATTTGATTTTACCAGACAAAAAATATTCTCAATAGAGCAGACTACCTCCAAAACAAGGTCCATTTTACGGTTGGAAGCCCCCCCCAGACTTTCCCTGTACTTCTAATCAGAAAAAGCATTAAGATATTAAAATCGGGAACCTGGTTCGAGGTTCGGCTGTTGTTAAATCTCTAATAACTCCATATGCAGCAGAGGATAAGGTTTTCCTTGATCGTCAAGTTCCGAACGTCCTATTATTGAGAATCCAATATGTTGATAAAAACCCAGGGCCTGACCATTCTGTTCATTGACATCGACCTTTGATGCCCCCAGGTTGTGGATGGCATGCGACACTAAAAATGAACCCACACCATTTCCACGGGCCTCTGGTGAAATAAACAGCATTTCAATATTGCCATCATGGACACCGCAAAATCCTATTATTTCACCTTCACTGTTTTTCGCACACTTCAAATTAACAGCATCAAAGTACTGTTCAAGTATTAATGGCTTAAGTTCTATTAACTAAAGTTTCCTGTAAATTTATTGAGCCCCTTGCTATGCAACCATGCGTAGCAGGGTCTTGACGAAAGATTTTTGTGGGGTTTGACCTGGCACAGGGCAAACCCCACAAAAATCAGAACTCAATGCCGTCTCGGCAATAATCCTGCGCACATCAGAAAATGCAAATCCAGATCGTCCCCGAATTTTATGTCTTCGGTCTGGTGCCTTTTCCAACCGGTCGGCATAGATCCATATCAGCGTAGTGGCCATCATGCAGAAGTTAAGGTGATTCAATACGGATTCCGCATTCCGAACTTGTGATTTTGAACTGCCAATCTCCTGCTTGATCTCCTTAAATCCGGATTCTATTTTCCAGCGCGCACCATAATATTCTATAATTTGCTCAACCGAAAGCGCCATATCTGTGGTCATCAGGGCAACGTATCGTGTTTTCCGATAAACCCAAACAACTCGCACCTGACACTTCATCGTTTTTAGCATAACGGTTTGTGAATATGCCTGTACTTCTCTGTTTTTGCCGTAAAGAAAAACCGTATAAGCCTGGGAGTTTTCTTTAAATTTCGCTGCACAATCATCCACAGAACCCATACGTCGGCCATATTTTCGTGGGCGCCCAGTCTTAGTTTTTCCCGTAGGCACAGGTGCAAAACCATACAATGTAATATTTGTGCGCATACGAGAAAGTAGATGGAAAGAACCTTCTTTTCCACGATCTAACCTGGACCAGAGGCCATTATTGCCAAACCAGCTATCTGTCACAGTCAACACTGGTTGATTATAATAATTTTGAATGCCCTTTATCATTGTGGCAGCCTGTGCCATTTTGTCTTCAAAAGGAAGAACTTCCCCTTTTCGTTGGGCTGTAGCAGATTCTGCCTCAATATCCTTTTTCATCATATAAAACCGAAAATCAAGAGGCAGGCAGGCCCATCGAGATTTTATTTTTTTCAATAACCCTACTGCCAGAATGCACTGTGACCATGGGTAGGAACTCTGGTTGGACTTTGCTGCATGGTCGTGAAAATGTGCGCAACCAAAAATTTTCTTTCCACTCTTTGGATTTATAGAATCATCCAGTGCTACCATAATTCGTCCTTCTACAACTGGTGACGGAATCATTCCCCACATGGCTTGCCATAATCCTTCCCACGGTAATGTCGGACTCGCCATAAAGGCATAAAACCTCTGACTTTGCAGTTTAAAACCGAACAAAGTTTGCAGGGCACGTAACAGATTGGAGGTGATTGAAGATGTAAATGGCACCACCACAGCCAGCAACGTGTATGCAAACCAGACTTTTCTTTTCTGTCCCTGAGCAGTATTTGAAAATTCAGCTTGCAGAGGTCGTAGCAAATCACGTAATATAAACATGGTAGGCTGCTCCTTTTTTTGTATAGTTTCAAGTATTTAGCCATAATTGTAGTATACCATAGGAGCGCCTACTTTTTCAAAAGTTTAACGAGGTTTATTTTAATAAAATCAATAATTTATCTTAATCAAACCTTTCTCTTTGGTATGAAAAATGAATTTCAATTTCCATACCAACTGCATTTTAAACGTCCTTTGAGCCAGTATTAATTTTTAGGAAACTTCAGTTCTATTAAATCTTCCTCAGCCAAAAAATCATGTGTTGCTCGAACTGATGATTCCCATATTTCTATTAACTTCTGGTGATCTACCTTTCGGGCATCTTCAATCTTCATTATTTAACTCGATAAATGTTAAACGCTACGCTTAACGGGCACCGGACCACACGTAACGAGATTAACAGCTTGTCGGCATACACACTTTCTACCTTAGATGTCTCTATTAAAGCCATACGGCCCAATCACCAAATTCAAATATCCCGCTACCATGGTGCAAATTCCCCTCATTTTTCAATTGACGAAAAGCGTCACACATTCTTGTCAAGATTTCAGGTTGAATTTTCAAAGTATGATGTGCTGGAAATACATGCTTCACTGGCAGCATCGCTACCAACTCAAGAGAGTTTAGATATGCTTCGGGGTCGGTAGACGGAAAGTACGCAAATAGCGTATCCTTGTAAACGAGGTCGCCAGTAAAAAGATAGCCTTGCTCCTTTTCCCAAAAACACATATGCCCCGGTGAATGTCCAGGCGTATGTAGTATTTGAATAGAACGGTTCCCAATATCGATAATTTCATTGTTTTTAAGGATTTTTGTAGGCTTACCCTGAAAAAATTCATATTTGCTTACATCATAATTGTCCGGTAGCTTACACCGATCAATAACCATATCCTTTATCTGATCTATTGTTAAAGGAAATTCGCCGTCAAGCCAATTCAGTTCAGATTGATGAGCATAAAAATCCGGAAAAAATTTATGACCACCAATATGGTCCCAATGAATATGGGTGGCTACTGCAATAATTGGATTGTCAGTTAATTTTTTCACTTCGTTATGGATATCACAGATCCCGAGCCCAGTATCAATAAGCAAGCTGAACTTAGAACCATTTAAGAGATAACAATGCGTTTCCTCCCAGTGGCGGTACTCGCTTATAATGAATGTTTTTTTGTCAATTTGATCTATTGTAAACCAATTATCCATTAGACTCTATTTTCACTTTTTATTGAACATATATTCACTTATAATATAGAGTACTCTACTTCTGATTAAAGCCCCTGGAATTCATCAAACCTGCTCCCTCTTTCCCAACAATACATCATGAAAGGAAATTCAGAACTTTTTACATGAATGCCTTTGATTTTGCCAGTCAAGAAATTATCTGGACAGCGAAGACTATTCGTCTGACGACATCCGTTTTTTTTAGATAGAAGGGCGCACCAGACGCCCTGTGATTATGGGCCAGATATGCAAAATCCAGCAAGATAAATCGTAATAAAAGATGCTGTTTTCATTCAAAAAAGTTTCGTTTTACCGCTTTAGATTATGAATTGGTTTCCACATTTCCGGCATTTTAATTTTGCTGGGATTTCCACCCCAAAGCATTATTTGTAAATCTCTTGGCAACAATTGTACGACTTCAGTATCATGAGGCCACCAACTGATTTTTCCCTCTGAGTATCTTTTTATACACCATTGAATTCCATGGCCATCATAGGTTAATAAGCCTATTTGGGTTTCGTTTTCATCTCTGAAGGCATAAATATCTCCTGAAAAATAATCTAATCTGTATCTTTTACAAATGCCTGTTATTTGATCGATAGGAATATCAAAACGGATATGTTTCGGAATCGCGAAAATAATCGATTGTGGTGGTATGTATATCATGTTTTTTGTCGATTCCTTAAGCCTGTCACCGGTTTATCCGGTTCATTCATTGGTTATAAATCAATAATCAAGGATTGATGATCAGCCTGATCCGATTTTTTTCCCTTCTATTCTTCGGGTTTCGGTAATGGCACTATCAGTGGCAAGATCTGCTCGAACACATTATTGAACGAGTAATCGCTATTTCCTTGCCAATGTTGCATGGCAATTATTTCCCGCATGGAAAGACGCCCCTTTAGACTGGATATCCCATCTTCATAGAAATGAATGGGCATACGTTCAACTTCCGGAATGGATTTTTGAAACTCTTCCATCATTCGGGGATATGCGGCATTGACTTTTTCCATGGGGTTTTCGATAGTGGACGTAGCCATCTTCAGGTCATTGATCAGACCATTGGGATCAATCACCTCTTCCAACCCCTTATCGAAATAGTCCTGGTGTTTAGGGACAAATCCTTTTGAGCCATCATGAAACTTATTCAAAACAGTAATATCTTTAACCTTAGCGGCCTTTCTTGGTAAATATTTGTCGAAAAATACGACTGCTTTGATGGCCCGATCAAAGGAATTAAGGTCAAGAACCATTTTCCCCTTGTTCCTGAAGAAAAAAGCCCCAAGAACAATCGGTCTTCTTTCAATAGGAATATCCTTATACGTGCCCTTGAACTTCAATCTCTTGGCTTCCGCCTCGTACAGCCATACCCATCTATCTCGCAACGGATCATGTTGCATACAACGAAGTTTTAAAAATACCCGATGTATTTTTTCTGAATCCAACAAATCATAATGCAATCTGGCCAGCATATAGAATTCTTTGGTCATGGTAGTTAGGAGTCTTCTATCCTCATTCCCATCTTGAGGCATTAAATCCTTTGCCACCTCTACTCTGGAGGCCGGCGATTGCCTGTTGGCGGAATTACGGATTAACATCGTTTTTTTAAGTCTTTTTTTATTCTTCTTTTTGCTTTTTTCTCCCACAAGCCACTCCCAATGATGAATCCTCCTGCAAAACGTACTTTCCCCGATTTTTAAAATTTTATCTTTACTCTCTATCTCGTTCAGATGCAATTCATATATTTCCCAAGCTTTTATTGAAACGGCGTGATTTTTTTTGTTATTTCTGACCTGGATCGAAAATTTGGAAGATCAAATCAAGGGTCTGAAGTGAAGACTACTTACAGAACATTCCCCACTTTTTAGACGAATGAACACAGTGGACTATCCCTGTCACTCCGGAGCATTTCCAACACTAAAGCTCACCTTCTGGATTGAGGGCGTCCTGAGCACTGAAAAAAGAAATGAACGCCTTTATTGACAAGCTTTTCGGTGACACATGATAGACAAATTGTGGTGTCCGTTTTTCCTTAAAAATTTACAAAAATAGATTTATATCCGGTCCCTTGACAGAGTATTTGTCCGGGAATTGATCTCCTGATGAGCCGAGCCACCTTGATACTATATTCGTATTCCGGGTGATGTGGTAAGGCTCCTTAGTTGGGGGAAGTCCTATCTCGATTAGAACATCTTTTATTTCCAGCGATATGGGAAGCCAAGGCCTCCCATATAAAAATGCTCAGTTATAAAATTACCTTCTGATACTGAATTATAATAATTTTTGCCACAATTCAGAGTTACTATTTCCATTGATTTTTGATCTCGAATGACCAAATGATAGGTCCAACGCTTTCCTTTGCTAATCCATTTCCTTTCAATTGGCCCTTCGTAGACTATTTCATCGCCGTTTCCGGTAAAGGCATTAACCGCCATTAAATATGGCCATGTCATCAAAAGTGATAACACATAGAGCATAATTACAAGCACCCATGTTGTAATTTTGTTCTTATTAACACTATAAAAGAAATTCCGATTTAGCCAAGTATATCCAAAAATTATAATAGCAAGTGGTAGCCATAAAATACGAACTGAATAGTAAAAACCTCCATTAAAAATAGATTCTAATCTCATTAAAAAAAATGCAGAAAGTCCTATATATGTGAAAAAAAGAATATTTCGGTATCGATAAATTATATCATTCATTCCCGGATCTGCCAGAGGGCATCCTATTACTTTGATTTAAGAAATTATTCTAATAAATTGATAATGGTTTTTCAAATCAGATACCATATATAGTGGCTCAAAATTTTCAGACGCCCTCGGACTTATAGACAAATTGTGACCGATAAAGCTGACCAAATTGTTGAACTGCTTCTGAACGAACAGCAATTAGGAATATCTGAAAACATTCGGGTACACATTGCTCAATTTGACAAATTGAGTATGGCTGTTTTGAAAGTTATTCAGGAAAACGACTTGGAGACCGCCGAAAGAAGTTTACGGCGCATTAACCAGCAAATTCAAAGTATCCGAAGACAGGCTAAAAATAATCTTCAGGCTATAGAAAATCTTGTATTGTTGTCGAAACGGCAAGATTCTTATATCCCATTGAAACAACGTTATGCAGACGTAATCTACGCGTGGGATGAATATATTGATCCTATGGGGGAATTTATTGATGTCAATGAGGCCTTTGATGCTACGATTGATGCAGTTCTTGGACGGCTAAATCAATCTTTGACAATCATGGAAAGGTCCGGGGCTCAATACGACATAAGAAGGAATGTCCGAATTCATAAAGACAAAATTCTTGATATGAAGGACATTTTATTGTCAACATACAGGGAATCAAAAAGACTTTTAGAGCCTTTGTATCAAAAAGCCCGCTTGAATTCTGAAGTCACGAAAGGCATTTCCAATATTCTTGATTTGGCTCGAAAAGAACAATTCGACTTGATAGACCAATGCGGGATTGTGGGTATCTTTAAAAAGGAAAAAGGATACTTCACGAACAACGATTCGGGGATAAAAAAATATTACCTTGGCCTGAAAGACATTAAAGAAAATCCTGCGCCGCCAATAGCCTTGTTGAATTTTCATGAACAAAAAGCAAGAAACAAGAAGTTTGTTCCTCCCCTAAATAAACCCAAGATTATACATGAATTTGAGCAAGATCTCCCCGTAGAAGATGCCTTGCAGTGGGTCATTAATTCTTATCCGGCATATTCAACGGGCCGTATTATAGAAGCGATGTGGTTGGTAACCAACCATGGCTGGAAAATACAAAAGCTTGGAAAAAACGAATATAAAACCAAAAGCCATCGGATAACCGGACAAAGGATCAGGGTTGATTATGGAAACGATTAATTTAAATCCCTTGGGACTCAACCATGTCTCCGAGATATATCAAAAACTTTCCCGTGGATATCATTTTTGTATAGATGATAACCGGGGCGAGAACAACATGGTTTACGGTGAACTTGTACAAAATCTTGATTATTATCAGACACTATTCGAAATGTTAGGATATCAACTTTCGGAGGGCACTCATAATATTTATTATTTCGCCCCTCTTAAAGGAGGGTCTATAACAAATATTATTGGTCGAGAAATGACTCTATTTATGGCAGTCCTATATGATTACTTGGCCGACAATGGGAAAGACCCCATAACAGCAGTTTTTGAGAGTCCTGTTATCATAAACACTCTGCCACATCTCAAAATCAAACAATACAAAGAGATTATGCAACGTATCGGCGTGGATAATGAGAAAAAAATTCAAAGTATTATCCGTCGTTTTGCCCGATACGGATTTCTCGATATTGAAGATGGTTCAATTCGTTTTAGGCAGTCGATCCGGCGTTTCACAGAGATCTTCAAGGAGTGTAAAAATCTTGAACAAGATATTTTAGAGAGAGATGGAAAAGATGACTAAACAAATCCTTGGTATAAGGAAATTGGCCTTATTGAATTCCGGGGGGTATGCCAGAGGCGAATTCCCCTTGGATCGGGCAGTGTCAATTTCAGGACCAAATAATATGGGTAAATCTACAGTTATCAACGCTCTGCAATTTCCTTTTCTTTGTGACCGAAGGCAGATGGATTTCCCGACAAGTGATAAAGCTACCCTTGAATTTTATTTTCCAAACGAAAATAGCTTTGTTGTTTCAGAGGCTAGGACCGAATTCGGAACGTTTGTAATAGGAGCTGCCGGCCTAGGAAGTGTGCAGGGCAACGAATACGCCCTATTTGCCTATCAGAAGGAACTTGACATCGAAAGAGATTATCTAATGCCACATCCGGAATCGGATAGTCTTATCAATGTTCGGACTCTTAAAGAACTGACCAAACACCTTGCGATGCAAGACGTCTGGCTCAAAACAATGCGCCCTAAAGAAATGCTTGATGTTTTGGCTGGAGTGGGAAAGCTGAATCAAACATCACCCGTAGGAGTTTTCCGCCTCGAAAATTTAAGTTTTTTACCCTTGTTCGTTGAAATTTTTAAAAATTTGCTGCAGATGAATGATCTGGATATGGAAAAAATGAAATCCATTCTACTTGATGCTCTATTGCCAAATTGGGCTGCCACCACCAAAAATATTTTAAAAGAGTATCGTAGTTTTGATGATGAAATCAAACGCGAAAAAAATAACTTGGAAATAGCCGAAAAATTGGCCCCTAAAGCCCAGGAATTTGCTTTACTGAACAAACAATGGGATGAGCTTTATCAATTTATCAGTGCGTCTTATCACCATATCACCTCCAGGTTCTCAGCAGAGCGTGAAAAACAGAATAACGAAATTGATCAACTCGAAAAAAACTTTGCGGATATAGAAAAACAAATCCAGGCAATCAAAATCAAAATAGAGGACCTGAACCAAAAAAGAGGTGACATCGGCCAAAAAAAGAAATCTGTTGAAAAATTTTTAGAACAGCTCGAACAAGAAAAGACGTTTTTTCGATTAGTTTCAGATGACCAGATTTTTTTAAAAGCAAATCTGGTCGATAAAAAAGAAGAGCTTCAGCAAAAAGTAGCCAAAATCATTGTGAGCCTGAATCAGTCAATAGGACAGTTGCCCCAAGCTATCAGAATCCAAATTGAAGGAAAAGAACAACAAATTACCAGAAAGAAGACTCTTCTGGATAGCTTAAAAACAAATTTGGTTTCAGAACTCAAAGGTCATCTGAAGCCAGATGAGATTCAAGCTCTTCTCAAGCTTTTTAATAAGGAACTCCTTCTGGATTTTACTGTGAATGACGGTTTCTTAAATATTGAAAAGCCTCAATCGCTCATGACTCGTATAAAAAAAATTCTGGTTATAACGGATTTGGGGGACCCGTCCGTAAGCCTCCCAATGAAGCTGAAATCAAAAGGTTCTGAAGCCAATTCTCGTGGTATTGGAATCCGTTCACTCTTTCAAAAGAACTCACATGGCCCTTTTGCTTTACCGTCCACGGATTGAGTGGAGCAAAATTTTGGATAAGAGCCCAGGCACGTATACTGAGATTGGCCGATTTCATAGTGCCATGAAAATACTTGGTGCTGAATAAATGACGGTCCATCCGTTGCATCAGCCGGTCAACCATGTTGCTTGTTCTATGTGCACCAGGAAAATCATAAGCTTCGGAAAACTGTGGAAGATTATCCTTGAGCTTCTTGATCTTGGCTGAAATTACGTCTGGGATTTCGTTCTGCGTATTTTGACAATGTTCGGAAAGCCTCCGAACTCTCTGTGAGAATGCCCCCTTAGACTCTGCCCGAAAGCAGTCCCATAACCTGGTCGCCATATCCAGGAAATGCTCCTTATATTTTTTGCGTGAGCGATCACGTATGCCAATATATATGTGTAAGAAGCAGGATAACACAGTTATCTTGGGGAACAATTTTCTCCAGGCTTTCTGCGTTGACCGCCATCCGTCGGTATTGACAGTTTCTGGCTGATATCCCGGATTAATACATTCAGCCTCCTCTTTAAATACCCCGTAAGCTTTTTGGAGGTCTTTGCCGGAGGCCGTTTCGGAAACACTGGCTCCTAAAATACAGTTTTTCCCAGCCGTCGTTGCAATATAGGTCTTTTCTCCCAAAAGACGAGTATGCTTTTCATCAGCAGAAACATGTTGGGGTAATGTATCTGGGGATTTAATCGTGGTTCCCACAAGACTATGTCGGCCAAGGGATGCTTCAAGGCGATACCAATACATGGAATTTTTACCGAAGCAGTAACTCAAAGCCCAAAACGGGACTGCAAACTTCCGCAAAAATAACGGTTTCTCAACATCTTTTACAAGACCACTCATATAGGGCATGGCAAACGAAGGTCGTATGGTATAACTGACACCTGCTATTACAATTCTCCTGATTTTCAATTTCAGTTTTTTGGAGAATCGGATCTCCTTCATTTTGTATCCGTTAGTGATTTCAACGGGGAAAAGCTCGGGATATTTCATGATTACCATGTCTAATACCATCCGGAATTGGGCTGCCTGCTGGATAATGATGTAATATTGTGCTTGACAAACATTCATACAAATAGTTCGATTCAGTCGGGGAGCGGTGGTAGAGGAGGAACTCATCATTTTCCTTATTTGTTATCGTTGCTGTTGGCGCTTCAACCATAACTCAGGAAATGATTTTTTTCAGTCTATTTCATCGCTCTCCGGCTCTATCCCCCAAATCCGTTATAATCAGAAAAAATTCTTTCCAGATGCCGTGGCGGTTTTTATCAGGATGGAGATATAACCATCAACCTTGCAGAAATTGAAGATATTGATATTGAGAATTACCTGAATAAAGAGAGTATCGAAGCCAGCATTAAGCTGCTTCTAAAAGAAATTGAAAATCTGAAAGGTTCTTTGCAGGCCGCTGAGGACCGGGATAAACAAGAACAGAAAAGAAAATTGTTGGAACAGCAGATAAAGGAAATAGAGCAGCAAGTTGCCCGATTTGATAAATATCAGGAAGATCTTAAAAGTGAACCTGATTGGCAGAAGACCCTTGATGATTTGGGACGGCAATTCTCCCAAGTAGATGCGGAATACAACCATTATGATGAAAAAAAAGATCTCATGATACGTCAATCTGTGATCGGTGATGGACAGATCAAAAGTAAAAAAACGCGTCTTGAAGAGCTTATTCTAAATATGGAAGAGGTCAAACCTCTTCTCGGATTTGCCGGAGAAACTATGACCATTGGGAACCAGGCTTTAATTGACGAAAGCCTGGATTTTAGCTCTTTAGTCAATAAATATGTCCAGAGCAGGAAACAGGCTCTGGTCATCAAGGATAAAATTTATAGTTTATTTGATCTCGTCGAGGCAAACGATGGGCTCAGGTTTGTGTATGGGGATACGATTCCAGAACGAATTAAGTCTCTTTGTAATCAAACGGATACAAAAAGCATGGAGCAATATAAAACCCAGGCAAAAAATATCGAAAATACCCATTCATGTATTATTGGTGCTTCACTCAAATCTCTTACCGGAAAACTGGATGAGTTTAGCACGGCAATTAGGGCTTTCAACCGGAGTATGAATAAAAATTCCATCTCAAATCTAAAAGAAATTAAATTCTCTATCGAAGAAAATATTTCTGTTTTAAGAAAAATTCGAGCATTGATTGATTCAGAACCTGGTACTTTATTCGATAATAATTCAAATCAAAAATTTAAACAATTAATAGAAAGCATGCAAAGCGGAACCGTTCTCAATCTGCCAAACCTCTTCAATTTGTATATTTCTATTGAACTTA
Source organism: uncultured Desulfobacter sp. (assembly GCF_963666145.1). Classification (NCBI taxonomy): domain Bacteria; kingdom Pseudomonadati; phylum Thermodesulfobacteriota; class Desulfobacteria; order Desulfobacterales; family Desulfobacteraceae; genus Desulfobacter; species uncultured Desulfobacter sp. Next base: position 5,000,129 of record NZ_OY762614.1, on the reverse strand, counting down.
AAAATGGTAAACAGGTGTCCTTCTATGGGAAATCAAAAATTGAATCCAATGGGACTGATCTAACCATCAAAGCGGTCGTAAACATAATGATCCTAAAAAAAATCATCAGGCAAAGATCCGATCAGGTACTGAATATTCCCATTTATATCGACGAAGCTGGACAGATTGACTCCATAAACCAGAAAACACTGATCAGTGAGTGCGAGGCCGCTGGTTTTGTACCTGTATTTGCCTCTGTTGATCCGCAGGAAACCGCATATTATTGGATCGGGCTGGATACGGTTGGAAATGACGTCTATATTACTCCTGATGATTGGTTTACCCTGGAAAGGATAGAGAAAGAAGAGGCGATGATTTAATGGAGCATGTAGTACGAAATCTGATAATTAAAATTTTGGAACAGGGCTATTTACCCAGTTCTGCTGTGTCGAAATCAGCGCACTCTAAGATTCAGCAATTCCGGGACGCTGGTTTTATTTCCTGGGAGAAAGCCGGTCGGGGTGGTCGGTATATCCTGATAGACCGCAACGGCTTAAAAAAACTTCTTAAAGCAACTGGCTATCACGGTTCATCAGAAGGTTTAACTCCTAAAGCCAAGGCTGTTAGCCGGCATTGTGATGCTCACGCTGGTAATGATCATTCTCTGGTTATCCATATCTCAATAAAAGGGAATGGTATCGTTTGGAGAAAGAATGGGGTTCCAGTAGACATCAACTCTATCGTCAAAGATTGCGGTATGGCTTCCATTGTAGTCCGGCCGGAAGATGAATGGGAAACAGATAGCCCGATCGCTCTTGTTGAGAACATAGATTTATTGGTGTATGCCAAGGAATATTTCGCTGATAAACCATTCCAGGGGAATATCCTGTATTATGCTGGGTGGACCGGGGCTAAGACCATTGATTGGTTAGGAAAACAGGCCCTGGCACCTGAAATCATTTTCCCTGATTATGATTTTGTTGGTTTAAAGAATTATTTGAAACTTAAAAATCATTTTCCAGGTCTACGACTTCATATCCCGGCGGGCCTGCCTGAATTGGTTAAGCGATTTGGCAACAAAGAGAAATTTGTAAAGCAAAGCTTGAAATATAGCCTTGAGCAAAGCGATGAAGACGTCAAAGCTATTTATGCGATACTGCAACGATACGGGAAAAGTCTGGATCAAGAGGGTTTGCTTTTGGCAGCACTATAACTCGTGTTCTGTTAAAGAAAAGGAGATTGCAAGGCGTCTTAAGGAACAGCCTAATTTTGTGCCAAATAGAAAAAGAAAAATTTGCGTTCCCCATGGTTATTCCTTTATATAGCTGATATTTAGGAGGTCAATTATGGACAGTCCGTCAAATATTGACAGAATCTATATTCCTCATATGGTTTCTGGAGCTCCAGGGTTTTAACGGACGGTTCAGGGGCTACGAGATACGAGCCCCGTCCACTCCAACAGCAAGATTGTGTGAAATTATGCTTTGATCTCTTCTATGGGTGTTGCTCTACTCAAAGTTGTAATAAATTGGGTATAGAGCATTTCAGAATTATTTTTGTTTAATATGGCGTCAATATATGATTCTGCTACACTAAGAAAATCTGATTCCTTTCCGTCAAGAAAAGGACCAATCTCAAAACTTTTTTCAATTGCAGATTTAATTTCATGTGTAGTCGAACGTAATATTGGATTCTCAGGATCAACATAGTTACTTCCGACTAAATTTGCAAGATCCAAGGAAAGTTGAGCGGCTAAAATTACCGGTTGTTTTTCTAACTCGCGATATCCATGTTTGGAAGGACTGTTTGTAAGATTGTATTGTTTTGGCATTGTAGTGTTCCTATAAATTATTGAATTTAATAATGAGTTGACCATGTAACACCCACTTAAGTTTTAAAACTTAAGTGGTGTCATAACTATAATAAATCATAGGCTTTCTATCTCCTGAATGATTATAATTTTCAATACCGCATTTTTGGAATATTATTATTTTTTAACTTTGTATAAAGCCCTGCTGCATCCATCTGCTCAATTTCATTCAAATAGGCACAATACTCTTGTTTTGTAATAGCCTTAAAATGCCTTCTAGGGTTTCCGCACATAAAACAAGAACACAGGGTCGGGGTATTTATTAGAATTAAATTATTAGATACTGATGTCCAGTATTTAAACTTTTGGGGCAAGTTCCTTTTTAACCGGTTTCGATGATGCCTTCGGATAGCTCGTTTCATAAATTCCTCCATAATAGTATGGTGCGGTCTTCAACCGCACGATTATGTGAGGAACTCTGTGAAAGCTACTGTTTTTTATAGTGACTCTTTTCATCCTATCGGGACGCCTTGCAGTTATCCTAAAGTTTTTTTAGACGATCATTAGCATGCTTGAATAAGCATAAAGACCCTGACCGCGGTGTCAAGATCAAGAACAGCCAATTATTAAATTCAGACCGCTGCAAATACCTATTTGTAGAGACTTGATGTTATAATGTACGTTCGGACAGATTTAGAATTCTGTGTCTGTTTAATCGTTCGCCATTGCCCCGCAGTTTAGCGGAAGTGGAAGCCAGCCCCTGAGAATGGGCACCACAAAAACTGCCCGTCGGAAGGGAGGTGACTTTCGCTGGAGCGGGTTTTCTCACACATTTTTACTTTCTGGTTTGATCCATTAAATCGAAAAGCTCGTCATCAGTCAAAATTTTTGCTTCATACTTTTCAACCGAATCCAGCAGTTTCTGTTGTTTAAATTTTTCATTTTGGAGTTTACTTTTTAAGCAGGATACTTTGCCGGTTGCCACGCCAAGCAATTCTTTGGCTGCTCCTGATTTATTACCGGTTAAAAGTTTTGTGGCAGCATTAGACATACTGTGTTTTTTTTCACGAATAGGCTCATACGTGGGAATCGTTTCTGCGAAACTTGTACGTTTCGGCTTTCCCGAGTCCACCCCAGAATCAACGCCCCAGGTTTCTGCAATCTGTACAATTAAAGATTGCGAATCAGGACTGGACGGCATTTTGTCCAAAGCGACAAACATGCCTTGCGATAACAGGAAAACAGCAAGGGATATTGAAAGGATAGAGTACCATTTTTTTGTATTATAAAGCTCTGTGATTATTGCTAATAATCTCTCCATTATATAAGCTCCCAATCGACAGTTACGCTGGGGCGCATTCCCATTTTCCCGGTTTGAAAAAAGCCTATCTTTGAGAACAAAAAACGTGATAGTTTCTGTTCGCTGAGACGACTATAAAAATGGACTGTGCTGATGAAAAAAGCTGAAGATTGCAATACTGTTGAGGAAGTCTATGCTTGCCTGAAAGAACTGGAAGACGATCCGAGGTTGGTTCGCAATGCTCAAGAATTGGAGCAGGTAGAACGTGAAATACTTGGGTATACGAATCGACTGAGTGCCTTGCTTTTAAAAAAAGCATCCAGGGCTCATTAAATTCCTATGATCAGGTCGATCAAGAAAAAGAATTGATGTCCAGCTGGCCGGGCCGGATGAAAAGCGAAGGGCTTGAGACCGTTTCGATTCAGTGTTGTACAGGTAGTTCTGTTGATGTTCGTGTTCGATATTATCGGCGATCCTGTGACCGTCGAAATCGAAAAAGATATAAAGGTGCCTACGCCGGTTTAATCCTTCTTGGAATCCATGATCGCTGCTCACCAGCTTTGGCTTCTATGGTGAGTGCCTGGTCGGCCTTATTGAGTTCTTTTGAAGAAGTCCGTCAAGTGCTTTGTGATCATGGTATGGTGTTGGATATAAAGGTTATCCGTAAACTCACCTATCGTTACGCAGAACGGGCCCGAGCCGAGCAACAAGCGGGGCGAATCCCACTAAATGAGAGAGATTCACTTGAAGGGCGACGGGTGGTTATAAGCACCGATGGTGGACGCACACGGTTAAGAGAGAAGAAAAGAGGTCCCAAAACCCCAAAAAATAGAACCCGATTTCGTGGGGCGTGGCGAGAACCCAAACTTTTGATTATTTATGTGGTGGATGCCCAGGGAAAACAAGAAAAAAGCTTCTCACCATTTATTGATGGCAGTTTCAGCGGTCCGGATGGCATATTCCTCCTGTTAAAGGGGTATTTGAACGCCCTTCATATCCAGAAGTCCGATAAAATACTGTTTGTTGCAGATGGAGCACATTGGATTTGGAACCGGATCCCCGGACTGATCAAAGCATTGGGTTTGGCTCCTCAGCGAGTATATGAACTTCTTGATTTTTACCATGCCGTGGAGCATTTGGGTAAAGTATCAGCCCTAAAGAAGACCTGGTCATCCAAGGAGCGCAAACGCTGGGTGTCAAAACAGCGGGGCTTCCTGCTGAAAGGAAAAGCCGCTGACGTAGTACAGGCCGTCCAGACACTTTGTCGAGGCAGAAACAGTAAGGCTATTAAGACGGAACGGGATTATTTTGTGCGCAATGAAAGACGGCTTGATTTCCCAACTGTAAAAGCGTTGAATTTACCTATTGGCAGCGGTGCTATTGAAAGTTCAATTCGTAGGGTGGTGAATTTACGTCTGAAAGGTCCATGCACTTTTTGGTATCGGGAAAATGCAGAAAAAATGATTATGCTACGATCATACTTTAAAGCAGGGCGTTGGGATTGTTTGAAACTCATGGCAACCACGCACAATCCAATGCCGGCGGCATGACCGGGAAAATGGGAATGCGCCCGTTACGCTGCCATCCTCTACATAAACAACGGCCTTATCAAATAATTTTGTGTTTCGTTCCGCAAACGCGGCCTTGATGTTGGCGATGATTTCTTCATCTACTTCAAAAATATTTCCGGAGTCCTTTTCAAGGACATCGATTTTCAAACCGTAATTTTCTTCCAATTCTGCAATCCAATCAGTTTGCTCTGGAGCCTCTTGGGTGACCGGAGCGTTCTGATCCGGTTGCTCGCCGGATTCACCTTTGTCATATTCTTGCTTTAAAACCTTTTTCGACTCGATTAGGCTATCAGCTGTGGATACCAATTCTTTCTGGGAATCATTTTTCATAAGATTCGCTGTAAATTTTTTCTGGGCGTCTTTGATATCAGATTTTGAACTATCTTTTTTTTTGTTCGATTCCGGTGCAGCAACCGGGACATCCGGTGAAACTTTTAGGGCATCATTAATAAGATATCGCGAATCATGTAATGGTTTTAAGAGTCTCAAAAAAAATACGGGAAGCATTTGAGCTTGGTAAAGTGTTTCCACAATTAAAATTGCACAGATGATTGTAATTATAAGCGGCAATAAATCTCCGAAGTATATCCGGCACACCCAAGAAAAAATGAACGCCGGAAAAATAATGAATGGGGTCCATATAATTTTATTTTTGGTCATCTTGATTGATCCTTTAGTGCAGCTTAAAAGTCTTAATAGGGAGTCCAAAAATATTTCTGATGACCAGTTGCCTGGTAAAAAAGGCCTTCTGAAAAGCTGTTTGGATATCTGTGATGTTAAACGCTTTTTGGTCGGACGTAGGCCGGGCAAGAAGCTGCGGCACCTTTAGGTGCCGCCCAAGGTGTGGAAACACCGAGACACACGCCGAAAGGCGTTTTAGGTCATCTAATGTCATCCTCAATGTCATCTTCAATGTCATCCCTCCAATCCTATGATTTTTTTAGTTGCAGATGCCCTCACAACCTTAAATTTGAGGTCACCTGAATTAATCAAAGCGAAGCTTTTTGACTCTCCGAAGGCTTTATCCTGGCTGATCTCAAGGAACTTATTTTTAATTAGATCTCTATAAAGCTGACTTGTCTTTTTTTTGTCGGCATGCATTTCTTTCCATTCTGAAACCGTTTTTTTTGCACACACTTTTTTGTTGAATTTCTTCAGTTCAGCTTTGGCCATTCCGAAAATTTTTTCTGGAACAAGAAACAAAATTGAAATTCTTTTTAATAAACAAAAAGCGTTAATCTTTCCCTTTAAAGATATGATGGAATTTGCTGTAAAAATAAACGCAACCCGATCACCTTCTTTGGAGAAAATAATGGGTTCGAAATATGACCAATAATTTTTAAAGGCCGGATAATCAGAGAGGATAAACTCTCTTTGGGCCGGATCGAAAATATAGTTTTGATTTTTATTGTTGGCGATAAATTCGGCTCTGAGATTTGCCTTTTCCAAAAGCTTCCTATCAGCTTTTAATGGCTTAGTGTGATTGTACCAGGCTTCCGGGGTTAAGGTGTATAAAATTTGGTTGTGAGGAGTGTTTTTTACCGCAACCCTACCAACAGATTTTATATCCCCGACATTTTCTAATTTTTTTAGAAGCCTATGGATTTGTTGCCTTGATTTATTTGTATGCTTATGGATCTGTGGTGCAGTGATGGTTCCGGCAACAGATATCAGCTCTTTAATATTTTCAGCTCTTAAACAATCCATACTACCCTCTCTTTTGTCCCTGTCCTGCTGCCATTTTTGTCCGGTTGGAATGGGTCTTAACTGCAATGGCTCCGGATACCAGGGTAGAGTATAAAAACCACCCAATTGTCAACCAAAAGACAGGCATCCGCAATTGTGCATATACCGGATAGTTTCTTCCAACCCGGTGAGAAATAAGTAAAAAGATCAGGACGATAATAAACTTGCCGGTAAGTCTGATAATTGTGCTCTGGATACCGCCAATCATTCCGCCAATTAATCCTTTTGACATAATTATTATCCTTTTTTGGTTTTAGCGTTATTGGTTATGGAATCTATTAGGAGTTTATAAGGTAAGGTCCTGGGTGAATAACCCTGTTCTCTAAATTGATCCGGACAGAAATATGTTTTAAGATAGATTCGCTTTGGAGGCTGTTGCTGCACACCATCAAACACATAACAAAAGCCTTCAAATGTCCGCAGTGATGCAATCTGAACCGGGTCGACCCTGTGAGTCATCTGCTTGCGGTAAGCAAGTGATTCTGTGACACCAGAACTGTCACCACCCATGGAGTCCGTGATTACATCGTAGGATGTATTTTGGGCTGATTCTCCATAGGTGACTTCCTTTTTTGCAATCCAATCTTTGCCCATGATGTTAGCAGCCAGTTCCTGATCCTCATAATCTGTAATAGCGAGGAAGATTTTTGTTCTTAGTGATGCCAGGATCACCCTTGATTTTTCCTTGCCAAGCTTAGCAATCAGAGATATCGGGCTTTGGGTCAGAACAAGACTGACGCACCGGGACTGACGGGACAAGGCATAAAAATTATCGTCACCGTCTTTGACTCTTTGGCTTGAGACAGTACAAAAATTTTGGTATTCATCACAGCAAAACAGCAGGGGCCGCTTTGTGTTTGTTGCTGGATTTAGAGATGCCCTGGAAACCCTTGATAAAGATGCCCTTTGAAACTCTTGTTTGAGCATGATCCCAATGGCTGACGCTACCACGCCAAATTCAGAGTCGGGCATGTCCAGGCAGACGATCCAGCCCTCATCAATGATTTTTCCAAAACCGGGAAAGGAGATTTTGGCCTCTTCCGGGCAAAATGTTTTTGCTACCGAAGGCTTGGAAAACAGACCGGTCACGTTTTGGCAGGCGCCGGACACAGTGGCTTTATTGTCTCCATTCTCTTTTTTCCATGATTCCCAAAATTCCAAATGGTATTGAAAATCGTCTTGGGTGTCAGGCTCCACATTTCCATTATCAAGGCGCAATTCAAAAGAATCAGTATATTCAGCCAAAAGCCTTGATATGGGATCGTCTTCGGCGTTTTTGTCAGTGTTCATTGTTAAAATCAAGCTATTGATATCTTTGATCGTGACGTATCCATAAGCCAAGCGGTGCATACCGATTCCATGGGTCAACAGTTTGAGGATTCCGTCAACTATCCATTGGCCCTTTTGATCGGTGCCACCTGTCATGTTTTCATACACGGCCACAAGTCGCCCGGCTATTACCTCCGCATCCACTGACGGATTATGGATAGGATTCCAGGTATGTTCTCCCCCGGGACGAACCTTGATAACGTCTTGGGATCGAAAATATTTTTCAGCATATTGGGTGACCTGCTTCACAAAGTCACCTTTGACATCAAGGATCAGACCGCCAAATTTTAAATCCTGCTGATCCGGGCAGTATTCAAAAAATTGCTCTACCATTGGGTAGGCGGCTCCTGCGGTTTTTCCGGTTCCAATGCCGCCAAAGGCTGCAATGTTACCGTATAGGCCATCTTCTGGAATAATACACCACTCAGGGTTTTTGACATATCCGGGTTTGGTGTTGTAATGATGTTCCCCAAGGATAATTGAGAGCTCATTGTCCGTTTTTTGGGGCCATGGGGGGAGGACATAGATGTAATCATGTTGGTTGCGGTCTGCTGCTAATTCGTCGGCTTGCCATGACTCATTTCTAAGCAGGTTTTTAGCAACCTCTGCGGCTGCTCCTACAATCAAGACACCGGCTATAATATTATAATAAGATAGCCCAGATAATAACCATGCCGGGATTCCCTTATGCAAAACAGCAATATGGGCTGGCGACTGCGTTAATGATTGCAGACACTGTGATCCGTATTGCCAACCCATAATTCCGCCAAGCGCACCGAAACCCACAAAAGGTTTATTGGTAATGGATTTCAGTTCTGACCATAGTCGGGTTTTTATAAAACTATCCTGCATTATTCGTAGACTCCATAACTATCTTGGGACCGTTCTCCTTGGTGTCCCATTGCCTCGGCTATCTCTGTCCGGGTCTTACCTTGTTCCCTCAATTGAGCTGCGAAGTTATTTCTATAAGTATAAAGGCTGATCCGTTCTGCCCCTTCCACATTCATCCGGAGCCGCTGCAGCCTGGATTGCACATCGGATTCCCGGGCAATTATAAATTGTTCAAACTGATATCTTTCGGCCAATGCTTTAGCCTGGGCATCGCCCCTGATAAATACTTCTCGGTCCACGCCTTTGGCGGCTCTTTGCATTGCATTACCACCCTTGTTGCCATCTGATTTTTTGGCAGTATTAAAGGAAAATCGGGTTACGTCACCAGATTGCTTGATATCAATGCCCTGCCGCAGTTCTTCCGGGCGGCATCCGGTACACCGGGAGATCACCAGAGTATCGTACAGTTCCTGGTCTTGTTTCTTCTGGCAAGCTTGCAACAATCGTTGATGGGTTTTTTCATTCAATTTTTCTTTTTGGGGCTGATATTGACCTTGCGGCTTAAACTGTGGTTTTACCTGCCGTTCGGATGTTCCCCATTTTAATTCTTGCATCTGTTTATCTATTTCTTGCAAATATTTTAGCTGGCCCGGCATGTTGTTTCGCTGTGCATAGAGAGCTGCGGCCCCCAAGGTCTTTCTGGCAACTGCATGTTCTTTCCACCATGCGGCTCGGCCTTTCAACTCGTTTCTGCGGTTGCTTATATGTTTGGGAAAATCAGCCAAGGGAACCGGTCTCTGCCGTTTTGCAACTCTGGTGTACTCTGTTTGGGTGGATTTGGTGTGTTTTACCGCCTTGTTCCCATGCAGGTTGTAATGCACCATATTCGCAACTAATTTTTCTCTAATGTTTTCCAGGGCTGAAAGGTCTTTGTTTTTCTGCACCAGGGACAAATTCTGATTGTATATCTGCCCCTGGTCGATCCTGATTTGGCTTGCAGCAAGCATTCGGTTTGTTTCCCGGTCTGCAACCAGATTAGAAAAGGTGACAGCCGGGTTAAATTTTTGATCCGGTGCCCCTTTTTTTGAATAATCGGGTGCCATGATCATCCTGGGGGAGCCGTGCCCCTTGCTGCCACCTCCTTTATCGTCTTCTTTTGGGCCCTGGTTTTCCAGGCCTTTGGCTTTCTGATCCATTTTTTTGGGGACGTGTTGGTTCTTGTGCCCCAGGTCTTTTTTTTCAGGTGCTTTTTGATCCTGCTTTTGAGCTGGGCCGGACTGTTCCTGTGTTCTTACTCGTTTCATTTTCTTAAATCCTTTATCTTTGTCTGATTTCTGCGGCTCTACGGGCTTTGCCCCCCACCTTACGGAGCTGCAAGCGCATAATTAAGTTTTTGGCTAGTTTAAAAACTAAAAAAAGGCTGATTCCCAAAAAATAGAAATAGATAGCGTTGTAATCATAGAGTGCATAGATCGCCGTTATTTGATCCCCAGCAATACAAAACAGTATCAAGAGTAAGATTTGAGCCGAAATAATTTGGGCTAAAAATGATGATAAAATGTTGTTTCGCAAGATTGTTGACCTTCTATTTCTTGTACGGTGTCATGTCTATGTCATTAACGTTATACGCTGTAATCCCGATGTCTTTAGCGGTGTCTATAAGATATGGGATCTCTCGTTTAGTTTTTGTCAATACCGTGTAAGCTTTTACAGGATCAGTTTTCCGAATATCAAAAGGCTCTTTGCAAAAAATTATTGGCTTATTATCAGTTTTGACTTTGCCATTAAAAAGGCCATAAATAGCGGCGATTGAGGTCTCAGCGTGATGGTCTGTTTTATTTACGCCAGTGGACCAAATTCGGAGATTTAAAGTAGTGGACAAGAAGTCATCCACATTTTCGTTGAACGGTGTTGTGGTAAACAGGTTCACAGCGTCAGCCATGGTGATGGGGGCCGCTATAAATGTGGCATACAGTCGTTTGAGTTCTTTGGCATCTTTGTTGATTAAGGCCCCTTTGATTTTGTTGTAAAGCACCTCAAATTTGATGCTGAGTTTTTCTGTAGGGACACCATCCAGCACTATAATATCCGGGCAGATGATTATATTATCTCCTAAAACTTTGAGTATTGGAGGTTTCAGGCTTGCGTATTTCTCCGGTGTTAAAGTTATCAAGGGTTTTAAAGTTTCACCTTTTGGTAAAGCCCTTAGTTGTTTCAGTAGCGCAGAAAAGTCACTAAGTCTTTCATCATTCGTGCAGGGTCCGTCTGCTTCTACCAATTTGTTCGCCGCAAATTTCTGTTCCTCTTGGGTTACGGGTTCTATGCCGTTCATGCCATCCAGATTTAAAGCAAAGACCGGTGTAGTTAAAAGGCAGGTAATCAAGGTCACAATTAATTTATTCATAGTTGATTCTCCTATTTAAAAAGAGTTACGTTGGCTTTTTCCATAATCTTGGTTGGACGATTATCTATCAGCCGGGTTCCTAAAGCTTGATAACTTTCTATAAGTTCTCGAAAGTGACGATAAGCAGGGATAGACGGGGGTTCTGTAATAAATACAATTCCTGGGATCGTATCATAGACTGTTATGATATCAGTTTCTTTATCATTGCCGGAAATTGGCATATACACGGCGTAATAAAAATGTTCAGGGCAAACAAAAACAGGTGTGTCAGGATCGGTAAAAGAACCGCCAAACGCAGCATAAACCGTGGCTACCAGTAAATTTGTTTCATCCATTTTTGCATAATGTAGTAAACTGTTTTGAACCGCTGCAATCTTTGCAAAAGCCGCTTGCTGCTTACTTGTCGCTGGGAATGTAGTAGGGTATTTCTCTGCAAACTGTTTTACCGGCATGGGAGCTGCTCTAAAGTTTGCCACCATATCTTTAATCGTTGTGGAATCCTGCCTTTTTAGGGCGGTTTGTAAAGCATAATAAATCTCGGAAAAATCAATGGTAATCTTTTCCATGGGTATACCGTCGAGCACTGGAACGTTGGGGCATACGGTTACTTCGCCTAACGCTTTCCGGGCGGTGGGGGAAAGATGTAAGTAATGTTGGGCTGTGATTGTCATGCCCGGTTTCCAAGCTGCCGGTCCTTGAAATATACGGGGGTCGGTATCACAAGATAAAGCCAATACCGGGTGAATCATTAGCATTATTATCAAAAATCTTTTAATCATTTAAAGCGTCCTATAAGTCTTTTAATGGTGGTAAATTTTTTCAGATTTGTGCTGATATATTGCAAACCTTTTATTTTCACGGTTTTGAACCTTTGCTGGCAATTAAGTAAGCTGACAACTACAATCCATTAGCTGCTTCCAGAACAATCTTCATTCTTCAGGCCATTTATTTTTATATAAATCTCTCAAATCTTGACCTTCTCCCCAGCCATATTTGGCAGCGGCTATTTCGTCAGGACTGATATATGCTTCTATGTGCTTAAAGATATATTTGTGGATATTTTTGCTTGCGTCATCCAAGGAGGTGCTACGATATGAGGTGGTAGGGTAATTGTGGACACTTCTCTAAGAGTGGGTTAATAATCCACACGGAGGTGTCAAATGAAGAAAGACAGAAAGAAGTATGCACCTGAATTCAAAGAAGAAGCAGTTAAACTGATAACCGAACAGGGATATCAGATTACCGAGGCAGCCCGAAATCTCGGAGTCAATCCAACCATGCTGGGTCGCTGGAAACGTGAGATTGAAGGTAGTGGAGAGAGTGCCACTGGTTTACAAGGAAGTGTGGCAATGAAGGCAGAGTTGAGCCGTCTTCGAAAAGAAAACAACCGTTTGAAGATGGAACGTGAAATCTTAAAAAAGGCAGCAGCCTTCTTCGCGAAAGAAATGAGCTGAAGTATCAATTCGTTGATGCTGAGAGGAAGGCTTACCCAGTAGCTCTGATATGTATTGTCATGCTCATATCCCGGAGTGGATATTATGCCTGGCGTAAATGTAAAAAATCATTGAGGCAGAGGGAAGTAGAGAGACTAATTCCTATTGTTAAAGCGGCTCATCAAGCATCAAGGGGTACCTATGGCGCCCGCCGGATTGCAGAAGAGATAAAAGCATCCGGCAGTCCTTGCGGGCGGTACAAAGCTGGGTCATTGATGAAAATGGCCGGTGTTGCCGCCAAGCAGAAAAAGAAATTTAAAGCGACGACAGACAGCAAACACAATTTGCCAGTTGCATCGAATTTACTGAACAGACAGTTTGAAGTTGTCGAAGCGGACAAGGTTTATGTCTCTGACATTACATACATTTGGACCCACGAAGGGTGGTTGTATTTGGCCGTCGTTATAGACCTTTTTTCACGCCGGGTTGTCGGCTGGTCCCTGAGTAATCGAATGACCACAAAGTTGATCATGGATGCCCTGCACATGGCAATCAGGCGTCGAATGCCTGCCCCTGGCCTGCTATTTCATTCAGACAGGGGAAGTCAGTATTGCAGTAAAAACTTCCAGAAAATGTTGAATACCCTTGGGATGGTTAGCAGCATGAGCCGGAAAGGGAATTGCTGGGACAATGCCGTGGCAGAGAGCTTTTTCGGTAGTTTGAAGACTGAGAGGGTCTTTTTTACAAACTACATGACCCGAGAAGAAGCCCGGAGAGACATCATTGATTACATCGAAATGTTTTACAATTGCAACAGACGTCATTCCTATTTGGGGTATATCAGTCCAAAAGAATTTGAAAAACTGTGGTTTTTAGAAAAAGCCGCTTAACAAAGTGCCCACTTTTACTTGACCAGGTCAATATTTATAATCTGCTAATTGCAAAACTACAGCAGGGGTTAATTCTCGTTTTTTGCCTTTAATACATCTTGGCGAGTCGCAAAAAATTGTATCTGTGTATGGTGTGGAATAGGGCTGTTGCCGTTTAACGGCCTTTGATCCCGACGAGCCTATTGCAGACACAATCATGCTAAAGATCTGCCCAACGGCGTTAGGCTCATAGTCTATATTGTCAGGCAAAAAAATTTCATGGGCTTTGCGGTCATAAATGATTTCACCGCCAAAATTGCGGAACAAGACCGCCAGCATCAAGAACTTGGGAGTTATTGCATACGATTTCGCTGTGGAGTATCTATCATTCCATCTATAAAAAGTTGAGAATATAGTATGTGCGAATGGAAAGGTTTGCCCTTCAAATACCTGAAGCATTCGGGCCACAATCTTTGGGTTGCCTGGAGGGTTTTTGGTTTCTGTCAGTCGCAGGAAAAAATCAATATCTGCCGGAACCGGGCAAACTGTGCGATAAATAAGACTTACAAGATTTCCGTCATTAATCTCTATGGCGTGATAATACGCTTTAAAAAGATCGGCAAAGGTCATGTAGGCCGGTGACCTGAGAGCTGGCTCCCCGGCAATCACCAGATACTTTGCTGGTTTCCCGGAGACTGATAGGGCATCAATGCCTGTGCAGTTTTGTCTTGTGGTCCTGTCAGCCTTAAAAAAATCAAGAGCCAACAGGGTGTTTGCAGATAGTGCAGAGACAGGAGATGAAAACCCAGCTGTTAGTGAAAAAATAAATATTATAAGTTTCATGGTCCTCCTATTTTGGTGTCGTCCTATTGAAAATACAGGGCGAAGAGTGGAGTAAACAAAAATTATCAACTGCGGTGATTTTTAAGAAAGGGGAGACCTATCAGCCGCCCATCCCTCTTTAGAATCATATACAGACAAACGGAAACAAGCATGGATAGAGCCTCTTCGTCTGTCAATTTTTAAAGTGACGCGATTTAACTGATAGTGAAACAATCCGATGACTCAGTTCTGTTTTCAGTTGTTACTGAGGAACTCAAAAATTTATGAATATATGATCGTTGAATATTTTTAATAAACTGCGGACAAATCTCACTTTTGTCTCTCCTTAAATATTCTTTGAATCTTTTTTTCGTGACAGAATTCCCCTCTTGATCAACCTGTTGCTCTACAAATCTATCAAAAGAGAGTTTTTGATCCCCATTCAAGCTTTCTATCAGCCGATCTAAAGAATCCTGTTTTTTTCGGAGCTTTTCTATTTCTTCGGATTTCGTTTTGTCCGAGCCTCTTTCTATTTGAGCCTTTTTATTCCTGTATTCAATCTCACTAAGCAAATCTAATTCATATTCCTCCCCCCAATCCTCATTTAAGGCCATCAACAAATAATTTTTAAAACTTTTTAAGGGCTTCTGAGCAATTACGTATTTTAAATTTCACTCAACGTATTTGATACCTTTCTGTTTAGAAAAATCGGAAATAAGCTTTACTACTGAGGGTTTGACACGATGGGACTCAGGGACGTTGTCGAGTAATATATTGAGTTCATCTTCGGAAACGCCCGCAACTGTTGTTGTGGTGGTTTCAGAGTTAATCTGTGGTGTAGTTTCTGTTATAATAGTATGTTGTTTTTTTACATTCTTGCTTGCTGGAATGTGACGAACAACACTGCCAGTATCAGGCAAACTAGATTGCTGATTTTCAGCAATCTGCTGTAATTGCTGAAGTTTTTCTTCTAAAAGCTGGAAATCAACTCGATACCATGTTTTAGCGGGAATTCCAGCTTTTTTTGTCTGCATAAATTTCAACTTTATAATTTTTGTCCTCGCTGTTTCTAACTCATACCTGGTCAATCCTATCTCCTCGTTCCATTCACGCTGCGTTTTAAACCACCAGCCATCTTTTCCACCACTTCCTTGATTGACGATCCTTTGCCAGTACACTGCTTGAGAGAGCATTAAGGCAGCAGTAATACTGCCTGTTAAGGTTACATAGATTCGATGGAATGCAATTGGTCGGGTTAGAAAATCTGTTAGTGGCATACGCTATCATTTTCGCAGATCCAAACGTAATTTCTTAATCCGCT
Organism: uncultured Desulfobacter sp.; assembly: GCF_963666145.1. Taxonomy (NCBI): domain Bacteria; kingdom Pseudomonadati; phylum Thermodesulfobacteriota; class Desulfobacteria; order Desulfobacterales; family Desulfobacteraceae; genus Desulfobacter; species uncultured Desulfobacter sp. The sequence goes on along the minus strand of NZ_OY762614.1, from coordinate 4,984,714 downwards.
CAGCTTTGGTCGGCGCTCCACGTCGATTCTTTTGTAGTGTTGGTTTTTCCTCACGTTCATGAATCCAGTCCATCACGGTAGATGGCAACCATCGAACAGTACGACCCATCCTAACTGGCGGTGGGGTTCCGCTGCCACCACGATACATATCGGTGCGGACTGCCTGCGGCGTTTTGCCTAAAATCTTAGCTAACTGGCTAATATTCAAAAGGTGTTCCAAATTTATATTATTCATTTAATCCCTCCGGTGAACATACGGTTATTTTTATTAACCCCGGATGGCCACCCAAACTCCCCCACGCGTGGCCACCCCAAAATCCCCCACCTAAACGTCAGCAAAATCTGCTGTAATCGCTGATAATCAAAAAATTTAGGGAAAAAGGCGACAGAACGTTTAACGTCCCATGTATCACTTGATCAATGCATACATGGGAGTTGGAAAGGATGAACGTTTTGAAACCAGAAAAACGAGCAGCAATGACCACCTTGCTCAACCAGAATGTCAGTCAGCGTGAAATAAGCAGAAATACCGGCATAGACCGTAAAACAATCCGGAAGTACATTCAGCAAAATGATCTTGGACGAATTCAAAATCCTCCACCGGTGGCCACCTCAAATTCCCCCACCCTGGCCACCGGCCGGATTGAGAATCCCCCATCCCTGCCACCGGTGTATTCAGCGGACACAAAACAGATACCATTCCATGCACGATCTGCCTGCGAACCGCATCGGCAATGGATAGAAAAGCAAGTTCGGTTAGGCCGGAATGCGATGTCCATCTACCAGGACCTGGTGGAACTGTTCAGTTTTAACCATAAATACAACAGCGTAAAACGATTTGTCCGTAGGTTAAAACACAAAGCCCCCAAACAGTACGACCGACTTGAGTTTTTACCAGGCGAGGAAGCCCAGGTGGATTATGGCCAGGGCGCCTTGACCATGGGGACATCCGGTAAATACCGACGGCCTCGACTCTTTGTCATGACCCTGAAGTACTCCCGGCGTTCCTTCCGTAAGGTTGTCTGGCAGTCCAGCCAGGAGACATGGGCCAAACTGCATGAAGAGGCTTTCCGGTATTTTGGCGGGTGTGTTCAGTACGTGGTTCTGGACAACTTAAAAGAAGGGGTCATAAAACCGGACATCTATGAACCGGAGTTGAATCCGGTGTATGCGGCCATGCTCAACCACTATGGTGTGGTGGCCGATCCGGCCCGGGTGAGAGATCCTAACCGCAAGGGCACAGTTGAAAATGCGGTCCAGCATACCCAGGATACGGGTTTGAAGGGGCGGCGGTTCGACACCATTGAGGAGCAGAATAAATGGTTGATGCACTGGGAGGAAGTCTGGGCATCAAAGCGGATACACGGCCGAATGAAACGGCAGGTCGAGCAAATGTTCCAGGAAGAAAAGCCCCACCTGCATGCCTTGCCCCTGAAAGGTTTTGATTACTTTAGGCAGGAAACCCGGACAGTTTATGATGACGGCACTGTTCAGGTGGATCAATCCTATTATTCAGCACTTCCGGCACCTCTGCATGAAGATGTCATCGTCCGAATTTATGAATATGATGTCGAGATCATTGATCCCCGGACCATGGAAAAAATTCGCACCCATGTCAAAAGCGACCGGCCGGGAAGGGTTAAAATGATGCCGGAGGACAGAATTTTCAATCCATCCCGGCAAACAACCTACCTATTAAATAAGGCTGAAAGCATCGGGCCCCAAACCCGGCAGTTGTGCGAACTGATTTTCAGGGAACAGGGGAGGACAGGACAGCGCCGGCTGCAGGGGATCGTCAACCTTGCCAGAAAGCATGAGGCCGGAAACATTGAGGCTGCTGCGACAACAGCCATAGAAAAAGGGTTGCGAAGCTACAAATCATTCTGTCGACTGGTTGAAAACCAGAAAATATCAGCCCCCATCCAGGATGGAAGCCGCATATGTCAGGCGCATAAACTGATCCGGTCATCAGATGATTATGGCCGGTTTTTCAATACATTTGCTGCCGGCAACCCGCCTGCAATCTCAAAAGAGGACCTTCCGAAGGTATGGCAAAATGCTGATTGGCTGAAAGTACTGTCCGTTTTCAGTCTTAAGCCCCAAAAGCATAAAAATAACGAAATCTGGATCAAGTCCCCTTTCTCAGACGAAAAGAACGCCTCATTACATATGCATTCCGGGAAAAATGTGTACAAGGATTTCAGCAGCGGCAAAGGCGGCGGCATACTCAATTTCTGCCAGGATCTGTTGGCCCTTCGTGGCAAACAGATGAACTGCTATGAAGTGGCTGAATGGATGGTTGATCAAGGGGTTTCTATATTGAATCAGACCGCAGCCATTGGGCAAAAGCCGGTCCAAAAGCGGAACAGCACAAATCCGCCGGTGGCTGTTGACCTGCAGCCATATTTGCAATTTTCGCATCCAATGTTGGAGAAGCGGGGGATCTCCGGTCAAGCATGCCGGTACCTGGGATGCGGCTACCTGCCGGAAAGAGAGCAAGGTAAATGTTCCCCATTAAACGGCAGGTTGGTTTTTCAGGTTCGTGGGGTTAATCAGAATTTAAAACCTGTTGTGTTGAGCCATGTCGGCCGTGCATTGACAAAGGAACAGTCCGCCGCCGACGGCAGGTACTGGGGTTTTCCATTTTCTAAAAAGCTGGAGATATACAACCAGGACAAGCTGCTCCTGGACCCTGGGGCCAAAAAACAGGTGGAGCAACACGGTCTGACCCTTGTGGAAGGCTTCTTTGATGTGGCTGCCCTCGTGTCGGCCGGTTGCCTGAATGCAGGCGCCATAATGGGGGCGCATCTGTGTGAGGAGCAGGTTCACCGGCTCCAATTTTTAGCGTCGCATATCAACATCAGCATCGTCAATCTCTTCCTGGACCGGGATAGAGCAGGCAAGGAGGGCTCCCTGAAGGCTGCGTCATTGCTAAAGCGACATGGATTTACCGTAAGGGTATTTGACTGGGATCAGAAATTTGAACGTCCGGGATGTTTGCCCGTGGGAATAACGTCCGGCATCAAAGATCCGGCCGATATGTCCGGATCTCAGCTCAGATACTTAAGAAAGACAAGCATAATTTAAGGGATGAAAAAAGAAAAAAGGAGGCATCATGAGTATGACAATCACAGAAATCGAAAAACAATTAAAGGTTCTCAGGTTAAGCGGTATGCTGGCAACACTCGAAAGCCGGGCCTTGCAGGCCAATCAATCTAATGCCGGCCTGGTTGAGGCATTGTCCTGGCTGATTCAGGATGAACTGGACCATCGTTCATCCAGTCTAAGGCAACGCAGGTTTAAGGCTTCCGGACTTGATGAGATGAAAACATTGACGGAATTTGACTGGGGATTTAATCCCAAACTCCCCAAAAAGGAGGTTTATGAACTGGTGACCGCCAAGTTCATACAAAATGGCGAAGATGCCCTGCTGATAGGTGCCCCGGGAACCGGCAAGAGCCATATTGCCAAAACCATTGCCCATGCGTCTGTCCAATTGTTCCAGAAAACGGTTTACCGGGAAGCCCATGTTTTTTTTGAAGACATGTTTGAGGCTGAGCAAATTCAAAATAGAAAAAAGGTCTTCAAACTGTTTACACAGGCGGATCTTTTGGTTATTGATGATTTGTTTCTCCGGAAAAAAATGCCTAAAGACGCAGCTGACTACCTGCTGGATGTCATCATTAACCGGTATGCCAGAAGGAAAAGCACCGTGATCACTTCCAATCGCCCCATTGAAGACTGGGGCCTGCTTCTCAAAGACAATGCCGCATCATCGGCCATACTGGACCGGTTGCTTCACCATGGTCATCTGTTGAAATTTGAGGGGAAGAGTTACCGACTCAAGGAGGCTGCCAACCGGCTCTCTCAGCTGCGCGAAAATAGGGAGGGATGAAAAAAGGAAAAAATGGAAGCTATTAAGAGAATAACTTAGATCTCAATATTCTGTCGCCGGGGGATTTTGACCCGGCCACGGGTGGGGGATTTTAAAGTGGCCATCCGGGTAACTTTTGTATTTGATTTAACACTTGAAATATTCATTGTAAACATTTAGATATATATAAAATTTTATTTATTTTTAAAATTCCTGGTATATATACCAGGAATTTGGTAAAGTACAAGAATATGGTTATTATTAAAATTAAAAATAAGGGGGCGGTATGAGGAAATGTCGTATGAAGGCGTATGATATGAGAAATAGTAACAAGGCTCTCACAGTCAAAAAAAAAACAGAATCAATTTCAAGCCCCAAAAGACTCCCAAAAAGACTATTGAATAGATTAAAAACCTATGCATGGTCGAGTGCTTGCCTAAATTATGAAAATCAAAAATCAGTAGGTGATGAAATCACAGCATACAAAATCTCAATGATGATCACAAAAGGGAAAAATGCTAATGCCTTCTCACGTTGGTTAATTAAGGATTTTAATTTAAAAAACAAACAAAAGGAAAAAGAGTTAGCCTCAAAATCCCGAGTCATATCATTAAAGTATCTTAACGTTGCAGAAAAAATTTGGCCGGGCACTAAGAAAATATTTGAAATCGGTCCGCTTGTAATATCACCAATGAAAAAATGGCCCTGGATAGAGAAAGAAGTCAATATCCCTCTTTGGGTAGCTATGGCAGGGAAAGAGGATGAAATTGTTGAAGCCTGGAAAAAAGTCCCACGAAGAGCTTGGAAGTGGTGGTCACCGTGGCGCTTTCCAGAAGTATATGTTTCGCAACCTTACGAATCGTTTGACCATTTTGAATGGCATTTTGAGTTTGAAGATGATGAGATTGCTGAAATCAAGCTCAATAATGGGGAAAGGGATTTTATAAACGATCTATCTAAAAATCAGCTTGAAGGTGATCAGCTTGTGGAATATTGGCATTGGGAAGGAAAGAAACTTATTGTCGAAATTGGAGAAAATTATTACGACCACCGATGGCAGCCATTCACAAAACATTTTCACAATGGGGCAAGCGTCTGCAGGTTATTGTATGACTATGCTGAACACAATGAAAATTGCTATAAAACGTCCCCATTAGTTTCTTTAGCTGCAAGGTTATCCTATTCAAGATTGCAAGGGGAAAGATATATTTATCTTGATGAAGAGTTGTTTGATTTTAAAGGGTTGGCAGCAGAGTTGGGACCATTGGGGATAACTTTCGAGGATATTGCCGAAATATGTTACCGTATTAATGGCTTTGAAATTCGTGGAAATAATTCTCAAAATTGTTTTTCACCAACCTGCAAAATAGGTGAGATAGAAAGTTTTGAAGAAAGGTTTAACAATTCTTAAATCAACAGTTAAGTTTAGGGACCGTCGATTTGTAGAACCCTATATTCGAATTGAAAGATGTCCGATAAATGCAAATCTCCTTCTTTTTCCGAAGACAAAAAAGGAGATTTAACACGGCACGTTCTTAAATTCAGTCCGACAATAAAAATATATTGACCATACCACATGTTGTGGCCTGGGAATTTCGAAAAAAAATGACCAATTATAGACATAGGGCTCACAGTAAGATTCCTAAGATTTTCTTCTAAAATTATCAACAATTCGAATGGTTTTTCAAAAAAAATCAACCTCAAAATCTTTATGGATCGGCAAACGCTACACATCTACGGTTGCCCGTCGCATGTTTTTTTGTTTGCATCAAGCAAACTGTCTTCGGAATTCTAATGGTGATTAGGCTAATTTTTGATTGACATTACAATACGAATTATGAAAAAAAAATTACGTGGTCACCGATTACCCAAAAGCCCGGCTCCCGAGCAGCAACCTATATCGACGGGAAAAAGATATGAATACGCAAGTAATGAATTTATCAGATGTAGAAAAATTAGAAAAAGCCATAGATTATGCTATACCACATTTAGGACCACAAGCACGTGATCAACTTAAACGATTCATCACTCCTGAATCACTGGCAATTGTTGCCGGAGTTTTAGTGGCTTGGGTTGCTTCTCATTTCTTTGGAATTGGAGAAATAATTGATATCGTTCTTGTTAGTGTTGGAGTTGTTGCTATAGGTCTTGCTGTTTTTGATGGAATAGAACACTTATATTCTTTTGCAAAATTGGCGCTTTACGCTAAATTAGAATCAGACCTCAAAAAATCAGGGGAACATTTTGCGAAAGCTGTCTCCATTCTTGGAATTCAAGCGGTTCTTGCTGTGCTATTCAAAGGTGTCCCAAAGACCTATAAAGGGGGAAGGATTAATATAGGCAAGCCCCCCAAATTTGCTACAGGTAGAATGTCCAAACCGCCAATACATTATACAAAAAACCTACCTGCGGGAGCAGGCGAGACCGGAGTTTGGGGGGATATCCTAGTTTCAAGTCGTGGTAGTATGGTTGAGCGTAGATTGGCTTTAATCCATGAAAAGGTTCATAGATTATTAACTCCAAAAATCTTTTTATTACGGAATTTTAGAGTTAGCAACCGTGCATCCTCTTATTCAAGATCCCCTTTATCCGTTTATATTGAGGAAGCATTAGCTGAAACAGTTGCTCAAGTAGGTGTGAATGGTTTTAGATCAGTATTCGAGGGAATTGCATTTCCTGTGAAAAATGGCTACGTAAGTCTTATAAAGGGTGTTGAAATCGACCACCTAAATTTAATAAAATCAGACATATTTTCAGTTTGTTAGGAGTTGAAAAAGCCTCTGTTTAGTTGTACTTTCAAGCGACCAAACACAAAAGAAAACAACGCCACAGAGGCTTTATGCATAGAAAAAATATCAGGCGGCTCATCACAAAGCAATTAAAAAAGAGTTTTCCGAACTGGAAAACGATGACAAGGGCGTCCAAAAAAGAACTGACAGAACAAATCATGATGGAGATTGTGGAGCAATACGATTATTCTCAATCTCTGGACATCCCCATCGAGGACCTCATAGGTATTGAAGCTCAATCCCCTACAGCAGGCATTCGTAGTCTTCCTGAAATGGCATCTTACATTGAGAATTTTCATTCCGATAACCTGTTTAATTTTGACACCCTGAAAAAGCCATACCCTGAAATTGTAGATCAGGAATTGCAGTTTATTGACCAACTCATAGATGACCAGCTTATCAATAGCTTGATCGCGCCCGATGGTTACTCCGCTGCACACAGGGATATTCAGCCCTACCAATTATTTCGGATGGAGCTGTTAAAAATTATCAAATATCCTGAAATCAGTTACAGGAAATTTTGCAGCGATGAATATTTTGGCAAAGAGCGAAAGCAAAACAGGCGTTTTATTCGGTTGTCGTTAAAGGCTAAAAAACAGGTAGATCATACTGAATTATGTCATTTCCGGAGCGACCTGAAATTTAATCAATTGATGAACGTCCTGGTATATTTCCTCCACCATTTTTATAAATCGGGTTGTCTTGAGAATACCGTTATTCATGGTGTTGATTCCAGTGAACTGCCGTCCGAAGTCAATTATCCCCTTTGCGCCATTGAAATCAACGGCAAAAAAGTACGAATTTATTCCGATCTGGACTGTGATTGTGGGAAACGCCGGAACAAAAGGGATAAGTCGCATTATGTCATTGGATACCGGATGCATACACTAACCGCTATTAATCCCACAAACGGCCATAGCTTTCCATTGGTATCCCTTGTGGGGGCAGCGAATCATCACGACAGCCTGTTTCTGAAACCATTGATCAAGCTTGCTCAAGCATTAGGCATTGATATTAAATTGATAACCGCAGACCAGGCTTACCACGATAGTGATGGTTCGGTTCTCAATGAAACAGGTGTCTATGTCGTGGCCCCTGCATCGGAGCAAGCGAAATTGCCCGAGAATGTATTGCAATCTCCGGTGAGAGTTACCTGCAATGATTCTTGTGAAATTCCAATGGATTATCTGGGTACAACACTGGATGGCCATGAATTTAGGTGTGGAGCAACGCCCGGCGAATGTATGTTTGCATCAAGTTGCCCTAAATCGAGAATAATTGGTTTTGATAACGGTCATTTCCAGCCAATGCCAACTTTTCATAACGGGTCGCAATCAGCAATCGAAATTCGAAAGAACTGCGAACGGCCTTTCAATTTGATGAAAAAAAGAGAAGGCCTTGAACAGACGAGAGTGAGAAGCCAGCATGGTGTAGTTGTCCGATCAGTATTGACGACAATTGTAACATTGTTGATTGAAATGGCTGGGACAAGACATAAACCGCAGAAAAAAGATAATAAACAAAAGGAGTTGTTTGCCTCAACAGGATAGAATTTAATTTCAATGCTGATTTTTTTGAACCGATTGATTCAGTTAATACCGTTGTATCTGAAGTATAAGCAAGGCCACTATCTAACATAAAAATTGCGGCAAAAAACAAATTTCAGATTTTATAACGATAGAAATGGACTACCGGGTCTTAAAAAATCGAAATTCAAGCGCGTAGGCAGTTTAGACTCAGTTGAAAATTTGATTGATTCCAACACCCTTTTATAAGAGTAGGAGTTGTAGCAGGAGAGAGAATCTCTCCTTGTTTACCAGAGGTCGGAGGCCTAATAGGAAGTGGTTTTATTTTTCAAGGAATGAGTTTAAACATATACTATTCGGCGACCAAACCAAAGAAATTAGTGAATAAGAGATAATGTTTCAAATGATTAATCTAAAAAAGTTTATTGGATTAGGTCAAAAAAAAATAAAATCTGGTGATGTGATTTCTGAGAAAAACGCTAAATTGACAAAAGATCAAGTATCTCAAATCACAAAAGATTGGGCTTTGAATCAAAATTTGATATTTAATGAACCTATTGATATAAAATACCGATATTTTGACGAGGGTAATTACTGGATTGTTAAATCAAATGCCTTAGGAAAGGGCGGTACCATTGTTAAAATAGATGATCAGTCAGGAAATATCGTCGATTCAAAAACATTTTTTAGATAGAGCCAAATCAAACAAAGGCTGTCTATGTAAAATTAAGATAGGTGTTTCCATATTGCACGGAAATTTCACCCGGACTCCCTCTCAACAATACTTCTGTAATTGAAGACCGTTTTAAGGTAGGCTTAAGCGAGCCTCTATAGACATATCTGTCACTCAAATATTCCTTAAAAAATTGTATTATTTCATACGGTAAAATACCCACCCAATTAACATTTGACGAGCTTCAAATACTGTAACGGTGTTGAGGCTTGCCCCACCAAACAAGAAGCATATATTTTCAATGTGATTTAAGTGAGTTAAACGAAAGTGCCATCAAAAACGAAGTTACAAAATAATGTAACGGTACACTAAAAAATCAAAAATGATCTGTGGTTTCAAAATTTTAAAGGTAGAACAAGCATCAAGCGGCATCCTTAATATAAGAAAGAGACACCACCAGGCCATCCTCGGCGTAACCAAAGGTGGCCTGTTCGTACAGATAAATTGTGATAAGGATTACTGGGGAGGGAGATCGGATATAAATTCCAGAGCAAGGTTGATATCAACAAAGTTGTGATTCAACTCCTTTGCCCTGTCCTGGCAGTCTGTACATATTTCTTTAAATTTTCTCATATCGCCTTTGACGGCCATATAAATTTGTTCAACGGCTTCCTGCTGGATATCTTTGTATTTTTCGATGAAGTCTTCGACCTCTATGGGGTATAAAATCAGAGTTTTGAGCCGGCTGAGTATATCGGGATGATTCCGGCTCAGATGGGTTCTGACCTTTGGGAGCCCTGCAAATACGATGGGAACACCGGCATCAATAATTCGTTTGAGATATGGCCAGACCCGGGAGTCCAGATCATTGGCTTCATCTATGATGATAAAACAATTGGATAGGTTGCAGATCGTTTTCAGGTACTGGGGAGTCCGGCGGTAGGTGGCGGTGGCCTCATAATTCAATTCCTTGAGTATGGATGCCAGGGTTTCATGGATGTTGAACAGAGACTCGACCCATACGGCATGGAGCTTTTTAGGCCGCAGCAGTTTTAAAAACCGAGTTTTTCCTGCGCCAAAATCTCCTTCAATGAGTACGCTTTGGCCCCTGTATATCCTATTATAAGTGGCAGACAGGTATGAGACTCTTCGTTTATCACTGATAAAATCCTCTTTCATGTCATATCTCCGAGGGATGCATAAGTCGCCACTCGATTCGTAGTTAACGATTTTTGGCAATCAAGCATAAATGCATTGAACAAAGCCTGTTTTTTACGTTCCTCAGGCTGGTCCATTTTTTTCATGTAATCTGCGTACCTTGATTGATTATGATGAAGTACTTGCTCCGCCCGGGATAGGGAAAGGCCCTTATGGTAAACTTCGATTAAAATAGGCCGGTCAACGGCCATATTGTGCTTTTCCAAAAGAGCGATAATGGTGTCGAGTTCATCGGGTACAGGATCAGGCGCTGGTGCAGGTGGCCTGTCAAACGGCTTTTTTGCAATGGCTTCGCCCAGAAGTATTCCGTCTTCACTGGGCTCAAAGATAAAAAGTTTGTCCCTGTATCTGGATATCTTTACCGGTGTACTTTTATGCTTGCTGAACCGGTCTGCACCACTGGTCACATAAAAATCGCGTTTGTCATGGCGGATAGTTCTGTTCTTGGATACGGTGGCTTTGATTTTTCTGTAACCATATTTCATATATTCTTGAACCTGCTCCGGGATAAAATTCAGGGTGTCTGCCTGGTTTGACAAAAAATCATCAAACTTCTGTGCCGGCACCCAGGCACTGACCACGCCGTCTTCAGTAAAATAATGTTGTGTATGATTATGTTCGTCACGGTATTGGCGGAGCACAGTGCTGCTTCTCAATTCATCAAGGGTGATATCAAGTAGGGTTACAGTGACTTTTTCCTTTCTTCCCCGTTTGAAGTTATACTCGGTAACGGTTTTCACAATCCTGTCCTCAAAGGCTTTGATAATCCGTATTTCAAAATTATGCAGGCTCCGGTGTGAAGATTCCAGATGCGCCTTATCTTTTGGTGAATGCGCCCTTGAAAAATCCGGCGCCAAATAAAAACCGCCTGGCGTAGAATGCGCAAGGTTAATGGCATTAATGGGACGCTTTAAATTTAAAAATCCCTTTGCCTGGTCGGGCCTGATGCCGATTGTTTTCAAAGGAAAAGGGGTGCATAACAAAAAACGGGTAAAAAGGTCCACAGAGTTCAGATTACTTTCGGTAAAATAGAATTCCAGGATGAACAGCTTCCTGGAACCGGTATCAAATATTTCAATCACCTGCGGTTTCTGCCAGTTTCCACGTTCATCTCTGATTCTTAAATATTGGAACTTGCAACCGTCAACCTGGATCAAGGCAAACACCGGAACCGATTTGAAGCTATAACGTGCCGGTGACGGCTCCTGATCGTCCTCTTTTTCCAGATAAAATTTGAGATTCTCCCTTTTGGCGCATCGCCGAAGTGCCGGAAGGCTGATTGTTTTACCCAACTCTTCCTCGAGCCAGCAGTGGTAATTTTTAATGGTCCTGGCTCTTCGGGTGATAAAAATGAACCCCTGAGATGACGGATCGCATGACGCCTTGACCATTTCAATAAACCGCCTTTTTGTTTGCTCGTCTATAACCTTGGGGCGCCCGCTGCACTTGCGGCCATCCATAATTCCTTTTTCAACCAGCAAAAGGGGTACCGGGATAATCCCGGTTTTCTTGTACTGGTCCTTGTAATATTTTTTGGATCTTCTCTTGGCAGATCCGATTTTATTCATGATTTTTTTATGCAGCAGTAAATGGAAGCGGTCGTCAATGCTCAGGTCATCCATTATCTGCCCCCGTTGATACAATCTTTTCGTGTATGACCCGATGCCACAACAATGCAGCCGGGCGAGAGGTCTGCTGCCAATGATCATGCTGTGCCACACGGACCTGTTCAAGCATTGCCTTTACAACAGCCATGTATTCATTCGAAATTTGATCCGTCAGATCCGGTTTGGTTACCGATGCCGTTTTTCGGGAGTCGATAAATTTTTTGATGTTACGCGCGGTTAACTCCATGCCGCTTTCTATAATCTCCTTCCAAAGTTGGCGCTGTTCTATGGAATCCAGTTGAGTAAGAGGCCGTGCCTGGGATTCGTTGGCCGGTAACGTGTCCCCAATTGGGGACAGATTATAGATGACTTCATAAAATTTGATCAGGCGGTAAGCATGGGATTTTCCCATATCCCATCGCGCCCTGGTATATGTTTCGAATGATTCAAACAGAGCCTGCTTATACAAACGATTGTCACGAATTTCTTTCAAGGCCTTGCCGATTTTGGAAAAACACTCCTGATTCCGGGCAATCAGGGTTTCAAGCTTGGCCAACCGTTTCATACTCATTGCCCTCCCGGCATGGGTTTGCCGATTGCAGCGACCAAGGCAGCTATCTTTGATGCCGGAACCTGGTGGGCAGTATTTATCTGCTTCAAAAACAGGACGCTGTCCCGGAATCCATATCCCTTGATTTTCATGACAAGATCGATGGTATTAAAATTTTTTTCGCATCTGAAGCACCTGGCCAGGTTCGTGCCTGGATTTACAGCGGTTTGAAACTCATTGCACACAGGGCAAAGGAAACGGAAATAGCCATCCCTGGTTTTAGATGGAATCTGTAAATGATCCCTGATCAGCATATCCACAGGGATATTGTTCCTCAGTTCAAATAATTCCCGGGATGAAAATCTGTTAGCCATGAGACACCTCCTTATTTTTAGAATTTCAGAGGCCTTTTTTATATCACCGGTCAGGGCCGGCTGTCAGTTGCCTCTTGAACTGAAATACTGATTACTCGGTTTGTATCCATATATATTATCAACAACTTACGCACATGATGCCTCTTAGGATCGAAATTCGATTAGTCTGTTTGTATATCTTAATATTACAATAGGTTATCCTAACCTTGTCTCTTGAAATCAATATTCGATTAGTCAGAGGTATTTATGGGAATTCTCGAATTTTTTCTTTGATGTGGCTGATAACCTGGGTGACCAGATATTGGGCGATAATTGCCGGCTTGATACCGTATTCTGTTTCAATAACGTCCAATGGCAAAACAGGCAATTTTCCGGATGTTTGAAGGTTCTCTGCCTCTTCAAGCTTTTTTGCCAGATAATTATTTTTGGAGACAGCTTTATTTTTCCTGTTCCAATTTTCACATTGCCTGCGATGAAGCTCATTTTGGCAAGCTGGACCACATGTTCTCTGTCGGCCTTTTTGTCTTACATCAGGAGCAAACCATTTTCGGCAAATAGAGCAAGGGCGTTTTCCACGAGAATTCTTTGCCATCATTTTTCTCCAAGATTCGAATCAGGGAGATTATATGTAGCAAATTTTGAACAAATCAGCGGCGGGGTCTATCGGCGGGATAGGCATGCGGGGTATGATTTTATGATTTTCTTGGCGGGATATGGCGGCGGGGTATCTGGCCGTTACATTATTTCGTTATGAATATCGGGGATAAGCGTTACACTTTTTAAAGCTGGTCAAACATTATAAAAAAAATTAACGTTGAAACACTATTGGCGTCTCAGCTAATTTATATAATCTATAATTACAAACTCACAGCATCATTGCTGATAGATAATTAGCTTTCCATTAGAATGATATTAATTGGGTTGCCAAAGGTTGCCAAAGGTTGCTAAAGGTTATACAAACTTGGGCAAGTTTTTATAAATCGGCATTTCATCTATTTTTGAGTATACGTTTCAGTGACTTCGGAGGGAGCAAATGGCAACCAATAATTTTAGAAGAGTGTTAGAGAATGAGCGAATAACTCAGGCTGAAATTTGTCGAAAGTCTGGTTTTTCATCAACAACTATTGGAAAAATTTATAATGAGCGTAGTAATGGTGCGCCTACAACGCAAGCTAAAGTTGTAGACGCAATTAATAACTTAACAGGAAATGACTATGAAATAATCGCAATATTCCCTAATTATGGACGTTAATTTGTATGTTCCGAGAGTTTTTTTCTAAGCTTTTGGCCATAAGCGATTTCATTCTCGGATAATACTCGATCAGAAAACACCCGATTAACTTCCATTTGGCAGAACTTTGCTATATTTGACAATGCTTCATCGTTGCAATTTTTTTCTGCGTAGGAGATAAGATTAGAAATTAGCTCCAATCTTGAGGTTGGCGAGGATGTTGGGCTAACTTTGTTCTCAATTGTTGTTACTTGTTCGCGGAGATCGTTAATTGAAAAGATTACATCACTTAATATTGATTTAGTATCACGACTAACTTTATCTATATTCCCGTTTTGATTTGCATTTTCAAGTTCTTCTTTAATTTTGGGCCAGAATATTTCAAGGGTTTCTTCTATTTCGCTTTCTGGTTTCGGCTTATCAATTAGTGAGTTAATTGATTTGAGGAGATCTTTATAACCCTCTAAAGTCGCTTTTTTTGCTTGAAACTGGGATAGTGGACCATCGATATTTGAAATTTCAACATTGAATAAAAAAGGGGCAACATAACTTTCATTTATGATTTTTGATATTGCCCCAGCTTCAAAATTTAACCATGCTGACTCGGCATTATCTGAAGTTAAACAGACAATTGCGTATTGTCTAACGGAAAGCTCGTTACTCAAAACACCTGCCCAACGCTCGCCAGCTTTGATATCAACTTCCGAAACAAATAATTCGATATCTGATAAAGACCTTGGAAGCCATTTTTTAAGCAGCTTAGCAACCTCTCTACTTATTTCTCCACTCCAACTTACAAAAATTTTCATAATTTGGTGCTCCTTGATTTTAGAGTTAAATTAAGGATGGGCATGCAAATTTAAAATAAAATTGATGAGTCCAAATCATTTTACAGAAACTAACTGTATGAAATTAAATATCAATAAGTTGTTATATTGAGGTTAGACAACAATTAATTAATAATGTAAACGGATCAAAGAAACGCTCTGTAAAAGTTGAACTCCAGAAGTTTAAGTCCTTTACCTTCCGAATGGCAATCAGGAGCTTCAATCCAATTGATTCTCATTTTCATTCAATATCAAGAAACATCAATGAATGTGAAGATACGATTAACATTCCTGTGTCAAATAAGAAAAGCCATGGTGTTCAATCATGGTATGAGGGCTCAGGTTTTTTTTCTTGTAATTTGGGCAACGATAAGGATAATCTCCAATATTGTTGATTCTTAGAATAGGCAGTTAACCGCCGAAGCGATGAGCTATGAGGCTATTAAAAAAACACCGTTTCGATCAAATTAAATCGTATGAATTAGGTTGGTCTTTAATAGGCTCCCCTTTGATGACAGTGTATTGTTATGTCTTCGGAGATGTAATGATGGATACTGGTCAATCTCACATGCAAAAAGAAGTTTTAAAAATTGCATCTAAAAACAACATTAAGCGTGTTTATTTAACCCATTACCATGAAGATCACAGTGGTAACGCCAATTCAATAAACCGACTTCTATGTGCAGAGATATTTGCTCACGAAAAAACTATAGAAAATATGAGAATACCTTTTAAAATTTTACCTTATCAAAAGTATATGTGGGGAAAAGCTACACCAACAAATGTTAAATTTGTCCCTCAAGAAATTGATACACTATTGGGAAAAATGGTTCCTGTTTATACTCCGGGGCATTCAAAAGATCACACCTCATATTTTATAAAAAATCAAGGTATAGTTTTTTCTGGTGATCTCTATTTGGGCGATAGAATAAAATACTTTAGATCAGACGAAAATATAGGAGAACAAATCGAATCCTTAAAAAAACTCCTATCGTTAGACTTTGAGATTCTTTTATGCTGTCACTCTCCAAAACGGAAAAATGGTAGGCAACACATAAAAAATAAATTGGATTTTCTGGAAAATCTATATGGCAATATTATCTTGCTTTGGAATAAAGGAATGCTAGAAAAGCAAATTTTCCGTTCATTAAACTTAAAAGAAAACTATTTCGCAAAATTGATTTGCTTTGGAGATGTCAGCATGTTTAATAGTATTCGGTCAGCCATCAGCCATTACACTTCTGTAAACGAAAAGTCCGTATTATAACCGCCAATCCATTGTATTTCCATTCTGCTACGTTATAGTGCAAACGGTGTCTGATAGTGATTGGAAAAAATAACATTGTACATTAATAAATAGCGTCTGCCAAACATCTCTGATGGGCCGGAAATATAGAAAACTTGAGGCGAGCCTTAATGGTATTGACCCGGACTATTTGAAGTTCAGCGGCCCTCACCAATAACAGATCAAGTACACATGTCCACAGTATAGGCATTTCCCGATCTATTCTAAATTTTTAATTTGCTTTGGGTGTTTTGGGAAATTTTTGAGGGATAGCCCTTTGCATAAAATAATCGGAATAAAAATCTCATTGCTACTGTTTTCGTATCATGCTATTAAATACGTAGCAATTAAATTAATCGAAGGAGAAAATTATGCCTGTTATTACTGTTGCTATTCATCCAATTGATCAAGAACAAAAAACTCGTTTAATCAGAGAAATCACTAAAACCGCAGTGGAAATAACTAAAGTTCCTGCAGACAAGTATGTAGTTTTTATTGATGAATACCCAAATGAATCTATCGGGCTCGCAGGCAAAACACGAGCTGAGATCATTGCTGAGGCATCTTTCTAAGATGCCTTCATTACAGCCTGGTAAAAAGGTTCGAGGTTCAAGTTCCGGTTCACCAATCAATGCACTCTTTGACCTTTTAGGAAAGCGTTGGGCGTTAGGCATTCTTTGGTACCTCGGGGACAATCCATGTTCATTTAGAGATCTTCAGGATCGCTGTGGAGGGGTCTCTCCATCCGTCCTTAATAGTCGGCTAAAGGATTTACGTAATGCAGAAATTGTTGCAAGAAGTCTTGATGGCTACGTTTTAACGGAAAGAGGGAAAGAGTTACGTTCATTTATTGTTCCGCTTGCAGATTGGTCAGCAACTTGGTCGAAGGAAGTATATGGTTATGAACGTCCGGGGATGAGTGAACGGCTAATGCAAGAGCAATCGAAAAAATGAATATTTGACGGTTCCTTTCCACCACCCAGAGGTATCTTGGAAAAATCAGCGACACCGAGGCCATGTATTGGATTGAGAATGTTTACCGGTAAAAATCGAAGGGGATTGGGGTTATCCCAATCCCCAACAATAGAAACGCCAGTGCTCATGGGGTTTTTCGGAACAATAGAGTGTTTTCATAGACATAGGCCGCAGTCGTCAATTCCTAAAAAATTTTCTAAACATGGACGATCTTGATGCAGAAATCTGTGACTTCACCGTCAGCATATTTCTGTTAGCAAATATTTCGGTTTTGTAGTTGGTTTGTAGAAAAAAATATATTGCAAAGAAGCAGGGTATACCCCTGAAGTTGACACATCTCTATCCCCTCAATATAATTCCGCCTAAAGTAAACCATAGGGAGAAAATAAAATGAGTTACAGTCCAGCAATGGGAAGTCCCATTACCAATACAAAGATGAGAAATCCCAAACACATTACGGATGTGTCAGGAATGTGTTCTGTTTGTACCAGTGACTGCACGGGATTATGTGAAATAGGTCTTTCTGCCATTAGAGGAACCGAAGCACTTGTTCCTTTTGCCTCCGATATATACCAATTTGC
This sequence comes from uncultured Desulfobacter sp., assembly GCF_963666145.1. Lineage (NCBI taxonomy): Bacteria > Pseudomonadati > Thermodesulfobacteriota > Desulfobacteria > Desulfobacterales > Desulfobacteraceae > Desulfobacter > uncultured Desulfobacter sp. Next base: position 4,967,204 of record NZ_OY762614.1, on the reverse strand, counting down.
CTCTGAAAAGAAGTATCCCCTTGATTTCTCCCATTTTAATATTAATGGCCGCGTATTCGGTGCTTGGGGCGCTCCCGAAGATCCGTATAAAACAGCTTTCCCCTATGCTGAAATTTCATCAAGTTTTGGGATTCACCATAAAACCAGTATTACCGGCCCCTTTATTCTTCCGGCAATCGCAAAGCTTGCATGGAAAGAATATTACACCGGCGCAGCTATTTTTGGCGTTCCTGTTGTTATCGGGGAAGCGGTCGTTGCAAAGGACCCAGAGCTGGCCACAGAAAATCAGAAAGTTGTGAAGTCTCCTTTATTAGAAAAAATGGTTCAAACCTACAAAAAATACTGTAAAGGCAAAGGAGATATTGTTCTTCAGGCAAATTTTGACGACGACTATCTGGGCGTTCTTGAATATGCCATTAAGCATCTTGGCATCAGGTCAGTTGAGCTTAAATTCGGGCAGGCCGCAAAAGGTATTCAGGGCATGAGTAAAATCACCGATTTCAAAGCGGCACTTAACTTCAAAAAACTCGGGTATAACATTATCCCTGATCCGGAAGATCCACAGATTGTAGAAAATTTTTCAAAAGGGATCGGACCTGTTTTTGAAAAGATCGATAAATTGCCTATATGGACTCCTGAATATCTTTTAAACCGCGTTGCCCAATTGAGAGAATCAGGAGCAAAGCGTATCTGCTTTAAAACAGGCCCTTTTGATCCACGAGATATCCGTACCATTCTTGAAGTTGCATCTGAAGCAAAGGTTGATCTTGTTACCCTTGATGGCGCCGGCGGCGGAACAGGACACAGTCCCGTAAAAATGATGAATGAATGGGGCATGCCCACGGTAACGCTTGAAACCATTGTATACCGTATTCTGAAAAAATTTGAAAAAGAGAACAAATCACTCCCGCCAATTGCTATGGCCGGCGGATTTGCAACGGAAGATCAGATATTCAAGGGACTTGCGCTCGGAGCTCCGTATATCACCATGATAGCCCTTGGCCGTTCTGCCATGGCTTCTGCTACCGTAGGACGCCAAATTGGAGAAGCCATTCAAAACGGGACTGTGCCAAAGACCTACAGCCGGTTCGGTTCTACCGTTGAAGAAATTTTTGCTGATTTCCGTCTTATAAAAGGTGAATACGGCAAGGAAGCTGATCAGATCCCTACAGGGGCAATCGGTCTTTATTCATATCTCAACAGAGTGTCAGTCGGCCTTAAACAGCTCATGGCTCTTAACAGAAAATTTACAATTGCTCATATAAATCGGGATGATATTGTTCCTCTTACCACGCTGGCGGCAGAGGTTACCGGTTTGTCTACCTACGAACAACTTCTTGAGAAGATATAGGGACTGTATCACATTTCAATATTGGTCATTAATTATTCAGATCTGTAACAGACCAAGGGCACATTTCTCTATTTCAGGCTTTTTTTCAAGACGTTACTCTGAAAGAGGTTTCAACCATTGTCCATCCCTCTGGAGTATATTGGTAAAATTTTGAACTGGATTGAAATCCTTCCCAAGTAAATAGTTAGAAGGGCATTGGTCAAACTCCAGCCCTCAACAACAGATATGCCAGTGCTTAGTAGATCTTTCGGGACAATAGCAACAGGTAATAGATATTGTGGGGTTTACTTTTTCTGGGATTGGTTCTAACATCGGCCATTGTAGGGGCAGACCCCTGTGCCTGCCCTAAAGAGGACAACCTCATTGGGATTGCCCCAACAAAATATGGCCGATCTTATGATCAAGCCCCTTTTTCTTAATTCTTTTCTGCACAAGACGGTTACAATAAATATATCGAAAAATCTTGATAAGATTGAAAATAGGTCATATTAAGGAAAAACAATTCGTAATTCCCTTCAATCAAGTTTCTACGTATTTTCTAATCCCTTGAAATAAGTTTACAGTGGTACATACCTATCCATTTTTTACTCTTTATTTTATTTTTTTCTGCCATATTTTTGTGAAATGGGAGAAGGAAGAGAACAAATCAGCACAACAATTTTGTCCAAAACATAGGATAAAAAGTGTGATATAAATGTTAAATTATGAGTGTTCTAAATCCAAATGTTGACTTAAAATCCGCCACCCGGTTCATCAGGTTTCCGGATTTCGGAAACATGCAATGGCTTCATGCACGGTTCAAAAATCAAAGGTTTGTCCCCCATTACCATGATGGCCATGTCATTGGGATGATTGAGGACGGGGCGCTTGGGTTCAATTATCTCGGGGAGTCAGTGGTGGCTGCTCCCGGTCAAATCAACATTGCAGATCCCGGAGAGGTTCACAACGGGTTTGCAAAATCCGATGCCGGGTGGCAATATCGTATGTTCTACTTGAGTCCTGGGCAGTTGAATTCCATTTGCCTGGGAATCAACGGGGGAAAGTATGTCCAACCGTACTTTGGGGCGGGAGTAATAACGGATAAAGACCTGGCCCAGAAGCTCAGACAGCTCCATTTCGATTTTGCACAAGACCAGGTAAGTTGGCTTGAAAAAGAGTCCCGGTTTTTAGATCTAATGATACAACTGGTTTCCCGCTACACCAAGGCCCTGCCGATCGATCTTCCTTCCGGCAGGGAAGATGGCCCTGTAAAAATTATGAAGTCTTATATTCAAGAGCATTACGACACGAATATCAGATTGTCGGATCTGGCTAAGGTCAGCGGTCTGAGCAAATATTATTTATTAAGGGCCTTTGCCAAGAAAACCGGACTAACCCCCCATGCCTATCTTACCCTGGTGAGGACATATCGGGCCAGACAAAAACTTAATCAGGGCACTTCCATCATTACTACCGCCCATGAAACTGGATTTTTTGATCAGAGCCATTTAAACCGTGTGTTTAAAAAGGTGTACGGTATTACACCTGGCCAGTATTGTTCATGTGTTGTTCATAATTAATCCTGGCTTTTAATTTGTTTCCACCGAGGATAGCTAAAACGTAAAAGATCTGTCACCCGCCCAATTAACTTTCACATCAAAAAAAATTTATAACCACAATATTATCCAAGTGCTTGATGCTTAATGATGGCATTCTCCTATCAAACTAACCCAAAGGAGATATATCATGAAATCAATGTCCTATTTATATTTAACGCTTGCAATGATGATTGTTGGCAGTGGTGTTCGGCAAGGTGATCACCCATGAATTCCCTGTGTTTTTAGCATCGGGTTTAAGGTTTGCCATTGCAACAACGATACTGCTGCCTGTTCTATTGAAAAGCCAAAACAATTTGTTTAAAACAAGATGTCGGCACTTAAAAATCCTTCTGCTCATGGCCCTCTCCGGGCAGGTAATCTTTACTGTGTTGGTTTTGATTGGACTTCGTTATACCGGTGGAATTGAGGCAGGTTTAATCACCAGTACATCACCTGCAATGATGATCTTGGCTGCATTTGTATTGTTCGGTGAACGTCCTACAGCCGTGCAATTGACATCAGTGGCGTGTGTGGTAACCGGTATTGTGATCATTAATGGCGTTCCAATGCTGACTGGCGTGACTGATGCCGGGGATGTCGATACTAACCTTAAGTGGTTGGGAAATCTTTGCATGGTGGGATCGGTTACCGGGGAGGCGTTTTTCCTGCTGTTACGCAAACAACTTCCTAACACTTTATCCAATTTGGCCGTGACAGCTTATCTGTGTGTTTTAGGATTTGTTCTATTTCTGCCTATGGCCGTGATCCAATCCATTGGATTTGATTATACAGGAGTCAGTTTGAGAGGATGGATCTGCATAGTTTATTTTGGAGCGGTATTCACGGTCTTAGCCTACTATTTTTGGTTTAAAGGGGTACAAATAGTCCCCGGAAATATAGCAGGAATGTTTACTGCGGTTATGCCGGTGAGTGCTGTCATTCTATCTTGTATACTCTTAAGGGAAAGTTTAGCACTTCATCATTTAGCCGGTGGGACATTAATTTTGGCTGCAATTTTTGTAGGTACGAATCTGGATAATTTACGATTTAAAGCTGTGAATTTTTGGAATCGTAGGAGGGCCGTCTACTCGATTTCAACAGATGAGATAAACATAGACTCAAGCGGAAAAAATTTGGAAAAGAAAAAAACACATTGATATAGTTAACTCCAGGAATAATAATAACATTCGACAATACAGGGAGCGACTACAAACATTGCTGAACTATATCAGAAAAATTAAAATTTTAGCGGAAGTGTAGTTACTTTTCTATATTTTGTGAAAAACTCTTATTATACATTTAAGTGAATATCATGAAACTTTCAGAAGTAGTCCCTTGGGGAAGATCTTTAATCGAATACAAAAAAATGTTTTCGCTATCAGATCGCGACTTTGGCAAGAAAATTCTTGGTTGCGGTGATGGTCCGGCTTGCTTTAATTCAGAATTATCAAGCGTTGGCGGAAAAATTATATCAATTGATCCAATATATCAATTCAATGCAAAACAAATACGAACAAGAGTATATGAAATATATCCTCAAGTAATGGATCAAGTTTCAAAAAGGAAGAAGGACTATATTTGGAAGAATATTGTTAGTATCGAAGAGCTTGGAAAAATCAGAATGGATGCAATGACTAACTTCCTACGTGACTATGAAACAGGTAAAGAGGAAGGTAGATATATAAATGCTTCACTCCCTTTACTGCCATTTGAGGATGATGCATTTGAACTGGCATTGTGTTCACACTATTTGTTTTTGTACAGTGAGCATGTAAACCAAGAACAACATATTTTATCAATGAAAGAATTATGTCGTGTTGCCAAAGAGGTTCGAGTTTATCCGTTGCTATCGATTGATAAAAATAAATACTCAAAGCATCTTGAACCTGTACTCTGTGCACTATCAGATAGTGGTATCAAAACTTCATTGGTTCCCGTTGAATATGAATTTCAAAAAGGTGCCAAAGAAATGCTGGTGGCAAAAAAATGAATAACACTCATAGGCAGGTGGGTAATGCTCTTACAGGGAATTTTTTAAGCGATTCTACCAATAATTTTGCCGGGGTGCAAATAAAATATTTGAGAAACAGCCGGACTTAAGCTGGTCTAATTCTACTGTCTGGGCTAATTTGACGACGGTCGGGGCGTACACTACCCTAACGGCATCATCTTTGCTTTTGGAAAAATATTGTGTAACCGGATTTAGGGGGATAAGTTCCGTTTTGAGGGGCGACCAATATAACATTTATTGCCCAGTACCTGATCCCTACCAATTCGATTTTTTGACTAAACCACAATGATGGTATAATTGCCCATTTTTCCCGAAACCAACCAAGCACAATATTTTGTGACAGACTATGGCATTATATTCTCGGGCTTAGTAGCAGGATTCTTAATTAGACTTCTATTTGCCTGATCATATTCAAAAATGTAAGCCTTTGCCCACATATTCTGTTTATGAAAGGGGATAATGGTTTCTTCATCCTTGTACCCTGCGTATTTGGAATCAGTGAACACGCTTAAAACCCAATCCGGATGCCAATTTGTGCCTGCGAAGCACTTTCTCAGTGAAGATAGATTATTCTTTATGTCTGAGGCTTTTATTGTGTTGCTAACCACAAAAAAACGGTGATTTATATCATCTACCCTTACAACGTTGGCTTTTAGAATATTTTCAACGCAAGTTACTGATGGGGTGCCGTTCATGCCAGCTGAACAACTAACGGTAAATATTGAAACCAAACAAAAAATAATAGCTAATTTACTATTCAAATTGTTCAAATTTCCACCTCCTTGGTGTTCCCCCATAGACATTGTTGATGTTAGAAAAATAATCCGTTTTTTTCTCTGGTTTTACAGGCGGTAGGTTCCCTTGATACCACACTATTTCGTACTTCTTATCTTTTGGAATAGGCTTTATTGAATATATAATCCTGGTATGACCAAGGGTTGGATTCCATTTAGACATAATGAGATCTCCTGATTTGGCCATGGCTGTCGGTATAGATTTTGTATTATCAATAACGTTTAATGCGCCTAACATACGCATCGCCTTTGTTTTAAACTCTTTAGCATCATCTGCTTCTGGAGCGAAATTAAACCATTTCCAACCATTATTGTAATATTTCAGCTTCACCGGAAGATTTTCTTTAGCCGAAAAGTCAATTAACGCGGCAATAGCCAAATCAGCGCAGTCAATTTTTGAATTGTATGATGAGATATATGTCTTTACAAAAGTTTGATAACCAATTATTTTTTCATCTGTCCAAAGCATAATCACCTCTTAAATTCTGATTTCTACCATGGGCTTCAGCTGGCCGGGTATGATTGCCGTGCAGGTTGTAACAGTCCAATTTTTTCAAAAAGCATAGGAGATGGTTTAGTTCCTAAGAGCTTTTGAAAGGGAGTAAGTCTTCATTATTTCAAATTGCGGTTAGAAAGTATAAACTGGGGCTTTTGCCTCTCTGTTAGATAGATCCTAACGTAAAAAAAGTTTTATGTCTAAGGCTGCTTTTGGCATGACCTAAAATGGATACTGATTCAAAAAATGATGCCGTTTTTCTTAAAATTCGGCTGACGAGCTTCAAATACTGTAACGGTGTTGAGGCTTGCCCCACCAAACAAGAAGCATATATTTTCAATGTGATTTAAGTGAGTTAAACGAAAGTGCCATCAAAAACGAAGTTACAAAATAATGTAACGGTACACTAAAAAATCAAAAATGATCTGTGGTTTCAAAATTTTAAAGGTAGAACAAGCATCAAGCGGCATCCTTAATATAAGAAAGAGACACCACCAGGCCATCCTCGGCGTAACCAAAGGTGGCCTGTTCGTACAGATAAATTGTGATAAGGATTACTGGGGAGGGAGATCGGATATAAATTCCAGAGCAAGGTTGATATCAACAAAGTTGTGATTCAACTCCTTTGCCCTGTCCTGGCAGTCTGTACATATTTCTTTAAATTTTCTCATGTCGCCTTTGACGGCCATATAAATTTGTTCAACGGCTTCCTGCTGGATATCTTTGTATTTTTCGATGAAGTCTTCGACCTCTATGGGGTATAAAATCAGAGTTTTGAGCCGGCTGAGTATATCGGGATGATTCCGGCTCAGATGGGTTCTGACCTTTGGGAGCCCTGCAAATACGATGGGAACACCGGCATCAATAATTCGTTTGAGATATGGCCAGACCCGGGAGTCCAGATCATTGGCTTCATCTATGATGATAAAACAATTGGATAGGTTGCAGATCGTTTTCAGGTACTGGGGAGTCCGGCGGTAGGTGGCGGTGGCCTCATAATTCAATTCCTTGAGTATGGATGCCAGGGTTTCATGGATGTTGAACAGAGACTCGACCCATACGGCATGGAGCTTTTTAGGCCGCAGCAGTTTTAAAAACCGAGTTTTTCCTGCGCCAAAATCTCCTTCAATGAGTACGCTTTGGCCCCTGTATATCCTATTATAAGTGGCAGACAGGTATGAGACTCTTCGTTTATCACTGATAAAATCCTCTTTCATGTCATATCTCCGAGGGATGCATAAGTGGCCACTCGATTCGTATTTAACGATTTTTGGCAATCAAGCATAAATGCATTGAACAAAGCCTGTTTTTTACGTTCCTCAGGCTGGTCCATTTTTTTCATGTAATCTGCGTACCTTGATTGATTATGATGAAGTACTTGCTCCGCCCGGGATAGGGAAAGGCCCTTATGGTAAACTTCGATTAAAATAGGCCGGTCAACGGCCATATTGTGCTTTTCCAAAAGAGCGATAATGGTGTCGAGTTCATCGGGCACAGGATCAGGCGCTGGTGCAGGTGGCCTGTCAAACGGCTTTTTTGCAATGGCTTCGCCCAGAAGTATTCCGTCTTCACTGGGCTCAAAGATAAAAAGTTTGTCCCTGTATCTGGATATCTTTACCGGTGTACTTTTATGCTTGCTGAACCGGTCTGCACCACTGGTCACATAAAAATCGCGTTTGTCATGGCGGATGGTTCTGTTCTTGGATACGGTGGCTTTGATTTTTCTGTAACCATATTTCATATATTCTTGAACCTGCTCCGGGATAAAATTCAGGGTGTCTGCCTGGTTTGACAAAAAATCATCAAACTTCTGTGCCGGCACCCAGGCACTGACCACGCCGTCTTCAGTAAAATAATGTTGTGTATGATTATGTTCGTCACGGTATTGGCGGAGCACAGTGCTGCTTCTCAATTCATCAAGGGTGATATCAAGTAGGGTTACAGTGACTTTTTCCTTTCTTCCCCGTTTGAAGTTATACTCGGTAACGGTTTTCACAATCCTGTCCTCAAAGGCTTTGATAATCCGTATTTCAAAATTATGCAGGCTCCGGTGTGAAGATTCCAGATGCGCCTTATCTTTTGGTGAATGCGCCCTTGAAAAATCCGGCGCCAAATAAAAACCGCCTGGCGTAGAATGCGCAAGGTTAATGGCATTAATGGGACGCTTTAAATTTAAAAATCCCTTTGCCTGGTCGGGCCTGATGCCGATTGTTTTCAAAGGAAAAGGGGTGCATAACAAAAAACGGGTAAAAAGGTCCACAGAGTTCAGATTACTTTCGGTAAAATAGAATTCCAGGATGAACAGCTTCCTGGAACCGGTATCAAATATTTCAATCACCTGCGGTTTCTGCCAGTTTCCACGTTCATCTCTGATTCTTAAATATTGGAACTTGCAACCGTCAACCTGGATCAAGGCAAACACCGGAACCGATTTGAAGCTATAACGTGCCGGTGACGGCTCCTGATCGTCCTCTTTTTCCAGATAAAATTTGAGATTCTCCCTTTTGGCGCATCGCCGAAGTGCCGGAAGGCTGATTGTTTTACCCAACTCTTCCTCGAGCCAGCAGTGGTAATTTTTAATGGTCCTGGCTCTTCGGGTGATAAAAATGAACCCCTGAGATGACGGATCGCATGACGCCTTGACCATTTCAATAAACCGCCTTTTTGTTTGCTCGTCTATAACCTTGGGGCGCCCGCTGCACTTGCGGCCATCCATAATTCCTTTTTCAACCAGCAAAAGGGGTACCGGGATAATCCCAGGGCAAACGCATTAAAATTTCTGATTGAAGAGAGGTTTGCAGAATTGAACATTCCTGATATGTAAGAATCTTTTTACAACCTCATTTCAAGGAACTCAGTCATGACCTCCTCAAATATTACGCTGATCTCAGAGTTCTCAAAGATAAATGACCCTCGATTGGATAGGCAGAAGTTGCATAATCTAATCGATATATTCGCAATTACAGTCTGCGCTGTGATTTGCGGTGCAAGTACATGGAACGAAATTGAACAATATGGCCAGTCCAAATATGATTGGTTAAAAACGTTTTTGGAGTTGCCCAATGGAATTCCATCGCATGATACAATCAGAAGGATTTTTATAATCATTGATCCGGAAGAATTTCGGACAGCTTTCATTGATTGGGTTGCCTCTATACGTCCGCTACTGCCGGAAACTGTTATCGCCGTAGATGGTAAAACATTAAGACGATCACATGACAAAACGAATGGTAAATCCGCAATTCATGTGGTAAGTGCCTGGGCATCAGATGCAAACCTGGTACTGGGGCAGATAAAAACGGATGAAAAATCAAATGAAATCACAGCAATTCCGGATTTACTTGATCTGCTGGATATTTCAGGGACTACTGTCACCATAGATGCCATGGGATGCCAGAAAAAAATTGCCGAAAAAATAATCGATAAGGGTGCGGATTATGCTTTGGCTCTGAAGAAAAACCACGGAGATCTATACGACGACGTCGAACTCTTCTTTCATAGCGTCAAAAAAGCTAAACCTAAGGAAATCCCGAGAAGTTATTTTGACAGCGTTGAAGGTGACCATGGTCGCGTTGAAATAAGGCGTCATTGGGTTATCTCAGATATTGACTGGATAGAGGACAAACCACTTTGGAAGGGACTTCAAAGTATCGGAATGGTTGAAAGAGAACGTCACATAAAAGATAACATCTCATGTGAGACCAGCTATTATCTGCTCAGCCAAAATTTGGATGCAGAAGAGTTTGCAAAAAGAGTTCGAGCTCACTGGGGAATCGAAAATAAATTGCATTGGGTGCTTGATGTTTCGTTCAGAGAAGATGAGTGTAGAAAACGAGTCGGTAATGCCGCTGAAAATTTTGCAATAGTGCGCCATATTGCTACGAACTTACTTAAGCAGGAAAACAGTATGAAAAAGAGCATGAATGTCAAACGCCTGCAAGCAGGATGGGACAATTCTTATCTCATGAAAGTGCTTGGAGTCAATACTATTTAAATGCGTTTGCCCTGGGGATAATCCCGGTTTTCTTGTACTGGTCCTTGTAATATTTTTTGGATCTTCTCTTGGCAGATCCGATTTTATTCATGATTTTTTTATGCAGCAGTAAATGGAAGCGGTCGTCAATGCTCAGGTCATCCATTATCTGCCCCCGTTGATACAATCTTTTCGTGTATGACCCGATGCCACAACAATGCAGCCGGGCGAGAGGTCTGCTGCCAATGATCATGCTGTGCCACACGGACCTGTTCAAGCATTGCCTTTACAACAGCCATGTATTCATTCGAAATTTGATCCGTCAGATCCGGTTTGGTTACCGATGCCGTTTTTCGGGAGTCGATAAATTTTTTGATGTTACGCGCGGTTAACTCCATGCCGCTTTCTATAATCTCCTTCCAAAGTTGGCGCTGTTCTATGGAATCCAGTTGAGTAAGAGGCCGTGCCTGGGATTCGTTGGCCGGTAATCTGTCCCCAATTGGGGACAGATTATAGATGACTTCATAAAATTTGATCAGGCGGTAAGCATGGGATTTTCCCATATCCCATCGCGCCCTGGTATATGTTTCGAATGATTCAAACAGAGCCTGCTTATACAAACGATTGTCACGAATTTCTTTCAAGGCCTTGCCGATTTTGGAAAAACACTCCTGATTCCGGGCAATCAGGGTTTCAAGCTTGGCCAACCGTTTCATACTCATTGCCCTCCCGGCATGGGTTTGCCGATTGCAGCGACCAAGGCAGCTATCTTTGATGCCGGAACCTGGTGGGCAGTATTTATCTGCTTCAAAAACAGGACGCTGTCCCGGAATCCATATCCCTTGATTTTCATGACAAGGTCGATGGTGTTAAAGTTTTTTTCGCACCGGAAGCACCTGGCCAGGTTCGTGGTTGAATTTACAGCCGTTTGAAATTCATTGCACAGAGGGCATAGAAAACGGAAATAGCCATCCCTGATTTTAGATGGAATCTGTAAATGATCCCTGATCAGCATATCCACAGGGATATTGTTCCTCAGTTCAAATAATTCCCGTGATGAAAACCTGTGCGCCATGAGACATCTCCTTATTTTTAGAATTTCAGATGCCTTTTTATATCACCGGCCAGGGTCGGTTGTCAGTTGCCTCTTGAACTGGGATGCTGATTACTCTGTTTGTATCCATATATATTATCAATAACTTACGCACATGATGTCTCTTAGAATCAAAATCCGATTAGTATGTTCATATATCCTAATATTACAAGAAGTTACTCCAATCATGTCTCTTGAAATCAATATTCGATTAGTCAGAGGCGTTTATGGGAATTCTCGAATTTTTTCTTTGGTGTGGCTGATAACCTGGGTGACCAGGTATTGGGCGATAATTGCCGGCTTGATACCGTATTCTATTTCAATAACTTCCAATGGTAGAACAGGCAATTTTCCGGATGTTTGAAGGTTCTCTGCCTCTTCAAGCTTTTTTGCCAGATAATTATTTTTGGAGACAGCTTTATTTTTCCTGTTCCAGTTTTCACATTGCCTGCGATGAAGCTCATTTTGGCAAGCCGGGCTACATGTTCTCTGCCTGCCTTTTTGTCTTACATCAGGAGCAAACCATTTTCGGCAAATAGAACAAGGGCGTTTTCCACGAGAATTCTTTGCCATCATTTTTCTCCAAGATTCGAATCAGGGAGATTATATGTAGCAAATTTTGAATGAATCAACGGCGGGGTCTATCGGCGGGATAGGCATGCGGGGTATGATTTTATGATTTTCTTGGCGGGGTATGGCGGCGGGGTATCTGGCCGTTACATTATTTCGTTATGAATATCGGGGATAAGCGTTACACTTTTTAAAGCTGGTCATTCGGCCACAATAGCTTAGAGACCTTTCAATAGAACTCATCATGTTTGAGTATTAAAATTTAGAATTATTGAAGATTACACTTACCCTATCGGGAATTGCAAGGGGAAATATTATACCTTATTGAGTCGATTTGTCTCTGGCTGGACGCCTCTAACAATCCGAATTAATACAGTGGTTTCTGGATGTAACCTCATTACAGGAAGGAAATGCAGAAAAACTGAAGCGAGCCTTAATGGTATGAAATGTCGCTTTTGTCCGGAGCACTCCGAATACAACATGTTGTATCTGGGTTAATTTAAGAAAACCGAGCTTTGATAGACATAGCTGTCGCTCAATACCAAACTTAAAATCTTTAAAATTAAGAAAATTTGGCCTGTTCACTTATAATAAACTGTCGGTTTTTAAATTTAGCGACTGGGCTTTCATTTTTGAAAGAGCTTCCACCTCACAATGCTTTTGTTATTGATTTCGATGGACTCGTTATATAGTGGACCCCGAAAACTGGACAAGATGTTAAGATAAAATATAACAGTCCAGAAACCAGAAAGGGATTCATTTTGAAACGGAAAAACTACAGTAAAGAATTAAAAAGTAAGGTCGCATTGGCAGCCATAAAAGGGAATCAAACTGTCAATGAGATTGCCTCTGAGTTCGGTATTCATACAAGCCTTGTAAATAGATGGAAAAAGGAAGCAATAGAAGCCCTTCCATTGGTATTTGGCAATAGCCAGGCAAAACAAACCAAAGAAACAGAGATTGAACGGGACCGTTTATATCAAAAGGTCGGCCAACTCCAGGTAGAACTGGATTGGCTAAAAAAAAACAGCGGGCACCTCTGATGAGTATTGAAGAGAAAAGACAGCGGATTCAACCCAAGAACTCCAAACTCAGTATTCAAAGGCAATGTGAACTGATAGGGCTCCCACGTTCTATCTATTACCGTAAAGGCCTGACTGGACAGGAAACGCCTACAAATTTGGAATTCATGAGGTTGATTGACAATGAATATACCGCCCATCCTTTTTATGGCACCCGCCAAATTCGTAATGCCCTCAGGCGTAACGGATATAAGATTAACCGCAAACGGGTTCAACGACTGATGCGGAAAATGGGAATTCAGTCCATTGCACCGAAACCAAATACCAGCAAGGCTCATCCCCAAAATAAAGTGTATCCATATCTTTTGAGGAACGTTGAAGTAACCAGATCAAATCAGGTGTGGTGTACGGATATAACATATATTCCACTTTCTGGTGGCTTCGTTTATTTGACGGCGGTCATGGATTGGTATAGTCGTCATGTTCTCTCCTGGGAACTATCAATAACCATGGACAACGAGTTTTGTATATCCTCTTTGGAGAGAGCGTTACGATGTCATGGAACACCCTATATATTCAACACGGATCAAGGATCTCAATACACAAGTCACGAGTTTACAAAAGTATTGAAAGATAAGGACATTAAAATCAGCATGGATGGAAAAGGCCGATGTCTCGATAATATTTTCATCGAACGACTGTGGCGCAGTGTGAAGTATGAAGAAATTTATGTAAATGAATTTCGTTCTGTTGAACAGTTGCGCAACTCCCTGAAAAAATACTTTGATTTTTACAACAATGAACGACCTCACCAAAGTTTTAACGGCCAGACGCCTGCCGAAGTGTATTATGGCGAAAATCAGTTAAGTCTTGTGGGATGAAGAAGCCAGAACCCGCTCCAGCGGAAGCCAACCCCTTCCGACGGGCAGTTTTTATGGTGCCCATTCTCAGGACCTGGCTTCCACTTCCGCTGGGCACCGAGAAAAATCCGACTATGACGCTTAAATTTAAAAAAAACTGTCTTGACATTGGGGTCCACTATAATTCGTTTAGGCCTCGAACCGTCTGAACACACATATGGGATATGATCATGTCATACTTATTTTTTGACGAAAACTCTTGAATGCTTGATTTTGTAATTTTAACAGTCGTATTTTTCAGTACGCTGATAGCTAAATTATACATAGATGTTGATGGTTCGATTGCATCAATATTTTTAACAAAACTGGATAACGCCAAAGAAAGATGACCAGTACCACAACCGACTTCAAGTATTCTTTGGGGTTTCAGGCTTTGTACAAGCCCGATATAATAAGGAACAAATATTTTGGAAAAGGTAAAATCACAACCCATTTCAATTTGATTTTTCCGAATTTCAGCAGCGTCATCCCAAATGTTAAGCATCCACAAGATCCTTTGACTTTCTAATAATATCCTTCGCCAGCGCTATAATCTGTGGTCCAGAATTATTGTCAAAAACTGTAATCTCATGTTCGGGATGAACACCTCGCGCGATTGCTAATTTTTCTGCACCACTACGATTTGCATTAATGAGCGTGAATCGTGCTTCAGGTGGCACAGTTTCTTTTGTTATGAAGAAAGTAACCCCAGCGTTTTCAAGAGGCGTTTTTAGGTCTTCAGTCGCTGGGCTTGGTGTAATTATTTCAAAATGCGTTCCCGCACTGGCTTTTTCAATAATTCTGTTGGACACATTTTGTGCCCGATTTAACCACGATACTCGATTACTGACAATTGTAACACTGCTGCCCTGTGAAATAAACTTCTCCATAAATTCAAAGGTTTCTTTTTCGTCCTTATTTAAGTGGGTCTCGGGCAAATATCTGATCCCTTTCTTTGCAAACATGACAATGACTCCAATGATTTCTGCAATCAAAGTCATAAGCAGCCATTTTAAGTGTGGTAAATCCGTTGTTTTTTCTAAATCAGCAAAAAACCATAGATAGCCCACGCCAACAAGGCATAACAATGCTGTCACGGTTGTGATAATTAGAAAAACATTCAAAGTCCTTTTTAATATTTGGTGCATGGGCACATCCTGATTATATGATTTTTTGGTTTGCGACGCCAAATGGTATATGAACCGATGGCAACACCTTAGAAGCAGATTCAAGATGAAGTTTTTGGTCATCAAAAAAAATGTGAGGTTTCAAAATCTCCAAAACATTACTTTTATCAATGCCACCCAAAAAAAATGCTTCGTTTACAATGATTCCCCAACTTCTCATAGAATTTATGACTCTCTCGTGTGATGGAGCGTTACGTGCAGTAACAATAGAAATTCGAAGTTTTGGAGAATAAAAACCATCTGTTTGTGATTTTTCTTTTTCCATTTTTTGTATATCAGATACTTTTTTTAGAAAGTCCTTTAAAGGGCCAGGGTTATGAGTAACGTTAACATTCTCTTGTTCATGCTCATGAAATTTGTTTAAATCGTGAGTTTTTTGATAAATAGCTTCTGCTTCATCATCAGCAACGACTCCATCAAAGTCAAAAGCAATTCTTAATTCGGAATCTGAGGATTCATCTTCTATGTTAGAAGAAAGAACCTGGCCTGCTGGAAAACCTGATGAAATAGCTTCTTGTACATCAACCTCATTCGCAGATAAGAATAAACTAATATTTAAAGCTCTTATGTATTTGTGAGGATGTCGACCCTGGAGAAAGATTGCTCTTGTCATACCTAACCCATGGTGTTGAATTGATTTCATAACACGTAGGCCAGTATCTGGGTCATTTTTCGATAAGAGCATGACTTCGACCGGTGGATCTGATGGCCTTAACTGATTGAGTGACAGTAGCCTTTTAATGAAAGGAAACGCAACGCCAGGGGGTAAGGGCTCATTTAATTTTTCTAACTGATACTCACGATAGACATCTTCACCTTTTTCCGTGAATACTTTGTCAGAGTCTTTAAGATCAAACAGAGCACTTGAGGCTAAACCAATAACCAATCTTTTACTTAAATCATAAGGCATAGTATGCTTCCTGAAATGCCAGATAAAAATTGTATAATTTCAAACCCTTTTGACAGATATCATCCATACAGATAGAATATCGGTGAAATAACTGCAAGTACCACATGAAAAATTACCGAAGAAATTAACATTTCAGTGAATGCGTAGAAGCAAAGTTGAACAGCTTAAGGATTTCATTTTAAATAAAATCGGAGATTGAATTGCACTGCCAAAATAAATCCAGCATTGGCATCAAACCGGCGAGCAATATTATGTGTTTCCCATAGTTTCCGATTCCTACCGATTCAAATTCTTTAGTAGACCGCAATAATGGTATGATTGAACTGATTTTCATAAAATTATTCAGAATAATATCTTGTGTCTGACCTAAAAAAAACAATTTTATTGAAAATTAACCATACTAAAACCCGGCAACACATAGGCCGAGGCTACCCCATAAATATAGGTGAAATGCAAAATACAGATTTAAAATGGTTGCGGTTTTGGTTGCGGATCTTATCCAAAAGCAGACAAAAAAAGAAAGAATATAGGGAGCGACGTCTTGAAACAAAGGCTTTTTAGGGCTTTCACCGCAATAACAACGGCTTTGGGAACAGGATGTCGGGAGTTCATTTAATGTTCTATAAAATTTAATCTTGCGTTTCCCTGCCGGGGATGTTTAATCTCCAATTAAGTTAATTTCTATATAATTTAAAAACTAAGGGTTTCCCTGATAGACGTTCGTTCAAATCAGTGATACAAAATTGAGTACAATTCAATCTCCAATTGAATTGTATCAAAACTTTGAAAAATTTAATGTGATGATCGCTACATAATATTTGCTGATTTTCTCCAATCAAAATATTTAGTTCGATCCATGGCCGTTTGTTAAGATCTACAATGTATATTCTTGCTTTTTTTATAATTAATTCTAAATATTCGAAAGGAAACTAATGAGAACTAAATTCGAAGGTTTTTTAATAGTCGTGTTTATTATGCTTTTAGGCGGATGTAGTGTTTTCACCCCTCCATTAGAAAAGCCAATCATTGAAGATCATAGTCATAATAATAGGATTACAACATTTGCTACTATTCCATCAAGAAGGATGGTTGTTGTAACGGAACATAAAAAAGGTAGTGGTGATATTATCGTGTGTGCCGAACCATCTGCAGATGTATCAGATAATATTGCAAGCAGTTTGGCGGCAGCAATAACGGCTAAAGGTCCTGCTACTGGTGCCAAATCGGCTGGACAAGTTGGAGCAAGTATATCAAAAACTCTCGCCTCGACAGCGCAACATTTATTCAAAAGATCGCAAGGTATGCAGCTTTACAGAGATGGTATGTACAGCTTATGTCAAGCACGAATGAACGGAATAATTGATAATAAAAGTTATCAAGAAACATCAGAACTCCTATTAGAAAAAGCTGTTTTGCTTATTTTGGAAGAAATTCCGTATCTTAACAAGAAGCAATCGGCTAATGTCGAAGATCCTGAGGCTTTGTCAGCAAATGCAAACACAACAGAAGATAATACAAACACATCTGTTGGAACTCATGTAAAAGATTGAATAAAACCGAACTTATTGGCTAAGGCACAATATCAAAAAAAAATGTTCCGCTTGATAGAAATACATATTACTGTCCCAAATTGAAAGCAGTGGGCTATTGATATATTACTCTTTTATGCAGGTTGATTTTTGGAATATTTTATTTTGGTTTTGTGCCTGAAGAGTAGTCAGATGGCTACCTTTGTAGGTGAAAAAAGCAAGAATATACATTAAAAAGCTCCCTGGATCTGCCAGGAGTTAGCCGCCTATTTTAATTCAAGACTTTGTTCTATAAAATTGATTCTGGCAGGTTTTCGGACAGTAACGAAAATAATGTATTAAATGTAACGACCAGCATCACCAGTGGCGCCAATGAACTTCCCGCGTCAGCGCCGCCGCGCTTCACGCCATCTGGTGAATGCACTTGATATGCTACTCTTTTATTCTTTAATCCAATCTATTAGCTCTTTTGTGCCGTCATAGTCGTTCAATGTTGCCTCGCAACCATTTGCCTGCAGTTGGACATTATAAGCTGCCCAAGATCGTTCATTCTTCCCTTCAATTCCTAAATACTCTTCAATGGCCCCTCTCTTCCAGAGCCAAATATTTTGTTCTAATAATTTTGTGTGCAAATTCTCGATATGCGCTTCTGCAGCTGGCTCTGCCGCAAGCAAAACAAAAGCTGCTGCTGGGGTAATTTCTCCACCCTTTCGTGGAAATCCATCCTCTGCCAAATGAAAGTCATGACCTCCTGCCAAAGTCGCAAATAAGGTTCTACATGCGGCAACATCTTCATCATCGTCAGGTAGCAAATTACTGCTTACCGCACCACGAAAAGCGTAATCAAGATCAACCACAGCCTTTGCTGGAATTTCCATTGCTGCAAGTATGTTTAAACATTTTGATGTATTGCCTGTCCCGCCAGGGCTTACCAGAGCTGTTTTGTCGGCACTTAACGTTGAATTGTGGATCAGATGGTATATTTCTGGTAGAAGTCTTTGTTCTGTCCTGCCCTCAGCAATAACTACTTTATTTGAGAATAAAATTTGGCTTGAATTACTGAGTTCGAAAAGAGTTTGTGTTTGGCTAGGAGCATCTTCAATTACTTCGCTTATTGCGTCAGACAACCGTTTTTTGGAATAAGACTCATTGTTTCCATTCTTCCGTACTATCAGGGTGGAACCAATATCTGTGGTGCTGATCATTAAGGGCGAGTGAGTTGTAAAAATGACCTGATAGCCTTCTCCTGACAAAGCCTTAAGAGCCAACCTTACATGTTCTATAGCTTGAGGGTGTAAATATAGTTCAGGTTCATCTATTAGAAGCAATGTCCTTGTTGGGTTTTCGTTGTTTCCAGACTTGATATCAGCAAGATAGCGCACTAAGGCCATTTGAATGGAACGTTGTGCTCCATGACCAAGAGCCTGGACATCTCTACAAATGTCAATACCATCTTCAATGATTTTAATAGTTCCGCTTTTGAATAATTCCCTAATTTCAGGTGCCGGCACATGAATACGAACTTGTAAACCAGGGAAAAGGTCTCTCAGCTTTTCATTCGCATGCTGGTCAAAATTATTAAGTTCTTGAGCCCTCTCTGCGCCCTCAGCTTCAAGCCGATGTTTAATGCCTTGCAAGGCCTCATTTAATGCAGCCCCATGTTCCTGCTCAATTGGTGCCATTATTTCTCCAATGAGCTTGCCGATAGTAGTTCCGGCTTTCGATTTTCCTACGTCTTCAGTAGCATTTTCCATAGCACCGATTTCAATCGGTTCAGGAAAAATTGATTTTATAGCGACATCAATTCCAGTTGGATTTGTGTCCCAAGCATTATCAGCTTCTTCGTCTTCAATTTCAGGATTTCGAATTTCGAGGGAAATATTTTTTGCGGTGCCACCTGGGGACGGTTGTTTGCGGCGTATTCGTAAACAACCGTCTTGAAGATACGGTTCAATTCTATTTCTATGTTTCTGAATAAGGTTCCCTAAGATTTCTTCTGTGATGCCTATAATTTTACCGGAGACGACAACTGGTTGATTCAAATCAAAAAAGTCGCCATTGGATAATACTGAAGATTTCAGCAGCCATTTGATTGATTCTAAAATGTTTGATTTTCCACCATTGTTATAGCCAACCAAAGGTGTAAAGTCGGAAAGAACAAGGTCAACTTCGCGGCACGACTTATAATTCTCAATTTTTATTTCTGACAGACCATGCATGCGACCTCCTCATTATTTTTGGAGCATATCGTTGGAGTTCAGGGGCAGCCGAGCGTAGGGAGGGGACTGGGGTTCCGCCCCAGCTGTCCGCTGCAACGACGTGTTACATTTCAAAGTATTTAGTTTTTCAAAAAGCAACAACCTCTTTTATTTATATATTATAAATGAAATGTTTGTTAAGCCCATACGGGAGCAGTTTCCGCTTGATAAAAATTAACAGTAATTTTTTGCGATTGGATGTATGCCAAGGCATTAGCCTTGCTCCTTTTATTTTGATCGGAATGTTCATTCCCAAATATGCTTATATAAACTGTATGAATATTGCTATAGGCAATTTTATCGAATATGTGTTTGTCATTTTCGTCCATTGAATGCCCGTGAATAAAAAGGCTTCCATTTATTTCTCCCAGTTTTGAAAAAGCATTATTCAAATATGGATTATGTTCAATTTTATATTTTTTCTTTGCATCACTTGGTTCAGAGACGAATAATGGGAATTTTTGTTTGTTGAGGTTAAAGCGAACATGATCGATTATCGTGAATTTATCCTCTGATAAAGCATGTTTTTTGATGGACATACCATCGTCATAAATATGGAGTCCGCCATGCAGAAAGAATAAATTTTGATTTGTACTATAGTGGACCCCAATGTCAAGACAGTTTTTTTTAAATTTAAGCGTCATAGTCGGATTTTTCTCGGTGCCCAGCGGAAGTGGAAGCCAGGTCCTGAGAATGGGCACCATAAAAACTGCCCGTCGGAAGGGGTTGGCTTCCGCTGGAGCGGGTTCTGGCTTCTTCATCCCACAAGACTTAACTGATTTTCGCCATAATACACTTCGGCAGGCGTCTGGCCGTTAAAACTTTGGTGAGGTCGTTCATTGTTGTAAAAATCAAAGTATTTTTTCAGGGAGTTGCGCAACTGTTCAACAGAACGAAATTCATTTACATAAATTTCTTCATACTTCACACTGCGCCACAGTCGTTCGATGAAAATATTATCGAGACATCGGCCTTTTCCATCCATGCTGATTTTAATGTCCTTATCTTTCAATACTTTTGTAAACTCGTGACTTGTGTATTGAGATCCTTGATCCGTGTTGAATATATAGGGTGTTCCATGACATCGTAACGCTCTCTCCAAAGAGGATATACAAAACTCGTTGTCCATGGTTATTGATAGTTCCCAGGAGAGAACATGACGACTATACCAATCCATGACCGCCGTCAAATAAACGAAGCCACCAGAAAGTGGAATATATGTTATATCCGTACACCACACCTGATTTGATCTGGTTACTTCAACGTTCCTCAAAAGATATGGATACACTTTATTTTGGGGATGAGCCTTGCTGGTATTTGGTTTCGGTGCAATGGACTGAATTCCCATTTTCCGCATCAGTCGTTGAACCCGTTTGCGGTTAATCTTATATCCGTTACGCCTGAGGGCATTACGAATTTGGCGGGTGCCATAAAAAGGATGGGCGGTATATTCATTGTCAATCAACCTCATGAATTCCAAATTTGTAGGCGTTTCCTGTCCAGTCAGGCCTTTACGGTAATAGATAGAACGTGGGAGCCCTATCAGTTCACATTGCCTTTGAATACTGAGTTTGGAGTTCTTGGGTTGAATCCGCTGTCTTTTCTCTTCAATACTCATCAGAGGTGCCCGCTGTTTTTTTTTAGCCAATCCAGTTCTACCTGGAGTTGGCCGACCTTTTGATATAAACGGTCCCGTTCAATCTCTGTTTCTTTGGTTTGTTTTGCCTGGCTATTGCCAAATACCAATGGAAGGGCTTCTATTGCTTCCTTTTTCCATCTATTTACAAGGCTTGTATGAATACCGAACTCAGAGGCAATCTCATTGACAGTTTGATTCCCTTTTATGGCTGCCAATGCGACCTTACTTTTTAATTCTTTACTGTAGTTTTTCCGTTTCAAAATGAATCCCTTTCTGGTTTCTGGACTGTTATATTTTATCTTAACATCTTGTCCAGTTTTCGGGGTCCACTATATACCTTCTGTTCTCCATTCGGTCGGATAACGGAATCCATCATCGACACTGAACTTTGGAGATAGATTAGATTTGTTTATCGCCCAATATAATAAAAGATCGTAATTCAAAGAAAAAATATTATGAAAAGTAGATAGAAATTTTCGGACTGCTATGAATTGAGTATCAGTTACCTCATTTGGGATACTTGGATGTGTCTTTGCAATAGCCTTAACTAGAGCCTCTTTCAAAATTTCTTGATCTTCTTTGATTTGCTGTATCAGAAGAGGATTTCCTCCGTAATTTTCCAGCACAATTTGTGCAGAGACTAACTGGTTCATAATAGCTTCAAAATCAAAGGTATCCGATGAGGAGAATAGCCCCTTTATTTCCTTGTCTCTTTTCCCAAATGATGCAGCATCTAAAATATTGGCGTAATTAAATATTTTAGGGTCCCAGGCTTGGGAAAAACCGTTTGCAATAATTATTGATGGTTTTTCGCCTTTAGGAAGTAAGGCGATGGCGTCTTTGTATTTTAGCAATGGGCATTCCTTATTGTATATTTATCAAGTTTTATAGGTAGTACTGAAATGTAACACCAAGCTGAGGGGCCAAGCTTTTTAAACCCAAAAAGCCCCAATAAAAGTTTGAATTTTCCTGAACCAAAGACTCCCAAAAGGCCGCTCTGTAAGCCTGGTCCCACTCCAGCGTTTTGTGTGTGCCGGGCACGGCACATGTTCTCAAAAGTGAGTCAAATGTATAGAATTCCAATACATTTGGCAAGTCTTAGACCCAGCCTGATGGAGGCGAAGGGTGTAGTGGTATGGCAACGGGGTACCGGTGACGGCACTTCTGAAGGAAGCCGTCCTGCCGAGGCAGGGCACCGCAAAAGTACGGGGTGACGAACAGAAATCGGGTATAAGGCGCACATACCGGGACGAGCCTGCACAACAAGGTAAAGTCCTCTATCCATTACAGGGTATGTCCGTAAACTCGGCATTCACGTACTGAAAGACATGTGTTTACCCCGGGAGATCTCCCCTGTGCCAAAAACGGCTGAGGGCCGGGTAACCGGTCCTGACCGCATGGGAGAAGTCAGCAGAAGGCATAGTAGCCGGAGGAAACGAGCCCCCTAAAGACGGGGAGGCCTCACCCCGGTAAAGGCCTGAACGGTGCCTGGGCCGAAAGGTCCGGGTAAATGATTATGACAAATAGGAGGTGTGTACTTGTGAACAGACGGCCACAGCAGATGGAACTGTTCCCAGCGTCACAGATTGCCGAAAGTCTGGGAAACAACGACCGGTTAATGGAAATGATCCTTGAGCGCAACAACATTATCCGGGCATGGAAACAGGTTTGTGCGAACAAAGGTGCCCCCGGGGTAGACGGTATGAAAACCGGCCAACTCGGGAATTACCTGGCAAAGCACTGGCCTGAAATTGAACAAGACCTGCTTAACTGTAAGCATAAACCGCTGCCGGTGAAACGCAAGGAGATCCCCAAACCCGACGGCGGTATCCGTTTACTTGGAATACCCACGGTACTTGACCGGTTTATACAGCAGGCCATAGCCCAAATCCTGGAACAGGTGTGGAACCTTTTTTTTCTGAATACAGCTATGGATTCAGGCCCGGCAGATCCGCACACGATGCGGTGATGCAGGGTAAAAGGTATATGGTTGAGGGTTATACATATGTCGTAGACATGGACCTGTCCAAATTTTTCGACCGAGTTTCGCACGACCGCCTGATGAGCAGACTCGCCGGCAGAATCAAGGATAAACGCGTATTAAAGGTAATACGGCAATATCTAAGATCCGGTGTAATGAACTCAGGCGTTATGGTTCCAACGGAAGAAGGGACTCCCCAGGGAGGCCCGCTATCTCCTTTGCTGTCCAACATCGTTCTTGATGAGCTGGATAAGGAACTTGAGAAACGAAGGCACCGATATGTCCGTTATGCCGATGATTTTATGATCTTTTGCAAAAGCCGGAAAGCAGCCGAAAGGGTTATGCAGAGTATCACCAAATTTTTGACTGTGAAACTCAAGCTCAAAGTAAACCAGGACAAAAGTGCTGTCAGCAGACCGTGGTTACGCAAATTTCTCGGATTCACATATTTCCAAATGTGTGGACAGTCAAAAATCCGGATTCATGCCAAGAGCATGAAACGGGTCAAGGACAAAGTCCGGGAATTAACCAGCCGCAAGCGGGGCAAAAGCCTTTGGCAGGTTATTCAGGAATTGAACCAATACTTTCGGGGATGGTGGAATTACTTCCAGCTTACAGAGGCCAAATCCTTCCTCAAAGGTCTCAAAATCTGGATAATGCGAAGGCTGCGAAGTCTTGTCTGGAAACAATGGAAAAATCCCAAAACCAGGGTTCGGAATCTTGAGAAACTTGGTATTGCTCACCAAGATGCCATGCTTTGCGGCAATGCTCGCAAAAAGTACTGGCACATGAGCAAAGTCAAATGGGTGGCCATTGCCATGCCTGAACGATATTTTATTGATCAAGGATTATATCTGCCCGGGAACTGATTCCTAAAATCAGCCGAACCGCCCTGGTACGCGATCCGTATGCCGGGTGGTGTGGGAGGGCTCCTCAGTGATGGGGAGTCCTATCCCGATTAGCCTTAAATTAGTTTGTTCATGTCAATTTTGTAACCGACTTGTTTCATTTCTTTAGCCAGTTGCAACTGCCATGTAGCGCCTTCATCAAGACTAATATATACGACGCCACTAATGTCGTTAGGGAGTTCTAACTTACCGTCGACTAAAGCAGAGACCTTTCCACGACCAAGCCTACCAATGAGATAGCCATGTTCAAAAACCACATTTTGCCGTGCTCGAACATTTAAATTTTCGGCTTTAGCTTTAACGTTACCAACGTCATCGGGCGTGTATAGGACAATTGCGTATCCGACATCTGAATAATGCTCTATTTTTTCGATAATCGTTCTTCCTGAACTGGGTTTTTCATGAAGAATAATAGCCTCAAAACCCAATTTTTCTACAAACCTAGCGGCCTTATTTTGAGCACTTTCATCATGCCCATGAACTATAAATACTCTATTTAAGTCGTCCGCACTATTTCCATTACCATTATTTTGAGTGGCGGTAAGAGCTTTTTTATATCCGATCGCACCTTCAATAAATTCATCTGTTATATCTGTAGCTTTTCCAATTGCTCGATGTGTGTAAGACGGGCCACCAATAACGGCGACAGATGAAGCTCTGTCTTCGGCTTTAATTTGGGGAATAAACGACTCAATTGTCTGTTCGCTTTTTGCAATTTTTATTCGCTCAAGGTCATCTGGCTGAACAGTTTTGCCATTTATAACTATTGCTCTTCCCTGTTCGTACGGATCAATAAATCTTGAAATCAATTGCTCTTTAGTGAGATCCGTTTTGTACTCACCGTAAAATTTATCTGATTTTGGTTTAATTATCACATGATAGTACACGGTGACTCCTTAAAGAGGCTAACAGTGAAATAGACAGAATGGGCCAATATGGTGATAGGCGGATTCTGCCTATTCATTTTTTTAATGAAACTGGTTGATGTAAAAATTCAATTTAATAGGAAATTAACCACCCCGGACAAAGAAACGCAAGAATAAATTTTATATATTATTATCCTCCCCCCAACGGAATCAAGAAGGGTACAAGATGTTGTACCCAGCAGCACCACCCGAAAAGCGAGCTTAAATAGACATAATCCGGGGTTTATAATTACTTCAATATCATCAAAAAAATAAGAGATTATAAGGGATTGTATGTAAGGTGATTATTCATAGCAATAGGGACATCATAATATAAAATGTTTAATTTGAATATGAAAATTTTGATCTAAAGCACCGTCTCAAGATTCATATGTTCCCGCTTGTTGGCCGACTTGTCCATTATTACATCCATGGCACCCGGCCATGACATGGGAAAAGAGTCGCGAAATGCGAGAACTGTTAAACAAGATCCGTGCGAAACTCTCTTGCCGAGCAGAAAAGGAGGTGGCCAGATGATTGTCAGGGCTAAGAAAAAGAGCAACTACACCATATTGCCAA
Source organism: uncultured Desulfobacter sp. (assembly GCF_963666145.1). Taxonomy (NCBI): domain Bacteria; kingdom Pseudomonadati; phylum Thermodesulfobacteriota; class Desulfobacteria; order Desulfobacterales; family Desulfobacteraceae; genus Desulfobacter; species uncultured Desulfobacter sp. The sequence continues at coordinate 4,941,522 of NZ_OY762614.1, read as the reverse complement.
ACGAATTCCTTTTAGACGAAACCATTTCCGATAAGGCTCGGGGAACGCTCGCCCGCTTGCTGTCCCGGCCGGACAATTGGAACCTGAATATCAACCACCTGGTAAAAACAGGCAAGGCCGGGCATACCGCCGTGAGATCAGCTATTAAAGAACTGGAAGCCGCCGGGTATATCCTGAGAGATGTTTCCCGGCATGAGAACGGAAGGATCATCGGTGTTAAGTATATTATCCACGAAAGCCCTGTTAAGGCCGGCGGTTCCTGCGGGGTCAGACCGGAACCGGACCAACCAGAGCAGTCCGGCAGGAAAACGGCGCCTATGGACATACAGGGGGAATTATTTGGCAAAAAAAACATGGCGACACAAGCCAATAACGATATCCTCCCGGAGGCCGGGGAGACACTAGGCGATGCTACCGACATTGAGGAAACCCACATGCAGAAAACCGGAATCAAGGAAACCGCTCCAGTAATAAATACTGATATTAAACAAATATTGAGGGAAACAACGACTACTACCCCTGAACCGGTCCGGTCCCCTGAACATGTTGTCTGTGACTCGGCTGTACCCGTACCGTCGTCGTCTTCCAACCTGGATATTTTAAATTTGATTCCTGAACAGCACCGCAACCCCATTGTATTTTCCCTTGTCAACAAGGCCATTATGGACTACCCGGCGCGGGCGGTTGAAGAGGCCGTGGCTTATGCCGCCAGGAATGTCCGTGGCGGGAGTATGCAGTTCAAGGCATATCTGGATAAAACACTGAAAAACAAATGGGCCGAGGGGTTCCTTGAGTCAATGCGAGAACAGAATGGACCGTGTCAACATGAAACTCCCTGGGCATCATCATGTGCAACACCCCGGGGCAGGTTCCCTAACGGAACGGTGACCGGAAACAAAGCAATGGATACCAATTGCATGGTTGCTGCTCAATTCCTGCTGGAAATGGGCGTTGATGTAGACCGAATGTGTGCGGAGGCGTAATCATGGAAAAACAAGATATCAAAGAATTCACGGATATCATGCTGGCTATTGCGGACAATTATCCAGGGGCAACATTCACCAGCGCAGGCTTAAAACTTAGATTTGAAGCGTTGAAGGAATTCTCCATTGACCAGGTATCCGAAGCTGCGGTGAAGCTTATTAGGAACCATAAATACAATACCATGCCCACCACAGCCGATATTGTTGACACCATGGGTGGCAGGATCAGTGTGAAGGATAGAGCAGAGATTGAAGCCGGAAAGATCATTGCGCATCTGCGATTACACGGAAAGGCGGTTATTCCTAAATTTGAGGACCCTATCACGCAGCATTTGATGTCCACTATGTGGCGGTACGGATCTTGGGCGGCCTATGTGGTTGACGCGGACCTGAAATGGTGGTTTCGGGATTTTGTCCGGGCTTATCGGGCGCATGCCGCCGGGATCGGTATGGATTGCCTTCCCAATTTAGCAGAGTTGAAACGGCTTGCAGGGCAAATCGGGACTTTTGGAAAGGAGTCCATTTATGCCGGATCTCAACTGCAGCATGAATCAAGACGAAATACACTCCCCCCTCATGAAACGCACATCCTCAATGGAATATATCCAGCCCTCCCTAAAAACCTATACAAAAAACGAACTTGAGATAGCAAATCAAGAATACACTGAATACGAAAGGGAAGCTCAAAAGTTGGCACTGTTCAAGTCGTACTGGTTTCAACGAACTCAATTAAAAACCTAAAAAAGCTTACTCTAATTATTTTTTCGGAAAATTGAAAAAAATTAAAAATGAGCAATGCCAAGATCAACATAGTGGTATAAAAGTTCAGATTTCTGTTTTCATTCAACTTCACCACAATAGGTTGGGGGCCTCCCCAATTTAATGTATATACATTTCTCCCTCATAAACCCCAGAATTGCATAAAAAAATGGTAATTGGAGTGTAATAAAAGTTGAGGAGCCTCATGAATAAAGGTTATATTTAGTTTGCGACAACAAATAAAACCGAATTCAGGAGGCCACCTCAAGTGAAGTCCAGTAAAGCACAGATTTATACTAAATTCCATAAAATACCCGAGATCAATTTTGAGGAAAGACAGCTGACATCATTCGCCGGTGCTCTGATTTTCCAGATGCTGTTCAAGCGGCTGGAACTGAAACGCAAACTGAGAAGTTGTTTCTCCCACCTGAAACTGTCACCGATTTTTGGACATCACATCATGGTACTACTGCTGACCGTCCACTTGATTTTAGGGTTCAGGAGGATCCGGGAAATTGATTATTACCGGGAAGATCCGATGATTCTTCGCTTGATGGGTTTAAAGAAGCTGCCGGATGCCTCCACTATTTCCCGGAGTTTGGCTTTGCTGGATGACCGAAGCGTTGAAAATGTTCGCGGATTATCTAGATCCTTTGTGATCAGCGGTTTGCAGCGGGAACAATTTTCAAGGTTGACCATGGATTTTGATGGTTCCGTCCTTTCTACCAAAGGCCATGCCGAGGGCTCGGCGATTGGGTTCAATAAGGTCAAAAAAGGGGCTCGAAGTTATTATCCATTATTCTGTACCATTGCCCAGACCGGCCAGTTTTTTGATATGCATCACCGCCCGGGAAATGTCCATGACTCCAATGGCGCTGCTGAATTTATGAAGAACTGCTTTTACCACATGCATTCTCAAATTCCGGGCAGCATTCTTGAGGCACGCATGGACGGCGCATTTTTCAACCAGGATATCATCTCGCTGATGGCAACCCAAAAGGTCAAATTCACGGCATCGGTTCCCTTTGCACGATTCACTGAACTCAAAAAACTGATAGAAAACTGTGATTCCTGGACAGACATTGACGATGAATGGTCGTTTTTTGAAACTCAGTGGAAACCCAAGTCCTGGGATACGGAATTCCGATTTGTATTCACCAGGAAAAAATACAAAAAAGCAATCAAAGGGCCTCTCCAACTGGATTTATTTGAACCGGTTGACCGGGAATACCAATACAAGGTCGTTGTGACCAATAAAACGGGGTCTGCAAAAACAGTTGTGCTGTTCCATAATGGCCGTGGGTCTCAGGAGGCAATCTTTGGCAATGCAAAAAACGATACAGCTCTCAGCGTGATCCCATGTAAAAGGCTTGTTGCCAACCAGGTATTCACCCTGTCATCCATGATGGCGCATAATTTTTCTCAAGAGATGCAGATGATCGCCCACCCGGCATCCGGCAGAACAAAACCCAAGCGTTCCTCGGCATGGAGATTTCAAAAATTGGATACGATTCGGCATAGGATCATTCAGAGAGCCGGTCGCTTTACCAGGCCGGGCGGTAAGCTCACACTGACAATGAATTCGAATCAGGCTGTGAAAAAAGATTTACTACATTTCCTTGAGGCAATGCAGAAGGCGGTCTGAAAACTGAGAACTTTTCAAACGATTTTTTAAAACGTTGGGGTAAAGTTTATTTCGGGCAAATCAAAATTTTGATGGTGCATTTACTATCAGATCAAGTCCAAATTTTTACAATTCAATTAAAGAGATCCTTACCCTCGAAAATTTTTCAACTCCATTCAGTAGGAAAAATTTTGTTGATAAAGGCAACCGCAAACTATTAAAGCCTCCTTTGATATTGAAATAATGCCCTACGCCAAAAAAGGTAGCCCATTAGAGACAATTCAAATGATAGCCTTTGTGTACAATTTTTTAACATCGAAATGGGAAACCTTTTGTGAGCATATGTGATTATAAATTATTTCTTGTGACACTCTTGTGACAACAACCCCAAAAAATCAAGGCTTGATAAAAAACTGAAGGGTTCAAAAACAAATAAGGAAATCAGCTATAATCAGTTGATTTCCTTATCATTTTTTTTGGTACCTGGGACGAGAATTGAACTCGTACACCCTTGCGGGCGAGGGATTTTAAGTCCTTTTTAAAACAAATTTAAAAAAGTTGATTTTTCAACCACTTGAATTGATTTACTTTGTGAACACCATTTTTGGTTTTGTTTGGAAATATTTGTTATTTTTTGACCTTGACGGGCACAATTTAGGCACAGCCGGGCACATCAAAACCCAAAGGATTTTCAATCCCCTGAGCATCAAATTTTTTATAAAAAGATATTTCGCGCGTTATGCGTTAAGTCTGTAATCAAGGATATTGGGAGACCTTTTAAGCAGCTCAAGAAGGACCATTGTGGAGCCGGTTGGTTTTCTCTTTCCTTGCTCCCACTGCCGTATTGAAGACGGACTTACATTTAACAGTTTGGCGAAAACAGCCTGACTTAAATTCAAGGTTTCTCTGATTTCTTTTATCTGGTCAATTGATAGCTGTACTTCGGGGATCGTGACCCCCAATGAATTTAACTCTTTTTCAGTAAAAGAGGTTTTAAATCCGGAATTCACCATATCCTGGACAGTTTCACCGATTGCTTTTTTTATTGAATCTCTCATGTCATTCCTCCAAGTCAAACAAAACGTTTTCTGCAATTAATTTTTCAATTTGACAGGCATCCATGGCGATCAAATCTGAGCCCAGTATTTTGAAATAGTGTAATTCTGCCTTGTCTATATTGGCTCTTTCGTTTTTGGCAAATCCATACAGAAATATAGTTTTGTCCTTTGCCTTATATGCTATTATTGTCCTGAATCCGGAACTTTTCCCCTGCCCTTCCCTGTTCACACGCACTTTGAACAGAGAACCGCCTAAATTTGCGGCAGAGAGACCTCTTTCTAAATTTTCAACAACTTCAATGAGCTGATGATTCTCCAAACCCATCTTTTTTGCCCATTTCTTAAACCATTTGGTGCATAATTTTTTCATAGATAACTATAACTCTTTGTGATATACTTTTCAAGTATTCATACACAAGATTTTTAACCTGGGTCACCGCCCCCAATAATAAAAGCCAACTCAGTTTAGAATTGGCTTGAGGGTGTGCCCATGGCATGGAAAATCGCTTTTGCTCAGGGTTCTCATTGGATTTTTCTTCCGTTTTGAGTTGACCGAGCACAACTTGTTTTTCCGAGGCCCAGGCGCTAATCATATGGATGGCTTTTTTATCTTCAGATTTATTATAAGAGCTTCTTAATGTTTGGCTCATGTCGCGTTTTGTAATTCCATAAACACAATCAAAAAAGGTTGCGATGATACCCTGTGAGCAATGCCATCCTCAAACACGCCGCGGGACTGACCAGGTATCGGGCTTCGCGCTATTTTGCACGCTTACCCACCCGTGACGCCGAATCAGGTTCACTTTCGCTATGAACTGAACCGCTGCGCGGAAGTGCCCTTTCAGAACATCCGGGTTACACAACACCCTAAAATCCAATTACCTTCCTAACTACTCTTTGCAAAATTTGCCGGAGAACGGGGGCGCCCAGGCGCAAGATTTCCGCCAGTCATGTCATTTGCAAAAAGCGCAAATGCCACGCCTGTCATAAATCATTGCAGCCTGCGCCCCCGTTCTCCTACTTTTTTGGCAACACAAAGACCCCTGGTTCCCTTCAATCACGTCTCTACGCATTTTCTATTCTCATTAAATAAGCTTACAATATTCCACATCTATCCGTAAGGATAAGGTTTTCTTATCAAATCAAGGAGGTAAAAAAATGGCTAAAAGTCTTAGAACTCAATTTATGGATTACATGACGTTAAATCGTTATTCACCGTGGACCATCCAGCACTATATGGACATTGTGCGGAGGCTTGCAGAATATTTTAACAAATCGCCTGCCCTGATCACCCAGGAAGAAATTCAAGAGTACCTGCTTTATCTTTATCGGGAACGTAAGCTCGAATGGGGAACTTGTAATAATCATTTATCCGGTTTGTCGTGTTTTTACAAAAATGTTCTCAAATGGGAAGAGAGAAAATTTGAACTGCCGCCACGGCCCAGAACTCGAAAACTCCCTAATGTGATGAGCGTAGAAGAGGTCAAAAGACTGTTTGACGCAGCAGCCAATCTCAAACACCGAGTTTTTTTAAAAACGGTTTACAGTGCGGGACTCAGGGTCGGGGAAGTCATAAAACTCCAACCCAAGCATATTGAAAGCGATCCTTCCAGAATGATGATCAGAATAGAAAGGGGCAAAGGCGGCAAGGATCGCTATGCTGTATTGTCTAAGCACCTACTGGACGAACTCAGAATTTACTGGCAGGAGTACAAACCCTTGGAATGGCTTTTCCCTGGTGTCAATGAACAAAAACATCTGGGGTATACTGCTGCCAGGAGCTATTTTGTCAAAGCAAAAAAAAAGCCGGTATAGAAAGAGGCCGTGGACTTCATAGCCTCAGACACAGTTTTGCCACTCATCTGCTCACCCAAGGCGTCGATCTTTATACAATCAAAGAACAGCTCGGCCATTCTTCATTAAAAACAACAATGGTCTACCTTCACCTGATTCATCAGGAGCCGGTTAAATTTAAAAGCCCTCTGGATGTCATGTATGAAGAACAGGAGGGTGAATGAAAAAGACGTACGAAGTGGCGGATATTTTTCGCATCTACGGCAAAGCATACCGGGAGCAAAATATTCTGCCATATAAAAAGCTTAAAGTGATGCACAAAATAGAGGTTTGCCGAACCGCCCGGCTTGGTGGCCATGTCGAACAATGTGATACGTGCGGTTTTGAACGGATTGCTTATAACTCTTGCAGAGACAGGCACTGTCCAAAATGCCAAACTATGGTTAAGGAAAAGTGGCTTAACGACCGGAAGGCCGATTTATTGCCCTGCAATTATTTTCATATGGTCTTTACTATACCACATGATCTGAATCCATTTATATTAAGCAATCCCAAGGTTATGCTTAACAATCTTTTTGCCGCGGTGAGCCAGACACTTCAGGTTTTTGGCAGAGATCCTCGATGGAAAATTCAGGGACAGCTTGGTTTTATAAGTGTTCTGCATACCTGGTCACAAAAACTTACCGATCACTTCCATATTCACTGTCTTATTGCTGGTGGCGCCCTTTCATTTGATAAAAATCGCTGGATATCCTCCAACAAGACTTATCTATTCAGGGTTCAATCCTTATCAAAAGAGTTCAAGAAACGTTATCTTGGGTTGTTTGAAAAAGCATATTTGAATAAGGAACTATCACTGCCGGGCAAACTTGCGAATTACAAAAACAAGCCGGCATTCAGTAGTTTTGTCCGATTTCTTTTTGGTGTCAAATGGCTCATCTACGCTAAGCGACCCTTTGCCGGCCCTGAACAGGTCCTTGAATATCTTGGCCGATATACGCATCGTGTTGCCATATCTAATAATCGGATAAAATCAATAGATAACAATCAAGTCTGTTTTGAATACAGAGACAGAGCCAATAACAACGCAACCAAAGAAATGACCGTATCTGCCCCTGAATTTATCCGGAGATTTTTGCTTCATGTGCTTCCGGAAAATTTTATGAAGATAAGATATTTTGGTTTTTTATCACATCGAAATAAAAAGCAGGCCGTTAAAACAATACGGCAATTGATTGATCCTGATGCCGGTATGCCGCAAAAAGTAGAAGAGACTTATCTTGAAATGATGAAAAGACTTACTGGGCAGGATCTTCTATGCTGCCCTAATTGCAAAAAAGGGAGGATGACGATCATTAAAAAATTATCAAATCAGCACCTTGATTCTTCATAATTTTGTCTGACGTGATTATTTTTAAAAAATCGTTCTGTAGACGATATAGGATACCTGCGTCAAAAGTCACCTTTTTTTAAAAAAGTGCCTGAAAAATGGACCGATTAGGAAATCAAAATGGTTTATGATCTTTTAATTGCCATGTCCCATAAATCAATGTTCAATAAAATCCTCCATAGAGAAATCATACAATCCCCATAGCTGACAATTCGGCAAAAATAACCTTCCAGTTCATACATTTAATCAATTGTTGCATGTAAGAGAGAGGTCGGATGGAGCTGTGTTGGTATGCAACAATTGATTAAACGCTCTTCCATGAACTGCTCACTTCCTATTGCTTCCTTCAGACTCTGCCGTTACCATCAACGCCCTTACAATTCGGATTGTCTTCCCCCTGGTCGTGGTAACGCCTGCTTACCGCAGGCTGGGTTTGCCCGCCATGCCGGGCAAACAAAAAAAAGCCGGAAGGGGTTTCCTTCCGGCTTATATCATTAGATAGCAGTCTACCGCACTGAGTTATCCATAGCGCCGCAGTCCCCTCACAAGCGTTTTCGTTTCACTCAGATTCGTTGACCCAACTTAAGTTGTATAGCATCTCGGCTGTGACCTTCTTTTCATTATAATAATATGCTTCTTCCAGGGCGGCAGTGGCTGTATTTATTCCTCCCCTTCTGTTTCCCCTGGTGTAAGCAGTCAATTCAATAGCATCATCGGTTAACAAGTCTGCAGGAGCCTCTGAGTTTTTCAGACGGCTGGTGATATAAAACAGATAGCCTTTATATACCCCCTATATAGCAACTGCAAATTCCCGGTGACGGTCGGTAAAAAGTGCTGTGCTGAAATACCTTTCCGCGCCATCCGGGAAAATGGTGGCGATTTTTTTATTTTTTCCAAACAGATTCTGCATTTCAAGAGCCGCACATACGTTGGCACCCGAAGAAATTCCCACAAGAAAGCCTTGCTCACTTGCAAGCCTGCGGGTCATTTTAACTGCGCTGTCGTCGTCAACCTCAACAACCTTGTCAATCAGACTGGTATCCACAATGGAGGGGACAAATCCATCGCCTATCCCTTCAATTTTATGAAGCCCTGGTTCATGGCCCAAAAGCGCAGAGACATTCTTCGGCTCAACCGCAACGATCATGATATCCGGATTCTTTTCCTTCAGGTATTTCCCTGTTCCCATGAGTGTGCCGCCGCTTCCAAGTCCTGACACAAAAATATCCACATAGCCATTCATATTTTTCCATATTTCCGGTCCTGTAGAGAGATAATGGGACATACTGTTATCATGATTTTCAAACTGGTCAGGTACAAAGATGTTGTCTTCTTTAGTCATAATCTCTTTAAGCTTCTCAACAGCGCCTGCCACATTTTTTTCAGGAGGCGTTAAAATTAATTCAGCATTCAAAGCTCGGATCATCTTTTTTCTCTCATCACTCATATTTTCCGGCATGATGATCCTGACATCGTATCCTTTAATCAAACCAACCATGGCAACGGCAATTCCTGTATTTCCGCTGGTTGCTTCTACAATGGACATACCTTTTTTTAATTTACCTTTTTTTTCGGCTTCTTCGATAATAAAAAGAGCAACCCTATCTTTGATTGACCCCCCAGGATTCAGGTATTCTGCTTTTGCGTAGATGTTCGTATTGTCATTATCCCCAAGCCCAATCCGAAACATGGGGGTAGCACCTATCTGATCCAAAACTTTATTTGAACTCATTTTAAAATTACCTCCATTTTAAAAATGATACATTTACGTCCTAAATCCAACTGCACAACTTACTTAAAAAAAGTTGTTATATTGGAAAGGCAGGATAAAAAAGCCTCCCTATCGGTATTGATGAAAAAATGCCCCCCTTGCAGGCCAATCAGTTCAAAGGTATCCGTGGTATATCGTTCCCATGGTGCCATCACTGATTTTGGGGCTTCATCATCCTCACTACCGTAAATGGCCGTTATCGGTATGTTAATAGGCGCTTCCTCTTTCGGGGTGTACTTCTCCTCAATGGCAAGGTCGGCTCTAAGAATGGGTATATATATTTCCATGAGATCACTGTTTTCCAGCACAGCCTCAGGCGTACCGGAAAAGCGCCGCAACTCCTGTAAAAAAGCTTCTTTTGGCAGATGGTGCAAAGGAGAAGGTTCTGGAATATGAGG